>NZ_CAKKMI010000168.1:0-1058 GCF_918698105.1 Pseudomonas brassicacearum | reverse complement strand
AGGGTCGCGGTGTAGGTGATGGTGCCGTTTTCATTCACGGTCGGCGTAGCAGTCAGCGTCACGGTGGTGGTGTCGTTGACATCGCTGACGATGGTGCTGACCGGAGCGGTGTTAGGAGCAATGGCTTCCAGGTTACCGCCCGATGCCGAAGCAATCGACTCGGTCACGGTGGTTGGACCTTGATACACGTCGTTGCCGACGGCTACATCCAATACGCCCGAGCTTGCGCCCGCCGCGATGGTGATGGTCTTGCCGCTTTCGAGCGTGACCGTCACAGGACCATTTTGCGCAGTGACCGGCTTGCCGTCGGCACCGGTGAGGGTCGCGGTGTAGGTGATGGTGCCGTTTTCATTCACGGTCGGCGTAGCAGTCAGCGTCACGGTGGTGGTGTCGTTGACATCGCTGACGATGGTGCTGACCGGTGCGGTGTTTGGAGCAATGGCTTCCAGGTTACCGCCCGATGCCGAAGCAATCGACTCGGTCACGGTGGTTGGACCTTGGTAAACGTCGTTGCCAACGGCTACATCCAACACGCCCGAGCTTGCGCCCGCTGCGATGGTGATGGTCTTGCCGCTTTCCAACGTCACGGTCACAGGACCATTCTGCGCGGTGACGGGTTTGCCGTCGGCACCGGTCAGGGTCGCGGTGTAGGTGATGGTGCCGTTTTCATTCACGGTCGGCGTAGCAGTCAGCGTCACGGTGGTGGTGTCGTTGACATCGCTGACGATGGTGCTGACCGGAGCGGTGTTAGGAGCAATGGCTTCCAGGTTACCGCCCGATGCCGAAGCAATCGACTCGGTCACGGTGGTTGGACCTTGATACACGTCGTTGCCGACGGCTACATCCAATACGCCCGAGCTTGCGCCCGCCGCGATGGTGATGGTCTTGCCGCTTTCGAGCGTGACCGTCACAGGACCATTTTGCGCAGTGACCGGCTTGCCGTCGGCACCGGTGAGGGTCGCGGTGTAGGTGATGGTGCCGTTTTCGTTCACGGTTGGTGTGGCGGTCAGCGTTACGGTGGTGGTGTCGTTGACATCGCTGACGATGGTGCTGACCGG
>NZ_CAKKMI010000167.1:0-1067 GCF_918698105.1 Pseudomonas brassicacearum | reverse complement strand
CGCAAGCTGCTGAGTAACGAAAACGGGCGACCTTTGGGTCGCCCGTTTTTCACATGCGCGGAGAGTAAAATGATCGAGACCTTTATAGAATTTGACCTCGCAGAATATTTCAGCACTCCCGAGGCCATTGCGGAGTTCGTGAGAGATGCCCAGGAAACCGGCGATACAAGTTATATCGCCAAAGCGACGGAAGTAGTCACACGCGCCAAGGGGATGACCGAATTGTCTAGGGATCCCTCAGAGGGATAGACACGTTTTCTACTGATTCAAACCGAGCTCTCGTAGCTGCATTTCGCTCGCGAAGTCTAACTCATCACTTTTAACCCTAGTTCCATCTGAATAATGAGAATGACCACAGACACCACACTGATAAGCTAGCAATCCGTTATATCTACCTATAAAAATGCGCCCTCCAGCAGACTTACACTTTGGACATTGCTCATCGACTTCGACCGTTATCAACTCCTCAACCGTATCGCGCAAAAATCTCGCAATCGCCTCTCCCTCTCGAGACTGGCGCTTCAGGATAGTATTTTTAAAGTTTATTAAATCCGCAACCTTAAAACAGGATCTCTCAACCGGCATTTCCCTCTCATTGACCGTTACAATCCTATCAAACCCATAGGTCGTATACGGCTCACAGTCAAGATGCTGATAATTGCTCCGAATCCAGCAAAGTAATAATTCAAGAACCTGCCTAGAAGGTGCCTCATCAGCCAGAGCTGAGACTGCCGACTGGAACTCACCCCACACTTTAGTTGGAAGACCACCCATCAAATACCCGCCTTAACAGGGAAAGTTGTTATCAAATTACCGGCTCTATCGGTAAATACCTTTAACACAGAAGTGGGGACACCACCATCCTTCAACGTAGTAGTGCCAATAGTCTGCCCCACATCAACCGTCCTCACAAACTGACCATCCGGCAACCCCACAACCGGGGACTTCACCACAGGTGTACTTTGCAAAATCCCTTTTAGCTCCTCAGGAGCAATAGTAAATACAGAACGCGAGTTAGATATTTCTCTATTAAAATGCCCCTCTAAAACGTGTTCGAAGCCCGCAGA
>NZ_CAKKMI010000166.1:0-1102 GCF_918698105.1 Pseudomonas brassicacearum | reverse complement strand
GCATCAGACCGGACGCAGGGGCCTGCTGCGCAGTCCAGCGGGAGCAAGCTCCCTCGCCACAGGTTGACCCTGTCCCTGGTCGAAACGGGTGTGTCTGGAGGCCCAGGTCTCAGCCTTCCTCCAGCCACCACCGCAGCGGCTTGCCTTGGGCCGGCCAAAAGCGAATTTGCTCGATGGGGGAGATGTCCCAGCGTTCGACCTTTTCCAGGGCCTGCAAGAAGCGCGTCTCTTGCTCCATCACCGCCGGGCCGCAGAGCTTGCGCGTGCTGCCGATCTTGCCGAAGCTCAAGCGGTGGCCTTCCAGGGTGTAGGGCGCGAACCAGTGGTTGCAGCCGCCGTTGCCATAGGCGCGACCGTCATTGCCAAGGGTGATGGTCAGATGGCTGTAGTCCATCAATGGCCGCTCACCGATCCACTCCAGGATGTAGCTGCGGTCATGTTGCAGCTGCACAGGTTCAGCGGCACAGCCCATCAGGCTGATGCCGATCAACGCGGACAGGGCCAAACGTTTCATCAGGCAGCTTCCTGGCATTTCGGGCACAGGTGTTTTTCACCCACGGTGGTCCAGCCCAGTTCGGCGATTCGCGCGGTGGCGGCCGGTTTCTCGGCCTTGACGCCGAGCTTGGCATCGACGGCGAATTCGAAGCTCAGTTCCTTGGCGCAGCTGTCGCAGTTGACCTGCCAGGTGTGGATCGCCAGCTCGCCGAACACCGGGCCGGTGGTCATGGCTGTCCATTGGCCCATGGGCTTGAGCAGGTGCCGCACAGTGTCCACGGTCAGGCGCATGGACAAGTCCTTGCTGCCTTTGAGCGTGACGAGCAACACATCGTTGGCCTGGATCGAACCGCCATTGCCGGTGACCTGGTAGCGGCCCGGCGCCAGTGCGCGGACTTCGGTCAAGGTGTGCTGCGGGTTCATCAGGGTGTAGCGGAAATCGTGTTCGGCCATGGGTCCTCCAAATAGGCGCGACATGCTAGCACGGGGCATGGGTTTGGATGATCCATAAGGGATCTGACCGACGAAACTCCATCCTGTGGGAGCGAGCTTGCTCGCGATGGCGGCGGATCAGTCAGTATCGATGTTGACTGACACGCCGCTATCG
>NZ_CAKKMI010000165.1:0-1269 GCF_918698105.1 Pseudomonas brassicacearum | reverse complement strand
CGATTAGTACTCAAGGTGAGTACGATTAGTACCCGAGGTGAGTACGATTCTTTAATGTAGCCCTTGTCATCTCTGGCTTTGCATATCTATATCTATATATTAAGGAAGGCATTAAGGGTCTACGAATTGCTCAAAATAAGCCTTTGTGCGTGCGTGCTTTATGTCAATTCGGTAGCATTTCCGCTTCCTCGACCACTCGCTCACTAACGTTCGGTCGCTGGGTCTGCGGCGAGCGGACTCATCTCTCTGATGTTTTCTATTCCCGAGAATCTGATTTTTGTCTCTAAACGGCCTGAATGATTCTGTGATGAGTTTTTTCTTGCAGGTAGTGGTTATGGGTGATCTAATGGCAAAACGCCCCGTAGGTGACGCTACAGGGCGTTTCTAATCACATAAACCTTGTTACCGGAGGTCTATATGACTGCTGATGATCGTTCCATTCCTGAGTCTATACATCAATCCTTTTCTCAGCTTCGTGATTCGCTTGATGCTTTTTCATGCCTTTCCGGCATGATTCCGCTTGGTGAGCCTGATAAGTTTGACTTTGAATCACTTGGGCACTTACTTCGAATGGTGTCCGAATCTCTGTATGGTTCTCTCGAGGTTCATTACTCCACTCTCCGGGCTGAATTCGTCAAACGCTAAATCGGGGGTCCCTTCAGGGTTCCGATTTAGTGATTGACGACTCTTCGTAGAGCTATCCTAGTTTTGGGTGATGGTTCACATAGTGGACCATCATCCTGATAAGCAGGTTTTAGCAACGGGAAAATCAGGCGGCTCTTTTCCTTGTCTATATAGTAACAACTCAACCGAAAACCACTTAAATTCGCTTCGTTTTGACTCTCTCGAAGCCGCTCGTGACGCGGCTTTTCAGCTTGTTTCTCACCTCAAATACATCCGATGGCCGCGAAGCGGTTCGGGAGTTCTGTGACACCCGAACTTTACCCCGGAATCCCACGGTAAAAAGTCTACTTTTTGAGCGACCTAAGGAATTACAGCGGATATCGTCTGTACCGCTCCGCAGCGAGTTGGAGGCGGAGAAGGACGACGGGAGGAGGACGCCGACAACGACAACGAACGCTGGACTGTGCGCTTGTCTGCCGTACATGACGACATGGCGTTACCGAAAAAATCAAAAATAAGGCTTCTAGAACGTGCTGTGACGAGCAAAATGTTGCAAGGTGTAGGTTTGGATGATCTAATGGCGAAAAGCCCCGTAGCTGGCTCTACAGGGCTTTTCTAATCACATAAACCTTACGACTTGAACAC
>NZ_CAKKMI010000164.1:0-1422 GCF_918698105.1 Pseudomonas brassicacearum | reverse complement strand
GGGCTGAACAGCACGTCTTCACTGCGCTGGCCGGTCATCAGGCTGCTGAAACTGAAGGACTCGCCCCACACCTGGAACGGTTGCAGGTAGCTGGCGGTGGCGGTGTATTTGCGGTAGCGGGCGTCGGCCTGGCCGGGCCCCGGATCGTTGTCGCCCTGGGCATCGAAGGCGCCGATACCCTCCTGCAGGCCCAGGTCGAGGTTGACGAAAGCATTGCCAACCCGCCGGCCATGGTTGATGCCGAACTGGGCTTCGCTCAGGCGGTTACTGCTCACCGCCAGCTTGCTGTCTTCGATGAAGTTGTTGGTGCGCAGGTACGCCAGGCCCGTGTTGAGGGAGGTCTTGCTCAGGGCGTCGCGATGGATCACCCGCTCGACCCGCAACTGATGGTTCTGGCTGTCGCCGGTCTGCTTGAAGTTGAAACCGTTGGCCGGGATCTGCGAGCGGTATTCGCTCTCGCTGTAGGTATAACTGACGTTCCACCAGCCAAACGGCAGGTTGTAATAGAGCATGGCGTTGCGGGAGGTGTGCTGGTGGTCGGTCATCGCGTCGTGACCACCGCGCAGCATCAACTGGTCGGCCAGGCCCAGCGGGCTGTCCCACTCGAAACTCGTGCCCCACTGCTGCTCGCCAGTGCTGCGCTGGCCGTCGTTGCTGCGCGACAGTCCGGCACGCCAAGGTTTTTTCGGTTCGTTGGTGACCCGCACCTCACTGCCGCCGACGTTCTGGCCGGGGGTCAGTTCCATCTTTGCCTGGTTCGACGGCAGGCGATTGAGCTGATCGACCATCTGCTCGATCTCCCGCAAGTTGACCAAATCACCGGTCACACCGGGAAAAGCCATCGCCAACTCGCGGTCCGATAGCTTGCTGTTCTCGGCACCCTTGAGGCCTTCCAGCCGCCCCTCGACCACCAGCACTTGCAGGTGACCGCTGGAAAGATCCTGTTGCGGCAGATAGGCGCGGCTGGTGACCAGGCCCTTTTCGATGTAGTGGTCGGTGATGACTTTGAGCAGCTCGTTAAGCTGCGGCACACCCAGGCATTGGCCGATGTAGGGCGCAAGCAACTGCTCGCGCTCGCCAGCGGAAAGACTGTCGGCGCCCTTGAGTTCGATGGTCTTGATGGGGAAGCAACGGGTATCGGCAGGTTTTGTCGGCTGGATTGGCTTGGCTTCTTCGCCGGGCAGGTCCTTGAGTTCTTCAAGACGACGACGCTGCTCTTCGAGCAAACGGTTCTGGCGCTCGCGAATCAGATCCGTGTCGCCCGGCGTGGGGGCGGCGTGAGCCAGGGTGAGTGGAGAAAGGCACAGCAAAGCCACGCACAACCTCGCCCAAAAGGCGGGTGAGGACATGTTCGATCCCTCGAGCGGAAAGTGACATCAAAATAGTGGCGCGATATTAATGAGCCATCATTTTGACGTCAAC
>NZ_CAKKMI010000163.1:0-1526 GCF_918698105.1 Pseudomonas brassicacearum | reverse complement strand
GGCATTTACTTGAGGCTTTTCTGGTTACTTCTTGCGGCGGGGGCTGCGGGCGGGGGCGGTGTCGCGCTCTTTCACTGCGGGGGCCGCGCGCTCATCCTGGAATACCGCGGCCACTTCCACCGCCATGGCCTTGCTGGGCAAGGGACCGGCGACTTGCTCGCCGTGGTAGTTGATAATCCACCATTGGCCATCTTTGCCCTGGCTGACCGAATAACCGTTTGCGTTTCTTGCCGACATCTAGCTGCCTCAATTGGCGTGATCAAGGGGGCCATGATACGTCAAATGCTCGCAAACGGCGCCTACTGGCGTACAGTGGGGCCGCTGCAGCCATCGAAACGAAAGGCGATTGAACTATCCGCCGTTTTTTATTTCTCTATGATGGCATCGGTTGGCCAGTGCGGGCATTGTAAGGTGCCTGTTGCCTGATTAGACTGCGCCGAAACTCGTACACACCGCCTTTTCAAGGACTTATATGATCAAGAAATGCTTGTTCCCAGCAGCCGGTTACGGTACTCGCTTCCTGCCAGCGACTAAAGCCATGCCCAAAGAAATGCTGCCGGTGGTGAACAAGCCACTGATCCAGTACGGCGTCGAAGAAGCCCTTGATGCTGGCCTGACGGAAATCTCCATCGTTACCGGCCGCGGCAAACGCGCCCTGGAAGACCATTTCGACATCAGCTACGAGCTGGAAAACCAGATCAAGGGCACCGACAAGGAAAAATACCTGGTCGGCATCCGCAAACTGCTGGATGAGTGCTCGTTCTCCTACACCCGCCAGACCGAAATGAAAGGCCTGGGCCACGCGATCCTGACCGGCCGCCCACTGATCGGTGACGAACCGTTCGCCGTGGTCCTGGCGGACGACCTGTGCGTCAACCTCGAAGGTGACGGCGTGCTGACCCAAATGGTCAAGCTGTACAAGCAGTTCCGCTGCTCCATCGTGGCGATCCAGGAAGTCGATCCGCAGGAAACCAACAAGTACGGCGTGATTGCCGGCGAAATGATCCGCGACGACATCTACCGCGTCCACAGCATGGTGGAAAAACCAAAACCTGAAGACGCGCCGTCGAACCTGGCGATCATCGGTCGCTACATCCTGACCCCGGACATCTTCGACCTGATCGAACAGACCGAGCCAGGCAAGGGCGGCGAGATCCAGATCACCGACGCCCTGATGAAACAGGCCCAGAACGGCTGCGTCATGGCCTACAAGTTCAAGGGCAAGCGTTTCGACTGCGGTGGCGCCGAAGGCTACATCGACGCGACCAACTTCTGCTTCGAGAACTTCTACAAGACCGGCAAGGCTTACTGATAGCCTGCGCCACGCCTTGAAAAACGCCCCGACTGGTTCGGGGCGTTTTTTTTGCTCGGGGAAAAATTTCTCGCAACTCCTCAATCACACAAGCCAAACCTTGTGGGGTATGGATATCCTGAGACCACCCCAAAACAACTGTGGGAGCGAGCTTGCTCGCGATGGCGGTGGTCCAGCCTACACCCATGTTGAATGTGCCGCCGCCATCGCGAGC
>NZ_CAKKMI010000162.1:0-1547 GCF_918698105.1 Pseudomonas brassicacearum | reverse complement strand
CCGTAACGGGCCTCCTGGCGTTCGCGAAAGAACGCCTCGTAGTCCATCAACGGTTTGTCCGGGTGCTTGGTTTGCATGTGCTCGACGTAGTTGTCGTAGTCGGGCATGCCGACCATCAGGCGGGCGGCCTGACCGAGGTATTTACCCAGGCGACTCAAGTCATTGAACATCGTTGCAATCCCCTATCAAGCGTCTGGCAAGGCCTGGAATGGCGCTTCCTTGTCCGTGCGTTCCTTGGTACCCCAGGCGGCGATGCCGACCTTGAGCGCGTAGAACAGGATGCTGAAGACCACGAACAGGAACAAGGCCGTCAGCGTCGCGTTGGTGTAGGCGTTGAACACCACGTGCTGCATCTGCTCGATGCTCTTGGCCGGGGCCAGGACCTGGCCGGCGGCCAGCGCATCGTTGTATTTGCGCGCCAGGGCCAGGAAGCCGATCGCCGGGTTGGCGTCGAACAGCTTGATCAGGCCCGCGGTGGTGGTGCAGATCAGCAGCCAGACCGCCGGCAGCATGGTCACCCACACGTAGCGCTGGCGCTTCATCTTGATCAGCACCACGGTGGCGAGCATCAGGGCGATACCGGCCAGCATCTGGTTGGAGATGCCGAACAGCGGCCACAAGGTGTTGATGCCGCCCAGCGGATCGATCACGCCCTGGTACAGCAGGTAACCCCACATCGCCACGCAACCGGCGGTGGCGATCAGGTTGGCCGGCCAGGATTCGGTGCGCTTGAGCGAAGGCACGAACGAGCCGAGCAAATCCTGCAGCATGAACCGTCCGGCACGGGTGCCGGCGTCCACCGCGGTGAGGATGAACAGCGCTTCGAACAGGATCGCGAAGTGGTACCAGAACGCCATGGTGTTCTCACCCGGCAGCACCGAGTGCAGGATCTGCGCGATACCGACCGCCAGGGTCGGCGCACCGCCGGCACGGGCCAGCACGGTGGTTTCGCCGATGTCCTTGGCCACCGCTTGCAGCGCCTCGGGGGTGATTGCAAAACCCCAGCTGCTGACGGTCTGGGCCACGGCCACCACGTCACCGCCGACGATCGCCGCCGGGCTGTTCATGGCGAAGTACACGCCCGGCTCGATCACCGAGGCAGCGACCATGGCCATGATCGCCACGAAGGACTCCATCAGCATGCCGCCGTAACCGATGTAGCGGGCGTTGGTTTCGTTATCCAAGAGCTTGGGCGTGGTGCCCGAGGAGATCAGCGCGTGGAAACCCGAGACCGCGCCGCAGGCGATGGTGATGAACAGGAACGGGAACAGCCCGCCCTTCCATACCGGCCCGGTGCCGTCGGTGAACTGGGTCAGCGCCGGCATTTTTAGCTCGGGCATGGTGACCAGGATGCCGATCGCCAGGGCGACGATGGTGCCGATCTTGAGGAAGGTCGACAGGTAGTCCCGCGGCGCCAGGATCAGCCACACCGGCAGCACCGCCGCGACAAAACCGTAGCCGATCAGCATCCAGGTGATCTGGATCCCGGTGAAGGAAAAGGCCTTGGCCCAGACCGGGTCGGCAGCGATCTGCCCGCCCAGCCAGAT
>NZ_CAKKMI010000161.1:0-1635 GCF_918698105.1 Pseudomonas brassicacearum | reverse complement strand
GTCACCTTCGCCCATTCCCTGGAACGTCCGGATGCCCTGACCGAGCGCGAAGCGCCGATCTACTTCCGTGTGGATGTATCCATCTAATTTCTGCTGCAACGAGACCTGATCATGGACGACCGCCAATACGCCTTCCTGGCCCGCCAGCCTTCTGCTGCCCTGCAAACCCGCGACGCCTTCTGGGGCATGCCCAAGCGCGGCCTGGCGTTCCTGCTGGCCAACGTCATGTTCTGGCAGCCTATGTGGGCCCAGGCCGACGGCATCGTGGTCAGCGCGCCGGGCACCGGCCTGGACCGGGCGGGCAACGGCGTGCCCATCGTCAACATCGCCAAGCCCAACGGCAACGGCTTGTCCCACAACCAGTTCAAGGACTACAACGTCGGCAGCAATGGCGTCATCCTCAACAACGCCACCGCCCGCACCCAGTCCACGCAATTGGGCGGGATCATCCTCGGCAACCCGAACCTCAACGGTACGGCCGCCAAAGTCATTCTCAACGAAGTCAACGGCGGCAACCCCAGTCAGTTGCGTGGCTACACCGAAGTGGCCGGGCAGTCGGCCCATGTGATCGTCGCCAACCCCTATGGCATTACCTGCAACGGCTGCGGCTTCATCAACAGTCCGAAAGTGACCTTGAGCACCGGCAAACCGGTGGTGGAAAACGGCCAGTTGAGTCGTTATCAAGTGGATCAGGGCAGCGTCGCGATTGAAGGCGCGGGCCTGAACGCGAACAACGTCGATCATTTCGAAATCATCACCCGCAGCGCCAAGATCAATGCCGAGATCCAGGCCAAGAACCTGACCATCGTGGCCGGGCGCAACGACGTCAACGCCAATACGCTCAACGCCACTGCCCGCACGGACGACGGCAGCGCCAAACCACAACTGGCCATCGACTCTTCGGCGTTAGGCGGGATGTATGCAGGCGCGATCAAACTGGTGGGCACCGAAGCCGGCGTCGGGGTGAAGCTGGACGGCAAGTTGATTGCCAGTGGTGGTGATATCCAGCTCGATGCCAATGGTCATTTGAGCCTGGTCGATACCTCGGCCAGCGGGGCGGTCAACGTCAAGGCGGCGAGTCTTGATGCGCGGGGACCGGTCTATGCCGGCACGACCCTGAACGTTCGGACCCAGGGCAACCTGACTAACCAACAAACCCTGGCGGCGCGGGCGGGCATCGTCCTGAACGCGGCTGGGCAGTTGAGCAACAACGGCATCATCGAGGCCGGGGTCAATGCCGATAACACGCGCAATGCCACGGGCGATGTGAGCGTTTCGGCGCAGACGCTCAATAACAACGGCAAGAGTATCGTCGCCAGCCGGAATCTGACAGCCAATGTGACGCAGGGCCTGAGCAACCAGGGCGGGACTTTGAGTGCCGGGCAAACTGCGACGATCGAAGCCGGGACCTTGGACAATCAAAGCAAGGGCCGGGTGCTGAGCAGCAACACCCTGAACATCACCGCCGATAAGCTCATCAACACCCACGGCCTCGTCAGCAGCACTGGCAACCTGACGGCCAATGTCGGGCAGTTGAACAATAGCAGCGGTGAACTCAACAGCTTGAGCAACGTCACGTTGCGGGTCGCCTCGCTGGATAACGTGGCAGGTCTGGTGGTGGCGGGGCAGATGCTC
>NZ_CAKKMI010000160.1:0-1744 GCF_918698105.1 Pseudomonas brassicacearum | reverse complement strand
GTGTCAGCCACCCTTTTATTGACTGATACACCGCTATCGCGAGCAAGCTCGCTCCCACAAGGGGCTGAGTACTGACCTCGGGATTTCACCATTAGCCCGCCCCAAGGCATACTTGCGGCCCTCGGAGTTCCAGAACCCATCGCCCCATGCGTATCCACGTCAGTTTCATCGACCGCGTCGGCATTACCCAGGAAGTCCTGGCCTTGCTCGGTGGGCGCAATCTCAACCTGGATGCGGTGGAGATGGTGCCGCCCAACGTCTACATCGACGCCCCGACCCTCAGCCCGCAGGTGCTCGACGAGTTGCGCGAGGCGCTGTTCAGCGTGCGCGGCGTGCAGGCGGTCACCGTGGTGGACATACTGCCGGGCCAGCGCCGGCACTTGCAGCTCGATGCCTTGCTCGCGGCCATGACCGACCCGGTGCTGGCCCTGGACAGTGCCGGCAAGGTGTTGCTGGCCAACCCGGCGCTGATTGCCCTGTACGGTCGCGAACCGGCTGGGGAAAGCGTGGCCGAGCTGTTCGGTGACGCGGCACTGCTGGACGCCCTGCTGGAAAACGGTTTTCGCTTGCCACTGCGGGAAATCACCCTCAACGGCCAGACCTTGCTGCTGGACGCCACGCCCATCACCGATGCCGGCGCGCTGCTGACGCTGTATCAGCCGAACCGCATCGGCGAGCGCCTGTCGGCCCTGCATCACGATCACGCCGAAGGTTTCGACGCGCTGCTGGGCGAATCCCCGGCGATCCGCACCCTCAAGGCCCGGGCCCAGCGGGTCGCGGCGCTGGATGCGCCGCTGCTGATCCAGGGCGAAACCGGCACCGGCAAGGAACTGGTGGCCCGGGCTTGCCATGCCATCAGCGCCCGTCACGGCGCACCGTTCCTGGCCCTGAACTGCGCGGCATTGCCGGAGAACCTGGCGGAAAGCGAACTGTTCGGCTATGCCCCCGGCGCGTTCACCGGGGCGCAACGGGGCGGCAAGCCCGGGCTGATGGAGCTGGCGAACCAGGGCACGGTATTCCTCGATGAAATCGGCGAGATGTCGCCGTACCTGCAAGCCAAGCTGCTGCGCTTCTTGAACGATGGCAGCTTCCGCCGGGTGGGCGGCGACCGGGAGATCAAGGTCAACGTGCGGATCCTCAGCGCCACCCACCGCAACCTGGAGAAAATGGTCAGCGAGGGCTCGTTCCGCGAAGACCTGTTCTATCGCCTGAACGTGCTCAATGTCGAAGTCCCGCCACTGCGTGAACGCGGCCAGGACATCCTGCTGCTGGCGCGTTACTTCATGCAGCAGGCCTGCGCGCAGATCCAGCGCCCGGTCTGCCGCCTGGCCCCCGGCACTTACCCGGCGCTGCTGGGCAACCGCTGGCCGGGCAACGTGCGGCAATTGCAGAACGTGATCTTCCGCGCCGCCGCCATCTGCGAAAGCAGCCTGGTGGACATCGGCGACCTGGACATCGCCGGCACCTCCGTGGCGCGCCAGGGCGATGTGGAAGTCGAAAGCCTGGAACAGGCCGTGGAAAGCTTCGAGAAGCACCTGCTCGAAAGCCTCTACGTCAACTACCCCTCCACCCGCCAGCTCGCCAGCCGCCTGCAAACCTCCCACACCGCGATTGCCCATCGGTTGCGTAAGTACGGGATTTCCGGGAAGCCATAAGCCCCCACATCCCCCTGTGGGAGCGAGCTTGCTCGCGATAGCGGTAGCCCAGTCAGCCATAAGTTGACTGACATACCGCTATCGCGAGC
>NZ_CAKKMI010000159.1:0-1794 GCF_918698105.1 Pseudomonas brassicacearum | reverse complement strand
CCCAACGCCATCCCGGCGGCGCTGGATTTCTCGCTGGCCTTGCTGCTCAAGACATAAGCCAGCGCCAGGAAGACCCAACCCAGTAGCGTGGAAGACACCATGAAGCGACCGAACGCCCAGAGCAGCAGCCCCAACTCGACGTCATCGACCAGCAAGGCGATGGCCACCGCGGCGCAACCAAATCCAATCAAGGTGGCCAAGGCCAGAATCAGGCCATGACCGACAAACTTGCCCAACAGGATTTGGCCACGACCTAGCGGGTAGGTCAGCAGCAGCATCAGCGTGCCGCCCTCCTCCTCCCCGACAATCGCATCGTAGGCCAGCAGTAGCGCAATCAGGGGCATCAGGAACGTTGCCAGGCTGGCGAGACTGGCAATGGTTGCCGGAATCGAGGTGAACCCCACTTGCCCGGATGCCGCCGCGCCAAGCCAGGCGATCCCCACCGCCAGAACGGCGAACAACAGACTGATTGCCAGCAGCCAGCGGTTACGCAGGCCGTCGCTGAACTCCTTGGCGGCGATATTCCAAATCTGCGTCATGAGTGAGTGCCTTCAGTGGCGGCGCTTGCATGACTCATGTAATAGCCGTAAAGGTCCTCAAGGGACGGTTGTTGGATGTCGATATCCTGCGGTGGGTCCTCCTGAAACAACTGGCGCAGCAGATCGACTTTGTGACCGTTGACTGCCATCACCTCGACTGCGTTGCCCTCCATCGCGCTAGCGATGTGTCCGGCGGCCTTCCAGCGCTGTAGCCACTGCTCGCGTTGGGCCAGCCCACTGACGCGAATACGCGCCGGCAAGTCAGCCTCTTCACGCAGGCTGGTCAGACTCCCGATCGCCCGCAAGCAGCCATTGGCCAGGATGGCCGCACGATTGATGTGCGCTTCGACCCCCGCCAACACATGGGAACAAAGGATGATGCTGGCGCCCCGCTGACGCAGACGGTCGATCAACAGGTAAAGCTCTTGGGTGGCGATGGGGTCAAGACCCACGGTGGGTTCGTCCAACAGCAACAGGCGAGGTTCACCGAGAACCGCCTGGGCCAGCCCCAGACGCTGGCGCATGCCTTTGGAGTAGGTTTTCACCCGACGGTCTGCGGCGCCGGCAAGACCGACCTGCTCCAATAGCTCGTCCACTTGTGTCAACGCGGCGCCCTTGAGGCGAGCGAAATAGCGCAGGGTCTCGCGACCACTGAGTTGCGGATAGAACGTGACGTTTTCCGGCAGGTACCCCAGCTGGCGACGCACCTCGGCTTGTGCGGGTCGGCAACCGAGTACATGCACCTGACCGGCACTGGCCTTGAGCAGTCCCAGGATCAGCTTCATCACCGTGGTCTTGCCCGCTCCGTTGTGGCCGAACAAGCCCAGCACCTCACCTTCGCCCAGGCTCAGGGTCAAGTCGCGCAGCACGGTCATGCTGCCGTAGCGCTGGCTAACCCCTTCAATGTCGACTGCGTTCATAAGTTCGGCTGCTGTGTCTGGGGCATGGTTGGAAGATTCATCAACGGATAGCTGTCCTTGACCCCCGGCGACTTGGTCACCGGGAAACTTTGCTGCACCCAGCGCAGTAGTTGAATGCTCGGGCTATTCATCAACAGACGGACCTGCGGGTACAACCAGAGCAGGCGGTCAACATTGTCATTGGGCTCATAGATCACGTCGCCAATCCCATCGTTATTGCGATCCCAGCCCAGGTAATCACTCCAGTAATTACCGTGACCGTCGGCCGACCACTCCTGCGTGCGGGTGGCGACGTATTTGACCTGCTGCTGGTTGTCGACGAAGGCGTTGTCGGC
>NZ_CAKKMI010000157.1:0-2028 GCF_918698105.1 Pseudomonas brassicacearum | reverse complement strand
GCTTGCTCCCGCTGGACTGCGCAGCAGGCCCAAAAAGACTACGACTGCTGCGCAGCCGAGCGGGAGCAAGCTCCCTCGCCACAAAAGCGTTTCGCCGGGCCTGATCTGTATAGAAGTTGTAACTGTGCGAACCCGCCCATAAAAGCTAGAGTCTTAACGTTCACGCAGGCCTGGAACCTACCCCTGCGCATCATCCCAAGGAGCTTTCATGCACACGTTCAGTCGCCCCGCCGCCCTGCTCGCCCTCAGCCTCTGCACCGTCGCCAGCCTGCCGGCCCTGGCCGCCGATGAGCTGCACTACAACCAGATTTCCCTGCGCGCCGAAGCCAGCCAGGAAGTGGCCCGCGACCTGATGATCGTCACCCTCTACACCGAGGAACAGAACACCGACCCGGCCAAACTCGCCGCTGCCGTCAGCACCACGCTGAACAAAGCCATCGGCCAGGCCAAAGAAGTCAAGGACATCAACCTGCGCCAGGGCAGCCGCAACAGCTACCCGATCTACGACAACAAAGGCCAGAAAATCACCGGCTGGCGTGAGCGCGCCGAACTGCGCCTGGAAAGCGCCGACTTCGCCGCCCTGTCCAAACTCACCGGCGAACTGCTGGGTGACCTGAAAATGGGCGGCATGGACTTCGCCATCGCCACCGCCACCCGCCAAAGCAGCGAAGACGCCCTGCTCAAGGACGCCGTCAACGCCTTCAAGGCCCGCGCCCAACTGGCCACCGACGCCCTGGGCGGCAAGGGTTACAAGATCGTCAATCTGAACTTCAATACCAACGGTTATCCACAACCCTACATGCGCCCGCAGATGATGATGAAAGCGGCGTCGATGGATGCAGAGTCGGTCACGCCGGAAGTGGAAGCGGGCACCAGCAAGGTGACGATGACGGCGGATGGGGTGGTTGAGGTGTTGATGCAGTGATGATCGGCGGTGGTTCAGCCAGTCTCACTGACTGAACCACCGAAGCCGAGTGACAATACTCCGTGGCGAGGGAGCTTGCTCCCGCTGGGCTGCGCAGCGGCCCCAAACCAGACGCCTCGGTGTATCAGATGGATCCAGTCGCTTGCTGTTGGGGCCGCTTCGCGACCCAGCGGGAGCAAGCTCCCTCGCCACAAGGTGGTTAAGGTGCCGGGCTGGCCGGCGCCTCAAGCTGATCCAACGCCTTGTCCACCAGCAACTGGCACAACTCCACCAACTGATGAATCCCCAGCGCCACGCTGCGCCGCGTGCCCTCCACTTCAAAGGCCAGGTCCTCGGCCATGGCTTTTATCGAGGCCAGGGTTTCGGAGGTGCTGGTCAGTAGTGTGTCGGCATCGGCTTTGGCGGTGACGGAAAACAGGCTGTCGATGCGCGGGTCGGTGCTTGGCTCTGGAGGCTTTGGGTTGAGGTAATGATTGAGGGCGCGCTCGGCGGCGGCGCGATCTTTGAGTAGGTCTTCGATGGCGTCGAAATCCGCCAATGGATTTGTTCTGTTGAAGTTCGGTTCAGTCTTTCCTTCGTTCATGTGCATGCTCCTGATGAAATTGGAGCCATCACTTGCCGTTATGGTCGTGAGGCTTACGACCTATTAATTTCGGGTTCCCACTCCCGGTCGCTGTTTGGCAGCGACAGGAAAAAGGTTAGAGAGCCCACTTCCGAGCGGCAACCCTAGAAAGCTGTGGGATGTTTCCTTTCGGGGCCGGTGATCCTTCCGACATAAATGCATGACTCATCACACTTCCTGGCGCCGCAAACCCCGTGGCGAGGGAGCTTGCTCCCGCTGGGCTGCGCAGCGGCCCTTTTCAGAGTTGTGTATATATCCGTTTTTTTGTTGACGGGACTAATGGTTCCGCCCTGACGGCGGGTCACTTTCGAAAAGCCCGGAAGCCGGCCCAGTCGAAAGTAACCAAAGCGCTCATGCCCCACCACTTGGCACCTCGCCTAGGCTCGGTGTGCCCTCACTCCGGCATTGCTCCGTGGGCCCGCCGCGAAGGGCCATCCATGGCCCAGCGCGGCTACCTCGGCATCCATGCCGAGGTGCCCAC
>NZ_CAKKMI010000156.1:0-2180 GCF_918698105.1 Pseudomonas brassicacearum | reverse complement strand
GAACAGGCAACACATCTGCTGAATGTCAGCCCGCTATCGCGAGCAAGCTCGCTCCCACAGGATTCAGTGCAGGCCTGTCAGGCAATCTGCGCCTTAGAAGCCAACTCATCAAACGTAAACTCATCCAGCGCATCCTCCTGCTCATCCAGCACCTGGCGCGGATGATCATTACCCGGGATGCTGCTGTCGATCAGGCTCAACAACCGCGAGCCACGCGGCGTCAGCACAAAATTCTCGCCATTGCCGCCCTCTTCCTCCGGCCGCGGCTCGATATAGCCACGCTCCAGCAGCAACTTCTCGTACTCCCCGGCAACCGCTTTCAGATGATCGAGGTTATCGATCGCCTCGCCTTCAGCCCCTTTCGCCGCCGCGTATTCCTCCGCGTAAGCCCGAGGAGCAAAGCTGTGACCGGCGCCGTTCTGCACTTCGTGCAACAACCGTTCGATCAAGTCCCAGTTATAAGTCGTCATCCTGGTCCATCCTCCAAAGAGTGAGATGCCTACCTAGGTTGTGACCGAGGCGTCGCGCCGCCGTTCAGCCGGGTTTCCGGGCGGTCTCAAACTTGAGCCGACCAACGGCCTGTCGAATGGCTCTGGGGCCAAACGACCAACTGTTGAAGGCCGATTTCGCGGCCCTGTCCACAGGAGAAATCACCATGAACGTAGAGAACCATCCCGTCGTCTCGCGGGAAGAATGGCTCGCCGCCCGCCGCCAACACCTGGCCCACGAAAAAGCCTTCACCCGCGAACGGGACAAACTCAGCGCCGAACGCCGCACCCTGCCCTGGGTAAAAATCGAAAAACCCTATCGCTTCCAAGGCCCCCACGGTGAACTGAGCCTGGCCGACCTGTTCGGCGGCCGCAGCCAACTGATCATCTACCACTTCATGTTCGGCCCCGGCTGGACAGAAGGCTGCCAGGGCTGCTCCTTCCTGTCCGACCACATCGACGGCGCCAACCAACACCTGGCCCACCACGACGTGGCCATCGTGGCCGTCTCCCACGCGCCCTTCGCCGAATTCCAACCCTTCAAGCGCCGCATGGGCTGGGCCTTCGACTGGGTCTCATCGCAAGGCTGCGACTTCAACTACGACTTCGGCGTCAGCTTCAAAACCGAAGACACCGCCACCGGAAAAGCCACCTACAACTACGAAACAACCGATACCACCGAAGGCGAACTCCCCGGCCTGAGCGTCTTCTATCGCAACGAAGCCGGCGACGTCTTCCACACCTACTCCACCTACGCCCGCGGCCTCGACATCCTGGTTGGCACCTACAACTACCTCGACCTGACGCCCAAGGGCCGCAACGAAGACGAAATCATGGACTGGGTGCGGCATCACGATAAATACGAAGAGGCCAAGCCCCACGGCTGCTGCCATGGTTGATGAGCCAACCCGCCCGGTCGAGCGCGCCCCCCGTGGCGAGGGAGCTTGCTCCCGCTCGACTGCGCAGCAGGCGCCTGCTTTAAGCCGACAAATCCCAGGCCAAACGTCCTACATGAAGCTCGGAAAGCGGAGTCTTGTGGCACTGGAGGGGGCCAGCCTATAGTCCCTCGTCGCCCAAAAAGGCGATTCGGGTTTGGCGACTCGATTACAGAGAATGCGAAAGCTACCAGCTGATTGCAGGTACCGACGCACCCGCAAAGCCGCTATATTCCACGGCGGCTGTGCGCGGGAGATCTTCGGATCTGCCGGTTTTCTCTGTAACCGGTTCGCCAACCTGCGCACAGCCACCACCCAATCGTTTGGCGACGACTGAGTGATGGCTTTCAGCCAATCAAACAGAGATCTTCAAAATGAATCGATACATGCCCATCACTGGCATCGACTGCGTCCCCGCAACGTTGCTCATCGATACCGAAGCCCCGCTCGATGTTCTCTTCGAAACCGCCGACTACCGCATCCGCACCGTGACCCAGGTGCTGGAAAACATCGCGTTCCGCTCGGATATCAGCTCCGATACGGTGGTGCTTTCTGACTTTTGCAAAATGCTGACGATAGCGTTGCGGGATGGCTGCGATGTGATGGATGTGATTGGGAGACGGCTGCGGGCGCAAGCTGCTGAGTAACGAAAACGGGCGACCTTTGGGTCGCCCGTTTTTCACATGCGCGGAGAGTAAAATGATCGAGACCTTTATAGAATTTGACCTCGCAGAATATTTCAGCACTCCCGAGGCCA
>NZ_CAKKMI010000155.1:0-2415 GCF_918698105.1 Pseudomonas brassicacearum | reverse complement strand
GTCGTGGGGTTCGTATTTGCTCAGTCGCGTGGCAGCCTGAGATTTTTCCCGCACGATCGGGGCCGGGTTGCTGACCGACAGCGGCGCGGAGTCCCCAGTGGTGATCTGTAACGGTCTGACAGGCGCCGGTCCCACCGACGACCCACGGCCGGCGATTATTAACGGCTTCAGTACATCGGCATGTTTGTTGAGGCTGTCGCCGCCAAGTTGCCCCAAGCGCTGGCTCGATGCCTGCAACCACTCGCGGGCGCGTTCCGAGCGAACATGACGCAGAACTTTACCGCTCATGCGCAGCCCCACGCCCAGGCCACCGGTCACACGCGCCAAGAGCAAATTGATCAAAATCGAGGCGCGCATTTCCCCCAGGACTTCGGCCAGGTACTGCGGCGGCAGCATCCGCAGCCAACCGATGAACGCCGCGGTGTAGACGAAGAGCAAAGGCTCATCGCTGAGGATCATCAGGCCTTTGGCAATCGCCTCCGATGAGGCTTTCAGCAGTTGCTCGAGCTCAGCCTCGGTGAGGTATTCCAGCAATTTTTCACTGTTGGCCTGTAGATCCGCCAACAGATCGAAGACCTGTTTTACGTCGTCCCATAGCCCAAACAGGGCGTTTTCAAAGCCGCGTAGCTGGGCCTCCTGCAATGCGTTGAAGCGCTTTACAAAACCGCTCTCGGAAAACTCCTTCCACAACGGTTGAAACTCGTTCCATTCTGCTTTCAGCCAACCTTCGAGCTCGACGATCTCGAGCTGATAGGACGCGTACAGCGCCCTGACATGGTCGGTCGTGATATTTGGAAAAAAACTGATGCGGTAACGCTGGCCGCGGTCGCATTCGGGTATTTCCAAAATGCCGCTGGGACCAATGACATGAGGGATCGGATCGCCGAAAATTTCCTGCCCAAGCTCGCCCTTTATGATCGGCTCCAACACCACCGGCGTATCGCCGATAGGAACGAAACGCGAGGCCTGGAACATGTGCACCAGCGTCAGCGGGCCTTGTGCCGGACACCTCGCCACCACGGCGCTGACCTGCTTGCCATCGCCTTTCGCGGGTGTGAGCGATACCTCCTTGCCAACTTTAAACACCTGCTTGATATCCAGCGTCCGACCGGCCCAGAATCTTTCCGCCCAACTGTCGTAGTCGCCCAGGCAGCGGCGAAAGTCCTGCAACACTTCCTCGACATCGGGCGAGTTCATGGCGGCGAAGACCAGCGAACCAATGGCACCGGTTAAAGGCGGGATCTTGTCAGGGAACTTCATGCAGGCAGCTCGCGGCGCGGGAGGGGGCGCGAGACTGTGCCGGGGATGGCTGGAGAAATAAGTCAGGTAAAGAAGCCGGGCGTGTAGGGCATTTCTCTAATTAGGCCGATGTTGCCAGAATTCCGCCAAAACTCCTGTGTGTGTGCGAGCCTGCTCGCGATAGCGATACATCAAACAAATAAACCTTCACCCTGCAGACCATCTGCATCAACGGCCAGAGCGACTATTGCGCCAAGCTGGGTTGGGAGGTGTTGGAACTCTTTGAGGCTTGGGGGAAAGAGCAATGGCGGATGCTGAATTTATGTTGGCTGATACCACTTTTCGCGAAAGATCACCTAAAGGCCGGGGCCGTGCTTCGAGCGCTGCCGGGGGACACACCCGTGGAGTACGTCCCGGTCGGCGGTCCGTTGCGGGATGGGAGCTAGCGCAAATACCGCGATCACAAACACCGAGCCATCAGCCACTGCTCTTTCCCCCAAGCCTCAAAGCGCTCCAGCACCTCCCAACCCAGCTTGGCGTAATAATCACGTTGGCTATGGGTGTGCAGGAACAAGGTGGTGATTCCAGCCTCTCGCGCATGGCTACAGATGCCTTCGATCAACTGCGCCGCAAGCCCTCTGCGTCGAGCCTCCGGGGTGATGAACACACATGCCAGCCACGGGCCCAGCTCTGGCCGGTCGGGCAGGTCGTGGCTGGCCAGTGAAGCGCCGCCGAGCAACTGGTCGTGTTCCGTGGCGATCAGGCACTTCCAGCGGCCATCGTGCTGCCCCGCAGCGAATTCCTGCTGCCAACTGGCGAGCGATTGCTGGGCGAATTCATAACTGAATTCCCGATGGAGCCATTCGGCCATCTGGTCGCTTTTATCCATGTGGTTAGTGAGCCAATCCATTTGCAGCATTTGAAACACTCCTTGTTTATTTGTCCTGGCGGGAGGGTTGGGGTCAATTTTATAGCCATTGTGGATGCAGATGGTCAGCAGGCTGAAGATCTATTTGTTTGAGGTACCGCCATCGCGAGCAAGCTCGCTCCCACAGGGGAATTTTGGTGAGGTCGGGATTGTGGCGAGGGAGCTTGCTCCCGCTCGGCTGCGCAGCAGTCGTAAACCTACCCGGTCACCGCGTTGAATGGCTTTGGGGCTGCTGCGCAGCCCAGCGG
>NZ_CAKKMI010000154.1:0-3400 GCF_918698105.1 Pseudomonas brassicacearum | reverse complement strand
GATGGTGAATGTTGATTTCTAGTCTTTTGATTAGATCGTTCTTTAAAAATTTGGGTATGTGATAGAAAGATAGACTGAACGTTACTTTCACTGGTAACGGATCAGGCTAAGGTAAAATTTGTGAGTTGCTCTCATGAGCAAGATCGAATTTTCGGCGAATGTCGTCTTCACAGTATAACCAGATTGCTTGGGGTTATATGGTCAAGTGAAGAAGCGCATACGGTGGATGCCTTGGCAGTCAGAGGCGATGAAAGACGTGGTAGCCTGCGAAAAGCTTCGGGGAGTCGGCAAACAGACTTTGATCCGGAGATGTCTGAATGGGGGAACCCAGCCATCATAAGATGGTTATCTTGTACTGAATACATAGGTGCAAGAGGCGAACCAGGGGAACTGAAACATCTAAGTACCCTGAGGAAAAGAAATCAACCGAGATTCCCTTAGTAGTGGCGAGCGAACGGGGACTAGCCCTTAAGCTTCTTTGATTTTAGCGGAACGCTCTGGAAAGTGCGGCCATAGTGGGTGATAGCCCTGTACGCGAAAGGATCTTAGAAGTGAAATCGAGTAGGACGGAGCACGAGAAACTTTGTCTGAATATGGGGGGACCATCCTCCAAGGCTAAATACTACTGACTGACCGATAGTGAACTAGTACCGTGAGGGAAAGGCGAAAAGAACCCCGGAGAGGGGAGTGAAATAGATCCTGAAACCGTATGCGTACAAGCAGTGGGAGCCCACTTTGTTGGGTGACTGCGTACCTTTTGTATAATGGGTCAGCGACTTATTTTCAGTGGCGAGCTTAACCGAATAGGGGAGGCGTAGCGAAAGCGAGTCTTAATAGGGCGTCTAGTCGCTGGGAATAGACCCGAAACCGGGCGATCTATCCATGGGCAGGTTGAAGGTTGGGTAACACTAACTGGAGGACCGAACCGACTACCGTTGAAAAGTTAGCGGATGACCTGTGGATCGGAGTGAAAGGCTAATCAAGCTCGGAGATAGCTGGTTCTCCTCGAAAGCTATTTAGGTAGCGCCTCATGTATCACTGTAGGGGGTAGAGCACTGTTTCGGCTAGGGGGTCATCCCGACTTACCAAACCGATGCAAACTCCGAATACCTACAAGTGCCGAGCATGGGAGACACACGGCGGGTGCTAACGTCCGTCGTGAAAAGGGAAACAACCCAGACCGTCAGCTAAGGTCCCAAAGTTATGGTTAAGTGGGAAACGATGTGGGAAGGCTTAGACAGCTAGGAGGTTGGCTTAGAAGCAGCCACCCTTTAAAGAAAGCGTAATAGCTCACTAGTCGAGTCGGCCTGCGCGGAAGATGTAACGGGGCTCAAACCATACACCGAAGCTACGGGTATCACGTAAGTGATGCGGTAGAGGAGCGTTCTGTAAGCCTGTGAAGGTGAGTTGAGAAGCTTGCTGGAGGTATCAGAAGTGCGAATGCTGACATGAGTAACGACAATGGGTGTGAAAAACACCCACGCCGAAAGACCAAGGTTTCCTGCGCAACGTTAATCGACGCAGGGTTAGTCGGTCCCTAAGGCGAGGCTGAAAAGCGTAGTCGATGGAAAACAGGTTAATATTCCTGTACTTCTGGTTATTGCGATGGAGGGACGGAGAAGGCTAGGCCAGCTTGGCGTTGGTTGTCCAAGTTTAAGGTGGTAGGCTGGAATCTTAGGTAAATCCGGGATTCTAAGGCCGAGAGCTGATGACGAGTTACCCTTTGGGTGACGAAGTGGTTGATGCCATGCTTCCAAGAAAAGCTTCTAAGCTTCAGGTAACCAGGAACCGTACCCCAAACCGACACAGGTGGTTGGGTAGAGAATACCAAGGCGCTTGAGAGAACTCGGGTGAAGGAACTAGGCAAAATGGCACCGTAACTTCGGGAGAAGGTGCGCCGGTGAGGGTGAAGCACTTGCTGCGTAAGCCCACGCCGGTCGAAGATACCAGGCCGCTGCGACTGTTTATTAAAAACACAGCACTCTGCAAACACGAAAGTGGACGTATAGGGTGTGACGCCTGCCCGGTGCCGGAAGGTTAATTGATGGGGTTAGCTAACGCGAAGCTCTTGATCGAAGCCCCGGTAAACGGCGGCCGTAACTATAACGGTCCTAAGGTAGCGAAATTCCTTGTCGGGTAAGTTCCGACCTGCACGAATGGCGTAACGATGGCGGCGCTGTCTCCACCCGAGACTCAGTGAAATTGAAATCGCTGTGAAGATGCAGTGTATCCGCGGCTAGACGGAAAGACCCCGTGAACCTTTACTATAGCTTTGCACTGGACTTTGAATTTGCTTGTGTAGGATAGGTGGGAGGCTTTGAAGCGTGGACGCCAGTTCGCGTGGAGCCATCCTTGAAATACCACCCTGGCAACTTTGAGGTTCTAACTCAGGTCCGTTATCCGGATCGAGGACAGTGTATGGTGGGTAGTTTGACTGGGGCGGTCTCCTCCTAAAGAGTAACGGAGGAGTACGAAGGTGCGCTCAGACCGGTCGGAAATCGGTCGTAGAGTATAAAGGCAAAAGCGCGCTTGACTGCGAGACAGACACGTCGAGCAGGTACGAAAGTAGGTCTTAGTGATCCGGTGGTTCTGTATGGAAGGGCCATCGCTCAACGGATAAAAGGTACTCCGGGGATAACAGGCTGATACCGCCCAAGAGTTCATATCGACGGCGGTGTTTGGCACCTCGATGTCGGCTCATCACATCCTGGGGCTGAAGCCGGTCCCAAGGGTATGGCTGTTCGCCATTTAAAGTGGTACGCGAGCTGGGTTTAGAACGTCGTGAGACAGTTCGGTCCCTATCTGCCGTGGACGTTTGAGATTTGAGAGGGGCTGCTCCTAGTACGAGAGGACCGGAGTGGACGAACCTCTGGTGTTCCGGTTGTCACGCCAGTGGCATTGCCGGGTAGCTATGTTCGGAAAAGATAACCGCTGAAAGCATCTAAGCGGGAAACTTGCCTCAAGATGAGATCTCACTGGGACCTTGAGTCCCCTGAAGGGCCGTCGAAGACTACGACGTTGATAGGCAGGGTGTGTAAGCGCTGTGAGGCGTTGAGCTAACCTGTACTAATTGCCCGTGAGGCTTGACCATATAACACCCAAGCAATTTGTAACTCCAAGCCCAAGGCGAAAGAGACCAGATTGCGGTGTGTGAAGACGAAACGAACCGAAAGTTCGAATCTCACAAAACACCGAAGCTATCACATACCCAATTTGCTGAAGCGAGGCCAACTGGCCACGACTCAGTACCCGAATTTCTTGACGACCATAGAGCATTGGAACCACCTGATCCCATCCCGAACTCAGCAGTGAAACGATGCATCGCCGATGGTAGTGTGGGGTTTCCCCATGTGAGAGTAGGTCATCGTCAAGATTAAATTCCGAAACCCCTATCTGCTGA
>NZ_CAKKMI010000153.1:0-3761 GCF_918698105.1 Pseudomonas brassicacearum | reverse complement strand
CGATAGCGGAGTGTCAGTCAACATCTCTGTCAGCTGTCACACCGCTATCGCGAGCAAGCTCGCTCCCACAGGGGGATGTGGTTTCCTTGGGGCAGTAATCTTCCACAAGGTTTGCGGTGTTGTTGCGAGAGGGGCGAGCTAGCCCGCCCCCTCACAGGTCAAGCGTAGCTTTCGATCGACGGGCAGGCGCAGACCAGGTTGCGGTCGCCGAACACGTTGTCGACCCGGCCCACCGGCGGCCAGTACTTGCCGTCGATCAACGACGCCACCGGGTACACCGCCTGTTCGCGGCTGTAGGGGTGAGTCCACTCGCCGACCAGTTCCGCCGCGGTATGCGGGGCGTTCTTCAGCGGGTTGTCGTCTTTGTCCAGGCTGCCGTTTTCCACCGCGCGGATTTCTTCGCGGATGCAGATCATGGCGTCGCAGAAACGGTCCAGTTCTTCCTTGGATTCGCTTTCGGTCGGCTCGATCATCAACGTGCCGGCCACCGGGAACGACATGGTCGGCGCGTGGAAACCGAAATCGATCAGGCGTTTGGCCACGTCATCGACGCTGATGCCGCTGCTGTCCTTGAGTGGACGCAGGTCGAGGATGCATTCATGGGCCACCAGACCGTTGCTGCCGGAGTAGAGCACCGGGTAGTGCTCTTCCAGGCGACGGGCGATGTAGTTGGCGTTGAGGATCGCCAGTTGCGAGGCGCGCTTGAGGCCGGCGCCGCCCATCATGCGGATGTACATCCAGGTGATCGGCAGGATGCTCGCGCTGCCGAATGGCGCCGCGCACACCGCGCCTTCCTTGCGTGCCATGTTGGCGTGGCCCGGCAGGAACGGTGCCAGGTGCGACTTGACGCCAATCGGGCCGACGCCCGGGCCGCCACCGCCGTGGGGAATGCAGAAGGTCTTGTGCAGGTTCAGGTGCGACACGTCGCCGCCGAACTTGCCCGGGGCGCAGAGGCCGACCATGGCGTTCATGTTGGCGCCGTCGATGTACACCTGGCCGCCGTTGTCATGAATGATGCCGCAGATTTCGCGGATGCCTTCTTCGAACACACCGTGGGTGGACGGGTAGGTGATCATCAGCGCGGCGAGGTGTTCGCGGTGCTCGATGGCCTTGGCCCGCAGGTCTTCGATGTCGACGTTGCCGCGGGCATCGCAGGCGGTCACCACCACACGCATACCGGCCATGTGGGCGGTGGCCGGGTTGGTGCCGTGGGCCGAGGACGGGATCAGGCAGATATCGCGACGGTCTTCGCCACGGCTCTGGTGATAGGCGCGGATCGCCAGCAGACCGGCGTATTCCCCCTGGGAACCGGCGTTGGGTTGCAGCGACACCGCGTCATAGCCGGTGGCGGCGCAGAGCATGGCCTCCAGCTCGTCGGTCAGTTGCTGGTAGCCAGCGCTCTGCTCGGCCGGGGCGAATGGGTGCAGGGCGCCAAACTCGGCCCAGGTCACCGGGATCATTTCGCTGGCGGCGTTGAGTTTCATGGTGCAGGAACCCAGCGGGATCATGGTGCGATCCAGGGCCAGGTCCTTGTCGGCGAGCTTGCGCAGGTAACGCATCAGCTCGGTTTCGGAGTGGTAGCGGTTGAACACCGGGTGGCTGAGGATCGCCGATTGGCGCACCAGCTCGGCCGGGATACGGCTTTGCACGCTGGCGGTCAGTGCCGCGAAGTCCGGCAGCGCCTTGCCGTCGGCCAACAGCTTCCACAGTGCTTCAACGTCAGCCTGGCTGGTGGTCTCGTCCAGGGACAGGCCCAGGCGTTCAGCGTCCACCACACGCAGGTTGATGCGCTGTGCGCGGGCCTTGTCGTGAAGGGCAGCGGTTTGCGCGTCGGTGCGCAGGGTCAGGGTGTCGAAGAAGCTTTCTTGCTCGACGCTCAGGCCCAGCGCGCCCAGGCCCTTGGCGAGGATCGCGGTCAGGTGATGGATGCGATTGGCGATTTGCACCAGGCCCTTGGGACCGTGGTAAACGGCGTACATGCTGGCGATGTTGGCCAGCAGCACCTGGGCGGTGCAGATGTTGCTCGTGGCTTTCTCGCGGCGGATGTGTTGCTCGCGGGTCTGCATCGCCAGGCGCAGGGCCGGCTTGCCGAAACGGTCCACGGAAACGCCGACCAGGCGGCCCGGCATGTCGCGCTTGAAGGCGTCCTTGGTGGAGAAATACGCCGCGTGCGGGCCACCGAAGCCCAGGGGTACGCCGAAGCGCTGGGCGCTGCCGATGGCCACGTCGGCGCCGAATTCACCTGGCGGGGCCAACAGGGTCAGGGCCAGCAGGTCCGCGGCCACGGCCACCAGGGCGTTGGCGGCGTGGAAGCGTTCGGTCAGTTCGCGATAGTCGAAAAGATCACCGTTGCTGGCCGGGTACTGCAGCAGCGCGCCGAAGAAACTGCTGACGTCGCTCAGTTCGCGCTCGTCGCCCACCACCACGTCGATGCCCAGGGGCTCGGCACGGGTGCGCAGTACGTCGAGGGTTTGCGGGTGGCTGTGCACGGAGGCGAAGAACGCGTTGCTGCCCTTGTTCTTGCTCAGGCGCTTGCAGAAGGTCATGGCTTCGGCGGCGGCGGTGGCTTCGTCGAGCAAGGAGGCGTTGGCGATCGGCAGGCCGGTGAGGTCGCTGATCAGGGTCTGGAAGTTCAACAGCGCTTCGAGACGGCCCTGGGAAATTTCTGGCTGGTACGGGGTGTAGGCGGTGTACCAGGCCGGGTTTTCCAGCAGGTTGCGCAGGATCGGCGCCGGCGTGTGGCAGTTGTAGTAGCCCTGGCCGATGTAGGTCTTGAACAGTTGGTTCTTGGCAGCGATGGCCTTGATCGAGGCCAGTGCGTCGGCTTCGCTCTGGCCGTCGCCCATGTCCAGCACGCTGGTGCCCTTGATGCTTTCCGGGATGACGCTGGCGCTCAGGGCCTCCAGGGAGTCGTAGCCCAGGCGCTCGAGCATGGCTTGCTCGTCGCTGGCACGCGGGCCGATGTGGCGGGCGATGAATTCGTTGGCGGTGCCGAGATTAACGGTCATGTGGCGCTCCTCAGGCTTCGGCGTTGGCTTTGATCAGGCGATCGTAGGCGTCTTGATCCAACAGCTTAGCCACTGCGTCGGCGTCGGTCGGTTTAAAGCGGAAGAACCAGCCTTCACCCATCGGATCTTCGTTGACCAGCTCCGGGCTGGCGTCGAGTTTGTCGTTCACTTCGAGCACTTCACCGTCCAGAGGCATGTACACACCGCTGGCGGCCTTGACCGACTCCACGGTGGAGGCCTCGGCGCCTTTGTCATAGGCCTGCAATTCAGGCAGTTGCACAAAAACCACGTCGCCCAACGCGTTCTGCGCGAAAGCGGTAATGCCTACGGTGACGCTGCCGTCGGCTTCGGTGCGCAGCCATTCGTGATCTTCAGTGAAACGCAACTCGCTCATGGAAACTCCTGGGGCCAGATTCGTCTGGTGGACGCGAAGAAAGGCGCGGGGCTTGGCCCGGGCCGAATGACAATACCCATAGCAAGAATACGGCCAATGTTGATAATTGCTTAAATATCAATGAGTTGAATGATTCTGTCGAAACTTGAATCGGCTTTGCTGTAGCGAAATCGCTACAGCTGGGCGGCTCGATAAAATTGTTGTGGGATCAAAGCCTTGCGCAGCGCTGCTTAGCGATGAGTGTAGCGATATCGTTCCGCTGTAGCGCTTTCAGTACAGATGGAGGTCGTTTTTAACGCGATTTCAACCACAACACAGAACCCTTGTGGGAGCGAGCTTGCTCGCGATAGCGGTATGTC
>NZ_CAKKMI010000152.1:0-3901 GCF_918698105.1 Pseudomonas brassicacearum | reverse complement strand
CCCCGGTTCTTTACGGTCGCTGCGCAACCGAGCGGGAGCAAGCTCCCTCGCCACAACGGCGTCGTGCAGATTACTTGCGGCGATTGACCCGCCCCCACACCCTGCGTAGCCTTGCGCCTTCGAGGTTCTTCGGCATGCGCCGAAGCTAAGAAGGGAACGCGGTCCAAGCCGCGGCTGCCCCCGCAACTGTGAACGGTGCTGTTTCTGCAAGGCCACTGTGCATGTCCTTTTCCATCGGGCGCACGGGAAGGCGCAGCAATTGCCAGTCGAAAGATTGGCCCGCCGTCAGCCAGGAGACCTGCCTCGAGACAGATTCTCACTACAACCGGGCGGGGTGATCCGGTGGCGAAATCTTCCGCGCGCGCCTGTGCCAGCGGTTGTCGTCCCGTTTGCCCGCCACCTAGCCAAAGGGCATCCGATGAAAACACTGGCCAAACTCCCCGTCACCATCGTCACCGGTTTCCTCGGCTCGGGTAAGACCACCTTGCTGCGGCACATGCTCGACAACGCCCAGGGCCGGCGCATCGCCGTGATCGTCAACGAATTCGGCGAGCTGGGCATCGACGGCGAGATCCTCAAGCAGTGCTCCATCGGCTGCACCGAAGAAGAAGCCAACGGCCGTGTCTATGAACTGGCCAACGGTTGCCTGTGCTGCACGGTGCAGGAAGAGTTCTTCCCGGTGATGCGCGAACTGGTGGCCCGGCGTGGCGACCTCGACCACATCCTGATCGAAACCTCCGGCCTGGCCCTGCCCAAGCCGCTGGTCCAGGCCTTCCAATGGCCGGAAATCCGCAGCGCCTGCACCGTCGATGCGGTGATCACCGTGGTCGACAGCCCGGCCGTGGCCGCTGGCACCTTCGCGGCATTCCCCGATCAGGTCGATGCCCAGCGCAAACTCGACCCGAACCTGGACCACGAATCGCCGCTGCACGAATTGTTCGCCGACCAACTGGCGAGCGCCGACCTGGTGATCCTCAACAAGGCTGACCTGATCAGTCCTGAGGACCTGGCCAAGGTTCGCCTGGAAGTCGCCGAAGAGCTGCCACCGGCGGTCAAGGTCATCGAAGCCAGCAGCGGTCGCCTGCCGCTCGACGTGCTGATCGGCCTGGGCGCCGGTTCCGAAGAACACATCGACGGCCGTCACAGCCATCACGACCATCACCACGATGGCGACGATGATGACCACGATCATGACGCCTTCGATTCCATTTCCATCGAACTGCCCCAGGCTGATGAAAGCCTGTTGCTCGACGCACTGACGCAACTGGTGGTCCAGCACGGCGTACTGCGAGTCAAGGGTTTCGCGGCGATTCCGAACAAGCCGATGCGCCTGTTGATCCAGGGCGTCGGCACGCGTTTCGACAAGCATTTCGATCGCCAGTGGGGCGTCGAGGAAGCGCGGGTCACCCGTCTGGTGCTGATCGGCCAGGCGCTTGACGCCGCGCTGCTCGAGGCGCAGTTGCGCGCCGCCCTCGGCGCCTAAGCCATGCACCTGCTCAGGACCCAGCCCGGCGGTTTCGTGTCGGATGACAACATTGCCGACCTGGGGCAAACCCCCGCCGAACTGGTGATCCTGTGCAGCGGCGACTCCAGCCTGGCGCTGCTGGCCGAAGCGGCGAAGCAGTTGCCGGGCGACTACCCGCAGTTTCGCCTCGCCAACCCGATGCAGGTGCAGAACCACGCCTCGGTGGATCTGTATGTCGAAGACGTGCTGCGCCACGCCAAGGTCATCCTGCTGTCGCTGCATGGCGGCATCGGCTATTGGCGCTACGGCATCGAGCGCCTGATGGAACTGGCCGGGCGCGGGGTGAAGCTGATCCTGGTGCCGGGGGATGATCGTCCGGACCCGGAACTCAGCGACCTGAGCAACGTGCCCGTTGAGGACCGCGACCGGCTCTGGCAGTTCTTGCGCCAGGGCGGGCTGGGCAATGCCCTGGACCTGTTTCATAACCTGGGCAGTCAATGGTTCGGCCGCGATTATCCGTGGGCCGAGCCGCAGGCCTTGCCACGCACGGCCATCTATCACCCGCGTAAAACCAGCGCCAACCTCGACGATTGGCAAGCCGACTGGCGCGCCGGGCAACCGGTGGCGGCGGTGCTGTTTTATCGCTCCCACCTGCAAGCGGCGAACACCGCGTTCATCGACGTGTTCTGCCAGCGCCTGCAAGCGGCGGGGCTCAATCCGCTGCCGATTGCCGTGGCCAGTCTCAAGGAGCCTGGTTGCCTCGCACTTGTAGAAGACTGGCTGGACGAGGTGCAGGCGGGCGTGATCCTCAACACCACCGGCTTCGCTCAATCCAGCCCCGAAGCCCCGCACTTGCGACCGTTTCGTCGCAACATCCCGGTGATCCAGGCGATCTGCGCCCAGGACAACGAACCCGGCTGGCGTGCCAGCGAGCAGGGCTTGGGGCCACGGGACCTGGCGATGCACATAGCCTTGCCGGAACTGGACGGACGGATCATCAGCCGCCCCATCAGTTTCAAGGACCTGGCCTGGCGCAGCGAGCGCAGCCAGAGCGACGTGGTCTGCTACCGAGCCGCGCCCGAGCGCATGGATTTTGTCGCCGAACTGGCCCGGCGCTGGACCGCCCTGGCGCGTTTGCCCAATGCCCAAAAGCGTGTGGCGCTGATCCTCGCCAACTACCCGACCCGCGACGGGCGCATCGGCAATGGCGTCGGCCTGGACACCCCGGCAGCGGCGTTGAATATCCTCAGGGCCTTGCAGGCCGAGGGCTATCCATTGCCGGCTGAACTGCCGGCGAGCGGCACCGCGTTGATCCAGCAATTGCTCGGCGGGGTCAGTAACGACCTGGACAGCCTCGACCTGCGTCCCTGTCACCAGAGCCTGGCCCTCGCCGAGTACCAGGCCTTGTTCGACGCACTGCCCGACGCCAATCGCCAAGCGGTGCTGGCGCGCTGGGGCTCGCCCGAGCAGGACCCGATGTTCCGCGAGGGCCGCTTGATGGTCGCCGGTCTGCGCCTGGGCCTGACCTTCGTCGGCATCCAGCCGGCGCGGGGTTACCAGGTCGATCCGAGTGCGGTGTACCACGACCCGGACCTGGTGCCGCCCCACGGTTACCTGGCGTTTTATTTCTGGTTGCGCCACACCTACGGCGTCCACGGGGTGATCCACGTCGGCAAGCACGGCAACCTCGAATGGCTGCCGGGCAAGGGCGTCGGGCTGTCGGAAAACTGCTGGCCGGACGTGCTGTTGGGGCCGCTGCCGAATATCTATCCGTTCATCGTCAATGACCCGGGCGAGGGTGCCCAGGCCAAGCGTCGCACCCAGGCGGTGATCATCGACCACTTGATGCCGCCGCTGACCCGGGCCGAAACCTATGGGCCGCTGCGTAACCTCGAGCTGCTCGCCGACGAGTACTACGAGGCGCAATTGCTCGATCCGCGCCGTGCCCGGGAGCTGCAACGGGACATCCTCAACCTGGTGCGCGAGACGCACATCGACCGCGAACTGCAACTCGATGCCGGGCTCGACAGCGACGCCGATGCGGCGATCTGGCTGCCACGCCTGGACACTTACCTGTGCGACTTGAAGGAGTCGCAGATCCGCGACGGCCTGCACATTTTTGGAGAGTCGCCTAGCGGACGGCTGCGCATCGACACCTTGCTGGCGTTGCTGCGCATTCCCCGGGGCGACGGCAAGGGGGCGCAGTCGAGTCTGTTGCGGGCGCTGGCCAAGGCGTTCGGGCTGTGTTTCGATCCATTGGATTGTGCCTTGGCCGAGCCCTGGACCGGCGAGTGTCCCGAGGCCTTGCGCCAGGTCAGCGCCGAGCCTTGGCGCACCGCAGGCGATACCCGCGAGCGCCTGGAGCTGTTCGCTGGGCAGTTGATCGAGCTGGCGCTGGACGGTGCGGTGGAGCAGCTCGACGCGCCGGGTTGGGAG
>NZ_CAKKMI010000151.1:0-4281 GCF_918698105.1 Pseudomonas brassicacearum | reverse complement strand
GTCGATACTCTATTGACTGGACTGACGCCATCGCGAGCAAGCTCGCTCCCACAGAGGTTTTGCTTAAATTGCCGAGACAAAGCCCTATAATGCGCGCCGGTTTTTGGGGTAATGGTCATGAGTACAGAAGATCCACGGTTTGCCGGCATCGCCCGTTTGTATGGCATCGAAGGCCTGGAGCGCCTGCGGGCGGCCCATGTGGCGATTGTCGGGGTTGGCGGTGTCGGTTCCTGGGCGGCGGAAGCCATCGCCCGTTGCGGCGTGGGCGAAATCTCGCTGTTCGACCTGGACGATGTCTGCGTCAGCAACGCCAACCGTCAGTTGCACGCCCTGGACAGCACCGTCGGCAAACCCAAGGTCGACGTGATGGCCGAGCGGCTGCGTGGGATCAACCCCGACTGCACCGTGCACGCGGTGGCCGACTTTGTCACCCGCGACACCATGGCCGAATACATCACGCCGAACATCGACTGCGTGATCGACTGCATCGACAGCGTCAACGCCAAGGCTGCGCTGATCGCCTGGTGCAAGCGCCGCAAGATCCAGATCATCACCACCGGCGGCGCGGGCGGGCAAATCGACCCGACGCTGATCCAGGTTTGCGACTTGAACCGTACGTTCAACGATCCGCTGGCCTCCAAGGTGCGCTCCACCTTGCGCCGCGACTACGGCTTTTCCCGCACCGTGACCCGCCACTACAGCGTGCCCTGCGTGTTCTCCACCGAACAACTGCGCTACCCGAAACCGGACGGCAGCATTTGCCTGCAGAAAAGTTTTGTCGGCGACGGCGTCAAGCTCGACTGCGCCGGTGGGTTCGGTGCGGTGATGATGGTGACGGCGACGTTTGGCATGGTCGCGGCGACCAAGGCTGTGGATAAAATTGTGGCGGGGGTTCGGCGGCCGTCGGATAGGGTCAAGCCCGAACAGTGACCGCTTTTGTGGCGAGGGAGCAAGCTCCCTTGCCACGGTTATTGCGTCAATTCGCGCATCCGCTGTAGCACCGCATTCAACCCATTGCTACGCGACGGCGACAACTGCCGCGACAATCCCAACTGATTGAACCAATCCGGCAAGTCCACCTGCTGCAACTCGGCAGCGGACAAACCGTTGACCCGCGCCAACAGCAACGCCACCAACCCACGGATCAACCGCGCATCGCTGCTGGCGCAGAACTGCCAGTGCCCGTCGTGCAACTGACCCACCAGCCACACCTGGCTTTCACAACCGTGGACCAGGTTGGCCTCGCACTTGTCGTCCTCGTTCAGCGCCGGCAAACGTTCGCCCCATTGCATCAGCAGCCGGGCGCGTTGTTCCCAACCTGACGCGTCCTGGAAAATCTGCAGTGCGGTGGCGGCCTCGGCGGGCAGGGTCATCGCAGCATCTCCAACGCCTGGTCCAGTGCCTCGAAGAAACGTTCGAGATCGGCGGAGTCGTTGTACAGCGCCAGCGACACTCGAATCGCCCCCGAAAGCTTCAAATGCTTGAACAACGGCATCGCGCAGTGATGCCCGGCGCGCACGGCGATGCCTTGCTCGGTCAGCAGGTGCGCCAGGTCGGCGTTGTGCACACCTTCGACCACGAAACTGACCAGGGCCAGGCGCGGGTTGCCCACCAGGCGCACGCCGTTGCGGGCCAGCAGGCCATGGAGCAGGTAGTCGTGCAGCGCTGCCTCGTGGTCGATGACCGCCTGCGGGTCGAGGTCGGACAGGTAATCCAGGGTCGCGCCCAGGCCGATCACGCTGGCAATCGGTGGCGTGCCGGCTTCGAAGCCCAGCGGCGCCGGGCGGAAGCTGGCGCTGTGGTAATCGGCCTGCTGCACCATTTCGCCGCCGAACTGCCAATGGCGCAGGTGGCCAAGGGCTTCGGTACGGCCAAACAGCACGCCGAGCCCGTCGGGGCCGTAGAGTTTGTGGCTGGAAAACACATAGAAGTCGCAGCCCAGCGCCTCCACGTCATGGCGGCCATGGACCACGCCTTGGGCGCCGTCGATCACCGTCAACGCGCCCTGGGCCTTGGCCAGCGCCAGCAGCGCCGGCACCGGTTGCCAGGCCCCGAGCACATTGGATAACTGGCTCACCGCCAGCAAGCGCGTACGCGGGCCGATCAGTTCGGCGGCGGCGCCAGAATCGATCACACCGTCGGCATCCAGTGGCAACACCACCAGGGTCAACGAACGGCGCTCGGCCAGTTGCTGCCACGGCAGCAGGTTGGCGTGGTGTTCCAGGGCGCTGATGACGATCTCGTCGCCCGGGTTGAACAAATGTTCCAGCCCGTAGGCCAGGAGGTTCAGCGCCGAAGTGGCGCCGTGGGTGAAGACCACTTGCCCGCAGTTTCCGCCATTGAGCCACTGCGAGACCTTGAGACGGCTGTCCTCGAACGCCTGGGTGGCATGGGCGCCCGGCAAATGTTGCGCACGGTGCACGTTGGCCGCGCCATTGACGTAGTAATGCGTCAGGGCATCCAGCAGTGCTTGGGGTTTTTGCGTGGTGGCGGCGCTGTCCAGGTAGGTCTGGCCTTGCCGTTGCAGGGCGGCGATGGCCGGGAAATCGGCACGCCAGGGGGATTGGATCAACATGCTTTCGGGCCCTGCTGGAATGACGCCGGACCCTGTGGGAGCGGGCTTTTGTGGGCGCAAGCCTTGCTCCCACAAAAAAAGCTCGCTCCCACAGGTGGTGGTGTGAAACTTAGTTGTGGGCGTGCAGTGCTTCGTTCAGCTCGATGGCCGATTTGTGCGTCTTGCATTCCACCGCACCGGTCTCGGAGTTGCGGCGGAACAACAGGTCAGGCTGGCCGGCCAGGTCGCGGGCCTTGACCACTTTGACCAGTTGGTTGTTTTCGTCCAGCAGCTTCACTTTGGTACCGGCGGTTACGTACAGGCCCGACTCCACGGTGTTGCGGTCGCCCAGCGGGATACCGATGCCGGCGTTGGCGCCGATCAGGCAGCCTTCACCGACCTTGATCACGATGTTGCCGCCCCCCGAGAGGGTGCCCATGGTCGAGCAACCGCCGCCCAGGTCCGAGCCCTTGCCGACGAACACGCCCGCCGAGACACGGCCTTCGATCATGCCCGGGCCTTCGGTGCCGGCGTTGAAGTTGACGAAACCTTCGTGCATCACGGTGGTGCCTTCGCCCACATAGGCGCCCAGGCGGATCCGCGCGGCATCGGCGATACGCACGCCGGCCGGGACCACGTAGTCGGTCATTTTCGGGAACTTGTCCACCGAGAACACTTCCAGCAGCTCACCGCGCAGGCGGGCTTCGAGCTGGTGTTCAGCCAGTTCGGCCAGGTCGATCGCGCCCTGGCTGGTCCAGGCCACGTTCGGTAGCAGGGGGAAGATGCCGGCCAGGTTCAGGCCGTGGGGCTTGACCAGGCGATGAGACAGCAGGTGCAGCTTGAGGTAAGCCTCAGGCGTGGAAGACAGTTGGGCATCTTCGGCCAGCAGCGTGGCGACCAGCGGCTTGTGGCTTTCGGCCAGGCGGGTCAGCAGCGCGGCTTGCGCGCTATCGACGCCACGGAGTGCATCAGCCAGTTGCGAAGCCTGGGCGGTGGTGAAGGTGATGGCCTGGTTGCCCTCGCTGTAGCCGAGAATCGGCGCGATGGCAGCAACGATCTCGGCCGACGGCTTGAGCAGCGGTTGGGCGTAGAACACTTCCAGCCAGGCGCCTTCACGGTTTTGAGTGCCGACACCAAAGGCCAGGCTGAACAGGGTAGTGGACATGGAATTACCTCTACAAAATGGACTGGGCAGGATTACTTGATCGCTGCCGCATAAATATCTGGCTTGAAGCCAATCAGGGTTCGGTCACCGAGATCGAGCACCGGGCGCTTGATCATCGAGGGTTGGGCGAGCATCAGTTCGATGGCTTTCGGCTGATCGAGATCGGCTTTGCGTTCGTCGTCGAGTTTGCGAAAGGTCGTACCAGCACGGTTCAACACCACCTGCCAGCCATGTTCGTTGCACCATTGGGTCAGGTGCTCACGGTCGATGCCGGCAGTCTTGTAGTCGTGAAAGTCATAGCGCACCGCGTGCTCATCGAGCCAGGTACGCGCTTTTTTCATCGTATCGCAGGCTTTGATGCCGAAAAGGTGCAACGTTTTGCTTGAATCGGTCAAGGAACTGCCCCCTTTGCAGGTGCTGAAAGTAAAAGGTGAAGGATTATGCCATGACCGGACGGTTTCGCGACGGCCCAGATCGGCATGCACCAAAACCTGTGGGAGCGAGCTTGCTCGCGATGGCGTCCGATCAGCCAGCATTGATGTCGACTGATGCACCGCCATCG
>NZ_CAKKMI010000150.1:0-4327 GCF_918698105.1 Pseudomonas brassicacearum | reverse complement strand
CGATAGCGGTGTATCAGCCAGCACATCTGCTGAATGTTAAGCCGCTATCGCGAGCAAGCTCGCTCCCACAAGGGGGCTGCGTAGCGATCCGAATCAGGCCGCAATCGCAGCAGGCCGCATCGGCGCTTGCTGTTTCTCGGGAATTGTCCCAAACAACGCCTTGTGCACCGCCTGCTGCGCCTGGAAGGCCAGTGCCGCGCGTTCCTGGCCGTGGCAGGCGATCGGTTCCAGCAGATGGATTTCCACCTCGCCCCGATCATTGGCAAACAAGCGCATCAGGTGCGACAGCAAATCATCATCGCCAATGAACGGCGCCAGCGAATCCGGTTCACCGTTGCGCAGGTAACGGATCGCCACTGGCTGCAGCGCGACATCGGCGTCGATGGCCGCCGACAACAAGCGGCCGTGGAAGGTGCGCAGGGTGCGGCCATCGGTGGTGGTGCCTTCCGGGAACATCAGCAGCGGATGGGCCTGTTCCAGGTGACGGCTCATTTGCTTGCGGATCAATTGGCTGTCACCCGAACCGCGCCGGATAAACAGGCTGCCGGCCTTGGCGGCCAGCCATCCGGCGACCGGCCAGGTGCGCACTTCGGCCTTGGACAGGAACGACAGCGGCGTGAGCATGCCCAGCAATGGGATGTCGGTCCAGGACACGTGGTTGCTGACCCACAGCATCGGCCGTTGCGGCAGTTGACCGTGGACGGTGACTGAAAAGGGCAGGGCACGGCTCAGCCGTGCCATGAAGAACCGCGACCAGCGCTGGCGACGGACCATCGAGTTGGCGATTCCTGCACGTTCGAACAGGCCGAACACGCTGGCCATACTCAGGCCCAGCGCCACCACCAGCAATACTCGCGCGATTCGCGCGTACACCCGCAGCCGGCTCATCAGACCGCTGCCTTGAAGTGGCGGGCGTAGCGCGGGCAGAGTTCGTCGCGCTTGAGCAGGATGAACACGTCGGCCACCTGGAAGTCCTCGTCCCAGCACGGCTCGCCGCAAATCTTCGCGCCCAGGCGCATGTAGGCCTTGAGCAGCGGTGGCATCTCGGCGATGACGTTGGACGGCACGTCCAGGGTCGGCAAGGGTTTTTTCGGTACGGCTTGCAGATGTTCGGTGCACAGGTAGCGTTCGCGCAGGCGCTGCATGATCGCCTGGGCCTGGATACCGCCGTCCTGCATCGGAATGCTCGCGCAGCCCATCAGGTAGCTGTAGCCGCCTTCGTTCAGGACTTCGGCCAGTTCGCCCCAGAGTACCGCGATGGTGCCGCCGTTGCGGTAGGCCGGGTCGACGCAGGTACGGCCGATTTCCAGGATCGGACCCTTGAGATGGACCAGGCCGTGGAGGCTGAATTCTTCTTCGCTGTAGAACCGGCCCAGGCTGCTGGCGGCCTGGTGGTCGAGCAGGCGAGTGGTCGCCACGAGGCGGCCGGTGTTCAGGTCGCGTACGCCGATGTGGGCGCAGTGAACATCATAGTCATCCATGTCCAGACCCATTTCCGCGCCCTTGAGCTTGGCGTTGAATTCGCCGCTGAAGACGTTGAAACGCAGGGCCTGTGCTTCTTGCAAGGCTTGGGCGCCGATCAGGCGTTCGGCTTGCAGGCGGCGTTCATTGCCGGTGTCGCTGATGCGGGCGATCTGGGTCATAGCGAATCTCCGTGCGGGCTGTTCAGTTGCAGCCTGTCGACTTTCTTTATGCAGCCATGTTGTGCAAAGTCAGGCTATGTAGCCCCGGTGTCATCGCCATGAAGCTTTGGTGATGCTTATGTGACAGCCCTCAAGGAGCCTCTTATGCCCTGGCACACCCTGATCGAACGCGGCGAGCGCCTGCCCGCCCATGCGGACCTGGCCGAAGGATATTCAGCGTTGTTGCAACGCTTGGGGCCGGTGACACCGTTCGAACTGGCCGTCACCGGGGCGCGGTTGATGGCGACACCGGGGCTGGCCTTCCTGGTGGGGTATCAGGCGGCGCTGCGGGTGCTTTGGCCCAGCGCGCCCCAGAGCCTCGGCGCCTTGTGTGCCACCGAACAGCGCAGCCTGCGCCCGGCGGACATGCAAACCCGCCTCGACGACTTGCGCCTGAGCGGACGCAAGGACTTCGTCACCGCCGGCGACGCCGCCGAGTGGCTGCTGATTGCCGCTCGCTGCGAGGCACCCGGTGAAACGCCACGGCTGAACCTGGCAGTGGCCTATGCGGGCGAGCCCGGCGTGACCCTGGAAAAACTGCCTGCCATTGCGCTGATGCCGGACATCAGCCATGGCCGCGTCCTGCTCGACGGCGCGTTGTGCGAGTTGCTGGCGGGCGACGGTTGGGACGCCTACGTCAAACCGTTCCGCACCCTGGAAGACCTTTATGTGCTCAGCGCGATGACCGCCTGGTTGTATGGTGTCGGGCAGGAATCTGCCTGGCCCCAGGCCTTGCAATTGCGCCTGCTGGCGTTGCTCGCCGGTTGCGCGGAGGTGAGTCGGCATAACCTTTCCAGCGCGGCCGGGCATGTGCTGCTGGGCGGGTTGTTCGCTCAATTCCAGGGGCTCGATGGCGAACTGAACGCTGCGTTGAACGCCGGGCCTGCAGCGTGGCGCGAGATGTGGACGCGGGATAAAGCGGTGATGGAGATCGGTGCGGGGGCGCGGGCCAAGCGGTTGGCCAAGGCGTTGGGTTAGTCCTTCAAGCGACTGACCCCTGTGGGAGCGAGCTTGCTCGCGATAGCGGAGTGTCAGCTAAGCATATGGCGACTGAAAAACAGCTATCGCGAGCAAGCTCGCTCCCACAGGGGACCACACAAGCCTCGAAACTGTCATCAAGTCTGAATAGGCTCTGAAGGTTCAATCCTGCGAGCCCCAAGCATGTCCAAAGGCTGGTTCCTGTTCCCGCTGCTGTTGCTCAACCTGAGCGCCCACGCCGAAGACTGGCCCGGCGAGCAATGGCCAAGTGGCCCGACCCCGAGCGGGCCAGCCATCGAAGCCCTGGAGCAATACGCCTTCCCACCCCGGGACGATGCGAGCCGCGAGGGCATCCGCACCGACGCGCTGCTGGTGATCCAGGACGGTCGGCTGGTCTACGAACGCTACGCCGGCCCGACCACTGCCCAGACCCCGCACCTGACCTGGTCCATCAGCAAAAGCCTGCTGGCGACGGTGTTTGGCGTGGCCTACGGTGAAAAACGATTTGGCCTGCAAGACCCAGCCGCCAAGTACTACCCGCCACTGAGCCGGCACCCGGGCCTGACCCTGGCCGATCTTTTCCACTGGGCCTCAGGCCTGGACTGGCAGGAAGACTACGAATACGCGCCGCTCAACTCTTCGGTGGTGGCGATGCTTTATACCCGTGGGCGTCATGACATGGCGGCGTTCACTGCGCAGCATGAACGCTTCAGCCCGCCGGGGCAGGCGTTTCGTTATTCCAGCGGTGACAGCAACTTGCTGGCGGCGGCCTTGAAAACCATCGTCGGCCCGGCGCGCTACCCCGACTACCCCTGGACGTCCTTGTTCGAACCTCTGGGCATCCACCACGCCACCTGGGAAACCGATGCCAGCGGCACGTTCGTCGGTTCGTCCTATGCCTACCTCACCGCGCGAGACCTGGCGCGTGTCGGGTTGTTGATGCAACGGGACGGTCGCTGGGGCGAACGGCAACTGGTCCCCAAGGCGTGGGTCGCGTTCAATCGCCAGCCTTTTGCCCACTTCCAGGCCGGCCAGGACGAAGCCGTGCCCGGCGGGCATTGGTGGCTCAACCGCGCCACCGATCCGGCAATCCACCCCTGGCCCGATGCGCCGCCGGATACCTTTGCCGCGCTGGGCCATTGGGGCCAGGCGCTGTACGTCATCCCCAGCGCCAAACTGGTGATCGTGCGCTACGGCGACGACCGCGACGGCAGCTATCGCCATAACGAACTGCTCAAGCGCGCCATGGCGGCGTTCGCCGGGACGGTGCAGCCATGAAGCGCAAAGTGTTGCTCACCCTGTTGTCGATGCTGCTCATCGCCCTGTTCAGTTGGGTCTGGCTGGAGCGGGTGGCATTGCGGGCTTTTCCCGACATCATCAGTGCCTACACCGCCAAGGAGTACTGCTCGTGCCGCTACGTGATGGAGCAATCGGCGGACTACTGCCGTGGCTATGTGAAGCAGTCGGTGCCCATCAGCGATTTTCTCGAGACCGTTGAAGCCAAGCGCGTCACCGTCAGTGGATTGGGGCGCAGCAACAGTGCGCAATGGCTGGGGGAGCGGCAGGGGTGTCGGTTGGAACCCTGAGCTAACTGTTGGGAACAAGGCCTGACGCCGATCCTAGTGTGGGAGCAAAGCCTGACGCCGATCCTAATGTGGGAGCAAGGC
>NZ_CAKKMI010000149.1:0-4429 GCF_918698105.1 Pseudomonas brassicacearum | reverse complement strand
CCTTCAATATCGACTGTCAGCCCGCCATCGCGAGCAAGCTCGCTCCCACAGGGGTCTTCGAGTTCCCGAGCACATGCTCCGCAGGAGAATTCATGACACAAGCAGACTTCATCATCATCGGCGGCGGCATTGCCGGTGCATCCACCGGTTACTGGCTCGCCCCCCACGGCCGTGTGATTGTGCTCGAACGCGAATCCCATCCGGCCTATCACTCCACCGGACGTTCGGCAGCGCTGTACACCGCCGCCTACGGCACCCCTCAAGTGCGGGCGCTGACACAGGCCAGCCGGGATTTTTTCGACGCCCCGCCGGTCGGTTTCTGCGAACACCCCTTGCTGACCCCACGGGGTGAAATGACCGTGGACTTCACTGGTGATCCGGCCGAGTTGAACAACCAGTACCTCAGCGCCAAGGCCACGGTGCCGCAGATGCAACTGCTCAATGCCGACGAAGCCTGTGTGCGGCTGCCGATCCTGCGACGGGAGAAAGTCCACGGAGCGATCTACGACCCCACGGCCTGCGACATCGACACCGATGCATTGCACCAAGGCTACCTGCGCGGTATTCGTCGCAATGGCGGTGAAGTGCACACCGACAGCGAAGTGCAGCAAGTGAGCCGCGATGTTCAGGGGCTGTGGCAGGTGAAAACCGCCAACCAGACGTTCACGTCACCGGTGCTGATCAATGCAGCCGGCGCCTGGGCCGATCACATTGCCGAAATGGCCGGCGCCCGCAAGCTGGGGTTGCAGCCCAAGCGGCGTGCAGCGTTCATTTTTGCCGGGCCCGAGGGCGTGGATATCCATGACTGGCCGATGCTGGTGAGCCTGGACGAATCCTTCTACATGAAACCCGACGCCGGCATGTTCCTCGGCTCGCCGGCCAACGCCGATCCGGTGGAACCTCACGACGTGCAGCCGGAAGAGCTGGACATTGCCATGGGCATCTACCAGATCGAAGAAGCCACCACCCTGACCATCCGCCGCCCGACCCGCACCTGGGCCGGCTTGCGCAGTTTCGTGCCCGACGGTGATCTGCTGTCCGGTTTCGATCCACAGGTGCCCGGGCTGTTCTGGGTCGCGGCCCAGGGTGGCTACGGCATCCAGACCTCGCCAGCCATGGGCCAGGCCAGCGCGGCGCTGGTGCGTGGCCAGCCGCTGCCCGAGGCCCTGTCCCGTTTCGGCCTGAACAGCGCCATGCTGTCACCCAAGCGCCTGGGCTGAGCCACCTTGAGGTGACGCATCGCCGCGATTGCGGCACACTCCCCCGCGCCCCTGTTCCACGGGGCGCTGACGCTGCCTGGAGCCCTGTCATGACTGCCTCGCCACCCGATCCGGCGCTGGAAAACTTCCGTACCATCGCCGACGCCATCGCCACGCTGTTCTACCCCCACGCCGAAGTGGTGCTGCACGACCTGCGCACCCAGAAAGTCGATTACATCGCCAATAACCTGTCCAAGCGTGAAATTGGCGATGACTCGTCCCTGGAAGACATGCTCAGCGAGGACGTCAGCGAACGTAATATCGGGCCCTACGAAAAGCTGAACTGGGACGGACAGAAGATTCGCAGCCTCAGCAGCGTACTGCGCGACGCCGACGGGCATCCGCTGGCGGTGCTGTGCATCAACCTGAATATTTCGCTGTTCGAGAATGCCAAGGCCGCGCTGGATCTGTTCCTGTCGCCGAGCAAGTTGATCCCCCAGCCGGACTCACTGTTTCGCGATGACTGGCAGGAGCGGATCAACACCTTCCTGCATGCCTGGATGCGCGAGCGTCAATTGAGCCTGAACCTGCTGACCCGCGACCACAAACGCGAACTGGTGCTGGCGCTGCATGCCGAAGGCGCATTCAAGGGCAAGAGCGCGTCCAACTATGTGGCCAATGTGCTGAATATGGGGCGGGCGACGGTGTACAAGCATTTGAAGGAGTTGAAGGGCTGAGGTTTTGGGTTGCCTGACCTGACGCCTTCGCGAGCAGGCTCGCTCCCACATTTGATCGCATTGCACACAGATATTGTGCACGACGCAAATCCCTGTGGGAGCGAGCTTGCTCGCGATGGCGGTCAATCAGTCGCCGTAGATATCCGACTTGAAATACTTGCCCTGGATCTTCTGATACTCCCCATTGGCCCGAATCCCATCGATGGCCTTGTTCAAGTCCGCCACCAGTTGGGAATTGCCCTTGCGCACCGCGATACCGGCACCCTCGCCCACGTATTTCGGATCCTTGAGCTCGGGGCCGACAAAGGCATAGCCCTTGCCACGAGGCATCGACAGGAAGTCTTCCAGCGGGATAGTGTCGGCAAAAATCGCGTCGAGGCGGCCAGACGCCAAATCCATGTAGATTTCTTCGTTGTTGCTGTAGCGCTTGACGATCACACCCTTGGGCTCGAGGACTTCAGTGGCGTAGCGGTCAGTGGTGGTGGCCCGCTGCACACCGACGGTCTTGCCCTTGAGGCTAGCGTACTGGTCATCGACCGCCGCCCCTTCCTTCATGACCAGGCGCGACGAGGTGAAGTAATACTTGTGGGTGAAATCCACCGATTTCTTGCGCTCTTCGGTAATGGTCATGGACGACAGCGCCAGGTCGATCTTCTTCACCTTGAGCGACGGAATCAGCCCGTCGAACTCACCTTCGACCCACTCGCACTTGACCTGCATCTGCGCGCACAGGGCATTGCCAATGTCGTAGTCAAACCCCTCGATCTTGCCTTCCGAAGTTTTGGAGGCAAACGGCGGGTACGCCGCCTCGATGCCGATGCGCAAGGTTTTTTCGGCAGCAAACAGGCTGCTGGAGGCCAACAGGCTCAAGGCCAGGCCGGTGATGAGGGGGAGTTTCTTCATGATCGATCTCTCGCGGGTTGTTGTTGGTTTGGCAGAGAAAGGTGGGCACGACTGATCTGTACTTATAAATCCATACTGGACTTTAATGTACATATCGTCAATCGGCAGGCAGGGGAATGTGATGGGAGGTTGATGGCCTCATCGCGAGCAAGCTCGCTCCCACAAGGGACCTTGTGTACAACGAAGATCCACTGTGGGAGCGAGCTTGCTCGCGATTGCGACTTATGGCTTGCGAAAAAACAACAGGTTGCTTACTGCTTCCAGCGATCCGCCGCCGCATGATCACTGTCCCGCCCTTCAACCCAGCGCGGGCCATCGACAGTGTTTTCCTTTTTCCAGAACGGCGCGCGGGTCTTGAGGTAGTCCATGACAAAGGCGCAGGCGTCGAATGCCGCCTGGCGATGGGCACTGGCGGCACCAACGAAAACGATCGGCTCGCCCGGCTCCAGGGCGCCGACACGGTGCAGCACCTCCAGCTTGAGCAACGGCCAGCGCTGCTCGGCCTCGCTGGCGATCTTGCCCAGGGCCTTTTCGGTCATGCCCGGATAATGCTCCAGGAACATCCCGGACACATCCAGGCCATCATTGAAGTCACGCACGTAGCCGACAAAACTCACCACCGCCCCCACGCCCACATTGGCCGCGTGCATCGCGTTGACTTCGCCCCCTGCGTCGAACGGTTCGACCTGCACACGAATCGCCATGGTTCAGCCTCCGGTCACGGTGGGGAAAAACGCCACTTCATCGCCGTCTGCCAGCGGCTCGTCGAGCTGGCACAGGTCTTCATTGCGCGCGCACATCAGGTTCTGTTCGTTCAGCACCTCGGCACCGTCACGCTGGGCGAGCAACACGCGCACGTCGTCGACGGTGGCAAAATCACCTTCCACCTTCACCGAATCCACACCCAGCGCTTCACGGTAACGGGCAAAGAACTTCACGGTGATGTTCATGACGCATCCGCCTGGAAATGGCCGCTCTTGCCGCCGAGTTTTTCCAACACCCGCACGCCTTCGATGGTCATGCCACGGTCGACGGCCTTGCACATGTCGTAGATGGTCAACGCGGCGACGCTGGCGGCGGTGAGCGCCTCCATTTCCACGCCGGTCTGCCCCGACAGTTTGCAACGGGCGACGATGCGCACCCGGTCCTCGCCTTCGGCATTGAGCTCGACCTTGACGCTGGTGAGCAGCAGCGGGTGGCAGAGCGGAATCAGGTCGCTGGTTTTCTTGGCGGCCTGGATGCCGGCAATGCGCGCGACGGCGAACACATCGCCCTTGGGGTGACCGCCGCTGACGATCATCTGCAGCGTGTCGGGCAGCATGCGCACAAAGGCCTCGGCCGTGGCTTCACGGAACGTCACGGCCTTGTCGGTCACGTCGACCATATTGGCGCGACCTTGGGAATCGAGATGAGTCAGCACAGGGTTACTCCTGATCGGGAGTGCCGATTGTAAACCCGTGGGTCAAATTCCGGCAGGGTTGATTGTCGCACCTGCAATTTGCAAAACACCGGAGATCCCTTGTGGGAGCGAGCTTGCTCGCGATGAGGGTGTGTCAGACACCTATTTTTATCTGACACACCGTCATCGCG
>NZ_CAKKMI010000148.1:0-4596 GCF_918698105.1 Pseudomonas brassicacearum | reverse complement strand
TTTTCCCACCCAAGGCACTCATGAGCTTCCCGAATTATCAAATACCGAGTTGGTTCACCTTCGTGTTCGTGTGATTGCTCTGGAAAATCTGGTTATCGCGTTGCTCGCCCAAGGGACGGATCAACAGCTTACGGTCGCCCGGGAAATGGCTGGCTACATTAGGCCTAGACCGGGTTTTACCCAGCACCCTTTGACGATTCATGCCGCATCCCAAATGGTCAACAGCGTCGACCGTGCAGTGAGATTTCGAAAGCTGTCGGAAATATGAGCACTGAGCGGCCTGGCCTGTGCGACAAAGCTTGCCCTGCATTCAAAGATTAGGTTTAGAAGCTATTGTGTGCGTCACCAATGGAATCAGGAAAAGGCGCAGTCATGAAGTCATCTCCCCACTGACGGGAAACTCAGTCATGAGCCGAAAATCGCCTGCCATGAAAAAACCTTGGCGGGCGTCTCTCGTTCACGCTGATACCAGTCGTTTGATCCAGTCCAGCAGCACACTGGGTAGCAACTCGGGTCTGTGCAGTAAGGCATATTGCCGCGAGCCGAATACCGCTGGCAGGTAGTTCGCCGCCTGGCGATCGATAGTCAAACAGAAGGGATAGATGCCTTGGAGCTTGGCTTCGGTTACGGCCTGACGCATGTCTTCGACGCCGTAGCGGCCTTCATACTGGTCAACATCGTTGGGCTTGCCATCGGAGATCAGCAATAAGAGACGGTGCGTGGCAGCTTCGCGCATCAGCAACGTGCTGGCGTGGCGCAGGGCGGCGCCGGCCCGGGTGTAGCGTTCCGGTTCGAGAGCCGCGATGCGCCGACCGACTTCAAGGCTGTAACGCTCATCGAAGGCTTTCAGAGTTCGGATCGTGACCCGCTGCGGCCCTTCGCCGGAAAACGCCATCACACTATAGGGCTCGCCCAGGCTCTCTAGCGCCAGGCAGACCAGCAGCAACGCTTCGCGCTCGACATCAATGACCCGACGATGGCAGGACAGCCAGCTGTCGGTGGAGCCGCTGACGTCGATCAGCAACATGATCGCCATGTCGCGACGGCCACGACGCTGGGTCTGATACAGCGCCTGCGGCATGCTCAGGCCAGCGCGGGCCTCGGCGCAAGCGTCGATATACGCTTCCAGATCGATTTCGTCGCCGTCCCATTGTTTGCGTAGCCTGACGCGTTGGGCCCGCAGACTTTCGAATTGCCGACGGATGGCATCCAGCACCGGACGATGAGCATCAAGGGTTCGCTCAACCCATTGCTGCGGACCTTCCCGAACAGGACTCAGTTGCAGGGTCGCCCCCGGATCACGGTACACCTGGTGGTGATAATCCCATTCGGGATAGCTGATCGCGTGGGTTGCGAGGTCCCGTGCACGGTGCTGAAATCGGGTCCGTGGCGGGTCGAGGGACAGCAGCACTTCTTTCGGGCGACCTGCCGTCACCACCAGCCGGGCTTCGTTGAGTTCGGACAAAGACTCAGCGAAATCAGCCGCAGGGGTATCGGTATCCCGGTCGGTCGGGCGCTGCATGCCCATGGGGTCTTCGGCTTTTTCCAGCGGTTCGGCGGGTTGCACCATCCATAGGCCTTGTTCCTGATCGTCGTCCTCATCGGCACAGGCCTCGCGCGCAGTGGGCTGACGTGTGAGGCGGGCACTGCGTGGCAGGGCATCGTCGGTGTCGACTTCACCGGACGGGGGCGAGACTTCCTGACCCGCCGACGGCTCGCGCAGGTCGCCGGTCCAGGCATCAAGGAGAAGCCTGTCTGCGCCGAGCCCGTGAGATTCTTCGCAGAGGAGGAGACGTTGCGCGAGTGCTTCCGACAGTTGCAGCGAATCGGCGGTGTGGGTGGGGGTCGCCAACTCTTCCAGAGGCGCGCCGCATTCATTGTTCAGCAGTAAACGCAGGAAGTTTTCCAGGGGGTGTCGCTGGCTGGGAAAGGTGTGAAGCGGCGGGCGGGTCGCCAGGGCATGCTGGCGCAAGTCATGGATCGAGGGCGCCAATCCCGGCAACAGGCGTATCAAATCCGCATCAGCCGCCCAAGCTTCGAGAAGTAGATAGACGCTGCGCTGCATCGGGTTGTCGAGGGCTGACAGGGCGTTTGCACTGCCTCGTTGGGCGCGCATCGCTTGTTGCAAGGCCAGGGCTCTATAACGCTTCAGGGTGGGCGGATTCTCGCTGCTTCCCAAATCCTGCGGTAGCCATATAGTCACGCCATCGGTCGCTGGGACGGCGCTTTGCTGACACGGCTTTTCGTGACGCACAAAAAGTTTCTTCAACAGCGTAGGGGGCGAGGGCGGTTGCGCGACGCGCAGCGAATAGTGGGTGTTGAACACTGCCTTGATCAGCAAGTCGAGGTGTTGTGCGACATCCCCGAGGGTGACGATTTTTTCAGTTTCCGAGGGGGGGCGGTGACGACGCCACAATGCCTGTGCATACACCGTCGCGTGACGTGCAACATCGGTAATGAGGTCCTCGGCTTCGGCCATTTAGATAAATGTCAGGTCGACAAGGTCGCGCATGGCAGCGACCAGTACCGCGTCGTCGGACAGCGGCGAGATCAACGCGACCCGACAGGCGATAGGCGCAGCAATGCCGCTGGTAATCAGTCGCGCAGTGGCAATCAACAGACGGGTACTGGGGACTTCCGCCAGGCCCCGGTCCTGCAGGGCGCGTAGTCGCTGGGCGAGGGTGACCAGCGCGTGGGCGATGGCGTAGTCGGTTCCACCTTCATGGATGACAATGGCGATTTCGCGCTCGGCCGGCGGGAAATCGAAATCCAGCGCCACAAAGCGCTGTCGAGTGCTCGGCTTCAAATCCTTGAGTATTCGTTGGTAGCCGGGGTTGTAGGACACCACCAATTGAAAGTGTGGCGAGGCTTCAACGATTTCGCCGATTTTGTCCAGGGGTAGAATGCGTCGGTGGTCGGTCAGCGGGTGCAGGACGACAATGGTGTCTTGCCGCGCTTCGACCACCTCATCCAGGTAACAGATAGCGCCTTCGCGCACCGCCCGGGTCAACGGGCCTTCCGTCCAGTGGGTACCTTGGTGACCGATCAGGAAGCGCCCGACCAGGTCGCTGGCACTCAAGTCGTCATGGCAGGAAATAGTGATCAGCGGGCGCTTGAGACGCCAGGCCATGTGTTCGACAAAACGGGTCTTGCCACACCCGGTGGGTCCTTTGAGCATGACAGCCAGCTGCTGTGCATGGCATTGATCGAAGATCGCCACCTCGTCGCCGCTGGGCTGGTAATAGGGTTCAGCTTGCTGCGGCGCGGATTCTGCGGCCGACAGGTTCTGCTGCATTCGCGAACGATCCATTACAACGCTGCGCCCGACGCACGAGGCGCCAGAACCGGATCGGCTTCATCGACATTGAATTGCGGCGCATGACGGAAAAAATCGAAGATAAACAGCCCGGCACCCAGGCTGAACATCGACGCCGTCGCCACCAGCATCAGGAAATGCACCTGAATCTTCAACTGCACATCCAGATAGCCTATGCCGAGAATGCGTTCCAGGTACACCTGAGCAATGCCCGCAGTGGCAAATGACAGGGTCATGCCGAACATCCCTCCCAACTGCAGCCAAAATGCCCAATAACCGATACTGCTTTCTTCCACGGGACGACGGGTCATGCCTGGAAGTGCGTAGGTGATCATCGCCAGGACTATCATGGCATAGGCCCCATAGAAGGCCGCATGGCCGTGCATTGCGGTAATCAGGGTGCCATGGGTCCATTTGTTGACGTCGGGGAAGGTATGAGCCAGACCGAGGAGGCCAGCGCCAAACATGGTGAACAGGGCGCTGCCCATGGTCCAGTGCAAGGCCAGTTTGTTGGGATGAGAGAGGCCGGAGCGGCGCATGGCGTTGTAGGCGTAGATCGCCATACCGACCAGCGCCATAGGCTCAAGTGCACTGAAGAAACCGCCCAATGGAAGCCAGTAATGGGGGACGCCGATCCAGTAATAATGGTGGGCGGTGCCAAGGATACCGGCAATGAACACCAGGCCGACAATCACGTACAGCCACTTCTCCATGACCTCGCGATCAGCACCGGACAGTCTGATCAGCAGATAGGCCAGAAAGCCGCCCTGGATCATTTCCCAGACACCTTCGACCCACAGGTGAATCGTCCACCAGCGGTAGTAGATCGATACCACGTAGTTTTCATAGTGCAGCAGCGCCGGCAGATAAAGCACGGCGGCACTGGCCAGCCCCAACAAAAGAACGCCTTCGGTGGCAGTGAAGCGCCCGGCTTTCTTGATGGTCATGCCGATGTTGTAGAGAAACATCAGCATGCAGATCACGATCACGATCTTGTGCGGCAGCGGTTGTTCGAGCAGTTTGTTCCCGGTGCCATAACCGAACAGATAGCCCAGCACGGCGGTGACCCCCATAGCCGTCCACAACCCGAGCTGGATATACGCCAGTTTGGTGCTGTGCAACTCGCCACGGGACTCGTCCGGCACCATCCAGTAGGTTGCCCCCATGAACCCGGTCAGTACCCAGACGATCAACAGATTGGTGTGTATTGCCTTGGTGACATCAAAGGGCAACACGTCCAGCAGGGGATCCGGTCCGAGGTATTTGGCCGCCGAGAGCAA
>NZ_CAKKMI010000147.1:0-4753 GCF_918698105.1 Pseudomonas brassicacearum | reverse complement strand
CGATAGCGGTCTATCAGACACATTTTATGTAACAGATACACCGCTATCGCGAGCAAGCTCGCTCCCACAGGAGGCACAGAGTCAGTCGATGAAGGTCACAACCCCACCGGCCAACGACTTCACCCGCGCCAGGGATTCAACCCGATAGCCTTGGGCATCCAGTTCCGCACGGCCGCCCTGGAATGACTTCTCGATCACGATCCCCAGCCCGGCGACGGTGGCGCCGGCCTGCTTGATGATGGAGATCAACGCCTGGGAGGCTTTGCCGTTGGCCAGGAAGTCATCGATGATCAGCACCCGGTCGCTGCTGGTCAGGTGACGCGGGCTGATGGCGACGGTGCTTTCGGTTTTCTTGGTGAACGAATACACGGTGGCCGACAGCAGGTTTTCTGTCAGGGTCAGGGACTGTTGCTTGCGGGCGAAGATCACCGGTACGCCCAGGTTCAGCCCGGTCATGATTGCCGGGGCAATCCCTGAGGCTTCGATCGTGACGATCTTGGTGATGCCCGAGTCCTTGAACAACGCGGCGAACTCGTCGCCGATCAGCTTCATCAACTGCGGGTCGATCTGATGGTTCAGGAACGCGTCGACTTTCAGGACCTGATCGGAAAGCACGATGCCTTGCTCGCGAATTTTCTGGTGCAGGGCTTCCATGAAGCCTCCTCTGGTGACGCCTTCGGCGCCTGGATTGGGTAAAAAGCCTGGTGGAAAAAAGTAGTCGATTCTAACGCTTCAACATCGCGCGTATATCGGCCAGGGCACTGTTGCCGCGAACGACCTTGACTTCCGTCGGTGTGTCGTCGTTGCCTTCCCAGGCCAAGTCGTCCGGCGGCAGTTCATCGAGAAAGCGGCTGGGGGCGCAGTCGATCACTTCGCCGTATTGCTTGCGCTTGGCGGCAAAAGTGAAGGCCAGCGTCTGACGGGCCCGGGTAATCCCGACATAGGCCAGGCGCCGTTCTTCCTCGATGGTGTCGGCCTCGATGCTGGAGCGGTGCGGCAGGATTTCTTCTTCCATGCCCATGATGAACACGTAGGGGAATTCCAGGCCCTTGGAGGCGTGCAGCGTCATCATTTGCACACCTTCGGCGCCGTCTTCCTCTTCCTGCTGGCGCTCGAGCATGTCGCGCAGCACGAGTTTGCCGATGGCGTCCTCGACCGTCATGTCGCCGTCTTCGTCTTTTTCCAGGGTGTTCTTCAACGCCTCGATCAGGAACCAGACGTTGCCCATGCGGTAGTCGGCGGCCTTGTCGCTGGAGCTGTTGGTGCGCAGCCAGTTCTCGTAGTCGATGTCCATCACCATGCTGCGCAGCGCCGAAATCGGATCTTCCCCGGCGCACTGTTCGCGGACCTTGTCCATGAAGCGCTTGAAGCGCGCCAGGCGATCGGTGAAGCGGCTGTCCAGATGTTCGCCCAGGCCGATTTCGTCAGTGGCTGCGTACATCGAGATCTTGCGTTCGGTGGCGTAGTTGCCGAGTTTTTCCAGGGTGGTCGAACCGATTTCCCGGCGCGGCACGTTGATCACCCGCAGGAAGGCGTTGTCGTCGTCCGGGTTCACGATCAGGCGGAAGTAGGCCATCAGGTCCTTCACTTCCTGGCGTCCGAAAAAACTGTTGCCCCCCGACAGGCGATAAGGGATCTGGTGATGCTGCAGTTTCAGCTCGATGAGCTTGGCCTGGTAGTTGCCGCGGTACAGGATCGCAAAGTCGCTGTACGGCCGGTCGGTGCGCAGGTGCAGGCTGAGGATTTCCATGGCCACGCGCTCGGCTTCGGCGTCTTCGTTGCGGCAACGGATCACGCGGATCTCGTCGCCGTGGCCCATCTCGCTCCACAGTTGTTTTTCGAACTCGTGGGGGTTGTTGGAAATCAGCACGTTGGCACAGCGCAGGATGCGGCTGGTGGAGCGGTAGTTCTGCTCCAGCATCACCACTTTGAGCGACGGGTAGTCTTCCTTTAGCAACATCAGGTTTTCCGGTCGCGCGCCGCGCCAGGCATAGATCGACTGGTCGTCGTCGCCTACCACGGTGAACTGGTTGCGCGTACCGATCAGCAGCTTCACCAGCAAGTATTGGCTGGCGTTGGTGTCCTGGTATTCGTCCACGAGCAGGTAGCGGACCTTGTTCTGCCATTTTTCGAGAATGTCGGCGTGGTCCTGGAACAGCTTGACCGGCAGCAGGATCAGGTCGTCGAAGTCCACCGCGTTGAACGCCTTGAGCGTGCGCTGGTAGTGGGTGTAGACGATGGCGGCGGTCTGTTCCTTGGGGTTGCGGGCGTTCTCCAGGGCCTGGGGCGGCAGGATCAGGTCGTTTTTCCAGGCGCCGATCATGTTCTTGATCTCATCCACACCGTCGTCGCCCGAATATTCCTTCTGCATGATGTCGGTCATCAGGGCCTTGACGTCGGTCTCGTCGAAAATCGAGAAGCCCGGTTTGTAGCCCAGCCGCGCATGTTCCTTGCGGATGATGTTCAGGCCCAGGTTGTGGAAGGTGCAGACCGTCAGGCCGCGGCCTTCGCCGGCGCGCAACAGGGTGCCGACGCGCTCTTTCATTTCCCGGGCGGCCTTGTTGGTGAAGGTCATGGCGACGATGTACTGGGCGCGGATGCCACAATTCTGGATCAGGTGCGCGATCTTTCGGGTGATTACGCTGGTCTTGCCGGAGCCTGCACCGGCGAGCACCAAAAGAGGGCCGCCGACATAGTTCACGGCTTCTTGCTGCCGGGGATTGAGTCGGGACATGACAGAGTCAGGGAGTCGTTTGCGAAATGGGCCGGCATTTTAACAGGCTCAGAGAATTGTGCTGCTCTGTCCGACTTGTGACGCATAGCGCATTGTCATTTGCCGCATCTGTTACTTTCACGCAGGATGTGGGGCCAATTGCGTCCAGCACAGGATTTGGAGTGGAAAAAAACCACCGAAACCGCGTGTTTGAGAACCATTGACATTGGTCATTGCCCATCGGCACGTCATAATGCCCGGCGCCTACCACCTTGCAGAGTCTAGGGAGTCAGCTTGTCAACGCCTGTCGAACCCTTGCGTTTGCTGTTATTGGCCCAAGAGCCTGCGTGGTCAGCAATATTGCGCGAGTGCCTGGCGTCCATGGGGCCCTCGGTCGTGTTGATCAGCGCCCCAAGCTGGGAGTCAGTCAGCAGCCTGTTCGAAGATAATCGCAACGCGGTGTTGCTGACCGTTGCGGCGTTGCAGCCGGCACCGGGCCGTTGCAGCCTGCCGACGATCCTGTTGCTCGAGCACGAGCCGGCGGTTGCCCCCGACGGTGTCAGCGACTGGTTGGTGCGTGATGTCCTCGACAGCGCGACCCTGCGTCGTTGCCTGCGGCATGTGCGCGAACGCGGCGTGCTGGAAAACACCTTGCAGCGCCTCGCCGAACAGGACCCCTTGACGGGCATCGCCAATCGCCAGGGTTTCCAGACGCTGCTGGCGGCGCGCCTGGCGGAAAACGACGGCCGTGGCCTGGCGCTCGGTCACCTGGACCTGGACAACTTTCGTCACGCCAACGACGCCCTCGGCCACCAGGCCGGTGACCGCTTGATCCTGCAAGTGGTGTCGCGGCTCAAGGGCTCGCTCGAGGCCGGCGATCAATTGGCGCGGTTGGGCAGTGATGAATTCGCCCTGCTGATCGACACCCGCCGCGCGCCACAGCGGGCCGAGTGGATGGCCGAGCGTATTACCGAAGCCTTGGCCGAACCCTATTGGGTGGACGGTGAAAGCCTGCTGATCGGCTGCAGCCTGGGCGTTGCCCACGCTCGCGCGCAGGCCGGCGCCGATCCGTTGATGTGGCACGCCCACATCGCCATGCAGCAGGCCAAGAGCACCCAGGGCTGCACCTTTCATATCTTCAACGAGCGCATCAATCGCAATGCCCGCAGCCTCGCCGACCTGGAAAGCGAACTGCGCCGGGCACTGCGCCGTGACGAGTTGGAGCTGCATTACCAGCCGCGGCTGAACCTCGATGATGGCCACATCGTCGGCCTCGAAGCCTTGGTACGCTGGCGTCACGGCGAACGTGGCTTGCTGCCACCGAGTGAGTTCGTGCCGCTGGCCGAACAGAGCGGCCTGATCGTGCCGCTGGGCTACTGGGTGATTTCCCGGGCGCTGCGGGACATGCAGGCCCTGCGCGAGCGGGGGCTGGCGCCGTTGCACATGGCGGTCAACCTGTCGTTCCGACAGTTCCAGGACAGCCAGTTGCTGCCGACCTTGAGCCGGCTGATTGCCGAGCGGGGTGTCGAGGCGCAATGGCTGGAGTTCGAACTCACCGAAACCGCCGTCATGCGCCGTAGCGAACTGGTCAAGCAGACCATGGACGCCCTGGGCCGCCTGGGGGTGCGCTTCTCTTTGGACGACTTCGGCACCGGCTTCTCCTCGTTCGTGCACCTCAACAGCCTGCCGATCGCTTTGCTCAAGATCGACAAGAGCTTCGTCGGTGGCATGGAGCAGCGCGAAGAGAACCGCAAACTGGTGCACGCGATGATCAACCTGGCGCACAACCTCAACCTGGAAGTGGTGGCCGAAGGTGTGGAAACCCAGGAGCAACTGGACCTGCTACGCGGCTTCGGGTGCGACCAGGTGCAGGGTTTCCTGATCAGCAAGCCGTTACCGTTGCCGGAGTTGGTTGAGTACTTGACGTTCGAGGGGGATCAGCAATCGATGCTGGAAATCAGCTGACACAAAACCCTGTGGGAGCGAGCTTGCTCGCGATAGCGGCGTGTCAGTCAAAATCGATGTGACAGACCTATCGCT
>NZ_CAKKMI010000146.1:0-6229 GCF_918698105.1 Pseudomonas brassicacearum | reverse complement strand
ACCTATGCGTGGCAGACAGACCGCTATCGCGAGCAAGCTCGCTCCCACAGGGGGGCTCTGCTGTTTTTCAGACCGTGGCCGGCTCCTTCTGGGGCGTGGTGATTCTTGTGTCTGCCTCAAGCATCATCTGCGCCGCCTTCTCGGCAATCATCAACGTCGGCGAGCAGGTGTTGCCCGAGGTGATGCGCGGCATGATCGAGGCGTCGGCGATGCGCAGGCCCTTGATGCCGTGGACACGCAGTTGCGCATCCACCACCGCGTCGCGATCCTGGCCCATGCGGCAGGTGCCCACCGGGTGAAAAATCGTCGTGCCGATGCGGGCGGCGGCCTGGTGCAACTCCTCTTCGGTTTGCAGGCTGGGGCCCGGCAGGTATTCCACCGGTTTGAACGCGCTCAAGGCCGGGGCCGCGACGATACGTCGGGTCAGGCGGATGGCGTCGGCGGCGACCCGCAAGTCTTCGGGGTGGCTCAGGTAATGGGGTTGGATCAGCGGCGCTTCGCGCGGGTCGGCCGAACGAATGTCCACCCGGCCACGGCTTTGCGGGCGCAGGTCGCAGACCGACGCGGTGAACGCCGGGAAACTGTGCAGCGGTTCGCCGAAGCGTTCCAGGGACAACGGTTGTACGTGGTATTCGAGGTTGGCCGAGGCCTGCTCCGGGCCCGAGCGGGCGAATGCGCCAAGTTGGCTGGGGGCCATGGACAGCGGGCCGCTGCGGTCGTACAGGTAGCGCAGGCCCATGCCCATCTTGCCCCACAGGGTGCCGGCGATCTGGTTCAGGGTGCGGGCATTTTCCAACTGGTAGATCAGCCGCAGTTGCAGGTGGTCCTGCAAGTTGCCGCCGACACCGGGCAGTTCATGGGTCACGCCAATGCCCAGGCGTTGCAGCAGGCTGCGCGGGCCGATCCCGGAACGTTGCAGGATGCCCGGCGAACCCACGGCCCCGGCGCACAGGACAATTTCCTTGCGCGCCTTGAAGGTCATGCCTTTGCCTTGCCAGCGCGCGCTGACGGCGTGGGCGCGGTCGTCACGCAGCAACACGCGGTCGACCTCGACGTCGGTCAGCACCGTGAGGTTGGCGCGTTGGCGAACCGGCTTGAGAAACGCCTTGGCCGCGTTCCAGCGTACCCCGGCTTTCTGGTTGACCTGGAAGTAACCGCAGCCTTCATTGTCGCCGCTGTTGAAATCATCGACGTTGGGGATGCCGCTCTGTTCGGCGGCGCTGCGGAAGGCATCGAGAATCGGCCATGACAGGCGCTGGCGTTCGACCCGCCATTCCCCTGCGGCGCCGTGGAATTCGGACGCGCCGGCAAAGTGGTTTTCGCTCTGGCGGAACAGCGGCAGCACGTCGTTCCAGGCCCAGCCGGCATTGCCCTCGGCGGCCCAGCCGTCGTAGTCCGCCGCCTGGCCGCGCATGTAGATCATGCCGTTGATGGAGGAGCAGCCACCCAGGACCTTGCCGCGGGGGTAGCTCAGGGCGCGCCCTTGCAGGCCCGGTTGTGCTTCGGTCTTGAAGCACCAGTCGGTGCGCGGGTTGCCGATGCAGAACAGGTAGCCGACCGGGATGTGAATCCATGGATAGTTGTCGCGCCCGCCGGCTTCGAGCAGCAGCACCCGGTGTTGCAGGTTGGCCGAGAGCCGATTGGCCAGCAGGCATCCGGCAGGGCCGGCGCCCACGATCACGTAATCGTATTCATCGACGACAGGTTGCATTCGCGACCTCATTTTTGTTTTTGTGGGATCCATCCTAGTTGTTAGTTTTCGTCAAAAGAATGTTAGTTTTTGCGCAACGGCTGTGCATTTATAAACAGCGCTGCCTTCAGGCACGTTCAAGGATCGCCTCATGTTCGACTGGAATGACCTGCGCTATTTCCTGGAACTGCAACGCAGCGGCCGTTTGCTGACGGCTGCACGACGCCTGAACACCACCCACGCCACAGTGGCCCGGCACATCGAGGCCATCGAGAAAAGCCTGGGCACCGCGCTGTTTGTCCAGCATGCCCAGGGCTATGAGCTGACCCCGGCGGGCGAGACGTTGCTCAAGCACGCCGAAGCCATGGAGAACGTGGCGTTGCTGGCCCAGGAAGACATCACCCAATCCAGTGCGCCCCTGGGCAAGATCCGCCTGGGGGTGACCGAAGGGCTGGGCATCATGTTCCTCGCCAGCCGCATGGACGGGCTGTTCCAGCGTTATCCGGGGCTGGAAGTGGAACTGGTGGCGGTGCCGCGCTTTGTCAGCATCCTCAACCGTGAGGCGGAAATCAGCATCCACCTCGAACGCCCGGCGGCCGACCTGCTGGTCACCCGCAAACTCACCGACTACAGCCTGGCGCTGTACGCCAGCCAGGCCTACCTGGACCGCTCGCCAGCGCTGCGCAGCCGCGAGGACCTGGCCCGTCATGCCTGGATCGGCTATGTCGATGACCTGCTGTTCAGCCAGGAACTGATGTTCCTCAACAGCTTTTGCCGCAATCCTCGGGTGGTCTTCCACAGCACCAGCGTCATTGCCCAACAGCAGGCCGCGCGCTCGGGCCTGGGGATCGCCGTGCTGCCCTGCTACATGACCAGCGGCGACCCGACATTGGTGCGGTTGCTGCCGGACGAAACCATCCGCCGCAGCTACTGGATCAGCACCCGTCGCGAATTGCACAAATCCGTACGCCTGCGGGTGCTGTGGGATTACGTGGTGCAGTTGTGCGAGCGCGAGCAGGGGTTGCTGTTGCCCTGAGCAAGCGCCCTCGCCAGGGTGCATATGTCCTGGCCGCCCAAGCCCCCTTTTATGGCCCCCAATGACCTCAAGCCGATGCAGTGGCGTGCCTTAGTGTTGACCCACAACAAGAAAAGCGCAGCCAAGAGGGCCCCATGCAGGCAACGACACCTTCAACCTGGCTCAACCCAGCCTTCATCTTCCTGCTCGGCACCTTGCTTGCCGGCTGCGGCGAAGAGGCCAAGCCGCCCGCGCCCACGGTGTTCACGGCCATGCCCGGCGATGCGGCGCTGGCCCAGGTCTACGACAGCAGCTGCAAGCTCTGCCACGCCAACCCCGGTGCCGGGGCGCCGTTGACCGGCGATACGAACGCCTGGGCCCCGCGGGTGGCCCAGGGCGCCGACACCCTGTTGGACCACGCGATCAACGGCTACAACGGCATGCCGCCGATGGGCCTGTGCATGCACTGTTCCGAAGAGCAGTTCATGGCCCTGATCGCCTTCATGTCCGGCCAACACTTCCAATAATAACTACGGGTACTACGGCATGACGATGGACTCCTCACGGCGCCGGTTGCTGCAACAGGCCGGCGTTGTCGCAGCCTTTACGGCCCTGGGCAGCCAGGGCACCCTGGCCGAGCTGCTGCGCGCGCCTCGGCTGATCCCCTGGCGCAACTGGTCCGGCGCGCAGAGTTGCCTGCCGGCGGCGCGCCTGGCCCCCAAGGACCTCGATGAACTGGTGAATATAGTGAGACGCGCCGAAGGGCGGATTCGCCCGGTAGGTTCCGGGCATTCCTTCAGCGCCCTGGTGCCCACTGACGGCACCTTGTTGTCGCTGAGTTTTTTCAGCGGCCTGTTGGCCCATGATGCCGCCAGCCTGCAAGCCGAGTTCGGCGGCGGCACGCCCATGTCCCGCATGGGCCCGGCGCTCAAGGCCATCGGCCAGGCGCTGCCGAACATGGCCGACGTGGATTACCAGACCCTGGCCGGTGCCATCGCCACCTCGACCCACGGCACTGGCAAGGCCTTCGGCTCGTACGCGTCCCAAGTGGTCGGCCTGCAACTGGTGACGGCCAGCGGCGAGGTCCTCGATTGCGATGCCCAGCATCATCCTGAAGTGTTCAAGGCCGGCCGGGTGTCCCTTGGCGCGCTGGGGCTGGTGACCCGCGTGCGCCTGCAGAACCGCGCCGCCTATCGCTTGCGCGAGCACCAATGGGTGGCGAAAACCGAGGAGTTGCTCGAAGACGTGGACACCAACACCCGGGACAACCAGCACTGGGAAATGCAGGTCGTCACCCATTCCGACTATGCGTTGTCGATCGCCCTGAACGAAACCACCGATCCGGCCACGCCGCCGATCAGTCCCGAGGAAGAGGGCGGCAACGAATTCGTCTCGCTGATTGAAAACCTCGACAAGTACGGCAGCGATTTTCCAGCGATCCGACGAGCGCTGCTCAACAGCTTGCGGCTGGTGGCCGATTTCGACGACCGGGTCGGCGACTCCCATGACATCTACGCCAACGCCCGCACCGTGCGCTTCAACGAGATGGAGTACTCGGTGCCGGCCGAACACGGCCCAGCGTGCCTGCGGGAGATTCTGGCGCTGATCCGCGACAAGGACCTGCGCACCTGGTTTCCCATCGAATACCGCTACGTGAAGGCCGACGACATTGCCTTGAGCATGTTCGAAGGCCGGGACAGTTGCTCGATCTCGGTGCACCAGCATTACCAGATGGACCATCACAATTTCTTTGCCGCCATCGAGCCGATCTTCTGGAAATACGAGGGCCGTCCGCATTGGGGGAAATTGCATTCCCTGAACGCCAAGGCGCTCCAGGCGCTGTATCCGCGCTGGACGGAATTCACCGAGGTGCGCCAGGCGCTGGACCCTGGCGGCAAGTTCCTCAATGGGCATCTTTCATCGATTCTGGGTTTGAGCTGAAGGAAGAACCCGTGGGAGCGAGCTTGCTCGCGATGGCGGTGTGTCAATCGACATTTATGCAAGCTGATCCATCGCTATCGCGAGCAAGCTCGCTCCCACAGGGGATTTTCAGCCCACCCGAATTGTGGGAGCGAGCCTGCTCGCGAAGCAGGCGACTCGGTCTTATGACAAAACAAGTGGTATGGCTGCATCCATTCAAAACGCAAACGGAATACTGACCTTGGCCCAGAGCATTTCGCCCTCGGTGCGGTTCTCCACGGCAAACTCCTTGGCCCAGCGGATTTCGGCGCTGGCGTACTTGAGGAAGGTCAGGTGCAGCGCCGGGCCGATGGCGAAGACCTGGCCGCGTACACCGTCGTCCACGTCCTGCCCGGCGAATTGCACGGTGCGGCCGTACTGTTTGTCGTCGGTGGTCTGCTTGAGGTAGTAGCCGTTGAGCCCCAGCATCACGTTGTCGGTCAGGCGGTAGCTGGCGGAATAATCGAAGTGGAAAATCTGCCCCGAACGGTAGTCGGTGTCCTTGTTCTTGCGATTGAAGCTGTAGGTGGTTTTCAACGACAGCTCGGTGTTTTCCGTAGGCAGCCAGGTGAAGGAAAACAGCGGCTTGTAGGTGTAGAAATTGTTGCTGGTGTTGGCCAGTCGATCGGTGCTGTATTCGCCGGTCGGCACGGTGATTTCCACTGCCGCGGCCAGGGTCAGGTTCTTGCCCATGTCCCAGAGCACGATGGGCGAAACCGTGGTGTCGCCCATGCCTTCGCGGGTGTCATGCAAGCCGAACACCGAGACTTCCTGCTTGAGCCACGGTTGGGCGATGTAGATCCCCAGGCGGCCACCGGCCACCCGCAACGGGCTCAAGTAATCGATGCGCGGGATCACCGCCGTGGATTCGATTTCGACATCCGGCACTTCGCCGCCCAACGAACTGATGTTGAGCTTCCGGGCCTTGTAGTGGTTGTAGTAGACGTTGAACGCAACCATGTTGTCCGGAAGGCTGTCGACCTCCAGCGGCAGCATGAAGAAGCCGTCTGTACCGGGGCCGATGTTGTCGACCCCGGCTTCGGTAGCCAGGGCCGGCAAGGCACTGGCGCAGGCCAGGCCGAGGGTCAATTGCAAGGCGAATGTCGTGCGGGTCGGGTTCATGTGGGGGCTCATTATTATTGTTGGCGATGCACCGAAAGTCCGAGCCATACAAATAAGCCGTTCGCCGCCAACAGGGCAGGGTATTGGCGGCCATACAGGGGACTTGGGCGGCCAGATTTTTGTGTCCCTCGATCCGCCGGAGCATGCTAACTTTGTGAAACAACCGGTTACAAAAACGCCACCTAACGTGCTCCGGAACCCGCCCATGCAGATGAAAGTCATCGACCCGACCTATGAATTGGCGCTGGTATCGCCGTTCCTGCTGCAGACCCTGGCGGAGGTGGTGGCAGATAAAGGCTTCGATGCCGCCAGCCTGTGTCGCGGCCTGGGGTTCGGCCTCGATGATCTGCAAGATCCCGCCCAGCGCATTTCCTACCGCCAGGCCGTGGTCATGATTCAACGGGCGCTCAAGTTGTTGCCCGAACAGGGGTTGGGGTTGTGGG
>NZ_CAKKMI010000145.1:0-6386 GCF_918698105.1 Pseudomonas brassicacearum | reverse complement strand
ATGCCGGGTTAGCCGCGCTGGGCCATGGATGGCCCTTCGCGGCGGCCCACGGAGCAATGCCGGAGTGAGGGCACACCGAGCCTAAGCGAGGTGCCGAGTGGTGGGGCAGAAGCGTTTTGGTTACTTTTGCGCTTCTCAAAAGTGACCCGCCGTCAGGGCGGAACCCTAAGTGGCCGTTACCGCAGCAACGGATATGTACCCAATTCAATCCAAAAAAGCCTATCTAGAATTTTGTCTGAAACAAGTGGACGGTCTGTCAGACGCCCTGAAGTTTCCGACATGTTTTTAAGGTTGTCCCTAGGAAGCGGGGGCTCTAGCCTTTGGGGGTCGCTGCCAATTCAGCGACCGGGTTTGACCGTCCGAAAAATCAAGGGGCAACAGGCCCGGACGTTTTGTCCTGGGCTCCATTAGATAAAAGGAGCTTCCATTGAAAAACAATTCTGATACTCCCAAACCCGCCTCCACCTTCCCCTACGGCGACTACGCCCCCGACAAGCTGAAAGAAGCCGCCGACCGCGCGATGGACCATTACCTCAAACCCGACGGCAGCGAACCAGACCCCCAACCCTCGGTGCAGTTGTTCAGCGTATCGGACAACGTTGACACCGAAGCCCTGCTAGCCAACCTCAGCGAAACCCTGGCCTCGGCCAATGCGATGCTCAGTGACCTGGCGTTTGGCCTGGAAGGCTCGCGGCGGCATGTGGCGTTGGGGGTGGTGCAGATGATCGAGTTGGGAGCGCTGTTGGCAAACAAGGCTTTGGACCGGGTAGAGCTTCGGACTTGATGCAGTAAGTGCCGGCCTCATCGCGAGCAGGCTCGCTCCCACAGGATTTGTGGCATTCACAAAAACTGGTGGGAGCGAGCCTGCTCGCGAAAAATCAATGGTGCGGACATTGACCACTGTGGCTGGCATGAATTGGAAAACTATCGATGGCGGTTTTCGAGCCGGCAAGCTTCTTTCTCTATACCGATGCATTCGACCGGTTCACTCACGCCTTTTTCGAAACGACGTGCGTTCATCAACAAGCCTCCCTTGATGCCGCCGATAAATGCGAAGGTGCCTTCACGCGCGCCAGTGATACGTCCCGATAAATCCACCGTCACGCTGTTGGGCCTGACTTCATATACCCAGCCGCCGTTCAGTGCTTCCTGGGTTGCCCAGAGCTTTGCCTTGCCATAGTCCTCAAACGCCAGAATGGTTGATTCAGCGATGGCGTACTCCGGTTGGATTGCCAGTCTCAAATTCGCGGGCAACGAGTTACGGCCCCTTAACCCATGGGCCAGCGCATCCGCTCCCTGCACCGGGTGGATAAACGGAGAACTGACCGCCCAAAGGGATTTTCCGGGCGTTACCCAGGCCAGCCCCTCTGAGAATTCCGCCCGGTTCCAGTCGATGGGAACCGCAGCGATCTCCGACATCGTCTCGTGGCCGGTGGGTTCACGGTAGTTGGGGTTCATCACGCATTCGGCGTGATTGCCTCTGTTGCAGGCTTGCTTGATAAAGTGCCCTTTGATCCCGCCCGGGAAGCTGATTTCTTCATCACCGGGGAAAGGTCCACCCGATTGCACCTGATCGATGCCATGGGGGGCATTGAACTCGTAGACCCACTGAGTTGCGTAGTGGCGGGCCCAGATCGGATTGCGCGTTGTGCTGCTGAACACTGACCGTTCGGACGCGACCGCGTGGCTGTACCAGTCGTAGACCCATTCGTGCTCAGGGACACTCGCGGTTTTGGGCAACAGCCCGTCCTGGAAGGCAGTGAGGCCCTGACCTGTCGTATCTCCCCGATAGAGGGTTTCCATCTCGGTACGCCAGCGTAACCACGGCGTGGTTTTGCGGATATCCACGCTGGAATCCGCCGCAACCTGAAGCCAGGCGCTATACCAAGGCTCCTCTTTCCCAACTGCAGGCGCCACGGCCCCCCAGGCGTCGGCGCCCGGTTGCCACGCGCCCGCCAACACCACCACCGCGACCGCCGTGGCCTGTATGGAACTTATCCTGTTCATGAAAACTTGATGTCCTTGTCTGCAACGGTGACGCTCCGTCGATCCGATACGTGATGACCACGTATTTTCGACGAACACGTCTCACCTTGGATTCTGCAGGGAGAGCAATCCGAACCCCCTGCGTCGCCTATGAAGGTATCTCAACGCGGGGGTATTCCGGTTTTCGGTCTTGTAACAAGAAGCTGAGCGACACCGTTCCACACCTGGCGCAAGTCCACATCGCCCATGGCGATGCGGTCATTGATCCAATAAAACCCCTGGGGTGTGGGTTGAGGCTCGGAACTGATACATCCAGTACCGGCCTCATCGCGAGCAAACCCACAGTGATCGGCACAAGCCAGCGTCCAATGCCGGCCTGTACGGCGGTGTTGGTCAACTATTGATGGCGGTTTTCGAGGCGACAAGCTTCTTTTTCTATACCGATGCACTCAACCGGTTCACTCACGCCTTTTTCGAAACGGCGTGCGTTCATCAGTAAGCCTCCCTTGATACCGCCGATAAACGCGAAGGCGCCTTCACGTGCGCCTGTGGAGCGTCCTGACAGATCCACCGCTACGCTGCTAGGCCTGACTTCATATACCCAGCCGCCGTTTGATGCGACCTCGGTTGCCCAGAGCTTGGCTTCGCTGTAATCGCGAAATGCCACAACGATCGATTGAGCCAAGTGGTCCTCCTGATACATCGCGAATCTCAAATTAGGTGGCAATGTGTTCCAGCCCCGCAGCCCATTGGTAAGCGCATCTGCGCCCTGCACAGGGTTGATAGTCGTAGAACCGACCGCCCAGAGGGACTCCTTGGGTGTTACCCATGCCAGACCCTGCGCAGGCTCCACCCGGTTCCAGTCGATGGGAATCGCAGCGACCTCCGGCATCGTCTCCTGGCCGGTGGGTTCACGGTAGTTTGGGTTCGTCCTGCAAATGGCTAGATCGAGTTTGTTACAGGCTTTCTTGATAAAGTGCCCCTTGACCCCGCCCGGGTAGCTGATTTCCTCCTCTGCGGGGAAAGGCCCCCCTGATTGCACCTGATCGATTCCGTGGGGGGCTTTGAACTCGTACACCCACTCGCTGGCGTAGTGCTGGGCGATGAGCTGACTGCGCGTCGCGCTGCTGAACACCGACTTTGCCACCCCGCCCGCATGCCTGTACCAGTCGTACACCCATTCGTTCTCGGGGAAGCCCACGGCTTTGGGCAACAGCCCATCCTGGAAGGCACCGAGGCCCTGACCGGTCGTATCTCCCCGATAGAGCGTGTCCATGTCAGTACGCCAATGCAATGATGGCGTGGTTTTGTGAATATCCACGCTTGGATCCGCTGTAACCTGAAGCCAGGCTCTATACCACGGCTCCTCTTTTCCATCGGCCCCCCACGCATCTGCGCCCGGTTGCCACACACCTGCGAACACCACTGCTGCGACCGTAGTCACCCGTATGAAGTTGTTATGGATTGTCATGATTTTATTCCTTTCCTGGAACGGTGAAGCCCTGTCGAATCACATACGTCATGACTGCCTATGCTTCGACGTGACACGTCTCACTATGAGTTCTGCGGGGCAGAGCGAGCCAAGCCACCGCATCAGTTCTAAGGGTAGATCAAGGCTGGGGAGGGGATTGTGTTGCGGTTCCTGGGCTTGTAACAAAAGGTTGATCGACACCGTTCCCTTCGCCACAGGGAACTCATGTGTGGTCGGGGGTTACGGGCGAATCTCGATCATCGTCCCATCGGGCACCAGGTTCCAGACTTCACGCATGTCCACGTTGCGCATGGCGATGCAGCCATCGGTCCAGTCCAGCGTATGGAACAGCTGCTCAGGGTTCTCCTGCGAATCCGGCGTGCCGTGGATCATGATCATGCCCCCTGGCTCCACACCTTCGCGGCGGGCGCGGGCGGCGTCGCTGATGTTGGGGTAGGAAATGTGCATCGACAGGTAGAAGCGGTCGCTGGTCTTGCGCCAGTCCAGCCAATAAAAACCTTCGGGGGTGCGCTTGTCGCCCTCGATCAGCTTGGGGCCTTTTCTGGCGCCCTTGCCCAGGGAGATGCGATAGGTCTTGAGCGGCTTGCCGTCGTTGATCAATTGCAATTGATGGGCGGACTTGAGCACCAGCACTTTTTCGATGACCTTGCCGTTGTAGGTTCCCACGGCGGCGGCCTGGGACACAGCGGTGAACGACAAGCAGAACAGGACAAACAACCAGCGCATTGAAACGATATCCCTAGAGGTGTCGCAGCTATTATTGGATTTTCAAGTATTGGCTGGCTGGGCCAGCGGTGGGATCGATTCGGATCGCACGGGGTAATCCTCAGCCCGGCGGTCCGTGTAGAAATATTCCAGGGTGCGGCCCACCGTGCGGAAAGCCAGCTCGTCCCAGGGTATGTCTGCCTCTTCGAACAATTTCACCTCCAGGCTCTCGGGCCCGGCGGCAAAATCCTCATCCACCAGTTCGGCGCGAAAGAATACATGTACCTGGCTGATATGCGGTACGTCAATCAGCGTATAGATGCTCAAATTTCGCACCCGGGCGCAGGCTTCTTCGGCGGTTTCGCGCACGGCGGCCTGTTCGATGGTTTCGCCGTTTTCCATAAAGCCCGCCGGCAATGTCCAGTAACCGCGCCGCGGCTCGATGGCGCGTCGGCACAACAGGACTTTGCTGCCCCAGGTCGGTACGCAACCGGCCACGATATTGGGGTTCTGGTAATGGATGGTGTGGCAGGTGTCGCAAACGAAGCGCAGGCGCGAGTCGCCTTCGGGTATGCGCTGGGTCACCGGGTTACCGCACTGGCTGCAGAATTTCATGCTTGGGTTCCTGAATGCTGTGCCTATCTTGGCGGCGCGGGCCGGTGTCGGCAAGTTGTCGTTTCGCGACACGACGTGGTGCGGGGGTTGGGCCGCTTGAATGATTGGTGCATGATGCAAGGTAGCGAATAAATCGAGAAGTCTCATGCTGGACGAGCTACTGCATCGAGTAAGCAACCACACCCCGCACGATCTGCAGGCTGACCGACGTTTCCCTGAAGCCGCGGTGCTGGTGCCGATTACCCGCAGCGACGAACCGGAGCTGGTACTGACCCTGCGCGCCAGTGGGCTCTCGACCCATGGCGGCGAGGTGGCGTTCCCCGGCGGGCGCCGCGACCCGGAAGACCCGGACCTGATCTTCACCGCCCTGCGCGAAGCCGAGGAAGAAATCGGCCTGCCGCCCGGCCTGGTGGAAGTGATCGGCCCCCTCAGCCCGCTGATCTCGCTGCACGGCATCAAGGTCACGCCTTACGTCGGGGTGATTCCGGACTTTGTCGAATACCGGGCCAACGATGCCGAGATCGCAGCGGTATTTAGCGTGCCGCTGGAGTTTTTCCGCAAGGATCCGCGCGAACACACGCACCGGATCGATTACCAGGGCCGCAGTTGGTACGTGCCCAGCTATCGGTTTGGCGAATTCAAGATCTGGGGCCTGACGGCGATCATGGTCGTGGAGTTGGTCAACCTGCTGTACGACGCCGAAATCGACCTGCACAAACCGCCCAAGAGTTTCATCAATACCTGACGCCCCGAGGACTCTCATGAAATACCGCCTGGGCGATGCCCGTGTCGAAACCCACCCACAGAGCTGGGTCGCGCCCAACGCCACGCTGGTGGGCAAGGTCCGCCTCGAGGAGGGCGCCAATGTCTGGTTCAACGCCGTGCTGCGCGGTGACAACGAACTGATCCTGATCGGCAAGGACAGCAACGTGCAGGACGGCACGGTGATGCACACCGACATGGGCTATCCGCTGACCATCGGCACCGGCGTGACCATCGGCCACAACGCCATGCTCCATGGCTGTACGGTGGGCGACTACAGCCTCATCGGCATCAACGCGGTGATTCTCAACGGCGCGAAGATTGGCAAGAATTGCATCATCGGCGCCAACTCGCTGATCGGCGAGGGCAAGGAAATTCCCGATGGTTCGCTGGTAATGGGCTCGCCCGGCAAGGTGGTGCGTGAACTGACCGAGGCCCAGAAAAAAATGCTCGAGGCCAGCGCGGCGCACTATGTGCACAATGCCCAGCGCTACGCCCGCGACCTGGTCGAGCAGGAAGCATGAGCGCCCCTGAGCGCCCGGTTCCTTCGCCCTGCGTGAACATCTGTGCGCTGGACGATGACGACATCTGCACCGGTTGCCAGCGCACCGTGGCGGAGATCACCCGCTGGAGCCGGATGGACAACGACGAGCGGCGCAGTGTGTTGGCGCTGTGTCATGAACGGGCCAAGGCCAGTGGGTTGATGTGGATGTTGCCGGCAAGGCGGTGATGTCCACTTGTGAACACAAGACCCCTGTGGGAGCGAGCAAGCTCGCTCCCACAGGGGATCACGGTTTTTCCTTGATGCCCAACCACCGATCCACCC
>NZ_CAKKMI010000144.1:0-6752 GCF_918698105.1 Pseudomonas brassicacearum | reverse complement strand
GGCGGTGGACCAGCTGAATCTGATTTAGCTGATACACCGCCATCGCGAGCAAGCTCGCTCCCACAGGGGTTTCTACTGGACTTCTCTGGCCTCAGGCGATATCTCGCAGCTCCCGCCGCAAGATCTTGCCCACCGGAGTCATCGGCAACGACTCCCGTAGCACAATGTGCTTGGGTACCTTGTAGCCGGTGAAGTTCTCCTTGCAGTAGGCCTTGAGTTCTTCAAGGCTGACGCCGGTTTCGCGCGCCACCACGAACAGCTTCACCGCCTCCCCCGAACGCTCGTCCGGCACACCGATCACCGCGCAGTTGGCCACCTTGGGATGGGCCATCACCACGTCTTCGATCTCGTTGGGGTACACATTGAAGCCCGAGACAATGATCATGTCCTTCTTGCGATCGACGATGCGCACGAAACCGTCCGGGTCGATCACCGCGATATCGCCGGACTTGAACCAGCCCTCGTGGTCCAGCACTTCGGCCGTGGCCTCGGGCTTGTTCCAGTAGCCTTTCATGATCTGCGGCCCCTTGATGCACAGCTCGCCGCGCTCGCCCAGGGGCTGCTCGACGCCATCGTCGTTGATCACTTTCATCAGGGTGCCCGGCACCGGCATCCCCACCGTGCCCAATCGGGACTTGCCGCCGTAAGGGTTGGCACTGGCCACTGGCGAGGTTTCGGTCAGGCCATAACCTTCGGTGATGCCGCAACCGGTGATCTGCTCCCAACGTTCGGCGGTGGCCTTGATCAGCGCCGTGCCGCCCGAGTTGGTGACCTTGAGGTTGGAAAAATCCAGGGTCTTGAACTCCGGATGGTCCATCAATGCCACGAACAACGTGTTGAGCCCCAGCAGCAACGAGAAACGCCAGTTCTTCAGTTCCTTGATGAAACCACCGATGTCCCGCGGATTGGTGATCAGCACGTTGTGGTTGCCGGTCACCATCATGCACATGCAGTTCGCCGTGAACGCATAGATATGGTAAAGCGGCAGCGGTGCGATCATGACCTCCTGGCCTTCGCGCAGCAGTGGATGGCCGTCATCGCCGAGCTGTCCCAGGCAGGCCCGGGCCTGTTGCATGTTGGCCACCAGGTTGCCGTGGGTCAGCATCGCGCCCTTCGCCAACCCGGTGGTGCCGCCGGTGTATTGCAATACCGCAATATCGTCGAGGCTGACTTTCAGCGGCGTGATGCCCTGGCCGCGTCCCAGGCGCAAGGCGCTCTTGAAGGAAATGGCCTGGGGCAGCGAATAGGCCGGGACCATTTTCTTGACCTTGCTCACCATCGTGTTGACCAGCCAGCCCTTGGCGGTGGGCATCAGGTCACCCATCTTCGCTTCGATCAGGTACTGCAGGTCCGTATCGGGCAACACCTCCTGGACTTTCTGCCCGAACATATTCAGGTACACCAAGGCCCGGGCACCGGAGTCCTTGAACTGATGACGCATTTCCCGCGCGGTGTACAGCGGGTTGGTGTTGACCACGATCAGCCCGGCGCGCAAGGCCCCGAACACGGCGATCGGGTACTGCAGGATGTTAGGCATCTGCACCGCGATTCGATCGCCCGGCGCCAGGTCGGTATGGGCTTGCAGGAAGCCGGCGAAGGCCGCGCTGTAGCGCTCGAGCTCGGCATAGGTGAGCGTCACCCCCATGTTGCTGAACGCCGGACGGTCGGCAAATTTCTTACAGGAACGTTCGAACACCTCGATCACCGACTTGTAGGCCCCAAGGTCAACATCCAGGGGCACGCCGGCCGGGCGCTTGTCATTCCAGAAATCAGGCTGCATTGTTTTTGTCCTCTTTACCTGAGCATGTCCGGGCCGCATCTGTATCGCTTGCAGAGGCGGAGCTCCTGGGACACTAGCAGCTATGGCCAATCAGGCAAATATGGCAACCTGCGTCATAGATTGTGTGAATCTTCCTGCCATGGCGTGGCCTGATCAGGCGAGACGCAGCGGATGCGCTATACAATGCAGCGACGCTGCGTCTGACTTTGTGCAAAGGAATCGCCATGATCCACCAAACGTTCTGGCTGACCGCGACCGACCATAGCCGCCTGTTCGTCAACCAATGGCTGCCCGAAACCGCCCCTTTGGCAGTCATCATGCTGGCCCACGGCATGGCCGAACACAGCGGCCGCTACGCGCGCCTGGCCCAGGCGTTGTGCGACGAAGGCTACGGGGTCTGCGCCATGGACCTGCGCGGCCATGGCAAGACCGGCGAGGAAGCGATTCTCGGCCACTTTGCCGACGAGGACGGCTGGGCCAAGGTCGTGGGCGACCTGGCCAGCCTCAACCAGCACATCGGCCAACAACACCCCGAAACCCCTATCGTATTGCTAGGCCACAGCATGGGCAGCTACATCGCCCAGGGTTATCTGTTGCATCACAGCGCCAGCCTGCACGGGGCGATTCTCAGCGGCTCGAACTTTCAGCCGGTGACGCTCTACCGCAGCGCTCGCCTGATTGCCCGCTTCGAACGCTGGCGCCAGGGTGCCACGGGGCGCAGCGCATTGATCGAGTGGCTGTCGTTCGGCAGTTTCAACAAAAAGTTCAAACCCACGCGTACCCCCTTCGACTGGCTCAGCCGCGACCCGGGCGAAGTCGACAAGTACGTCCACGACCCGCTGTGTGGCTTTCGCTGCACCAATCAACTGTGGGTCGACCTGCTCGGTGGCTTGCAGCAAATCAGCAAAGCGTCCAATCTCGCCCAGATCGATCCGGGCCTGCCCCTGCTAGTGATGGGTGGCGAATGTGATCCGGTGAGCGAAGGCAAGCGTCTGAAGGATCTGGCCGACGCCTTGCGTGACGCCGGCATCCGGCACCTGCAATTGACGATTTACCCGCAGGCCCGGCACGAACTGTTCAATGAAACCAACCGCGATGAAGTGACCGCCGACGTGCTGGCCTGGATTGCCCAGGCCCTGAGCCACAAGCGGCCGCCACGCAGCGAGTAGGCTTGCAGCGTTTTTCCTTTACTCCTTCACAGGATTTGAAACAGATGACCCAGGTTACCAACACCCCTTACGAAGCCCTCGAAGTAGGCCAGACCGCCAGCTACAGCAAGACCGTGGAAGAGCGTGATATCCAGCTGTTCGCGGCGATGTCGGGCGATCACAACCCGGTGCACCTGGACGCCGAGTTCGCCGCCGCGAGCATGTTCAAGGAGCGCATTGCCCATGGCATGTTCAGCGGTGCGCTGATCAGCGCGGCGGTGGCCTGCGAGTTGCCTGGGCCGGGCACCATCTATATCGGCCAGCAGATGAGCTTCCAGAAACCGGTGAAAATCGGCGACACCCTGACCGTGCGCCTGGAAATCCTGGAGAAACTGCCGAAATTCCGTGTGCGCATCGCCACGCGCGTGTTCAACCAGCGCGACGAGCTGGTGGTGGACGGCGAAGCCGAAATCCTCGCACCGCGCAAGCAGCAGACCGTGACCTTGCCGACGTTGCCAGCGATTACTGTCGGTTGATTCACTGAAGCGATCAGTCCCAGCGGATTGGATGAAACAACGCATCCCCTGTGGCGCAACGGACTATGGCTGGTCTTCGCGCACCTGCACGCTCGCCGTCATCCCGGCGCTCAGGCTCAGCCCCTCCGGCACCTTGTCCAACTTGATCCGCACCGGGATCCGCTGGGCCAGGCGCACCCAGTTGAAGGTCGGCTCGACCTCCGCCAGCAACTGCGCATCGGGGTTGGTGTTGCGGTCGGTAATGCCACGGCTGATGCTCTCGACATGGCCCTCCAATGCGTGGCCGGCGCTCATCAGCCAGATCTTGACCGGATCGCCCACGCGGATCCTCGGCAACTTGGTTTCTTCGAAATAGGCCTGTACGTAGAACGTCGAGTCGTCGATCAGCGCCATCACCGGTTGCCCGGCGTTCACGTAGTTGCCTTCGGCCAGGCGCAGGTTGGTGATGTGGCCGTTGCGTGGGGCCAGGACCTGGCTGCGGGCCAGGTTGAGCTCGGCGACCTTGGCCTCGGCCTGGGCTTCGCGCAGTTCGCCGCGGGCGATGCCGGCGTTGATCTGGGCGTTTTCTCGCAGTTCGGCGCTAATGGCCTGGGGCCCAAGAGCCGCGCGGCGGCTGGCTTCGTGTTCACGCAGGCTCAGTTGCTGCTGGCGCGTCTGCACCACCGCCCGAGCCTTCTCCACCGCCGCTTCGAAACGCTCGCGGTCGATGCTCAGCAACACATCGCCGGCCTTGACCTGCTGGTTATCCACCGCCTTGAGCTCGCGCACCCAGCCCGACACGTCAGGGGCAATCACCACCACGTCGGCGCGGATCCGCGCATCGCGGGTCCAGGGTGTGAGCATGTAGTACTGCCACAGGTGAAACCCGGCGAAGATCGCCACGGCCACCATGCACAGCGTGACGGCGACACGTACGGATGTACGCATGTTCAACTCCTATAGCGGCCCGAGGACCACGGTAATAACGGTCAGGACACAGACATACAGGGCGCAGTCGAACAAGGCTTCATGCCAGATCCAGCGCCCGGCCGGCACCAGGCTGAGCAACAGGCGCAACGCACCGGTCACCAGCAATGCCAGCACCACGTAAATCAGGAACGGGCTGAGCAACACCCCGCCAATCGACCACTCACGCAAGCCCATGGCTGTGCTCCCGTCGTTCAGGTTCGTGCTGGTGGCACCAGGCGCGCCAGCTGTTTTGCAATTGCACCACCGCGCCCTGGGCCAGCTTCAAGGCGTCACCGGGCGGCTGGCTCGACAACACGTTCAGGAACTCGGCACTTGCCGGGGCCAGCGCATCGGCCTGGTCACCGCTCGGGCCATGTTCGAGCACCTGCTCCAGCGCTTCGAAATAACGGCGCTGCGCCCGGCTATCGGGCACCTGGGCGACGGCCAGGCTCAGGCGCAAATGCAACAGTTCATCGCCAATGTCCAGGCCAAGCAAACCATCATCCCAACGGCTGCGCGCCTGCACCGGCAATTCAGGATAATGCCGCGCCAACTGCAACAGTCGGTCGGCCATGCGCCCGCCGAACCAGCTCTCGGCGCCACGCAGGCTGCGATGGGTCAGGCGCACCAGATCGTGGAGGGTCGCGGCCAGCAGGCGGCGGCTGTGCCAGGCCGGGTTGCGCAAAATCAGCACATTGAAGGCCAGCACCGCCGCGCCCACGCCAATCATCATGGCCTGGGCGTTGTTGAAGAACGCCGCGACGTCGTACTTCATGGTATTGAGCGGTGAAACCAACACCACGAAATGCAGGCAGAACGACGTCGCCGTGGCAAAAATCTGCGGCTTGGCCATGCCCAGCGCACCGAAAAACAACGGCACGCCCATGGCCATGCAGAGCATCGCAAAACTGCTCCATTGCGGGAGTACGAGCTCACCGATCACGAACGCCGTCGGCACCGCCAACAGGATGCCACGCAGAAAACTCATGCCGATCTGCGCGCCGTTTTCGCGACTGGCAAACAGGCTGCACACCACGCACGTCAGCACCAGCGCACCCGAAGCGGCGGGCCAGGCAGTCGCCAGCCAGAAACAGGCAACCACCAGGAACGCCAGGGCGCTGCGAGCACCAAAGACCATGGCCAGGGACAGATCACGATGGGGCGCCAGGGTTCGCGGTGGATCCGCGGCCTCCCTGCCCTCCTGCACCGCCGTCATGGCTGCGCAGGCGGCCAGGGCGGTATCGAGCAACAAGGCGAACCGCGCCAGGCAGTAACTTTGCGCCGAGCTGATCTGCGGGTCGTGAGACGCATCCCATACCCGGGGGCGCAAGGCTTGCAAGGTCGCACTGTCGGCGTCGAGGGCCTGCTGTACCTCGTTCATCCACGGCTGGAGGGCCTCGGCCTCCTCGGGGTCGAGCTGTTTCCACTGCCGCCGCACCGAGCGCGACAGGCGCAACAACATCAGCAATTTCTGGCTCAAACCGCTGATGGCCCGGGCTCGCTGTCGGCCACGGCTGCCTTCGAACCAGGCATGTTCGCGCTGGGCATCCACCGCGACAATCCTGCCCAGAATTTCCAGCAACCCTTTTCGCGCCTGGACATCGCCAGCCAGGGTCGTCCGGGCGGCCTGCATGCCGCTCTGCCAGGCCGCAAGGGCCTGACCGGCCAGTTGCCGCTCGACCCGCAACGGCCAGAGCAAGGCACTGGCCGCCGTGGCGCAGACAATGCCCAGGCTGATCTCGGTGCAGCGCGCCACCGCCTGCTCGAACACACCCAGCGGATGGGAAATGGCCGGCAAGGCAATGATCGCCACCGTGTAACCGGCCAGCACGAACGAATACGACCAGGCACTGCGCAGCAGCGTCGAACACGCTGTGCACAACCCCAGCCAGAGCGCCAAGGCCAGCAGGAACAACCAGGGCGCCTGGGCAAACAGGCCCATGAACACCACCGACATGACGGTGCCCACCAGCGTGCCGAGCAATCGCGCCAACCCCTTCTGCACCACCATCCCGGACAGTGGCTGGGCGACGATGATTGCGGTCATCAGCGCCCATGAGGGCTGCTCCAACCCCCAGCGCAGCGCCAGCCACAACGCCAGCCCAGCGCCAAGCACGGTCTTGATGGCGAACTGCAAAGCGAGGCGGTCGGGGGCAAACAAGGCCTGGAAGGTAATGGGCACGCGAAAAACTCTTTGGGGGATGCCAGTAACAATAGATGCAATGCAGGGGGATAGGCGACGCAATTATTAGCTAGCTATCTATCCGAGTCCAGAGTTGTTTGTCGCCCCACCGGGCGAAGGCTTTCGTGGCGAGGGAGCTTGCTCCCGCTGGGTTGCGC
>NZ_CAKKMI010000143.1:0-7469 GCF_918698105.1 Pseudomonas brassicacearum | reverse complement strand
CATTGGAACCACCTGATCCCATCCCGAACTCAGCAGTGAAACGATGCATCGCCGATGGTAGTGTGGGGTTTCCCCATGTGAGAGTAGGTCATCGTCAAGATTAAATTCCGAAACCCCTATCTGCTGATGCAGGTAGGGGTTTTGTTTTGGCCTGCAATAAAAGCTTTGTCCAAAAAAGGGATGACCTGTAGAGGTCATCCTTTTTTGCATCCGGGCCCTTAAGCCTCGGGTACTGGGCAGCTCAGATCCCCTTCCTTGCACTTGAGATAGGTCTTGAATGCCTCGCTCCTGGCTTTAGTCTGGGCGGTGATGCAGTTGCTGTAGATCAGCGGATAGACGCTACCGCCCTCGACCCCGGAGGCGGAAAATTTGCATTCGGCGTCACGGAAACCTATCCAGGCACGTTGCGCCTTGACCAGCATTTGCTTGGCCTCCGGATTATCCTTCAGGCGTGCTGTGATCTGCTTGTACAGGCTGTTCAGCTCGTTGTCGGCGGCCTTGTTTTCTTTGGCTGCGCATTGGTTCATTTCGCCTTGAGTGGTGGCGTCGGCGCAGTCGTCGGCCTGAGCAGCGGTGACGAAAAGCAGTGGCATCAGGGCCAGAAGCATGCGTGGTGACATGTTTGGTCGCTCCTTGAGGGGTGAAAATGTCGGGGGAGTTTACATCGCTCCATACAGTTTTGAAGAAGGTGATCCTGATACAACTTTTTGGTTGGCCTTGTGGTCTTACAAGCCTACTGTTGAAACACAGGAGGTGACTCATGCATTCATCCGATCGCATTGAAAGAAAGATCCTGCTCCAGGCTCCGCGCTCTCATGTCTGGCGAGCCCTGGCCAACGCCGAAGCTTTCGGCCAATGGTTCGGTGTCGCCCTTGAGGGGAAACGGTTTGTGGCAGGGGAGCGTACCCAGGGGCAAATCACTTATCCTGGTTACGAACATCTTATCTGGGACGTAGCGGTGGAGCGGGTGGAGCCCGAGCGGGTGTTCTCGTTTCGCTGGCATCCTTACGCTGTCGAGCCGCAGGTGGATTACTCCCAGGAGTCCGAAACCCGGGTGCAATTCGAACTTGAAGACATGGATGGCGGTACCTTGCTCAAAGTCGTGGAGTCGGGTTTCAACAACATTCCCGAGGCTCGCCGGCTCAAGGCTTTCCGCATGGACAGCCGTGGCTGGGACGAGCAGATGGCCAATATTGAAAAGTTCCTGAACAAGTCTTGAGTTTGCCCCCTGACGGAGCTAAGGGTTTTCGGAGGGGACGGTATGGCGAATGTCTTACACGAGATGGTAGCTATGTCGTCTATTTCATTTTGGATCCGAGGCGTAATCTGGACTCATCCACTGAAGCACAGGAAGTGCTCAGGATCAGGGACGATCGACCATGCAAGGAAAGCTATCGACAGGGAGTCGTAATGGTCTTGGAAAAACCCGCTTCGGCGGGTTTTTTTTCGCCCGCAAGAATCTGGAAAGATCCTATAGCGAAACGCTTACACGCCGTTGCTGCTTTCTCGTCTTTTCCCAAGACACTGGTGGGCCTAATCTATGTTCATCCACTGGGTACAGGGAGTGCTCAGGGTCATGGATGATTGGATCAGGCATGGAATGCCGGACAGGGAGTCAAATTGGTCCTCAAAAAACCCGCCTAGGCGGGTTTTTTTTCGTCTGTGAAAAAGTGGCTCGATCCAGTTGCACACAGGATCAAGCCCCACTGGCTTGCAGCGCCTGAGCCCGCAAACGAGCGATGTCCTTGCTCGGCGAGGCGCCAAATAGACGGCTGTATTCACGGCTGAACTGCGAGGGGCTTTCATAGCCCAGCTTGTAGCCGATCGACGAAACGTCGCTGTTCTCTGCCAACAGCAACCGTCGGGCCTCCTGCAAGCGCAGTTGTTTCTGGTATTGAAGCGGGCTCATGGCGGTCACGGCTTTGAAGCGATGATGCAGTGTCGAAGGGCTGAGATTGATCATTTGTGCCAGGCTGTCGATGCTCAGCGGCTCGGCGTAATGGGTATTGAGCCACTCGATGGCGCGGCTGATGCGATGGGTCTGGGTGTCGGGAATGGCGATTTCGTGCAAGCGCTGGCCTTGGGCGCCACGCAGCAGCCGGTAGAAAATCTCCTGTTGGGCCAACGGGGCGAGGGTGGCGATATCGTCCGGGCTGTCCAATAGCCGCAGCAAGCGCAACATCGCGTCGAGTAACGGCGCATCGATACGGTCCAGGAACAACCCGCGTCCGGTTCTTTCGGCCGGCATACCGATAGGGCTGGCGTCGGCAATCAGGCGGCAGATCTGTGCCGGGTCGATGTCGAGGCGGATGCACAGGTAAGGGCGTTCAGGACTGGCTTCAATCACCTGGCCGGCCAGCGGCAGGGTCACCGAGACGACCAGGTAATTGAGCGGGTCATACACGTAGCATTCGTCCGCCAGGCGCACTTCCTTGCGTCCCTCGATAATCACGCATAAACCAGGCTTGTGCACGGTGTGCAGGGCTCCGGTCGGCCGGTCGCTGCGGATCAGGTGCAAGGCCTCGATGGCCGTGGAGTGGACGCCGAATTCCGGTGCGAAGCGCATCATCAGGCTCGCCAGTTCGGCGCGGCGCTGGCTGACGCCGTCGTCTGGCGTGATGTGGATGGACGTGGATACCGACATGCCGATCAACCTCCCTGGCCAAATGAGTGAACCGCGCTAGTAAAGCCGATTGCGTGGCTGTCGACCAGAGTCGGTTTTATCACCACAGGATCGTGCAAGTGCGCAGGAGGATCTGGCTAACCCTGACCCCGGTCGGTTCCCTAACCTGGACCTGTCAAAACGCTCCCATCGGGGCTAACACATCCAGACGAGGGGAATCATCATGTCCGATATTCAAAACAAAGTTGTGGTCATCACCGGCGCCAGCAGCGGGATTGGCGAAGCTGCGGCGCGGTTGCTTGCGGCTCGCGGTGCTTGTGTCGTGCTTGGCGCCCGGCGCATCGATCGTTTGCAGACATTGGTGCAAGAGCTCGAGACCGCCGGTCAGCAGGCGGCCTGTAAAGCCGTGGACGTGACCCGTCGCGAGGATGTCCAGCACCTGATCGACTTTGCTGTCGAGCGCTTTGGTCGGGTCAATGTGATCATCAATAACGCCGGGGTCATGCCGCTCTCCAAGCTCGAGGCGCTGAAAGTCGAGGAGTGGGACCGCATGATCGACGTCAACATCCGTGGCGTGCTCCACGGCATCGCCGCCGGCCTGCCGCTGATGCAACGCCAGCGCAGCGGCCAGTTCATCAACATCGCGTCCATCGGTGCCTACGCTGTCAGCCCGACTGCCGCCGTGTATTGCGCCACCAAGTTTGCCGTTCGGGCGATTTCCGAGGGCTTGCGCCAGGAAGTCGGGGGAGATGTGCGCGTGACGGTGATTTCCCCTGGCGTGACCGAATCGGAACTGGCCGAGAGCATTTCCGATGAAGGGGGCCGTGCCGAAATGCGCGAGTTCCGCAGGATCGCCATCCCAGCGCAAGCCATCGCTCGGGCAATCGCCTACGCCATCGAACAACCGGCGGACGTAGACGTCAGCGAACTGATCGTGCGGCCCACCGCCAGCCCGTTTTGAATCGAGTTGACCCGACAGCCCTCCATGAACGAGTTGTATCGCCCGGGAGAGGAAACCTGACCATTGTGGCGAGGGAGCTTGCTCCCGCTGGGTTGCGAAGCGACCCCAGGATTTTTGCGCCTGCTGCGCAGTCGAGCGGGAGCAAGCTCCCTCGCCACAATGGTGCCTGTCTCAAGCGTGTGTCCAGCCGCACAATAGTCTGTGTGTCGGCATTAGGGCTTATCGCTACGCCTGTTCCAACCGCGCCGCAGCACGTTGGGCGATCTGCGAGCGTACCCGGAACGACTCCGCGGTACGCCGGTGGGCTTCTTCCAGCACGCGCGCCGGCGCGGTGTCCGGGCTGCCGGCGTTGAACGGCGGGGCAGGGGCGTATTCGAGCTGCAGTTGGACCAGTTCGGCGGTGTCCTGGTCGAACAGTTCGGCGGCCAGGGTCAGGGCAAAATCGATCCCGGCCGTGATGCCGCCACCGGTGAGCAGGTTGCCATCGCGGACTACGCGATCCTTGACCGGTGTCGCGCCCAAGGTTTGCAGCAGGCTGTGATAGGCCCAATGGGTGGTAGCGCGTTTGCCTCGCAACAGGCCCGCCGCACCGAGCACCAGCGAACCGGTGCACACCGAGGTAATGTATTTCGCCTCGGCGGCCTGTCGCTTGATGAAGGCCAGCGTCTGCTCGTCTTCCATCAGGGGGCCGACGCCGGTCCCGCCGGGGACGCAGATCACGTCGAGCTTCGGGCAGTCCTCGAACGTGGTGGTGGGCAGCAGCACCAGCCCGGTACTGGCAGTGACTGGCGCCAGGTCCTTCCAGATCAGGTGGACCTTCACGTCTGGCAACGAGGCCAGTACGTCATAAGGGCCGGTCAGGTCCAACTGCTGGACTTGGGGGAATAACAGCAAACCGATCTGCAGCGTCATGTCGCGTGCTCCTTTGGATGATGCCCGAGGGGTGGACGGTTTTACTTTAGATCCGTAGGCTCTGGCGTATACGCCAATAAGCCCACGAATCACGCCAATATGCCCAACCCACCGAAAACCGTTCATGTACTGGCCTTCGCCAACGTACAAGTGCTGGATGTCACCGGGCCTTTGCAAGTGTTTGCCTCGGCCAACGACCTGGCTCGCCAGCAAGGCCTGCCTTTGCCCTACACGCCCACGGTCATCGCTGTGGGGGGCGGGGCGGTGATGTCCTCGGCGGGGTTGGCGCTGTTAGCCGAGCCGCTGCCGAGCGAAGGCAGCGACACGCTGTTGATCGCCGGTGGTTGGGGCGTGTACGAAGCGGCGAAGGACCCGGCGCTGGTGGCCTGGGTCAAGGAGCACGGCTTGCGTTCGCGAAGGGTGGCGTCGGTGTGCACCGGGGCGTTCCTGCTGGCCGCCAGCGGTTGGCTGGACGGGCGGCGCGTGGTGACACACTGGACCCGCTGCGAACAACTGGCCGAGCAGCATCCGCAGTTGCGGGTCGAACCCAACCCGATTTTCATCAACGATGGCCCGGTCTGGACCTCGGCCGGGGTCACGGCCGGCATCGACCTGGCCCTGGCGCTGGTGGAGGAGGACCTGGGCCGCGCGGTGGCGTTGGAAGTCGCCCGGCACCTGGTGGTGTTCCTCAAGCGTCCCGGTGGGCAATCGCAGTTCAGCGTGACGTTGTCGCTGCAAAAGCAGGGCAGTCGGTTTGATGACCTGCATGCCTGGATCGCCGAAAACCTCACCCGCGACCTGGGCCTGTCGAGTCTGGCCGCCGAGGTCGGCATGAGCGAACGCAGCTTTGTGCGGCACTACCGCGCCGACACCGGCCAGACCCCGGCGCGGGCGGTGGAGTTGATTCGCGTGGAAACAGCTCGCCGGCTGTTGTCCGACACCGCTGTGTCGATCAAGCGGGTTGCGGTGCAATGTGGCTTCGGCAGTGAAGAAACCCTGCGTCGCAGTTTCCTACGGGCCATGGGGGTGACGCCCCAGGCCTATCGCGAGCGGTTCGCCGTCAGCCCTCAAGCAGATCCAGCAATGCCTTGAGCGTGGCCTCGGGGGCTTCCTGTGGGATGTTGTGGCCGACACCGGCCAGCACGCGGCGTTCGTAAAAACCTGTGAAGTGTTCGGCGTCTTCATCGTGTTCCGGCGCTGGCCCCACCCCGTCGTCGGCACCGCACAGGGAAATGCTCGGCACGCTGATGGCCGGTTGTGCCGCCAGTTGTTCCTCCATCCACTCCAGCGTCGGGTCGCCCGGTGCGTACATGAAGCGATGACGGTAGGAGTGGATCACCACGTCGACGAAGTCCGGGTTGTCGAACGACGTGGCGCTGAGGGGATACAGTTCGGCGCCACGTTTCCAGGTCGGTGACCACAGGCGCCAGAGCCATTCACACAGTTCACGTCGATTCTGGGTCAGGCCCTCGACACCCCGCGCCGTGTGGAAATAGTACTGGTACCACAGGCGATGTTCGGTTTCCGGGGCCAGCGGCTGCTTGGAACGGGGAATGTCCTGCAGGTTGTAGCCGTCGCCAGTCACCAGGCAGCGAACGCGCTCGGGCCACAGCGCCGCGACGATACACGCCGCGCGACCGCCCCAGTCGTAGCCGCAAAACGCCGCCTGGGGGATGGAGAGTACGTGCATCAGGTCCAGCAGGTCCTGGGCCAGCGCCGCTTGCTGGCCGGAGCGCAGGATGGCCGGGTTGTTGAACCGGGTCGGACCGTAGCCGCGCAGGTAGGGCACGATGACCCAGTAGCCGCGCTCGGCCAGGGCGGGTGCGACTTCATCGAAAGCCCTGGGGTCGTAAGGAAAACCATGCAGCAGGATGACTGGCTCGCCGCTGGCGGGACCATGTTCTTCGTAGGCGATGCGCAACAGCGGCGTCACGGCGAAGTTGACCTTGGGATCGAGGTTCATGTTGGCCTCCGGCATTGCCCGATTGCGGTCAGGCGGGTTCCTGGTTCACGTATTTGGCCCGATCCGGCGTGAACGTCACGATCATGTTCGTGCTGGAGCAGGTCAGGGTGCGCTCCTGGGCCAGGTTGATGTCCAGGTCTTCACCGCGCAGGCCCTGCCATTGGGCGAGGTACTTGAGACAGCCGAATTTTTCGTTCTTCTTCAGGCTGCGGCTGACGCCACCTTTCCAGCCCAGTACCGGCAATTCACCGGCCAGGCAGCGTTGCGCCAGTTCGGGAAACTTCACCGCGCGGTCGCGGCCGATTTCCCAGCATTTGATCAGGCCCCGGTCCTGGCCTTCCCAGAGGTCTTCGCGGGTCAGGCCTGTTCGGGGTGGGGTGGTGATGGGGCGTTTGATATGGGTCATGTCAGGTCCTTGAGTCGGGTTTTTATCGGGCAGCTCCGCTGCACCCGTGAGTGCATCGATCTTAGGAGGGGTTTGTGGGGCTGGCAACTCGAAACGCGGCGTAACGATAAATGGGAATCGGGTACTGCAATGCTCTTGTGGCGAGGGAGCTTGCTCCCGCTGGGTTGCGAAGCGACCCCCCTGTGTCAGGGAAATTTTGCGCCTGCTGCGCAGTCGAGCGGGAGCAAGCTCCCTCGCCACGGGGTTGTGTTCCTACAAAAAAATAGGCGAACCGGAATTTTCTGACGAGTCGCGTCGGTTGCCGGTTAGGAAAGGGCGGGGATAGGCTTTGCTCGTCGCTGAAAAATCAGCGACCGGGTTTGGTCGCCCGGGTTTAGAATGGCGCACGATGCCGCGCGAGCGGCTGTCTGCTTTATGGCTGACTGTGCGTGGGAGGGCTTCGGGCCCTGCCGGGTTTCCATTCCCTGGTCGACCAACCTGCGTACAGTTCGCCACCCCTCTGCTTGGTCGCGGAAATGGCGAACTCCACTTTCGAATGGAGATTCATATCATGGTCAAGATCACCCCCAACCCTCCACGCCCCGAAGACCTCTCTGCCTACACC
>NZ_CAKKMI010000142.1:0-7999 GCF_918698105.1 Pseudomonas brassicacearum | reverse complement strand
ACGATGGCCGAACGCAGGCATTGCGCAGTGGGCATCCCGGCATGGATGCCGGGATAGCCGCGCTGGGCCATGGATGGCCCTTCGCGGCGGCCCACGGAGCAATGCCGGAGTGAGGGCATGCCGAGCCCTAGCGAGGCACCGAGTGGTGGGGCAGAAGCGTTTTGCTTACTTTTGCGCTTTTCAAAAGTGAGCCGCCGTCAGGGCGGAACCCTAAGCCGCCGTTACCGCAGCAACGGATATGTACTCAACCCAACCCCAAAGAAAACAGCGCTCTCCCCCCTAGGAAAAGCACCGCTTCCTTAAGTGAACAGCATTACCTGTGGCGAGGGGATTTAGCGAAACGTCGCACCGCCCCTCGCCACACGGGAACAACGGTCCAACTGAGCCACATTGCAGCTTGTTGAAAAGTACTTTAAAAACATGGGGTTGTATTTGTTCCATGAGAGCTTGCTTCCTCGCCACAAAAGCCTCTCCAGCAGAATCGATCATCTTGATCGTCAGGGGTTACGCGCCAGATGCTCCGGCTGCAACACACGCTTGGCGCCCAGATAGGCCTTCTGCCAATAGGCCTTGGACAAGCTATCGAGCTTGACCGTACCGCCCGTGGCCGGCGCGTGGACGAAACGCCCCTCACCGACATAGATCCCGGCATGGCTGACCTGGGAGCCGCCGTTGGTGGCAAAGAAAACCAGGTCACCGGTCTGCAACGCGTCCTTACCCACTTCTGGCGCCCGCATGCTGATCATTTCCCGCGTGGAACGTGGCAGGGCAATACCGGCGGCGTCGCGGTACACATAGCCAATCAGGCCACTGCAATCGAAACCCGAATCCGGCGTGTTGCCGCCCCAGCGATAAGGCGTGCCCACCAGGCCAAGTGCCCGAAAGAGCACGTCTTCGGCGACCGGGGAAAAAGGTTGCGAGGGTGCAAAGACCACCGGAGCCCGCACTGGAGCAGGCGGCGGGGTGCGGCTGGCGCACGCGCTGAGCAGTGCGGCAATAAACATGAGAGCGAGGCGGGCCGACGTCGACATATGCAGAACAATCCTGATCTGGATGCGGCTTTTCTGCCGTAAGCATGAAAACAAATCCGCCTGCGGAATACGCAGGCGGATTGCCATCAATCAATGATCTAGGATTCTAGCGGCTATGCAGCAAACTTCAAGTAAGACTTTAAGTTTGCCTTACAAACTGTGTGTTTACTTGCGAGCAGTGACCACAGTCGGTGCCATGGCGAGGGCGCGCTTGGCTTCGATGAAGGTCTTGCTCCAGTAGCTGTCGCCCAGGCTGTCGATTCGCACGCCACCGCTGCGGCGGCTGCTGGAATGGATGAACTGGTTGTCGCCCAGGTAGATACCCGCGTGGCTGACACGACCGCGACGACCGTTGGTGCTGAAGAACAGCAGGTCACCGGGTTCCAGTTGGTTACGAGCTACCAGGGGGGCATTCACGTTGATCATTTCGCGCGTGGAACGCGGCAGGTTCATGCCGGCCTCTTCGCGGAACAGATAACCGATGAAACCGCTGCAATCGAAGCCGGCTTCAGAGGTACCGCCAAAACGGTAGCGGGTACCGATCAACGACATACCGCGTTCCAGGATGCTGTCGGCCAGTACTGGAAGCTGGTAAGGCTTGCTGCCTGCAAAGGCTGCGAGTTCTTTGTCGGAGGCCATTTCTTCCTGGAACGCAACGGAGGAAGACTGGGCGGTAACGGAGTTCTTGACCTGTGGTTGTTGCTCTTGCTGGGACACTGGGGAGTGGGCAGCGCAACCAAACAACAGGGTAACGAGTGCGAGAGGCACGAGGGGTGCGAAGCGATTTAGCATGGGCACGACCGTGGCTGAAGTAGTAAAGATGGCGAGACTATGCCTTCTATCAACCTCATTTGCAAATTCAATCGATGCAAATGTGACTTCTCGGTTTTGCGTTTACATCTAAGCGCTTAAGCCCATTTTGAACGTCACGTGGTCTGCAGCCCAGCAGGACCGCGGGTTTCGCCGCGCCCATAGCAGGCCAAGAGCCACTACCTGCAACGGTTCTACCAGCCCAAAGTTTCTTTCAAAAAAGGAATAGTCAGCTTGCGCTGGGCCTGGAGTGAGGCCTGGTCGAGGCGTTCGAGCAGTTCGAACAACGCGCTCATGCTGCGGGTACCACGAGTGAGGATGAAATGCCCGACTTCGTCGGTCAGGTGCAGGCCACGCCGGGACGCGCGCAGCTGCAAGGCGCGGAGTTTGTCTTCGTCGGAAAGCGGGCGCATCTGGAAAATCAATGCCAGGGTGAGACGGGACTTGAGGTCCGCCAGCTTCACCGGCAGTTCCCGTGGCGACGTCGATGCGGCGATCAGCAGGCGCCGACCGCTGTCACGCAACCGATTGAACAGGTGAAACAGCGCTTCTTCCCAATCAGCCTTGCCGGCCACGGCCTGGAGATCATCCAGGCAGACCAGTTCGTACTGTTCGAGGTTGTCGAGAATTTCAACGCCGCGATCGAGCAACTCGGCCAACGGCAGGTACACCGCAGGTTCGCCCAATTGCTCGAACCGCAGGCACGCGGCCTGCAACAGATGCGTGCGCCCTACCCCGTCCTTGCCCCACAGATAGATCAGGCTTTCGGTCCAGCCGGCGTCGGCTTCGCAAAGCCGCTCGACATAGCCGAGTGCAGCGGCATTGGCGCCTGGGTAGTAATTGATAAAGGTGGCGTCATCACGCAGACGCACACCTAGGGGCAGCTGAATCGGTTTCATGCTGACTGAACAGTTCCTCGGGAACCGTTAGTGGCCTCTGTGTAAAGTGCGCAAAGTTTATACCCGTGACGCGGGCCGCACAATGCGCCGGACCACGAGCAAAATCAAAGGTTTGCAGCGGCAAGGGCGCGGAGCGTCAGTTTCCCTGACACCCCGCCGGCCATTCGCCTTACAGATCAGGGTCTTCGGCACCGCTGTAGATGTCCGAATCCTTGTACAGATCGTGCATATGCCGCACCAGCACCATGATCACCGCCGCCACCGGCAGCGCCAGCAGGATCCCGGTGAAGCCGAACAACTCGCCACCGGCCAGGATCGCGAAGATCACCGCCACCGGATGCAGGCCAATCCGATCGCCCACCAAAAGCGGCGTCAGCACCATGCCCTCCAGGGCCTGGCCGACCATGAACACCGCGACGATGCCGACCATCGGGTACAGGTCGCCGCCGAACTGGAACAATCCGGCGATCAATGCCGCGCCAATGCCAATCACAAACCCCATGTACGGCACGATGGCGGCCAGGCCGGCGATCAAGCCGATCAACAGCCCCAGCTCCAGCCCCACCAGCATCAACCCGGCCGCATAGATGAAGCCCAGGGCCACCATCACCAGCAGTTGCCCGCGCACGAACGCCCCCAGCACTTCGTGGCATTCGCCGGTCAGAGTCATGATGCGCTCTTCGCGGTGACGCGGCAGCAGGCTGCGAATCTTCGCCATCATCAGGTCCCAATCCCGCAGCAGATAGAAGGCCACGACTGGAATCAACACCAGGTTCGCCAGCCAGCCGATCAACGCCAGGCCCGAGGCCGTGGCCTGGCTCAACACCACGCCGACGATGTCGGTGGTCTGGCCCATGTGCTCGCTGATGGCCGCCTTGACCTTGTCGAACTTCCAGAAACCGTCCGCCAACCCCAGTTTCGACTGCACCCATGGCACCGCGCTGTGCTGCAACCAATCGAGCATCTGCGGCGCCAATTCGTAAAGGCGCAGCAGTTGCTTGGCGAGCATCGGGATCAGCACCAGCAACAGTGCGCCCACAATCAAGGTGAACAGCGCAAACACCGCCACCACGCCCCAGGTTCGCGACAGGCCGAGTTTTTCCAGGCGATCCACCACCGGGTCGAACAGATAGGCCAACAACAGTGCAACCAGGAACGGCGTCAGGATCGGATGCAGCAAATAGATAAGCGCAATCAGCAGGGCAACCCCGCCCAACCAGAACCAACGCCGCGTATCGCCCATGAACCACTCCTAGCTATATAAAGAAAGAAAACCTACCAGCGGAACCGCAGATTGGCTGCCGGCGCCGGCACAGGTGCTGCAACCGGGGCCGAGCCATCGGCGGCGGGCGGCGCCACTGGCACTGGCGCGACGGCCTCGCCGGGCGGGATTTCCTGCAATTTCGCCAGGGCCAGTTGCGCTTTCAACTGCTCGGCGCTGCCGTTGACCCGATAGACGATCCGATCACCCTCAACCTGCTGCAACTGCCCACCAAATGGTTCGAGCAAACGCCCAAGCGCCGCATACCGCTCAAGGTTCATGCCCTGCACCTCCAGCAACTGTTCGGTGGCCACGCCCGGCTTGGCGACGAAGCGCGGCGCCAAGCGCTGGGTCACCGCCAACATCACCGCGTCAGCCAGTGCGGCCGGATCGGCCCCCTGGGCAGTGCCCTGCTCGCGTTGATCGCCCAGCCACAGGCGCCAGGTGCCGTGCCACTGCCCGCCCTCTTCCTTGGCGTGGACCGCCAGCAAGGCGTCAGTTGCGTAGCGCTCCGACGCATCGCGCAAAGGCGCCGGGTCGCTGCCTTCCAGGTTCGGTGCGGTGGCAACGATCTGCTCGCTCAAGTCCGCCAGCGGCAGGTGCAATGCCAGCCCCCGGTGCTGGGCGGCACGCCGCAGTGGCGTGGCGCTGGCCTGGCCATCGCCCACCAGGCTGGAGCCCTCGACCGAATCGTTCAGCCACCAGCCCAGAATCGATGGCCGGTTCGCGCTCCACAGCGACAAGCCTGCCGAACGCAATGCCCGATCGGTGCTTGCCGGATCGAAGTCCACCTTGAGGCTTTCCGGCGGGCCGGCGTCGTAGCCATATTGAAGAATGATCTGTTGCGGGTCCTTGCGCAGCGCTGCCAACCCGGGACTCTGGGCAGCCTTGGCGTCGCCGGTCAGGCGCAGCACCAGCGTATCCAGGGCGCGCAGCGTCGCCTGGTTGCGCTCCTCCGGTGTCTGGCTGGCGACCGGTTCGAGCACCTGATAGAGGCCATTGACGGTTTCGGCATGGCTCGCCAGGCTGATCAGCGACAAGCAGCCCACGGACAAGAATTTGAACAAACGCATGGAAGATTCCCGGACATAACGGCTGGAACAGGCCGTGTGAAGAAGATTGAGCATGGCTGTGACCACAGCACCCGGCAAAACATTCACACGCCCGGTGGAAGTTTCGCACGGTCATCACCATAACCGGTTACCGCTACACCTTATACAGACGCGCTACGCAGTACCAATATAAGAAATATCGGTTTTTTTCCGTGGATATGTCCCTGCCCGTCGGCGCGAGGATGGCCGCTGCCCCTCAAGCCTGATAAAATCGCGCGCCTTCGCAGACCGGCAATGGCTGGGCTCCCGGAATAATTCGTACAACGGTTATTCAATGGCCCCGGCGCCGGTCGTTACCCAGAAATCCCCCCTAAAGGCCTGGATCATGAGCAAGCAACCCTCCCTGAGCTACAAGGACGCCGGTGTAGACATCGACGCCGGTGAAGCATTGGTCGAACGCATCAAGAGCGTCGCCAAGCGCACTGCGCGTCCGGAAGTCATGGGCGGCCTGGGCGGTTTCGGCGCCCTCTGCGAGATCCCGGCCGGCTACAAGCAACCGGTCCTGGTCTCGGGCACCGACGGCGTCGGCACCAAGCTGCGCCTGGCCCTGAACCTGAACAAGCACGACAGCATCGGCATCGACCTGGTGGCCATGTGCGTGAACGACCTGGTGGTCTGCGGCGCCGAGCCGCTGTTCTTCCTCGACTACTACGCCACCGGCAAACTGAACGTCGACACTGCCGCCCAGGTCGTGACCGGCATCGGCGCCGGCTGCGAGCTGTCCGGTTGCTCCCTGGTCGGCGGCGAAACCGCTGAAATGCCAGGCATGTACGAAGGCGAAGACTACGACCTGGCCGGCTTCTGCGTCGGCGTCGTGGAAAAATCCGAGATCATCGACGGTTCGAAAGTCGCTGCCGGCGATGCCCTGCTCGCCCTGCCGTCCTCCGGCCCGCACTCCAACGGCTACTCGCTGATCCGCAAGATCATCGAAGTCTCGGGTGCCGACATCGAGAACACCCAGCTCGACGGCAAGCCACTGGCCGACCTGCTGATGGCCCCGACCCGCATCTACGTCAAGCCGCTGCTCAAGCTGATCAAGGACACCGGCGCCGTCAAGGCCATGGCCCACATCACCGGTGGTGGCCTGCTGGACAACATCCCGCGCGTGCTGCCAAAAGGCGCCCAGGCCGTGGTCGACGTGGCGAGCTGGACCCGCCCAGCCGTGTTCGACTGGCTGCAAGAGAAAGGCAACGTCGATGAAACCGAAATGCACCGCGTGCTGAACTGCGGCGTGGGCATGGTTATCTGCGTGGCCCAGGAGCACGTCGAGACCGCCCTGAACGTATTGCGTGAAGCTGGCGAGCAGCCTTGGGTCATCGGCCAGATCGCCACCGCCGCCGAAGGCGCTGCACAGGTCGAGCTGAAAAACCTTAAGGCGCACTGATGTCCGCAACCTGTGACGTGGTGGTGCTGCTGTCCGGCACCGGCAGTAACTTGCAGGCCTTGATCGACAGCACGCGGACCGGCGACAGCCCGGTCCGTATCCGCGCAGTGATTTCCAACCGCGCCGATGCCTACGGCCTGCAACGCGCCAAGGACGCGGGCATCGACACCCGCGTCCTGGATCACAAGGCGTTCGAGGGCCGCGAAGCCTTCGACGCCGCGCTGATCGAACAGATCGACACCTTCAATCCGCAACTGGTGGTCCTCGCTGGCTTCATGCGCATCCTCAGCGCCGGCTTCGTGCGTCACTACCAGGGCCGCCTGTTCAATATTCACCCCTCGCTGCTGCCCAAATACAAAGGGTTACACACTCACCAGCGCGCCCTGGAGGCCGGAGACACGGAGCACGGCTGCTCCGTGCACTTTGTCACCGAGGAACTCGATGGCGGACCACTGGTCGTACAGGCAGTAATACCGGTAGAGTTGCACGACACGCCGCAAAGCCTGGCGCAACGGGTTCACGCCCGCGAGCACCAGATCTACCCGATGGCCGTGCGTTGGTTTGCCGAAGGAAGGCTGACCCTCGACGATCGCGGAGCCTCACTGGACGGCCAGTTACTCGCCGCCAGCGGCCATTTGATTCGATACTAGGAGATTTTATGCGTCGCGCCCTGCTCTTCGCTTGCGCTCTGCTTGCCCTGCCCCTGGCACAGGCTTCGGAGCTACAACCGTTCTCCGCCAGCTACACCGCCGACTGGAAACAGTTGCCCATGAGCGGCACCGCCGAGCGCAGCCTGACCAAGGAAGCCAACGGCACTTGGAAGCTGAGCTTCAAGGCTTCGATGATGATCGCCAGCCTGACCGAAGAAAGCACCCTGACCCTGGACAAGGACACGCTGCTGCCACAGTCCTACCACTTCGAACGCGGTGGCCTGGGCAAGGCCAAGAAAGCCGACCTGGACTTCGACTGGAACACCAAGATGGTCACCGGCACCGATCGCGGCGACGCGGTCAAGCTGCCGCTCAACCGTGGCATGGTCGATAAATCCACCTATCAACTGGCCCTGCAGCACGATGTGGCGGCCGGCAAGAAAAGCATGAGCTATCAGGTCGTCGATGATGGCGAAGTCGATACCTATGACTTCCGCGTGCTGGGTTCGGAAAAGGTCGACACCAAGGCCGGCCAGATCGACGCGATCAAGGTCGAGCGCGTGCGCGACCCGACGCAAAGCAAGCGCATCACCGTGCTCTGGTTCGCCAAGGACTGGGATTACCTGCTGGTGCGCCTGCAACAGGTCGAGACCGACGGCAAGGAGTACAACATCATGCTCCTGGACGGTACGGTCAACGGCAAGGCTGTGAAAGGCAGCTGATCGACGCCGATAACAAAAAGCCCCGCACATGCGGGGCTTTTTATTGCCCGGGTTTCATGACCACCCAATAACCCTGTGGGAGCGAGCTTGCTCGCGATAGCGGTGGGTCAGCTTGCATCGATATTGAATG
>NZ_CAKKMI010000141.1:0-8089 GCF_918698105.1 Pseudomonas brassicacearum | reverse complement strand
CATCGTTATTGCGATCCCAGCCCAGGTAATCACTCCAGTAATTACCGTGACCGTCGGCCGACCACTCCTGCGTGCGGGTGGCGACGTATTTGACCTGCTGCTGGTTGTCGACGAAGGCGTTGTCGGCAATACGGTTGTCTTCGGAGCCAGCAGTGAGGTGAATACCCACGGCGCTGCGCTCGAAATGGTTGTGTTCGATGACATTGAACAGCGAGTTGTAGATGAACAGCGCCTTGCCCTCGGCACCGCTGACCATACCGCCGTCGGCGGAGCCGCTGCGCACGTCGCTGACGAAGTTGTCGCGCAACTCGGAATAGGTGATGTAGTTCATCAGGATGCCATAGTTCTCGTCCTGCTCGGAACGGTTACCAATCACCATCAGCTTGCGGCTCTGCATCAAGGCATAACCGGTGCGTGTCCGGCGGGTGGTGTTGCCGAGCAACTGGTTGTCGTTGGCGTACATGTAGTGCACGCCGTAGCGCAGGTCTTCCAAAGTATTGCCCTGCAGCAGGTTGCCGTTCGAGGTATCGATGTAGATCCCGTCCCGGGTCTGTCGCACGTGATTACCGATAACCTTGGCGCCGTGCACGGCATACAGATGAATCCCATTGCCGCGGTCTTGGGAGCGAATGCTCGGGTCGCCTTCAATATCGTTGTCAATCAGGCTGACGTCATGTGCCCTATCCACCCATATACCAAATCCCGGCCCGTTCATTGTATTGTTGCGTATCATCGCACCTGTCGCTTGAGGGTCGATGAAAATCGCAGCGTTCATCGCTGTCATGTCGCGCCCCCAGTTGAGCAAAGTACAGCCTTCGACGCGCACATCGGGCGCACTGATAAAAAGCACGTTCCCAGCACCTTCAGCGTCAAAGACCGCACCTTTATCACAAACTATCTGCATAGATTGCTCAATAGTAAATTGGCCTTTGTACTCTCCTAAAGGAAGTCTCCAGCGGTTGGCGCCCTCTGCATGCATTAACAATTCAGTGATGGGCCGAGGCGACGAATATGCGAGGGACGTTAACATCAATGAAAATAGAGTTAACGCCCATCGCTTCTTGAACGAGAGATGCCTAGACACTGCATTTTCCTTCTTGGCAGCGCGGGGGCCCGTTAAACTCGCTCGACTTTCATACGCCCAACCATTTCCATGTGCAGTGCATGACAGAACCAACTGCAGTAGTACCAATGCAGACCGGGCTTGTCAGCAATGAAAGTTATCGAGGATGTTTGTTGCGGGCTAATCTCCATACTTACACCATGATTAGTCATGACAAAGCCGTGAGAGACATCCTCAATCTTATCGACATTAGTTATCGTCACAGTAACCTCATCGCCTTGTTTTACGGTAAATTCTTGCATTCCATAGGCAGGGGCCATAGAAGTCATATAGACACGAACTTTCGTGCCCTCTCGGACAACCTTGTTATCAGTCTCCAGTTTAATTCCGTCCTTCGCAGCGATAGCCACGGTTTCTGCAAAAAACGGATCGTTGCGGTCCCAGATCTTTTTAGTCCTGATCTGGTCTCTACGGGCCATGACGCAGTCATGTGGTTCGGCGAAGGCCGGGCCGTCGTGCACCAGCTTCATCTCCTCGCCGGAAATATCGATCAACTGGTCGTTTTCCGGGTGCAGCGGACCGGTCGACAGGAAGCGATCCTTGGAAAACTTGCTGAGCACCACCAGCCACTGGCCGTCGGCATCACGGGTTTCGGTCAGTGACGCATGGTTGTGCCCGGGTTGGTACTGCACATCGAGTTTCTGCTTGATGTAGTTGACCTTCTCGCCCTTGTAGGCGCGGATCGCCTCTTCCATGTTCCATTTCACTACCTGGCTATCGATAAACAAGGTGGTATAGGCGTTACCGCGGCCGTCGAAGGTGGTGTGCAACGGCCCCAGTCCCAGTTCAGGCTCACCGACTACCACGTCCCGTGGGTCTTTGAGCTTGTTATCAAATAAATCGTCGAGCTTGGCAGTTGCAATGATTGTGCATGTAGGCGAAAGCTTGCCGTTGGCGATGAAATATTTGCCGTCAGGCGAGGTATTGAGCCCATGAGGATTTTTCGGCACAGGGATATAGCGGGTAAATTCAGAATCCTTGCCGTCGCTTTTGCGCCCATCCACCACAGGGACCTTAGAACCGTCCAGGGTGATGAACTTGCCGGCCTTGATCGCCGCTTCGATGCGAGGGATGTTGAACACCACCACCCAGTCGCGCTCGTTGCGCATCATACCGCCCAGGTCGTAGGCCTTCTCGGAGTTGTAGCAGGTGCTGGCGGCGTATTTGCCGGTGTAGTCAGCGTCGGTGTTGTCCAGGTTGCCGTCGACGATCACCTGGAAGGCCATCTCCATTTTCTCGGCATCGACAGCGTTGAACATTGTGAAGCTGTTCTTATCCTGCAAGTCGAAGGTGCTACCGTCGTTGGGATGCGGAATAACGAACTCAGCGTTGGCGAACACATACTGAGTATGGGGCACCTTTTGCAGCCGTAGGCCATGGATCGCCTGTACGTTGGGCACAGTAAGCATCTTGTCGCACTTCATAATGTCTAGGCGAATGCGCGCGATCCGGGAGTTGGCCTTGTCATTGATGAACAGGTACTTGCCGTCGTACTTACCGTCAGTCATGGACAAGTGTGGATGGTGGCAATCGCCATTCATGAATCTTGCGCTATCACCCAGTATCCGCTTGCTTTCGTTGGTCAGCCCCCAACCGGTGGCAGAGTCGACGTTGAATACCGGTATGCGTAACAACTCGCGCATCGACGGAACGCCCATGATCCGTACTTCGCCCTGATGGCCGCCACTCCAGAAACCGTAATACTGGTCCAGTTCACCCGGCGCCACGTGAATTTTCGACTGCGCATCCTTAGCCGCGGCCGCCCAGGATTCGCGGGTGAAGACCACGCTGCCAAGTGCCGATGCACCGGCTAGAGAAGCACTGGCAAGCGCACTGGTACCGAGAAAACCGCGACGGCTAAGACCGGGCGAGTTTAGTTCCTGCGTTGCCTGCTTGGGTTCATGATCAGCATTCGTTTTGTTGTCAGTCATGGTTGCTGCTCCATTGGATGCGGGTGAAAAAACAAGAATCGCAATGTTTCGTCCAGCTTAGATATTCATGGCTTGAATACCTGCACCACCGGAATCAACTCAGTGTGTTCTGGCACCGGCGCCGGTTTGTCCCGCGTCTTGCGCTTATTCTTGAGCACCAACGGCGGGCATTTGTTTTCGTTGTGGTAAGTCATCTGGCAATCCAGACAGTAATGACACTCGTTGACGTTGATATGACCGTCCGGGTGGATCGCTTGGATTTCACATTCCTTGGCGCATAGTTGGCAGGGCGAGCCACATTCCTTGCGTCGTTTAAGCCAGTCGAACAGACGCAGCTTGCTAGGAATAGCCAATGCAGCGCCCAATGGGCAGACGTAGCGGCAATAGACCTTGCGGGTAAAAATGTTGATGATCAGCAGCGCCACGGCGTAAGCCACAAACCACCATTGGCGGTCGAATTTCAGGGTAATGGCGGTCTTGAACGGCTCCACCTCGGCAAATTGCTCGGCGGTACTCATCGACTCAAGCGAGATGCCGAACAGCACTAATAAAATGATGTACTTCACAGCCCATAGGCGTTCATGTAACGCAAAAGGCGGCTCATATTGGGGTATCTTCAGCTTGCGTGAGGCTTCGTTGATCAACTCCTGCAATGCGCCGAAGGGACACAGCCAACCACAGAAGACACCTCTTCCCCATAGCAAAATACTGGCGGCGGTGAAGGTCCAAAGAATGAACACTATCGGGTCGGTAAGAAACAGTTCCCAACGGAAGTTCTCGAACAGGGCATGGGCGAAGGTCAGTACATTAACCACTGAAATCTGCCCCAGCGCATACCACCCGATGAACACGACGGTAAACATCAGGTAAGCGCGACGTAACCAGTGGAGAAAACGCGGGTACTTGGTGAAGGTATCTTGCAGGAACAAGATAATCATCAATACAGCCAGAGCCGTGCAAAGAACCCCGATCTGAAAGGCTTTCTGATACCAGATATTGACCCATGTCGGTCTATTGGCAACCTCGATAGCTTCCAGCTCTTGAGCGGTGGGTGGCGGACGCAAAAGATATTGTTCAGGCAATTGGTAAGGCAGCTCGAAGCTGCTGAAGGTGCCACCGACAGCGCCGGTCTGACGGCGCACCAGCAACTCCAAGGTCCAGGGCGATCCTGGATCGAACCGGACGGGCTCACGAACAACGAAAATGGACATTTCATTGAACTCGGGCATGCCCGTTGCGAACACGTCGGACAAACGTTGATGGTCCATGTCGCGAAAGCTGATGATGTTGCCGAACTGACGCAATTGCACCCTATCGAAAATTCCTCCTCGCACATAACCGGAGCCCTTGTAGGAATAGAGGCCACGACCCAGCACTACGATGGCGTGCTCACCTGGCTTGAGGTCCTGCATCAAGAAGCGATATTGATTATCGCCCAGCAGGTTTCGACCAATGGCGGGTGGGTTTAGATCAGCGGTGTATAGTTCTATGAAAGTATCGTCTTCCTGTCCGGGCGGAGCATTGTCAACCCCCTCGGCCTCAGTACCCTTGAATGCAGCGTCGACTTGACCGCGGGTTAGGCTTAACCGGCGGATTGCGCCGTTGCCGGTCAGTTGCTCCCAGGTGGCAGGCTCAAAAAAATCTTCACGCACGGCGGCAGGTTTCTGCTTAACGCCGCTGTTGTCCTCGATCAGTTGCAACGACACCGCCACTTTATGTGCCGCGCGCATGATGATTTCATTCACCACCATGGCGGTTACTGTGGCTCCGGCTATCCCGTCAACTGTCACCGTCTCTGGATCGCTGGAACGACCCACGACTACCCGTCGATCAGCTTTGATGCCCTTGTATTTATCGTCAAATGCGTGGAGCTTCTCCACTGGAATTCCGATTAACAGAATTGGTTCATGGTGCTCCAATACATATGCATCCAGTATTACGCCTTGAGTGTCAAGAATGACCTGCATATTAATGGGTTTACCCGAATATGCGGGTATATCTACGACATCTTGGCTTTGGAATACGTAACCTTTGATTTTTCCTTCAGACTTTACGACGCGCACCTTAAACTCATCCACCGGCGCGGAAATATCTACATTGCCTGCAAACACTTCGCTGATGCGCTGCTGCTCTATCCCACCGTAATCCTTTGCTTGCAAAGTAATAAAACTAATGACCAGCAATACGCCCACGAATAGCGCCAAGCGGCTGAAAAATAGGATAAATTGCGGATTGGAATTTTTATAATTTTCCATGTGACAATTGCGCCATCCGGTTTACTTTAGTAAAAAGCACGCTTTACAACCGAGTTCTTCCACTCTAACCCTGATTGACCCTAGACTAGATACGTGAACATTACAAGTTTGCAGCTTTACAAGCTAGAGATCTTGAGGACCGCGATTCACACATATAAAACCATTTATGATACAACGGGTTACCGATACTATAGATGCTCCGTCAAAAAAAGCACCCATTACACTCAGCGACCGCTTCTGCATGGCAACACGTGAACATTAAAATCAAGAACAAATTCGAATAACGCTTATCGCTTTTTTGACTAAGGCGAAAAATACCTCCGGCTTGTAGCCCGCTCCTCCGAGCCATAAGCCGCTTGACTTACCCACCCAGGACATTTCGTGGATTAAAAGCGCTTGTGCCTAAGATACCGAATCAAGACCCATCTGACGATTAGAAAACAGCTCTTAGCCAGTCTAAGATCATAGTCGATGATGTTCGTAGAGAAACCAGACCGAAGCCATGCGCGCTGACCATGAGGTATTTTTTGTTGCATGGAAACTAACGACGCACTCACATACCGAACAACGTTCGAATTAACTGCACAGCCAAAGCTGCTGCCCATTTGGGGGGGTAACCTGAATCGTCAGGGTGAAGGGTAAGGCCGGTCTTTGGCGTAATGTAACCAGTCATTTCGCGCGCGACGGTAGGCTGTTGTCCGTCCCTCGGGCGAACAAAACAACAACCAGATTTTCCAGAGCAATCACACGAACCCGAAGATGAACCAACCCAGTATCCGGCAGTTCAGGAATCTCATAACCCCTGGTTGGGAACGCTTTTGCTGCGTCTTTGGCATTCCAGTTCTAAAACGCCATCCTGAGTTCTTGTGTAACCACCGACGAGTCGGTCTTGTCTTGAGGTATGAGTGTTCTCTGATCGGCTTTTTGATCCGCTCCAGCTACTTTAGGCAACAGTTCTGACTCGGGCAACAAAGCCTAATGAAGTGCGCCGAATACGGCAGGTAGATAGTTTGCAGCTTGGAAGTCGACGGTAGACTGAAGGGGTAAATACTTCCTCATTTAGCTTCTGTGACTGCCTGCGCACGTCTTTTATGCCATAACGACCTTTAGACTCGTCGAAATCGTAGGTTTACTCCGAAATCGACACTAGTAGGCGGCCACTACTGGCTCGCGCATTAGCAAGGTGCTGGCGTAACTACTGGTGGCCCCTGCCCGGGTGTAGCGTTCCCTGGAGCCATTGTCATGAAAGAGACCAGACATCGGCCACAAGATATCATAACGCCATCATGCTGTTGCTCATGACTGAATGCCATGCGCCTCCGCGCTCAATAGAGATATGCTGATCATTTGCTTCACCTCGATTATTTCAATTTCTTCTATGTATCCGTCACTACGACTGGTTAAAATTTTATAGAATTTCTTGACAGCCATGCAAAGCCTACTACCCTCAAGATCATTCATTCTCACAACTTGAACCACTACACTCAAATATGCAGCGCTTGGTATCGTTAATAATACCCAACCGGCAGAGCGCTTTTCCAGGAACTTTCCAACTGCACTTTCTACTCGGATGCAGCCGTGCAAAAAACTTTGAAGATAGTCAGTTATGCCGCGCTCGTGCTGATGGCCAGCGCGGTCGTTTATGCCAGCGTTATCGGCATCACCTATTGGACGGGTATCGGCGTCTAGGGAGTTCGCAATGAACAAACGCCAGACACGCTCGTTCGCGCTGATATCGACGGCCATCGCCGCCATTGTGTTTCTTGGCATGACGGTTGATAGTCACCGGCAGTTTCCAAAATTGACCAACGCTCAACAGATCACGCCAGAAGTCACTCGCGGCAAGGATGTATGGCATGAATACAATTGCATCAATTGCCATACGTTGTTTGGTGAAGGCGCGTATTACGCTCCGGACCTTACGAAAATCACCCAGCAGCGCGGCACCCCCTATCTCACCGCGTTCCTCAAAGACCCCTCAAAGTTTTATGACGAGCAACGTCATCGCCGGTTGATGCCGAACCTAAAACTCAACGACGAAGAAATCGCGGCGTTGATCGCCTTTATGGATTGGGTGAGCAAGGTCGACAATCAAGGCTGGCCGCCGCGGCCGATCCTGGTGACCGGCACGTCGATTCCCGGCATGGACCTCACCGTTGCGCAACAGAATGTCGCCGGTGGCAACCAGCCACCCGCCGCACGCCCGGTGTCCGACAAGGAAGACCCGATCGCCCTGGGCGAGGCGCTGTTTCGAACCACGGCCACACCGGTGTGCAGCGCTTGTCATTCGATTGCACCGGGAGTCAATCTCGCCGGACCGACACTGGCCGGGTTGGCTGCTCGGGCCAAACAGGTCATTGCCTCGCCTGACTACAAGGGCAAGGCCAAGGACGTCGAAGGCTTCATCCGCGAATCCATCGTCACGCCAAGCGCGTACCTGCATCCGGGCGACATGTATTCCGCCAATGGCATGTCTTTCATGCCGGACACCTTCGCCAAATCGCTAACGCCCGAACAGATCGATCAACTGGTCGCCTATCTGGCGTCGTTCCAGTAATCAAAGGGGATGACCATGCGTTACAGATCTCAATCCGTCGCTTACTGGTACTTCGCCGTTGCCATGGCGCTATTCGGTCTGCAACTGGTATTCGGCTTGCTCTCGGCGGCCAAATACCTCGGACCGGATCCCCTGCTGGACGTGTTGCCCTTTGATGTCACCAAGGCAATACACACCAATCTGTTGATCGTCTGGGTACTGACCGGGTTCATGGGGGCAACCT
>NZ_CAKKMI010000140.1:0-8109 GCF_918698105.1 Pseudomonas brassicacearum | reverse complement strand
GCTCGCGATGGCGTCAGTCCAGTCAATAGAGTATCGACTGATCCACCGCCATCGCGAGCAAGCTCGCTCCCACAGGTTTTGTGTTCCACCTGTCCCGTCCCAGGGGCCCATAGTGGTCGTTTTGCTATAAGATAACCGCCATTTTGCGCGAGCCAGCCCGCGCCTGCACAAGCCTTGCGTTCACACTATATTCCCGGAGCTTTCATGACGGCCCACGCCGACCTCTCGCCGACCCTGCAACTCGCCTGCGACCTGATCCGCCGTCCGTCCGTGACGCCGGTGGATGCCGATTGCCAGAAACTGATGATGCAGCGCCTGGGCAACGCGGGCTTTGCGCTCGAGCCGATGCGCATCGAGGATGTGGATAACTTCTGGGCCAGCCATGGCAAGCATGAGGGTCCGGTGCTGTGTTTCGCCGGGCACACCGATGTGGTGCCGACCGGTCCGGTGCAGGCTTGGCAGCTCGATCCGTTCGATGCGGTCATCGACGAACAGGGCATGCTCTGCGGCCGTGGCGCGGCAGACATGAAAGGCAGCCTGGCGGCGATGGTGGTGGCGGCCGAACGGTTCGTCGCCGACTACCCGGACCACAAGGGCTCGCTGACCTTTTTGATCACCAGCGACGAAGAAGGCCCGGCCCACCACGGCACCAAAGCCGTGGTCGAACGCCTCAAGGCCCGCCAGGAACGACTGGACTGGTGCATCGTCGGCGAACCGTCGAGCACCACCTTGGTGGGCGATGTGGTCAAGAATGGCCGGCGCGGTTCCCTCGGTGCGAAGTTGACCGTGCGCGGCAAGCAAGGGCATGTGGCTTATCCACACCTGGCGAAAAACCCGATCCACCTGGCCGCGCCCGCCTTGGCTGAATTGGCCGCCGAGCATTGGGACCATGGCAACGACTTCTTCCCGCCGACCAGTTTCCAGATCTCCAACCTCAATTCCGGCACCGGCGCGACCAACGTGATCCCCGGTGACCTGGTGGCGGTGTTCAACTTCCGCTTCTCTACCGAATCCACCGTCGAAGGCCTGCAACAGCGCGTCGCCGATATCCTCGACAAGCATCAACTGGACTGGCACATCGACTGGGCGCTGTCCGGCCTGCCGTTCCTCACCGAACCCGGCGCGCTGCTCGACGCCGTATCCTCGAGCATCAAGGACGTCACCGGGCGCGAAACCCAGGCGTCCACCAGCGGCGGCACGTCCGACGGTCGCTTCATCGCCACCATGGGTACGCAAGTGGTGGAACTGGGGCCGGTCAACGCGACCATCCACCAGGTCAACGAACGCGTGCTGGCCGCCGATCTCGATGTGCTGACCGAGATCTACTACAAGACGCTGATCAAGTTGCTCGCCTGATGCTCGCCTGTCCGATCTGCAATGAACCGCTGAACGCGGTGGACAACGGCGTGGTGTGCCCGGCCGGCCACCGCTTCGATCGCGCGCGGCAGGGTTACCTGAACCTGCTGCCGGTGCAGCACAAGAACAGCCGCGATCCCGGCGACAACCAGGCGATGGTCGAAGCCCGGCGCGACTTTCTCAACGCCGGGCACTACGCCCCGGTCGCCCGGCGCCTGGCCGAACTGGCCGCCGAGCGCGCGCCTGGGCGCTGGCTGGACATCGGCTGTGGCGAGGGTTATTACACCGCGCAGATCGCCGAAGCGTTGCCCAACGCCGATGGGTATGCCCTGGACATTTCCCGCGAGGCGGTCAAGCGCGCCTGTAAACGCAACCCGCAGCTGACCTGGTTGATCGCCAGCATGGCCCGGGTGCCGCTGGCGGACGGCTGCTGCCAGTTCCTGGCCAGCGTGTTCAGCCCGCTCGACTGGCAGGAGGCCAAGCGCCTGCTCAGCCCCGGCGGCGGCCTGATGAAAGTCGGCCCCACCGCCGGTCACCTGATGGAATTGCGCGAACGCCTGTACGACGAAGTGCGCGAATACACCGACGACAAGCACCTGGCCCTGGTGCCGCCGGGCATGGTGCTGGATCACAGCGAAACCCTCGAATTCAAGCTGACCCTCGACAATGGCCAGGACCGCGCCAACCTGCTGGCCATGACGCCCCACGGCTGGCGCGCCAGTGCCGAACGCCGTGCCAGCGTGATCGAGCAGGCCGAGCCGTTCCAGGTCACGGTGTCGATGCGCTACGATTATTTCGTTCTTCAATAACCTTTTGATTCCGGTCCCGGGCAACCGCTCGGGCCCCGTTAAATCCGCGAATGGATTTTTCAAGACCGCAGCGAGGACATCCATGCGCCAACCCGATATCGAGATTTACCTCAAAGACGCCGACGTCGACCACAAGGCCATCGCCGCCTGGCTCGGCCAGGCCCTGGGCCCGTGCAGCGACTGGGTGCAGAAAGGCCAGACCTACAAGTGCAAGGCCGGCAACATTCCGGTGACCTGGCTGCCCAAGGCAGTGGGCAAATGGAACAGCCTGTACCTGGAAAGTGACCAGACCCCGTGGGAAGACGACATCGCCTGCGCCCGCGCCGCCTTCGCCGCGCTGAACGTCGAAGTGCGCTGCGCGCCTGGCTCTTGGGTCGAGGAAGAAGGTGAGGAATCGGCAGATCGCTGGATTCGCATCAGTGCCGATGGGGAAGAAGAGATTACCTGGAAGACGGCGTGACGCTGACTTCCAGCCCACCGAGGAACCAATGTGGGAGCGAGCTTGCTCGCGATAGCGGTAGATCAGCCAGATTAGAAGTGACTGACACACCGCTATCGCGAGCAAGCTCGCTCCCACAATGGTTTTTGTGTAGGCAGTGAATGCGGGTTACACCCCCACCACGTCCTCAGCCTGCAAGCCCTTCTGCCCTTTCACGACCACGTACTCGACCTGCTGGCCTTCGGTCAGTGAACGGTGGCCTTCGCCGCGGATGGCGCGGTAATGCACGAATACATCCGCCCCGTCTTCACGCTGGATGAAGCCGTAACCCTTGGCGTCGTTGAACCACTTAACATTGCCGGTTTCCCGTTCTGCCATGATGCTCACTCCGTTTTATTATTTTTTTGAGTCGGCTTTTCCCGCCCAACCGCAAAAGGTAAAGCCGTACGAACTTTAGCCACCGTACGGCCCTCCATAAGGGAGGCCGTGGCGGTCACTGGCCGAGTATATGACACCCGAGAAAACTCTCAACTGACTTTACTTCGGCGCTTTTTTGCCGATTTTCGGCGAATCCGGCACACTGGCGCCCGCTCCATTCCATTCACTCATGCAGAAGCCGTATGACCCGCTCCCCGTTCCGCCGTCTTGTGTTTGGCACCCTGCGCCGACTGTTGTACCTCTGGGTTCGCTCCGAGACGATCAACCAGTCGTCCTTCACCCTCAACCTCGACCGCAGCCGTCCGGTGTTCTACGTCCTGCAAGACCCTTCGCTCACCGACCTGGCGGTGCTCGACACCGAATGCACCAAGGCCGGCCTGCCCCGTCCAGTGCTGCCGGTCTCGGTGGGTAACCTGCTGGAACCGGCGGCGTTTTTCTACCTGACGCCAGCGCCGGACTGGCTCGGCCGCCAGGACAAGCGCGGTGCGCCGCCGACCCTGACGCGACTGGTCGACGCCCTGAGCCACAATGCCGCCGAAGACGCCCAGATCATTCCGGTCAGCGTGTTCTGGGGGCAGTCGCCCGACAGCGAATCCAGCCCCTGGAAGCTGTTGTTCGCCGACAGTTGGGCCGTCACCGGGCGCCTGCGCCGCCTGTTGAGCATCATGATCCTGGGGCGCAAGACCCGCGTGCAATTCTCCGCGCCGATCCACCTGCGCGAACTGATCGAACACGACAAGGGCCACGAACGCACCGTGCGCATGGCCCAGCGGATCCTGCGGGTGCACTTCCGCAATTTGAAAGCAGCGGTCATCGGCCCCGACATTTCCCACCGACGCAACCTGGTCAAGGGTCTGTTGAACCAGCCGCTGGTCAAGCAGGCGATTGCCGACGAGGCCGAGCGGGAAAAAATATCCCCGGAAAAAGCCAAGGCCCAGGCCCTGCGCTACGGCAACGAAATCGCTTCGGACTACACCTACACCGCGATCCGTTTCCTGGAAGTGGTGCTGAGCTGGTTCTGGAACAAGATCTACGACGGCATCAAGGTCAACCACATTGAAGGCGTGCAGAACGTCGCCCAAGGCCACGAAGTCATCTATGTGCCGTGCCACCGCAGCCACATCGACTACCTGCTGTTGTCGTACCTGCTGTTTCGCAACGGCCTGACGCCGCCGCACATCGCCGCCGGCATCAACCTCAACATGCCGGTGATCGGGGGCCTGCTGCGCCGTGGCGGGGCGTTCTTCATGCGCCGCACCTTCAAGGGCAACCCGCTCTACACCGCGGTGTTCAACGAATACCTGCACACGCTGTTCACCAAAGGTTTTCCGGTGGAGTACTTCGTCGAGGGCGGTCGCTCGCGCACCGGGCGCATGCTGCAACCCAAGACCGGCATGCTCGCCATCACCCTGCGCAGCTTCCTGCGCTCGTCGCGCATGCCCATCGTGTTCGTGCCGGTCTACATCGGTTATGAACGGGTACTGGAAGGCCGCACCTACCTGGGCGAACTGCGCGGGGCCAGCAAGAAAAAAGAATCGATCTTCGACATCTTCAAGGTCATCGGCGCCCTCAAGCAACGCTTCGGCCAGGTGGCGGTGAACTTCGGCGAACCAATCAAGCTGGCGGAGTTCCTCGACGGCGAACAGCCGGGTTGGCGCCAACAGGAACTGGGCCCGCAATTCAAACCGGCCTGGCTCAACGCGACCACCCACCGTCTCGGCGAACGCGTGGCCCGGCACCTGAACGAAGCGGCAGCGATCAACCCGGTCAACCTCGTCGCCCTGGCGCTGCTGTCCACCAGCCGCCTGGCCCTGGACGACCGCGCCATGGCCCGGATGCTCGACCTGTACCTGGCGTTGTTGCGCAAAGTCCCTTACTCGCCCCACACCACCCTGCCCGAAGGCGATGGACGGGCCCTGATTGAACATGTGAAGGGCATGGACCTGTTGTCGGAACAGAGCGATGCTCTGGGCAAGATTCTGTACCTGGAGGAGCAGAACGCGGTGCTGATGACCTACTACCGCAACAACGTCCTGCACATCTTCGCCCTGCCGGCGTTGCTGGCGAGCTTCTTCCAGAGCAGCTCGCGCATGAGCCGCGAGCAGATCCTGCGCTACACCCATGCGTTGTACCCGTACCTGCAATCGGAGTTGTTCATTCGCTGGTCGCTGGAAGAACTGGACGGCGTGGTCGACCAGTGGCTCGACGCGTTTGTCGAACAGGGCCTGCTGCGTTTCGAAAATGACCTGTACCTGCGTCCGGCGCCAAGTTCGCGGCACTTCGTGCTGCTGACCCTGCTGTCAAAAAGCATCGCCCAGACCTTGCAGCGCTTCTACATGACCGTTTCGCTGCTGCTCAACAGCGGCCAGAACACCATCAGCGCCGAAGAACTGGAAGACCTCTGCACCGTCATGGCCCAACGCCTGTCGATCCTGCATGGCCTGAACGCGCCGGAATTCTTCGACAAGAGCCTATTCCGCCACTTCATCCAGACGATGCTCGACCTCGACGTGCTGCGCCGCGACGAGGCCGGCAAACTCAGCTACCACGAGCTGCTGGGCGAACTGGCCGAAGGCGCGGCCAAGCGAGTGCTACCGGCGGAAATTCGCCTGTCGATCCGCCAGGTGGCGCTGCATCGCAGTGAAGACGCCGCGGAGGTCGCCGTCAGCCCCGACCGTTGAACGTTGCCGATCACTCACCGAGGAACATGGAGCAGTTCCGGTGAGTTTGATCGGGCGCCAGCGAGTATTCCGACGCTGCCGAGCGGCTAAAGCGACATCAAACGAAGAAAAGACCTACAGAGAACTCTGGAACAGGCCTCTAGGATGGGCTCACGTCAATGTCGACGTACTGAAAAGGAATTCAGCATGAGCCTACACACCATTACAGCATCCATTCACCTGCCTGACGGCTATGAATTGCCTGAAAGCGGTGGTACTCACATCAGCTTCACAACACCGCATACCTCCGGTGGCAGCGGTTCCAACCAAATACCTAAAATGCCATGGATCGTCAGCCTGACCGTTGATGGCGATGTTGCCACCAAAGGGGAAGTGTTTTCGCTGAAAGTGCAAATCAACGGCCCGACCCCAGTGTTTCTTGATACCCCACACACCTTCATCTGGAACGGTGGTGATCAGGAAGTTGATGTCAATCTGACCCTTGCGCCCGTATCGAACACCGAAACCACTCAGCCACCCTCGTTCGGTTCCTGAGTCTCAACGCTCTATTGGATATGAGGCAGCGCCTCCAATCTCTTTGACGCCTGCACTTTGCTGGTGTCATCCAGTGCCACTGATGGCAAAAAACTTAATATAAGGACATTACTGTGAACCACTACTACAACCTGCCTTGCATCGCCCACTACCTGGAAAAAATCAGCCTGGCTCCCAACTCGACGCTCTATGCGTCCCTTGAAGACATCAGTGTCGCCGACGCGCCGGCTGAAACCGTTGCAACTTGCGTGATTAAAAACGCCGAAACCGCAGGCCTGGGCTTCGAACTCCGAGTGCCGGGATCGGCTATCATCGAAAATCATACCTATGTGGTCAGGGCGCGTATCGAAACGGAAGGCGAACTGCGCTTTACCACTAAAAAGAATCATACCGTCGACCCTCGCGCCAATTACCTGAAGCCAATCGAGATACTGATGTCTTCGGTGTAATATCCATGCTTCATAAACCCACCTATTCAAGAATAGGCTGCGTGTCTGGCGTTTGAGTTTCACCCATCGAGGGGCGGAAGAATCGTCTGGGCGGTGACGCTTCGGCTGGATTTTTACCTCTCGATGCTCCAGATTTGCTTTGGCGCCAGCACGTTGTTGGCGTCAAAGTAAAAAAGGTACGCCCAAATGAAAAAGCTCGTTCTGCTCGCACTCATTGGCTTGCTGGCCGCTTGCCAGTCGTCATTCCCGCCCAGCGCCTCCACCCGGAACCTCGACGGCGAAGTGTTTTATCTTCAACGCATCGCCCTGCCTTCTACCGCCATACTGACCGTGAGCTTGCAGGACGTGTCCCTGGCCGATGCCCCGGCGGTGGTACTCGATGAACAGAGTGGTCCGGTCAAAGGCCAGGTCCCGCTGCCGTTCCACCTCAGTTATGATCCGGCCCAGGTCAAGCCCGGTCATCGTTATGCCGTGAGCGCCCGCATCGAAGTGGACGGCCAGTTGATGTTCATCACCACTGAACAACACGCCGTGCAACTCGATGGCGAGGATCCGCAGCCGTTGAAGATCCGCGTCAACGCCGCACGCTGATTGCTTTTTCCAACTTTCTTCAAGGACCCCATCATGCTTCGCTCAACCCTCCGTTTCACCGGCCTGTGCGCGGGCCTGCTGATCTGCGCCAATGCCATGGCCCTGTCCTTGGGCGACCTGTCGCAAAAGGACGCCACGGGCGGTCTCAAGGACGCGTTGACCCAAGGCGCGCAGGTGGCGGTCAAGCAACTGGGCACACCCGGCGGCTTCAGCAACAACCCGGATGTGAAGATCGAACTGCCAGGCAAGCTCGGCAAAGTCGCCAGCAAGATGAAAGCCTTCGGCATGGGTGAGCAGGTCGATCAACTGGAAACCAGCATGAACCAGGCTGCCGAAGCCGCAGTGGTCCAGGCCCAGCCGATCCTGGTCAACGCCGTGAAGAACATGAGCGTGAGTGATGCCAAGGGCATCTTGAGCGGCGGCAACGACTCGGCCACGCAATACCTGAACAAGAGCAGCCGCGAGCAGATCCGCGCCAAGTTCCTGCCTATCGTCAAGCAAGCCACCGACAAGGTCGGCCTGGCGCAGAAATACAATGCTTTCGCCGGCCAGGCCGCAACCTTTGGCGTGCTGGATGCCAAGAGCGCCAACATCGAAAACTACGTGACCGAGCAGGCGCTGGACGGGTTGTTCGAGATGATCGGCAAGCAGGAAGCCACCATTCGCCAGAACCCGGCGGCGGCGGCGACCAGTTTGGCGAAGAAGGTTTTCGGCACTCTCTGAGCCAAGCGCAAAAACACTGTGGGAGCGAGCCTGCTCGCGATAGCGGTATCAGCCATAACATCTCTGTTGGCTGTTGCACCGCTATCGCG
>NZ_CAKKMI010000139.1:0-8633 GCF_918698105.1 Pseudomonas brassicacearum | reverse complement strand
CCCAGCCCCTTTGGAAAACCTATCTCCTGTTCCTGGCCCCCATGGTCCTGTCCAACTTCCTGCAGTCCATGTCCGGCACACTCAACAGCATCTACATCGGCCAGATGCTCGGTACCCAGGCCTTGGCGGCAGTGTCGGGCATGTTTCCCATCGTGTTTTTCTTTATCGCATTGGTGATTGGCCTCGGCGCGGGCGCGGGGGTGTTGATCGGGCAGGCCTACGGTGCCGGAGAAACCGGCACGGTGAAGGCGATTGCCGGTTCGACGTTGTTGTTGGGGGCCATCATCGGCCTGCTGGCGGCGGTGCTCGGCAGTGTCTTTGCGCGTCAGGCGTTGCAGGGGCTCGGCACGCCGGCTGATGTGCTGGAGGATGCGGTTTCCTATGCCCGGGTCATGATGTGGGTTTTACCGATGTTGCTGGTATTCGTGCTGTTCACCCAACTGCTGCGCGGGGTGAGCGATACGGTGTCACCGATGTTGGCGCTGCTGGTCTCCACCAGTGTCGGGCTGCTGCTCACACCGGCGCTGATTCGTGGCTGGCTGGGGTTGCCGCAGATGGGCATCCAGAGCGCGGCACTGGCGGGCTTGGTGGGGACGGCCTCGGCCATGGCCTTGCTGGCGTGGCGCCTGAACCGTCGCGAGCATGCCCTGGCGCCGGACCGGGCGTTGTTCGCGGCGATGCGCCTGGACACGGAGATCCTTGGCAAAGTGCTGCGCATCGGCTTGCCCACGGGGTTGCAGATGGTGGTGATCTCATTGTCCGAGCTGGTCATCCTGACGCTGGTCAATAGCCACGGTTCCCAGGCCACGGCGGCCTACGGCGCGGTGACGCAGATCGTCAACTACGTGCAGTTTCCGGCGCTGTCGATCGCTATCACCGCTTCGATTCTCGGTGCCCAGGCCATCGGTGCCGGACGCCTGGAGCGCCTGGGGCCGATCCTGCGCACGGGGCTTGCGATCAACCTCTGGCTCACGGGCGGGCTGGTGGTCCTGGGTTATCTGTTGTCCCATTGGCTGCTGGGGCTGTTCATCACCGACCCGGCGGCACGGGTCCAGGCCGAACACTTGCTGCACATCATGCTCTGGAGCCTGCTGGTGTTCGGCTTCCAGGCGATCGTCGGCGGCATCATGCGCGCCAGCGGCACGGTGCTGGTGCCGGTCGCCATCTCGATCTTCTGCATCGTCGCCGTGCAAGTGCCGGCGGCGTATCTGCTGGATGCTCATTTCGGACTGCAAGGGGTGTGGATGGCGTTCCCGGTGGCTTACTTGAGCATGCTGCTGTTGCAGACGCTGTACTACAAGCGGGTGTGGCAGCATCAGCCGATCGAGCGGTTGGTGTAACCAACCCACCGCTAAACCTTGTGGGAGCGAGCTTGCTCGCGATGGCGCCGGCACATCCAGCATCGATGCAAACTGACCCACCGCTATCGCGAGCAAGCTCGCTCCCACAGGGGATTGGGGCCTGGCGATGTTACAGTGGCGGTCACCCGCCACGCCGCCACCGAGGATCCGATGCCTGCCAGTCTCCCCACCCACATTGCCTACCGCGCCTTCCTCTTCGACATGGACGGCACACTGCTCAATTCCATCGCCGCCGCCGAGCGGATCTGGACGCGCTGGGCCCTGCGCCATGGCGTGGACGTGGCGACCTTCTTGCCGACGATCCATGGTGTGCGCGCCATCGACACCATCGCCCGCCAGCATCTGCCGGGGATAGATGCCCAGGCCGAGGCCGAGCAGATTACCCGGGAGGAAATCGAAGACGTCGAAGGGGTGGTGCAAGTGCCTGGTGCGCAGGCCTTTCTGAACAGCCTGCCGCCAGAGCGCTGGGCGATTGTCACTTCGGCGCCCATGGCATTGGCCTTGCGCCGTATGGAAGCCGCCGGAATTCCACGCCCTTTGGTCATGGTCACGGCCGAAGACGTCAGCGATGGCAAGCCCAACCCCGCCTGCTATCGCCTGGCGGCCGAACGCTTGCAAGCGGCACCGCAAGAATGCCTGGTGTTTGAAGACGCCGAGGCGGGCATCCGGGCAGGCGAGGCGGCCGAGGCGGATGTGCTGGTGGTGACGGCGACGCATACGCACCCGGAGGTCACCCTTCATCCGCAGATCAAGGATTACCGTGGGCTAGGCATTGAAGTGGATGAAGCCGGGCTGATGCGGATTTGTAGCCACAACTGATCCTTTGTGGGAGCGAGCTTGCTCGCGATAGCGGTGGGTCAGCTTGCATCTGTGCTGAATGTGCCGCTGTCATCGCGAGCAAGCTCGCTCCCACATTAGGGTTATGGCGACTTTGTCAGGTCACCACGCGATAGCACGGCACATACGCCGCGCCGCCTGGCAGTTTCATGCGGTGCTGGGCGACGAAGGCCTGGAGCAGGCGGTCGAGGGGTTCCATGATGGCGGCGTCGCCGTGGATTTCGTAAGGGCCGTGTTCTTCGATCAGGCGGATGCCCTTGTCCTTGACGTTACCGGCCACGATGCCCGAGAAGGCCCGGCGCAGGTTGGCGGCCAGTTCGTGGGCGGGCAGGTCGCGGCTCAGGCCCAGGCTGGCCATGTTGGCGTGGGTCGGGTCGAATGGACGCTGGAAGCCCTCGTCGATCTTCAGCAGCCAGTTGAAGTGGAAGGCGTCGTTGCGCTCGCGGCGGAACTGCTTGACCTCCTTGAGCCCTTGGGTCATTTGCCGCGCCACTTCGACCGGGTCGTCGATGATGATCTGATAGTGCTGCTGCGCGGCCTCACCCAGGGTTGCGCCGACAAACGCATGCAACTGATCGAAGTACGGCGTGGCGCTTTTCGGCCCGGTGAGAACCACCGGGAACGGCAGGTCCTGGTTGGCCGGGTGCATCAGGATGCCCAGCAGGTAGAGGAACTCTTCCGCCGTGCCAGCGCCACCCGGGAAGATGATGATGCCGTGGCCGACACGCACGAAGGCTTCCAGGCGTTTCTCGATGTCCGGCAGGATGACCAGCTCATTGACGATCGGGTTCGGCGCCTCGGCGGCGATGATGCCCGGCTCCGTCAGGCCCAGGTAGCGGCCGCCCTGGATACGCTGCTTGGCATGAGCAATGGTGGCGCCTTTCATCGGGCCCTTCATCACGCCCGGGCCGCAACCGGTGCAGATGTCCAGGCTGCGCAAGCCCAATTCGTGGCCGACTTTCTTGGTGTATTTGTATTCTTCGGTGTTGATCGAGTGACCGCCCCAGCACACGACGATTTTCGGCTCCACGCCAGGACGCAAGGTGCGGGCGTTGCGCAGCAGGTGAAACACGTAGTCGCTGATGCCCTGGGACGAGCTCAGGTCGATGCGCTGGCTGTCCAGCTCGTTCTCGGTGTAGACGATGTCGCGCAGGGCGCTGAACAGCATTTCCCGGGTGCTGGCGATCATTTCGCCGTCGACGAACGCATCGGCCGGCGCGTTCAGCAGCTCCAGGCGCACGCCTCGGTCCTGCTGGTGAATACGGATCTCGAAGTCCTTGTAGGCTTCCAGGATAGTCTTGGCGTTATCGACATGGGCGCCGGTGTTGAGGATGGCCAGGGCGCACTGGCGGAAGAGGTCGTAGATGCTGCCGGAGCCGGCTTCGCTCAGTTGCTGGACTTCGCGCTGGGACAAGGTCTCCAGGCTGCCCTTGGGGCTTACCGAGGCGTTGATTACATGTCTTTGAGTCATTCAGCTTTCCTTGAAAACGATGCCATGCACACAACGACGGCATCTTGAAAAAAACGTCCACGCAGAAAGATCGCACGATCCTTGCGCTATCGCCATGGACTTTGATCCGCCCGGCGAGTCGGTTGCGCTACAAAATGAGCCCCAGCATAGCTAAATCGACCGGGCAGGCGATAATGCGTGACTCTTTTGATGCCGTACAAGGAAATTGCACCGCGATGTTCGAGATCAAACCGTGGGATGGCGACACCTACCGCAAGCAGACCCGCCGCAGCACCCTGATCATCGCGGTGGTGTTCCTGGCCCTGGCGATGCTGCTGTCCAGCCTGGCCGTGATGCTGCTGGGCACGCCCGGAGGCGATAACTTTCGTTTCAACCTCGGTGGGGTGATTGTCGCGGTGCTGGCGATGGCTGTGCTGATGCGCCAGTATTTCTGGTCGCAGCCGTGGATGGCTGCTGCCGTATACGGCTGGCGGCTCAAGCGCAGCCTGATGAAAATCACCAACGTGATGCACCAGGTGACCGCCGGCGTGCAGGCCCAGGACCCCACCGCCATGAAGCTGCTGCGCTTTTATCACTTGGGGCTGGCCCAGATGCATCAGCTGGACGCCAACTCCAGCGCCCAGGGCTCCCTGGCGCGAGAGGCCGAGGCGCACCTGGCGAAGATGCAGGCGCTGGGCCTGGACACCGAACAATCGCGCCTGGAGCCGAGTTGGATCGAGACGGTGAAGCAGGCCTATCGCGCAGGTTGATCGATCAGAGGGTGCCGATGCGCTCGAGCTCGGCTTTCAGGGCCTGGGGGTCGAGCTGGTCGAAGGGCAGGGCAAAAAACGCCCGGCAGCGGGTTTCGATACGATCCAGGGTGGCATGGAAGGCCTGGCCGATCTGATCGTCGCTGCCTTTGACGGTCGATGGATCGACCAGGCCCCAGTGGGCCTTGATGGCCGGACCGAAGTACACCGGGCAAGCATCGCGGGCGGCGCTGTCGCACACGGTGATGACGATGTCCGGCGGGCTGCCCTCAAGCGCGTCGTAACCCTTGCTGCGCAAGCCTTGGGTGCTGATACCGGCTTCTTGCAAGGTGCTCAGGCTGCGCGGAAGCACGTGGCCCTTGGGGAAACTGCCGGCGCTGACGGCCTCGAACCCGGCCGGGGCCAGATGGTTGAACATCGCTTCGCTGAGAATGCTGCGGCAACTGTTGGCTGTGCACATGAAGAGGACTTTCATCGATCGGCTCCGATAAGCGCAGGGGTGGGCTGCGCCGGAGTATATGCGGTTAATCGAATATATGGAATTTCGTATTTGATGGGTCGCGTGGTGCGCGCCATTCGTCGGTAGACCGCCAGGAAAATCAAACCCGTCCCAGGCGATGTCTTTCTCATGAACAGTCATGCAAAAGGAGAGATGACATGCCGAATCGAAATGTTTGTGGCGGCTGGACACTGCTATGCGCAGCAGCCTTGGGATTGACCGGCTGCGCGGGCGGCACGAGCGATTCGCCCGTCGAGGCGCCGGGCACCGCCAAGACCCCGACGACCGCGACGCTGGAAGCCGGGGCGCGACTGATGCAGGACAAACCGCCATTGCGGGTATTGAACACCTACCTCGATGGCTTTCATTTCTACAATGGGCGAATGTCCGGGCAGATGGAAGCGCATCACTACTGCTCGGCGCTCAACGAAGAAGTCTTCCAGTGCGCCATCTTCGACGGCAATACCGCCAGCGCCAAGCTGATGGGCGTCGAGTACATCATCAGCAAGCGCTTGTTCGAGGGGTTGCCGGCGAGTGAAAAACAACTGTGGCACAGCCACGTGCATGAGGTGAAATCCGGGCAGTTGATCGCGCCCGGTATTCCCCAGGCAGCGGAAACCCGATTGATGGAAAATCTGGTCAGCACCTATGGCAAGACCTGGCACACCTGGCACACCGAACAGGGCAACGCACTGCCTTACGGGGTTCCACAGTTGATGATGGGGTTCACGGCCGACGGACAGATCGACCCGCAATTGGTACGTGAGCGGGACGGTCGGATGGGTGTCGACAGCGAAGCGAAAAAGCGTGCCCGGGCCGCTATTCAAGCGCCGGCGATTGATCCAGGTGCGGATGCCTGGCAGAAGGGGCAGGTGTGGCAGATCAAGGATCCGACTGGGCATCATGCCCATTGAAAGTTGTCGACATTCCGCTTTTGTGGCGAGGGAGCTTGCTCCCGCTGGGCTCTGTAGGAGCTGGCGAAGCCTGCGATCTTTTGATCTCTTGATCTTTCGCTTGAGACTTAAGTGTCTGGGGAAAGATCGCAGCCTCGTTGCACTCGACAGCTCCTACACAGCTCCTACACAGCTCCTACAGGCGCAATCCGGCGGGAACAAGTGCTCTCTTCACAAAGTGTGCTAAGTAATAAGTAGGAATAGGGCGTTACGGAGATAGTTTGAATTAGGGCTGTTTGAAATGCCCCGGCACACCATGTTCTTCTTCGTTGGGCCTGGTTTTCTTCTGAACTTGGACGTCGCTGAGTTCAACGTCCTTGAGTTCACTGAACGTCGCTCTCAAGAGTGCCTCGGCTTCGTCGGCACTCAATGTCTCGGTGTTGGCCTCCACCACGCGATTGTCAGGTTGGTTGTCGGTGATGAAACTGATGATGAATCGATCCTGGCTGCTCATGGGGGACCTCGGTGCGGTTAAGCGCCAGGGCGCAGCGGTACTGCGCCCCAACGGTTTCCAGGTTACGATTTTCTGCCGCCGCCTTGGCTGCGTTCGCTACCTTTGTTACCGGCTCCAGTGCCTTTTTGCCGGTCGTTGGCAACGTTGCCGCCCGACGCATGTCCGCCTTTCTTGCCGGCTTCAGATGCTTTTTCACGATCATTTGCGAAGTTGCCTGGGTTTTTGTTTCCGCTACTGGCCATTTTCGAGAATCCTCATTTTCGGTTGAGCGAGCAACGTGCCTCGCATTAGTTGGGAAAGAAAATGGCCGGGGGAAGTTTAAAAAAAACCGCTTGCCGGCGACGAATGGTCAGCCGCCCGAATTCAGTTCTAATCCTCGCCACCGCTGACTTTCCAATGCTTGGCATCCGTGGGGAAAACCACTTGCTCGACCCGATGGGCAATGCCGAACGCCAGGGAGTTTTCCGCGGCAATCACCCGCTCTTCGGCGCACAGGCATTTGAAGATATCCAGCTGCGTCGCCGCGCCAGCGGTTTCCTTGACGTAGATCTCCACATAGCGCGCCACGTCGTTGTCCAGGCTGGAGAGGTACTCGCGCAAGCGCGAGTGATCCACCGACTTCTGGCCGAAGTACCAGTTCATCGGATGAATCAGGAAACGCGAATGCGGGGTGGTGGTGCGGTCGCTGGCAGCCAGGTACATGACGATGCCCATCGACTCGATGTTGCCGGCGTTCACCGCACGTACCGGCACCGGAAGGGACTTGATGAAGGTGTAGAGAGTGAAACCGAAGTTGGTACTGCCACCGATTGTGGAGAGATTGAGCATCAGCGAGTCGGCGCCTTTCTCAATGGCTTCCAGGCAGTTATCGCGAAAGCGTTCGGTGGTTCCCTGATCGATCTGGCAATGAAAATGGACAATGTGTTCGGACATCTGAAACTCCTGTCGACTTCACCGTTTGACGTGCCTGCGGATCGGCTGTGCCGTACAGTTGGGAGTCCAGCGGTCTGCGGATGTTCCTCATCCGTGGCTGGCTGCCGGTGAGCGCATCAAGCCGGTTGCTGCTGTTCGCATTTCTGCGCGGCTTGCGTCATGCGCTGCAGAAATAGCGTCAGCCCGGCTTCTTCTTCGCTGAGGCCTTTACGTGCCCGGGGTTTGGGCAAGTGGGTCAGGGCACCGAGCAGGAAACCCTCCACCACCGCAGGATGAATGTAGCACTTGCGACAGACGGTCGGCGTGTTGCCCAGTTGTCGGGCGACTTGCCTGACCATCTCGGCGACGTGTCTTTTGGCCTCGCTTTCGGTTTCCCAGCGCAGCGTCCGTAACCCGGCCAGAGCGGCTGCGCTGCCGGCCCAGGTGCGGTAGTCCTTGGCGGTAAAGTCCGCGCCGGTGAGGGTCTTGAGGTAGGCGTTGATGTCCGAGGAACTGATGGCGTGGCGCTCGCCGTGTTCGTCCAGGTACTGGAACAGGTTCTGCCCGGGGATCTCCTGGCAGCGCTTGATGATCCGCGCCAGGCGCCGGTCCTTCACGGTGATCTGGTGCTCGATACCGCTCTTGCCGCGGAACTGGAAGGCGATGGCGCTGCCGTTGATCTCGACATGTTTGTTGCGCAGGGTCGTCAGGCCGTAGGAGCGATTGTCCCGGGCGTATTGACTGTTGCCGACGCGGATCAGGGTCACGTCCAGCAAAGTGATGACCGTGGCCAAGACTTTGTCGCGACTGAACCCGGGTGTGGCGAGGATTTCCTCCAGGCGTTTGCGCAAGCGCGGCAGGGCGCGTCCGAATTCCAGCATCCGCGAGTACTTGTCCGCATCCCGGACCTCACGCCAGCGCGCATGGTAGCGGTACTGCTTGCGACCGCGAGCATCGCGCCCGGTGGCCTGCAGATGGCCGCGCGGGTCGGTGCAGATCCAGACATCGGTGTAGGCCGGCGGTACCGCCAGGGCATTGATGCGCTGGATTTCGGCTGCGTCGGTGATGCGCTGGCCCTGCGGGTCGAAATAACAGAATTGGCCCCGCCGCTTTTTGCGGGTGATACCCGGGGCTGTGTCATCGACATAATGCAGATCGGCCGGCAGTGCATCCGGCGGCAGGGTATCGGGCATGAAAAGAGTCCTTGGCAACGAATCCGGTGGCCTGTGAATTCATTGACCGCAGGCTGTTGCCGTCGTGCCAAGATTCTAAGGTTGCCGCAAAACCTGTGGGGGCAAACCAGCAGGAGTAAACCTGTGGGAGCAAACCTGTGGGAGCAAGGCTTGCCCGCGATGCAAGCACCTCGGTGTAGCTGATAGACCGAGGCGATGCTATCG
>NZ_CAKKMI010000138.1:0-8694 GCF_918698105.1 Pseudomonas brassicacearum | reverse complement strand
AGCTTGCTCGCGATAGCGGTCTGTCTGCCACGCATAGGTTGAATGTGCCGCCGCTATCGCGAGCAAGCTCGCTCCCACAAGGGGATGAGTCGATTCAAGGAAAGTGTGTCAAATCAGGAGACGCCACCCCGGCGTCGCAGTGGAACAACAAAAACAATCACTGTGAGGGATACCGCTATGTCCGAGCATGTTCAGCCCCTGGAAGCCACGCGCAGCGTCGGCACCAGCCAGGAAACCCAGAAAGTCATCTTCGCCTCGTCCCTGGGGACGGTGTTCGAGTGGTACGACTTTTTCCTCTATGGCGCCCTGGCGGCGGTGATCAGCAAGCAGTTCTTTGCCGGGGTCAACGACACCACCGCGTTCATCTTCGCCCTGATGGCGTTCGCCGCCGGTTTCATCGTGCGGCCGTTCGGGGCACTGGTGTTCGGTCGGTTGGGGGACATGATCGGGCGCAAATACACCTTCCTGGCGACCATCGTCCTGATGGGCCTGGCGACCTTCTGCGTCGGCCTGCTGCCCAACTACGCCAGCATCGGCATCGCCGCGCCGATCATCCTGGTGGTGTTGCGCATGCTCCAGGGCCTGGCCCTGGGCGGTGAGTACGGTGGCGCGGCGACCTACGTTGCCGAGCATGCGCCGATGGGCAAGCGCGGTTTCCATACCAGCTGGATTCAGTCCACCGCCACCCTCGGGCTGTTGCTGTCGCTGCTGGTGGTGCTGGGCTGTCGCTACTTCACCGGCGATCAGTTCGAAGTCTGGGGCTGGCGCATCCCGTTCCTGCTGTCGATCCTGCTGCTGGGCATCTCCACCTGGATTCGCCTGAGCCTGCACGAGTCGCCGGCCTTCCTGAAAATGAAAGAAGAAGGCAAATGCTGCAAGGCGCCGATCCGCGAATCCTTCGGCAAATGGGAAAACCTGAAGGTGGTGCTGATCGCCCTGTTCAGTATCAACGCCGGGCAAGCGGTGACCTTCTATGCCGCGCAGTTCTACGTGCTGTTTTTCCTCACCCAGTTCCTGAAGATGGACCCGGCCCTGGCCAACAGCTTGCTGATTGTCAGCGTGGTGATCGGCGCACCGTTCTTCATCTTTTTCGGCTGGCTGTCGGACAAGGTCGGGCGCAAACCGGTGTTGATGATCGGCCTGCTGCTGGCCACCGCGCTGTACTTCCCGATCTTCAAGACCCTGGCCCACTACGCCAACCCGGCCATCGACCAGGCGAGCCGCCAGGCACCGATCACCGTGGTCGCCGACCCGGCCACCTGCACCTTCCAGTTCGACCCGGTGGGCAAGGCGCGTTTCGACAGCCCTTGCGACAAGGTCAAGACCTTCCTGGTCAAGCAAGGCCTGCCCTACAGCAGCGTTTCGGCCCCGGCCGGCAGTTCCGTCCAGGTCAGCGTCGGTGATGTGAAACTCGAAGGTTACGACGAAGCGGCCCTGCGCGGTGCGGTGACCCTGGCCGGCTATCCACAACAGGCCGACACCCAACAGATCAACCGGCCGATGATTGTTGCGCTGATCGTGGCGCTGATCATCATCTCGGCGATGTGCTACGGACCGCTGGCGGCGTTGATGGTCGAGCTGTTCCCGACCCGCATTCGCTACACCTCCATGTCCCTGCCCTATCACATCGGCAACGGTTGGTTCGGCGGCTTCCTGCCCACCGTGTCGTTTGCCCTGGTGGTCTACACCGGGGATATTTTCTATGGGCTGTGGTACCCGGTGGTGATCACCGGGGTGAGCCTGGTGGTGGGCATGATCTGCCTGCGGGAAACCCGGAACGTGGACCTGGATAAAAACTGAGGATGAAACCGTGGCGAGGGCAATGGCGCCCTCGCCAGCGGATCAGAAGCGCGCCTTCACGGTCATGGTGAAGTTGCGCGGCTCACCGTAATAGTTACCGAAACCCTCGGTGCCGATGGTGGTGTAGTAGCGCTTGTCGAACAGGTTGTTGCCATTGAGGGCCAACGACCAGGTGTCATCGATGCGGTAGCCGACGCGACCGTTCCACACCGCATAACCGGCCTGGGTGATCTTCTCGCCCGTCGCTGGCGATACGCGGAAGTTGTCGCTTTGGGCATTGACCCCAGCACCGACGCTGAACCGCTCGAACGCTCCGCCAAGGGCATAATCGCCCCACAGGCGCAGCACATGACGCGGCACGTAGCTGTTGAACGAACCGCCGTTGAGGCGGGTGTCTATGTCGTCGAGGGTCTTGGTCTGGGTGTAGGTGTAGCCGGCCAGCAGTTGCAGGCGCTCGATGACTTCACCGCTGATCTCGGCTTCGAAACCCTGGGCGCGAACCTTGCCGGCGTTCTCATAGCAAAAACCGTCCGAGGACGCACAACTTGAGTTGTAGTCGGTCTGGGCCTGGTCTTTCTGCAGCGTGCGGAACAGGTTGAAAGCGCCGTTCAAGCGGCCCTCGAACCATTCGCCCTTGATCCCCAATTCATAGCTCTCGCCCACCAGCGGCTTGAGCGCCGAGCCGCTTTCGGAGCGATAGTTGCCTTGGGGCGTAAAGATATCCGAATAGCTGGCATAGGCCGTCAGGTGCTCATTGAGGTCCAGCAATACGGCGGCAAACGGCGTGACCTGGCCGGTCTCCGTGCTCTTGGCGTGCTCCGAACCACCGGTGAGGAACACCGAGTCGGTCTTGGAGCGGTACCAGCTCACCCGACTGCCGACGACAAACGTCAACGGGTCCGCCAGTTTCAGGCGCAGGGTCGAATACATGCCTTGCTGCTGGGTAACGGTCTTGACCGGACCACCCCGTGTCGAGTTTTCGATGAAGTAACTGTCGTCCGGTTCGGGAATATGTCGATCCGGATCGAACACATTCTGCTTCTGTGGCAGCAGTGCCACCGAGAAGAAGTCATCCTTGTCCGAACGACTGGCGTTGAAACCAACGATCAATTCATGTTGCTGCCCCAGGGCGTCGAACTTGCCGTCCAGGTAGGCGTCGAGGCCGTAATCGACCTGGTCGTAGTCGTACATGCTGCCCAGCAGGTTGGTGGTCGAGGTGCCTGGCGCCACCGAACCCGAGGCAAAGGCGTATTTGATGTCCTGGGTATTTTTCGTATAGACACCGGCAACCTTTACCGCCCAGTCGTCATTGAGCTGATGCTTGAGATCGCTGAACAGCGTGGTCCGCTGGCTGCGCCAGGTGTTCCACGACGGATCCAGGCAAGTGGAACGGCTGAGTTTCAAATCGCTGCCGTCGCGGTAGCGAGGAAGCCCGCCCCAGCAAGGGCTTGCATCGACGTCTTCATAGGCAACGCCCACGCCAAGTGTCGTGTCGGGCGACAGATCGAAATCCAGGGCACCGTAGTAGATCTGGTCCTTGCGCCGGGCATCGTCGTAGAAATAATGCCGGCTCTGCTCGGCGATCACCGCCCTGCCCCGCACGGTGCCGGAATCATTCAGCGGGCCACCGGTATCGACCTGCCCACGGTAGTTGTCCCAAGTGCCGCCCGAGAGGCTGAGTTCGGTCTGGGCCGTGGCCTGGCCACGTTTACGCACGAAGTTGACGCCGCCGGATGTGCCGCCCGCGCCCTTCATCATCCCGGCGGCACCGCGCAGGACTTCGACACGGTCGTAATAGGCCATGTCGCTGCTGAAACTGTCGGCCTGGACATAGCTGTTGCCCATGTCCAGCGGAACGCCGTCGTATTGATACTGACCGGACATCCGGAACCCACGGGAGTAGAAATACTTGCCGCCCATGGTCGAGTCGTACACGGTAATGCCGGGGGTCTTTTCCATCACTTGATCGATGGTGTTGAGGTTCTGGTCATCGAGCATCTTGCGGGTGATCACCGTCACCGACTGCGGCGTTTCGCGCAGGGAGTGCTCACCCTTGCCGATGGTCACCGCACCCGTCGTGTAGGAACCACTGTTCTCGGTGGTCGCCCCAAGCATCTGTGCCTCGATGCTGGTGGCGCCCAGTTCCATGACCGAACCGTTGGCGGGCAACCGGCGCAGCACGTACGTGCCGTTGGCCTGGAGCTCAGCTTGCAGGCCACTACCGCCAAGAATGCGAGCGAAGCCCTCAGCCACGCCGAAAGAACCTCTCAGGCCGGGCGATCGCAGATCATCCAGTTGCCGGGCATCAAACGAAAGGGCGACCCCGGCGGCGCTGGAGAAACGGGTCAGCACATCCACCAGGCTCCCGGCGCCGATGTCGTAAGCCTGCACCGAACGCTGCGGCGCCGAGGCGCCTGGAACCGGGTTGGCATTCACGACCGTGGCGCCGGCGGTGGTGACAGCCAGCAAGCCGATTTTCACTGCAAACACCAGACGGCCTGGCGCGCTTACCCAAGGCATATTTCCCCTCCCCAAAACGGTCGATAAAAACTCACTGAGGAAGAGCCGAACGACGGGGATGAAAAGTGCAGGGCCAGATTTTTTTATTACACAGCGTCACCGCCGCTCGCCACCCGCGACCTGGACCCAGAATCGGCTGTAGCGCGTCACCCGCAACGAAAAGCCGCTCTCCAGCGCCGCCAGGGCGAGGTCGGTGTTATCGACAGGAAACACACCGGACACCTTCAAGTCGCCAATCGCCGGGTCCCAGCGCAGCACACCGGGGCGGTAGCGCGACAGCTCATCCAGCAGCGCCGCCAGGGGACGGTCAATGGCGATGATGCTGCCCTTCTGCCAGGCGCCGACCGACACATCGTTGCCACGCAAAGTGCCCAGCAACCGCTCATTGAAATCCAGGCGCTGGCCGGCTTCGACCCGCCTCCTTGATCCCATCGCCGGCAGACTTACCTCGACCGCCTTCTCCAGCACTGCCACTTCGCCGCCTCGCGCCTGGCCACGGACGATAAACCGCGTGCCCAACGCAAGCACCTCGACCGGCCCCATCACCACCTTGAACGGACGTCGCAAGGGATCGACCGCCGTCGTCACGAGCACCTCACCCCGCAACAACTCCACGAGCCGCTGCTGTCCATCGAAACGAACATTGATCGAGGTATCAGTGTTGAGCAGGACCGTGCTGCCATCGGCGAGTTGGTACTCGCGGCGCTCACCCACGGCGGTGCGGTAATCGCAAAACAGGTTCTGGCTTGCCTGGCTGCGCCAACCCAACCAGCCCAGGCCGCCAGCGGACGTCAGCAGCAAAACGCTACGCAACACCTGGCGGCGGGATCGATGGTGGGCGTCGCTCAAGGTCGGTGCAGCCAGGGCGCCCGGTACGCTTGCCATCTGCTCGGCCACTGCTGCCATGCGTTGCCAGGCCTGGCCGTGCAGCGGATCGGCAGCCAGCCAGGCGCGCCAGCCGGCCCGGTCCGCATCGGTGGTGATGCCGGAATGCAGCCGGGCGTACCACTGCGCCGCCACGCGAATGGCGTTCAACTCTTCAGGGGGCAGGTTCATGAAAGCTGCAGTTGAATCTGCATCAGGCAGCAATGCTCCATGGCCTTGGCCATGTGATTGTTGACCGTGCGTACGCTGACACCCAGGCGTTCGGCAATTTGCGGGTACGTCAGGCCATCGAACTGCGACAGGATGAACGCCTGCCTGACCCGCGGCCCCAGCCCCAGGAGCAAGCGGTCGATTTCCATCAGGGCCTGGAGCATGATCGCCTGCTCTTCCAGCGAGGGGTGCTGCTCTTGCGGCATGGCGGCCAATACTTCGAGGTAGGATTGCTCCAGCGAGCGACGGCGAAACAGGTCGATCAACAGCCCTTTGGCGATCATCGACAGGTACGGTCGTGGCTCACGGATATCCAGCGCAGAGCGCGCCTTGATGACCCGCACAAACGTATCCTGGGCAAGGTCCGCGGCATCGAAGGTGTTGCCCAAGCGCTTGCGCAGCCAGCCCTGGAGCCAACCGTGATGATCACTGTACAGAACGTCGACAGCACTGCGTAGGGACAGATCGTTGGCGGACATGGCAATGGAATAATTCGCGACTGATAATGACTCGCATTGTCATGGAGCCTATCGCCGCTTGCAACCCAAACGTGCCCGGCCACCATCCACTCGCTGGAACGGCTCAGTGCAGGGAGTGACTTTTCACCGTGTTTTCCACCAGGTCCAGCATCTGTCCCAGCGCCCAGGGCTTGGCGATGAACGAGGCATGGTGCTTGATCCCGGCGCTTTCCGGCGTCTCGAAGCCGGACATGATCAGCAGCGGGATCTGCGGCCAGCGGTCGCCGGTCAGGTTGGCCAGGTCCGCACCGTCGATCTTGCCGGGCATGGTGATATCCGTGAGCAACAGGTCGACGTAGTGGGCGCTCTCTTCGAGGAACGTCAGCGCCGCATCGGCGCTCTCCCGAGGCTCCACGACGAACCCTTCTTCCTCAAGGATCTCGCAGAGGAACTCCAGGATGGTTGGATCATCTTCCACAACGAGTATCAAACGTGTAGTCGCCTGGCCGTCGCCATTTGGCATCGAATTCATGAAAGTGACTCTCCTTGACCTCATAAACCTGCTTTGCGGTAGCAACCGCCTTGAAGTTATGAGCAATCCCCCTGCGAGAAAATTCATTCTGCATGCCAATAGGCCGCTGAACGTCACATCAGAGCCGCTTGGTAACGCAGCGCAACGCTTTTTATCTGTATATCCATACAGATAAAACTTGCCCTGGCGCCCATCCATGACCATGCTACAGCCCCATGAAATCTGCTCGGGAAAAGGGCGCTATGCAGCTGTACCTGTGTGAAAAACCGTCCCAGGCCAAGGACATCGCCGCCGTGCTCGGTGCCACGCGCCGTGGCGACGGTTGCTGGCTGGGCCCTGGCATCACGGTCACCTGGTGCATCGGACATCTGCTGGAAACCGCCCCGCCCGACGCCTACGACGCGCGCTACAAGCGCTGGGTACTGGCCGACCTGCCCATCGTGCCGGCGCAATGGAAAATGACCGTCAAGCCGAAAACCGCCAGCCAGTACAAGGCAGTCAAGCGCCTGCTGGGGGAAGCGAAAGAACTGGTCATCGCCACCGACGCCGACCGCGAAGGTGAAATGATCGCCCGGGAGCTGGTGGAACATTGCCGTTATCGCGGGCCGATCCGGCGGCTATGGCTGTCGGCCCTGGACGAAGCATCGATCCGCAAGGCCCTGGCCGCCCTCAAGCCGGGGGCTGAAACCTTCAACCTGTATCACTCGGCCCTGGGCCGTTCCCGGGCCGACTGGCTGATCGGCATGAACATGAGTCGCCTGTTCACCCTGCTGGGGCGCCAGTCCGGCTACCAGGGCGTATTGCCGGTGGGCCGTGTACAGACACCGACGCTGCGCCTGGTGGTGGACCGCGACCGCAGCATCGCCGACTTCGTGCCGGTCGCCTATTGGGCCATCGACGTGCAGCTCAGCCACGACGGCACGGCGTTCACCGCCCAGTGGCGCGCCGATCCGGACGCCTGCGACGACCAGGAACGCTGCCTGAACCAGGCCCTGGCCCGGGACGCCGCCCAAGCCATGAGCAACACCGCCACCGCCCGGACGCTGAAGGTACGTACCGAACGTCTGCGCGAAGCGGCACCGTTGCCCTTCGACCTGGGCACGTTGCAGGAAGTCTGCTCGAAGAAACTCGGCCTTGGCGCCCAGGAAACCCTGGACATTGCCCAGTCGCTCTACGAAACCTACAAGCTCATCACCTACCCTCGCAGCGATTGCGGTTTCCTGCCCTTGAGCCAGCACAGCGAAGCACCGGCCATCCTGGCCGCCCTCGCCCAGGCCGACCCGAGCCTTGCACCGCTGCGCGAGCACCTGCAGCCGCAACGCAAGTCCCGGGCCTGGAACGACGCCAAGGTCAGCGCCCACCATGGCATCATCCCCACCGCCGCCGCCAGGAACCTCGACAAACTCGCCGGCAAGCAGCGCGCCGTCTATACGCTGATTCGCGCGCGCTACCTGGCGCAGTTCCTGCCCAACCATGAATACGATCGGACCCAGGCCGACTTCGACTGTGCCGGCCAGGCGCTGCGTGCCGTGGGCAAGCAGATCGTCGAACCCGGCTGGAAACGCGCACTGCCCGAAGCGCTGGCACCGGCCAGGGGCCGTGAAGCACCGGTGCCGCAGACCCTGCCGGCACTGAGCGAAGGCCGCGATTGCGCCGTGGACAAGGTGACCCCCAAGGACCTGTGGACCCAACCGCCCAAGCCGTTCACCGAAGGCGACCTGATCAAGGCGATGAAGAACGTCGCCAAACTGGTGGAGGATCCGCTGCTCAAGCAAAAGCTCAAGGACACCACCGGCATCGGCACCGAAGCAACCCGGGCCTCGATCATCCAGGGGCTGCTTGACCGCGGTTACCTGGTGAAAAACGGCAAGGCCCTGTCCGCCACCCCGGCGGCCTTCAGCCTCATCGACGCCGTGCCCCGGGCCATCGCCGACCCGGGCACCACCGCCATCTGGGAACAGGCCCTGGACATGGTGCAGAGCGGCGAAATGAGCCTGGAAGAATTCGTGACCCGGCAAGCCGCCTGGATGAGCAAGCACGTCGCCCGCTGCCAGGGCATGAGCCTGACCATCAGCGGCCCGGCCAGCCCCGCCGGGCGCGGCGCAACGCCGTGGAAAAACAAACGCAAGCCGGCCAAGCGCAAGGCTGGCGGTGCGCCGCGCAAGGCGAGCAAGGCCAAGGCGACCTGAGCAAATCAGGCCCACCATAAATCCCCTGTGGGAGCGAGCTTGCTCGCGATGGCGGTGGTTCAGCTAAAAAAATGTTGGCTGATACGCCGCCATCGCGAGC
>NZ_CAKKMI010000137.1:0-9041 GCF_918698105.1 Pseudomonas brassicacearum | reverse complement strand
CAACCTGACGGCCAATGTCGGGCAGTTGAACAATAGCAGCGGTGAACTCAACAGCTTGAGCAACGTCACGTTGCGGGTCGCCTCGCTGGATAACGTGGCAGGTCTGGTGGTGGCGGGGCAGATGCTCGACATCAACGCCAGCGGCCAGGTGAACAACCGGGGTGGGCGTCTCACTGCGAGCAAAAGCGCTGAGTTGAGCGCCGGTTCGCTGGACAACCGCCAGGGATCGCTTTCTGCCCAACAAGGGCTGAATCTGAATCTGACTGGGCAACTGCTCAACGCTCAAGGCAGCGTGACGAGCAGCGACACGCTGCAGTTAAAGGCCGGCCAGGTGGATAACACCGCTGGCCGCATCGCCAGTGCGAAGGCGCTGGATGCCAGCGTTACTGGCCTGGATCAGCAGAACGGCGAACTGTTCAGCAACACGAGCCTCAGCCTGGACATGAATCAGGGCCAGTTGAACAACCAGGGCGGGCTGATCAACGCCTCGGGTGCGTTGCTGTTGAACAACCTCAAGGACGTGAACAACCAGAACGGGGAAATTTCCAGCAAGCAAGCGTTCACCCTGGCGGCGCAGAACCTGGATAACAGCGACGGCAAATTGCTGAGCAACCAGGGCCTGATGCTCAGAATTGCCCAAGTGCTGGACAACGCCCGCGGCGCGATCTCGGCGGCCTCGGTGGATAGCCACAGCAACAGCCTGGACAACAGCGAGGGCCTGATCAGCAGTCGCGACCGACTCGATCTGATTGTCGACGCCTTGCTCGACAACCAGCGCGGCTCACTGATCGCAGACGGCGCGCTGCTATTGGTTGCCGACCGCCTGGACAACCGAGTCGGGGAGATCGTCGGCAAGACCGGGCTCAACGCCACCGTCAACACGGTGGATAACCGTCAAGGCACGCTGATCAGCACCGATGCCCTGAAGCTCACGGCGACCAGCCTCGACAACCGCCAGGCCGGTTTGATCGGCGCGACAAAAGGGCTGGATCTCGATGTCGACGACCTCGACAACCGTGGCGGCGAGCTGTCGAGCAATGCAGACGTCACGCTGGTCAGCCAGTACCTCGACAACAGCGATGGCGGCCAGGTGTTCGCCGGCCAGGCGCTGAAGCTGACGGTCGATCAACTGCTCAACCGCACCAAGGGCCTGCTCAGTGCCAAGGCTGGATTGGAACTGGACGGCGGCGCCCTCGACAATAGCGGCGGCTATCTGATCAGCCAGCAGAATCAGCGCATCAACCTGAGCCGAGACCTGCTCAACAGCCAAGGCCAGCTCAGCAGTGAAGGCTCGTTGAGTGTCAGCGCCGCCAACCTGACCAACACCGGCGGCAGCTTGTCCAGCGCCAAGGACCTGACCGTGCGCAGCCTGGGACGCCTCGATAACCAGGGCGGCGAACTGGTCGCCGACGGCGGGTTGCTGCTCACCAGCGGCGCGCTGGACAATCGCCAGCAGGGCCACATCAGCGCCAAGGGCGCGGTAGGCGTTACCACCGGTGCCTACGATAACAGCCAGAATGGCCGCCTCAACAGCGCCAGTACGCTGAACCTTGTCGCGGGCCAAGTCACCAACCAGGATGGCGGGGCCATCGGCAGCCAAGGCGCGCTGACGGCGTCGGTAAAAGGTCTGGATCAGCAGGGTGGCAAGCTGTTCAGCAACACCTCGCTGAGCCTGGACATGAACAACGGCCAGCTCAACAACCAGAGCGGCTTGATCAACGCCCCCGGCACGCTGCTGCTGAAAAACCTCAGCGGCGTGAACAACCAGGGCGGCGAAATCTCCAGCGCCGAAGCCTTCACCCTCGCGGCGCAAAACCTCACCAACGACAACGGCAAACTGCTGAGCAGCCAAGGCCTGACCCTGCGCATCGCCCAAGCGCTGAACAACGTCAAGGGCATGATCGGCGCGGCCACCGTCGATGCCCAGGCGCAAAGCCTGAACAACAACGGCGGCACCCTCACCAGTCGTGGCAACCTCGTCCTGACCGTCGATCAACAACTCGATAACCAGGCCCAAGGCCTGATTAGTGCCGCCCAACTGCTCACCCTCAAGAGCAGCAACCTGAACAACCAGGGCGGCAGCGTAGTGGCCGGCGGCGCGTTGGTCCTCAATGCCATGGCCCTGAACAACAGCGCCAACGGCCTGATCAACGCCCAGGGAGACCTCACTCTCGACGCCGATTCTCTGGACTCCAGCGATGGCGGCGAAGTCTCTGCCAAGGGCGACATCAACCTGACCCTGGCATCGCTGACGCAAGACGGCGGCCGCCTGCTCGGCGAAAAAGCCGTCACGCTGAACCTCGGCAACGGTGACCTGAACAATCGCAACGGTTTGATCATCGCCAAAGGTCCGCTGACGTTCAACGCCGTGCGCGACCTGAGCAACCAGGGTGGCGAAATCTCCAGCAGCCAGAGTTTCGACCTCAAAGGCCGCACGCTCGACAACAGCGGCGGCAAGCTGATCAGCAGCCAAAACCTGGGCCTCGACGGCCAAGCGCTGGTCAACCAGAACGGGTTGATTTCCGGCTGGCAAGGGCTGCTGGTCAACGGCACGAGCCTGGACAACCGCAACAACGGCACCCTGTCCAGCCGCAACGGCAACGTGACTCTCAACCTGCTGGGCAACCTGCTCAACGGCAACGGCGGTGCATTGGTCAGTCAGGGCAGCCTCGGTGTGACAGCCGCTTCGGTGGATAACAGCAAAGGCATCCTCAGCAGTGGCGGTGCGCAGAACCTCAACCTCAGCGGTGCGCTCGTTAACAGCCAGGGCGGTCTGATCGACGGCGGCGCGGGCCTGACCATCAAGGCCACCTCCGTGGCGAACGTCAGTGGCGCGGTCAACGCGCAGCAAACGCTGACCCTCGATGCCAACGATGTAAACAACCGCCAGGGCACGCTGGTGGGTAACGCCGATGTCAACCTGAACCTCAATGGCGTACTCGACAACAGCGCCGCCAAGCTCGCCAGCGCCGGCCCGCTGACCGTAAAAGGCGCGACGGCGATCAACAACCAGGGCGGCCAGATTGCCAGCCAGGATCAAATGACCCTGCTCACCGGCTCCCTGGACAACAGCAACGCCGGGACTATTGCGGCAAAAAATGCCCTGGCGATTACCGCCACCGGCGCGGTGCAGAACCATACCAACGGCCTGATCTACAGCCAGACGGCGGATATCGAACTCGATGCCGTGAGCCTGGCCAATGGCAAGGGCGAGATGCAGGGGCAGACCGGTCTTGATCTCCAGTTCAGCGGCGATCTCGATAATCAGGGCGGCAAACTCATCGCCCAGACCGGCGACGTCAGCGTCACGGCGGCCAACATCGACAACCGCGGCGGCACCCTCGCCGCAATCAAGGGCGCCCTTGAAGCGCGCACCGTGGGCGTATTGCGCAACGGCTTCGATGTGAACAACAAGGGCGGCGTGATCCAGGCCCAGCGCCTCAACCTCCGCGCCTTGGCTGGGCTGAACAACAACGGCGGGCGGATCGCGGCTCAAGCGGGCGATGTCATTATCAACACGGCTGATCTGAACAACCGCAACGGCGGGCTCTATGCCACTGGGCTGGTCAACATCAGCGCTACCGACCTGGATAACGGTGCGGGTGGACAGTTGGCGGGCGGGAGCTTGGATTTCTCCCTGCGAGGTGCTCTGAGCAACGTCGGCGGCGTCCTCGAAAGTGACAGCCGCATCAGCTTGAGCGCGGCCAGCTTAAACAACCAGGGCGGCCAATTGCGTACTCTGGCCAGCAGCGGCAGTACTCGCCTGCAAGTGACGGGCGTGTTGGACAACAGCAATGGCGTGATGGAAGTCGCCAACCAAGACTTGACCTTACAGGCCGGCAGCTTCCTCAACACTGGCGGCCGCTTGCTGCATGGCGGTACGGGAGAGTTCCAGATCGACTTGGCCAACCTGGGCAGTGCCGGTGGTGACATTGTGACCCTCGGCGGCCTGACCCTGAGCGCCGCCAACTGGACCAACAGCAGCGTGATCCAGGCCGCGCGGCTGAACATCGACGTCGGTCAACTGACGCTCACTGGCAGCGGCCAGTTGCTGGCGACCGACAGCTTAGTGGGGCGTGGAGGCAACTGGACCAACAACGGTCTGATCGCCAGTAACGGCACACTGGATATGGCCCTGACCGGGCTATACGCCGGTAGCGGCCAGGTCACTAGTGTCGGCAATCTCGGCCTGAGCGCCGCAGGTATACAGATATCAAGCGCAGGACGGATCGCCGGTGCGAGCGATGTGCAGGTCAGGGCCGGCGGTACGTTGGTCAACCAGGGGCGCATCACCTCCGCCCGGGACCTGACCCTCAATGCCGCTAATCTGAGCAACAGCGGTACGATCGGCAGTGCCGGCAAGCTTGACCTGGTCAGCCAGGTGCTGCGCAACGAAGGCGCAGACGCAGGTAATCAGAGTTTGATTTCCAGTGGCGGCGACATGCGCCTGCTGGTCGGCGACTTCACCAACCGCTTCGCTACGGTGTATAGCCTGGGAGGCCTGCTGGTGGCTGGCGATGCAGCGCTCAATCGCGCTAACCGCATCGACAACGTATCGGCCACGTTGCAGAGCGGTGGGGCGATGGGGCTGTACGCCAGTACGGTCAGCAACCGCAAGGACGCGTTTTCCGTCAGTGAGCAATTGGTTTCCGGCACCATCACTTACCAGTGTCTCAACTGTAAGGGACGGCACTACGACTTCTTTTATTACCTGACCGAAGAGATTGTCCGTTCAGTGCAGGCGGACTCCGCAGCGGCATCAATCAATGCCGGCGCTGCGCTGAAAGTGCAGTCATCACTTTTTGAGAACAAGCACAGTACCGTCAGCGCCGGGTCGTCCATCGATATCAGCGCGGATAATTTCAACAACGAGGGGGCGTCCACCGAAAGCGTGCTGCGCACCCGGCAGTTCCGCAATCCCAACGACAGCGAGCGAAGCTCCGTCTGGGACAGCCTGACGCGTGAGGGCGGGGCGATCGCCGAATACGCCAAATACAACTCAAAGACCCAGTTCGTCTACCAGGAAGAATGGTATGACGTCGACGGCAGTTACATAACACCGGTGGCCCAATCAAAACAGGACACCGGCATAGCCAACCCGAACTACCGGCCCAACTCGGGCTATGCGGTACCCAGCAAGCTCCTGGGTTATACGCTGATCGATACACGCGAGACGCAAACCAACACAGGCGTGGCCGCTAACGCCGTCATTCAGGCTGGCGGCGCGGTTAACATCACCGCCAGCCAGACGCTGGGCAACGGCGTTACGCGCCAGAACACCGGCTATTCCAGCCAATCCCTGAGCACGGCAAATACTCAGGCCAGCAGTGTGGTCAATCCCAACACCGCGCGCATCAATGCACAATTGCCGCCGGACCTGGCCCAGCGTCAGGTCAACCCGCTGGACCTGCCAGGCTTCGTCCTGCCCACGGGCGGTAGCGGTTTGTTCCGTCTGAGCGCTCTGGCCGCAGGCCAGGCCAACACCTCTGGCGTCGCACCGTCGCCAGCCAATTGGACCCTGGGAGGTGCCAGCATCGGCCTTACCCAACGCCAGCAACCTTTGGAGCAGACCGGCCCAACCCAACTGAGCGGCGGCAATGGACCGATCTTCCAGCCTGGCGCTTCAGCGGTGCTGCCGCAGGTGCTTCCCGCAGCGGCGCAGGGCGTCCCCAGCACTGCTACCGTGATCAATCCGCAAAGCATCGCTCGAGTGCAGGGCCTACCCCTCAACAGCCGCGGACCGCAGCCGCATAAATATCTGGTCGAGACCGATCCTGCATTGGCTGACCTCAAGCAATTCATGAGCTCGGATTATCTTCTGGACAAGTTGGGGTATGACTCGGACGCCAGCTGGAAACGCTTGGGCGACGGATACTTCGAGCAGCAAATGATCCAGCAGGCGGTGACGGCTCGTACCGGCAAGCGCTTCATAGATGGCCAGACATCCGACGAGGCGCTGTACCGGTATCTGATGGACAACGCCATCGCCAGCAAGCAGCAACTGGGCCTGTCGGTGGGCGTTACCCTGACCGGCTCTCAGGTGGCGGCCTTGACCCACGACATCGTCTGGCTTGAAGAGCACGAAGTCATGGGCGAGAAGGTGCTGGTGCCGGTGCTCTACCTAGCCCACGCCAACGACCGCCTGGCGCCGACTGGCGCGCTGATCGAAGGCCAGGATGTGAACCTGATCGCCGGTCAGAACCTGGAGAACAGTGGGACCCTGCGTGCCAAGAACAATCTGTCGGCCAGTGCCGGCCAGGACTTGGCCAACAGTGGTTTGATCCAAGCCGGCGGTCGCGTCGACCTACTAGCAGGCAACACCCTGTTCAACGGTGCGGGAGGCATCATCAACGGCCGTGATGTCAGCCTGAACAGTCTGCTGGGGGATGTTGTAAATGAACGCACCCAGACCCTGCAGAAGGGCGGCTACGTCGTTGAAGGCAAGCTGGACAGCGCCGCCCGTATCGAAGCCTCCAACGATCTGATCGCCGGCGTCGGGCGCGACTTGCTCAACATCGGTGGCGTGATGCTGGCGGGCCGCGATCTGGAGATCCGCACCGGGCGTGACCTGCTGATAGGTTCTGCCGAACAGACCTACAGTTATCAAAACGGGACGCGCAACCGCAGCGAGTCCATCAAACAATCCGGCTCGCAGATCACCGCTGGTCGGGACCTGGACATGGGCGCCGGCCGCGACTTCGCCGCCATCGGCAGCAACCTGGAGGCCAAGCGAAACATTGCCGTTGACGCGGTCGGCGACGTGACCCTGGCTTCGGCTGCCGATGAGGAACACTCCTACTCCAAGAGCAAGAAGGTGACCCGCCAGGAGGATCATGTCCGTCAGGTCGGCACCCAGTTGAAGGCCGGCGGTGATGTTTCCATGACCGCGGGTGAGGATATTCGTCTGATCTCCAGTCGCGTCAGCGCCGGTGACGAGGCTTATCTCTATGCCGGCGACCAGCTCGAACTGATAGCCGAGACCGACAGCGATTACTCGCTTTACCAGAAAAAGAGTAAGGGCAGTTGGGGGAAAAAGAAGACCAAGCGTGACGAAGTGACCGACGTGCGTCATGTCGGCAGCGCGATCACCACGGGCGGCGACCTGACTCTGGAGAGCGGAGGCGATCAGCGATATCAGGCGGCTAAGCTCGACAGCGGCAATGACCTGACCGTCAGCAGCGGTGGCGACATCGTTTTTGAAGGCGTGAAGGATTTGCATCAGGAGAGTCACGAGAAGAGCAAGTCCAGCGCAGCTTGGTTCAGCATGAAGGGTAAAGGTCGCACTGACGAGACCCTTCGCCAGAGCGAACTGACTGCTCAGGGCGACCTGGTGATCAACGCGGTAGGCAAGATCCACGCTGACGTGCGACAGGTGAACAAGCAGACGGTAAGCGCGTCCATCGATGCGATGGTCCAGGCCGATCCAAAACTGGCGTGGCTCAAGGAGCTTGATGCGCAGGGCGGGGTCGACTGGCGGCAGGTACAGGAGGTCCACACCAGCTTCAAGTACGCGAACTCCGGTCTGGGCCCGGCTGCGCAGATGGTAATCGCCATTCTCATGACCGTCATGCTCGGCCCTGCGGGTGCTGGCCTTGGCGGCTGGGCCCTGGCAGGTGCCTCCAGCCTGGCAACCACCGGCACGGTTGCGACCATCAACAACAAAGGAGACATAGGCGCCGGTTATAAAGCCGTTCTTAGCAAAGATGGCCTTACCAACGCCGCGATCGCAGCCATCACTGCCGGTATAGCCGAGAACTATCTTGGCGACATGACCATGACCAAGCAGGTCAATGGCAAGACGGTGATTGACTTAAGTTCGATCGAAGCCGTCAGTCATTTTGCCGGTCAGCAGTTGATCAACAACGCATCCGCTGCCGCGATCGCCAAGGCTTTCGGTCGAGACGTTACGTTGGCCGGTATCCTCCAGTCGACGATCTACAGCACCTTGGCGGCGTATTCCTTTGACCAAGTCGGTAACCTCAAGCTGAAGACGGGCAGCCCGGAGAAGATCGCCCTGCACGCATTGGTAGGCGGCATGATCGCCGAAGCATCGGGCAGTGATTTCGCTGTGGGTGCGATGGCGGCGGGTGTGAACGAGACGTTTGCCAACCAGTTGCGGAGGATGTCGGCCCAGATGGATCCGCAGAACCGCGACCACCTGATGCTGATGTCTTCGCAACTGTTAGGCGTAGTGGCCGCTGCCGCTGTGGCTGGTGACGACGCGAACAGCCTGCAGACAGGCTCGTATGTGGCTGGCAATGCGACCCAATACAACAACCTCAATCACCATGACATGAGTGACTTTGTCGGGGACATGAATGCCTGTGGTAGCAGCGAGATCTGTCAAAAGAACACGTGGGATGGGGGAAAGTACGAGGAGATCAGTAACGAAATCACCGATTGGTCGGAGAAGGCCGTCAGTGGAGCTTTTGCCAAATCCTTGCTGACCTCGATCCAGGGCGGGCTGACCGCACTGAATGACCTCAATTGCACGACGGCGACTTGCACGCAGTACAAGGACACTCTGACTGAGCGTGCGTTGAACGACCTGACGAACTTGGCGAAGGTTACTGACACGTGGGAAAACGCAACAAGCGTGGCTGCGCTGGTCATACCGACCTCAGGCGGCGCGCGTGGTGCTGGCGCTGGCGAAGGAGGGATTTCGCCTAGGATTCAGGCGGCTCTGGATAAGTTTACGGAAGCCAAGGCCATACGTACGGGAGCTTCTACGGGCAAGAACGGCAGTACGCCGCTTGGGGGGCCGGATGCTGAGGCTGGGATGCCTTATACTCATCCAGTCAAAGATGTTCCAAATGAACCTATTATCCCGGTCCCGGGCCGCGTACAGTCTCGCATAAACATTGCAAATGGCCGTACTGAAACGACACCTCTTCGGGATAGTGGTCAGCCCGTATCTGCGGGCTTCGAACACGTTTTAGAGGGGCATTTTAATAGAGAAATATCTAACTCGCGTTCTGTATTTACTATTGCTCCTGAGGAGCTAAAAGGGATTTTGCAAAGTACACCTGTGGTGAAGTCCC
>NZ_CAKKMI010000136.1:0-9281 GCF_918698105.1 Pseudomonas brassicacearum | reverse complement strand
ATACAGGCGATGCGGTCTTTCGAAATTGAGTCGCCTGTATCGCGGGCAAGCCTTGCTCCCACAGAGCTTTGCCCAGCCCCAGCGTTTAACGCCGAGTCAACAACACCCCGGACTCCATGTGATGGGTCCAGGGAAATTGATCGAACAACGCGCAGCGCGTGATGCGGTGGGTGTCGTTCAGTTGCGCGATATTCGCGGCGAGGGTGTCAGGGTTGCAGGAGATGTACAGGATGTTGTCGAAGCGCCGGGTCAGCTCGCAGGTGTCCGGGTCCATGCCAGCGCGAGGCGGGTCGACGAAGACGCTGCCGAATTCGTAGCTTTTCAGGTCGATACCCTGCAAACGACGGAACGGCCGGACTTCATTCAAGGCTTCGGTCAGTTCTTCAGCGGAGAGGCGCACCAGCGTGACGTTATCCACCGCGTTTTCGCTGAGGTTGCTCAGCGCGGCGTTCACCGAGGTCTTGCTGATTTCGGTGGCCAGCACTTTGCGCACGCGGGTGGCCAGGGGCAGGGTGAAGTTGCCGTTGCCGCAGTACAACTCCAGCAGATCGTCGCTGCGATCGCCCAGCGCGTCAAAAGCCCAGTTGAGCATCTTCTGGTTCACCGTGCCGTTGGGCTGGGTGAAGGCGCCTTCGGGCTGGCGATAGCTGAAGGTACGACCGCCCACTTCGAGTTTCTCCACCACATAGTCATGGCCGATCACTTCGCGCTTGCCCTTGGAGCGGCCAATGATGCTCACGCCAAGGTCCGCCGCCAGTTTCGAGGCGGCAGCGTGCCAGTGCTCGTCCAGCGGGCGGTGATAACACAGGGTGATCATCGCATCGCCCGCCAGGGTGGTCAGGAACTCCACCTGGAACAGCTTGTGGCTCAGGGGCGCGCTGGCTTGCCAGGCGGTCTTGAGTTGCGGCATCAACTGGTTGATGCGCAGGCTGGCGATGGGAAATTCCTCGATGAGGATCGGCGTGCGCTTGTCGTCCTGGGAAAACATTGCGTAGTGCCGTTCACCGGCCTCGCGCCAGAGACGGAATTCGGCGCGCAGGCGGAAGTTCTTCAGCGGCGAATCGAACACCACGGGTTCTGGCGCATCGAACGGCGCCAACAGGTCACGCAAGCGGGTGACCTTGTCCTGGAGCTGAGCGGCGTAGGCTTGGGAATCAAAAGTCATGCGTTGAACCAACCCAACTTGATCACGAACAGGATCGACAAAATGACCAGCGCCGGGTTCAGCTCACGACCACGGCCGGACACCAGTTTGATGGCGGTCCAGGCGATAAAGCCGAAAGCGATGCCGTTGGCGATGGAATAGGTGAACGGCATTGCCAGGGCGGTCACCACCACTGGCGCGGCGACGGTGATGTCGTCCCAGTCGATTTCCGCCAGGCCCGAGGTCATCAGCACGGCGACGAACAACAGGGCAGGGGCGGTGGCGAAAGGCGGGACGCTGGCGGCCAATGGCGAGAAGAACAGCGCCAGCAGGAACAGGATCGCCACGACGATGGCGGTCAGGCCGGTGCGGCCGCCAGCGCTGACGCCCGCCGCCGATTCGATGTAGCTGGTGGTGGTGGAGGTGCCCAGCAGCGAACCGGCCATGGCGGCGGTGCTGTCGGCGATCAGCGCACGGCCCATCTTCGGCATGTGGCCGTCCTTGCCCATCAGCCCGGCGCGCTTGGCGACGCCGATCAGGGTGCCGGAGTTGTCGAACAGGTCGACGAACAGGAAGGCGAAGATCACGCTCACCAGGCCGATGTCCAGGGCGCCCTTGATGTCCAGTTGCAGGAAGGTCGGGGCCAGGGACGGCGGCATGGACATCACGCCGCCGAACGGCGTGAAGCCCATCAGGATCGAGACGAGGGTGACCGCCAGGATGCCGATCAGTACTGCGCCACGTACTTTCAAGGCTTCCAGGGCAACGATCAGGACAAAACCGAGGGTCGCGAGGATCGGCGCCGGTTGTTTCAAGTCGCCGAGGCCGACCATGGTCGCCGGGTTTTTCACCACGATGCCGGCGTTATTCAGGGCGATCAGCGCCAGGAACAGGCCGATACCGGCGGCAATGGCCGAGCGCAGCGGCAGCGGGATGCTGTTGATGATCCATTCGCGGATGCGAAAGATCGACAACATGAAGAACAGTACGGCGGAGATGAACACTGCGCCCAGCGCCACTTGCCAGGTGTGGCCCATGTGCAGGACCACGGTGTAGGTAAAGAAGGCATTCAGGCCCATGCCCGGTGCGAGGGCGATCGGGTAGTTGGCGATCAGGCCCATGACCGTGGAGCCAATGGCCGCTGCCAGGCAGGTGGCGACGAACACCGCGCCCTTGTCCATGCCGGTTTCGCCGAGGATGCTCGGGTTGACGAACAGAATGTAGGCCATGGCCAGGAACGTTGTGACGCCCGCCAGGATCTCGGTCCGCACGTTGGTGTTATGTGCCTTGAGTTGAAACAGCCTTTCCAGCATGTCTGCTCCCCGTGGCGCGCCCGGCGCCGTGAATGTATCGACCTCAACAGCAAAGCACAGGTCGCCAGCGGCGCCCGGGAATTTTCTGTGGGTCGGAAAAAGCCGCGCATCATACCAGCAGCGTAGCGTTGTGGCTGCGATCGTCGTCGATGTTTTGCCAACGCGCCAAGTGGGCCATACTGCGCGCGGTTCCGGGAGGTCTCTATGTATTGCATGAATAAAAAGCTGCTGGCGGCGGTGGGCTGCATGCTGCTCTGGTGGTTGTCCGGCCAGGCCGCCAATGCCGCGTCGGCACCGCCCTTGAGCGAGGTCAAGGTGCTCAAGGTCGAGTCGCCGGCCTGTGGCTTCGAGGACATCGTCCCGGGGCAGGCGCAGACGCGTTGTGACCACAGCGGCCCGAATATCAAGATCTACGTGCTGGAGGTCGGTTATGGCCGCCAGCCCGATGTCACCCTGGACGGCTTTGAAGTCGACGGCACCCGCTCGCCCGTGTGTGCGTACAGTAACGGCAACCTTAACGACTGCTCTGTGCGGACTAAAGTCGTCGGCTATGTGTACATCTTCGACCTGAAGGGCAAGCAAGAGGGCACTTTCAGCTTCAGCAACATCTCGATCAACGCACCGGGCAACCGGATGTCGACCCAGCTGTACATCAAGTAGCCGTTGTCCCTGTAGGAGCTGTCGAGCGAAGCGAGGCTGCGATCTTTCCCCTGACGCTTGAGTCTCCAGCGCACATCAAAAGATCGCAGCCTTCGGCAGCTCCTACACTACAAGCATCACCCAGCGGAGAGCGCCCATGATTCCTGGAACCAAGATCCCCCGAGCCCTGATAGCCGTCGCCGAGGGTGTCGACGACTTGCAGACGGTCACCCTGATCGATGTGCTGCGTCGAGCGCAGATCGAAACCGTGGTGGCGAGCATCGAAGGGCGGCGGATGCTTACCTGCGCCCGCGGCACGCGCCTGACGGCCGATGGCATGCTGGTGGACGTGCTCGTGCAAGACTTCGACCTGGTTGTGCTGCCGGGCGGCATCATCGGCGCCCAACACCTGGCGGCCCATCAGCCGCTGCAACAACTGATCAAGGGCCAGGCGGCCACCGGACGGTTTTTCGCCGCCATCGCCGAAGCCCCGGCCCTGGCGCTACAGGCATTCGGCGTCCTGCGCCAGCGGCGCATGACCTGCCTGCCGGCGGTGAGCCAGCAGCTGTCCGGTTGCAGCTTCGTGGATCAACCCGTGGTGGTGGACGGCAACTGCATCACGGCCCAGGGTTCGGCCGCCGCCCTGGCGTTTGCCTTGACGCTGGTGGAACAACTCAGTGGCAAGGGCGTGAGAAGCGTGGTGGCGGCGGAGTTGTTGGCCTGACACTCTTCAGCGGGCCCCGGCCTGTGACGAGGGAGCTGCTCCCGTCAATTCAATGCAATCTGACCTACCGCTATCGCGAGCAGGCTCGCTCCCACAGGGGTTTATGGTGGATGCAGGACCTATGAGCACCCGAGAGCCAATGTGGGAGCGAGCTTGCTCGCGATGGCGTCAGCGCATTCAACTTCAATGCGAGCGGACCCACTGAAGGTGCTGGCTTCCAACGTCAATCATTTGCCTTGAACGCTTCGCCCCACCCTGAAGTCGTACCCCTTATGACGGCGGTTTCCCAAAACGCCGCGAGTACGACCAACCGTGAGGTGTTCCATGAGCGCGACCCTGTCCGAAGCGACGCCGGCGTCCTTCGTCCGTCATCCGATCCGCCTGACACTCAATGGCCAGGTGCGTGAGTTGCAAGTGCTGGCCTGGACCACGTTGCTGGACCTGCTGCGTGAGCAACTGGACCTGGTGGGCAGCAAGAAAGGCTGCGACCACGGCCAGTGCGGCGCCTGTACGGTGCTGCGCGATGGCAAGCGGATCAATGCCTGCCTGACCCTGGCGGTGATGTGCGACGGTGCCGAATTGACCACCATCGAAGGCCTGGCCGGCGATGACGGATTGCATCCCATGCAGCAGGCATTCATCACCCATGACGCGTTCCAGTGCGGTTACTGCACGCCGGGGCAGATCTGTTCAGCGGTGGGGCTGGCCAACGAGGGCAGGGCGCAGACCCGCGCGCAAATCAGTGAACTGATGAGCGGAAACCTTTGCCGCTGCGGGGCCTACACCCACATTTGTGATGCCATCGAAGAGGCATTGCCGCTCTGCCGGCAACCGGGAGGTGAACAATGAATCCCTTCCAGTACAGCAAGCCCGACACCGTGCAGGCGGCCGTCGATTTGTCGAGCCCGGTTTCCCGCTTCATCGCCGGTGGTACCAACCTGCTGGACCTGATGAAAGAGAACCTGACCCGCCCCGAGCACTTGATCGACATTACCGGGCTGCCCCTGGCGGACCTCAGTGAAACGCCGTCCGGCGGGGTGATGATCGGCGCCTTGGTGAGCAATGCCGACCTGGCCTGGCACCCGTGGATCGAGCGCCGTTATCCGCTGCTGGCCCAGGCCATCCTGGCCGGTGCCTCGCCGCAACTGCGCAACATGGCCAGCACCGGCGGCAACCTGCTGCAACGCACCCGCTGCTATTACTTCTATGACGCGAGCGTACCCTGCAACAAACGCCAGCCCGGCAGCGGTTGCCCGGCCCGGAACGGCTTGAACCGGATCCACGCGATTTTCGGTGCCAGCGATCACTGTGTCGCCACCCATCCCTCCGACATGTGCGTGGCCTTGGCCGCCCTGGAGGCGGTGGTCCATGTCCTGGGGCGGGGCGGGGCGCGGACCATCGAGTTCGCCGACTTCCATCGCCTGCCCGGCGACGCCCCGGAACGGGACAATCAACTGGCCGACGATGAGCTGATCACCGCCATCGAGTTGCCTGCCGCCGGTTTTGCCGAGCATAGCCACTACCTGAAGATCCGTGACCGCGCCTCCTACGCGTTTGCGCTGGTCTCGGTGGCGGCGGCGCTGGAACTGGATGGGCCGGTGATTCGCCAGGCGCGCCTGGCCCTCGGTGGCGTGGCGCACAAACCCTGGCGCGACCGGGCCGTGGAGAGCTGGCTGGTCGGACAGACCGTCAGCCGTGAAACCTTCACCGCCGCCGCCGATGCACTGCTGCAACACGCCGAGCCGTTGGAACACAACGGCTTCAAGGTCCGATTGGCGCGCCGGGCAATTGTCCGCGCCTTGAGCGATGCCGCGTTGGGTCGCGCACCGCAGGGAGGGCAAGCCTGATGAACGCTCCGAGCAAATCCATAGGGCAACCACTCGACCGGGTCGATGGCCTGCTCAAGGTGACGGGCCAGGCCCGTTATGCCGCTGAATACCCCGAGGACGGCTTGCTGCACGGCAGTGTGGTGTCCAGCACCGTTGCCCGTGGTCGCGTGCTTCACATCGATGCTGCCCGCGCCCTGGCGCTGCCTGGCGTGGTCGCGGTCATCGACCACACCAACCGGCCGAGGATCGCCAGCTACGACGAGCCCTACCAGGATGCCGATGCGGCGGACGGCTCGCCGTTCCGGCCGCTGTACAACGACCAGGTGCTCTACAGCGGCCAGCCCCTGGCCCTGGTGGTGGCAGAAAATCTCGAGTTGGCCCGCTATGCCGGTTCGCTGATAGAAGTCGAATACGCGGCCGAAGAGCATCAGACCGATCTGATCACCCTGCAAAACGACGCCCGGCCAGCGCCGGCTGAATTACCCAAGCCCCGTGGGAATTTTCAGGGCGAGTACGCCAGCTCCGCGCTCAGCGTGGATGTGTCCTACAGCACGCCGATTGAACACCACAACCCCATGGAGCCACATGCTTCCACCGTGCTGTATCAGCCTGATGGCAGCCTGCACATCCACGACAAGACCCAAGGCACGCAAAACGGTCAGGCCTATGTGCAAAAAGTCTTCGGGCTCGAGAAAGAGCAAGTGCGAGTGTTTGCCGCGTTTGTCGGCGGCGCCTTCGGTTCCGGGCTGCGCCCGCAATATCAATTGCCGTTGGCCGTGATGGCGGCGCTGGCCCTCAAGCGCTCGGTGCGGGTCAGCCTGACGCGCCAGCAGATGTTCACCTTTGGCTATCGGCCGCGAACCCTCCAGCGCGTGCAACTGGGGGCGGCGGCCAATGGTCGCTTGCTCGCCGTGGCGCACGCCGCCGTCGGCCAGACCTCGCGTTTCGAGGATTACACCGAGCACGTGGTGGAGTGGAGCGGCATGCTCTATCACTGCGACAACGTCGAGTTGACCTACAAACTGGTCCCCCTGGACGTCTACACGCCCTTGGACATGCGTGCACCCGGCGCCGCCCTCGGCTTGATCGGCCTGGAGTGCGCCATGGATGAACTGGCCTGTGCCCTGGCCATCGATCCGGTCCAACTACGGTTGATCAACTACGCCGAACGCAACGAGAACGAAGGCAAACCGTATTCCAGCAAGGAACTGCGTGAGTGCTATGCCCAAGGTGCCCGTCGTTTCGGCTGGGACAAGCGCAACCCGGAACCGCGCAGCATGCGTGAAGGCCGGCAACTGGTGGGCTGGGGCATGGCCGGTGGCGTGTGGGAGGCCATGCAGCAGAAGGCTAGCGCCAAGGCGTCGCTGGATGAGAATGGCAAGCTGACCGTCAGCAGCGCCACCACTGACATCGGCACCGGGACCTACACGGTCATGACCCAGATCGCTGCCCAAGCGTCAGGCGTTTCCCTTGAGGACGTCACGTTTGTCCTGGGGGATTCGTCGCTGCCCACTGCGCCGCTGCAGGGCGGCTCGTTCACCGTCTCGTCGGTAGGCACCGCCGTACAGCAGGCCTGTGAAGCCCTGAAGGAAAAACTCCTGGCCGTGGCCCGCCAGGCGTGTCCGGCCTTCAGCGGCGCGACCCTTGAGCAAGTGACGTTCACGGAGGGGCAGTTGCGGTTGGGCGAAGCGAGTATTGCATTGGCGGAGCTGGCGCAGAAAAGCGGCGAGACGCCGTTGCAGGCCCAGGTCACTGCCGAGCCGGATGCCAAACGCCAGGCCTACGCCACGGCCACTCACTCGGCGGTGTTCGTCGAAGTGCGGGTAGACGAAGACTTGGGGACGGTGAAGGTCAATCGCGTGGTCAGCGCCATCGCCGCCGGCCGGGTCGTCAACCCGAAAACCGCCCGCAGCCAGATTCTTGGTGGCGTGGTGTGGGGCGTCGGCATGGCCTTGCATGAAGAAACCCTGACGGACCACGCCCTGGGTCGCCACATGAACCACAACCTGGCCGAGTATCACCTGCCGGTGAACGCCGACATCGGCGACATCGAGGTGATTTTCGTCGAAGAACACGACGAGATCGTCAATGCGCTTGGGTCCAAGGGCGTGGGTGAAATCGGCGTCGTCGGGGTGGCAGCGGCGGTGGCCAACGCGATTTACCATGCCACCGGCAAGCGGGTGCGGGACTTCCCCATCACCCTCGACAAGCTGCTCTAGGCTTTTGCTTCATCCGCCGGTTCGTGCATCCGGTCGCGGCTGGCCAGGGTCGGGAACAGTTTGATCCAGGCCCCGGTCACCAGCAGCGTGCCGACGCCGCCCATGACCACCGCCGGTACGGTGCCGAACCAGTGGGCGGTGAGGCCGGACTCGAACTCGCCCAACTGGTTCGAGGCGCCGATGAACAGCCCGTTCACCGCGCTGACCCGGCCGCGCATTTCATCGGGTGTTTCCAGTTGTACGAAGGAGGCGCGGATCACCATGCTGATCATGTCCGCCGCGCCCAGCACCACCAGCACCGCCAGGGAAAACCAGAACGAGGTGGAAAGGCCGAATGCAATGGTGGCGACGCCGAACACGCCCACCGCTGTGAACATCACCCGGCCGACCTTGCGCTCCACGGCAAACCGCGCCAGCCACAGCGACATCAGCAAGGCCCCGACTGCCGGCGCCGACCGCAACAGGCCCAGGCCCCAGGGGCCGGTGAGCAGGATGTCCTTGGCAAACACCGGCAGCAGCGCCGTCGCGCCGCCGAGCAACACCGCGAACAGGTCCAGCGAAATCGCCCCGAGAATATCCGGGCGGCTGCGAATGAAGCGAATCCCGGCCAGCAGCGAATCCAGCGTCGCCTTGCCTTTGTTCAGCGGCGTTTGCCGGGCGGGCAGGTTGAGCATCAGGCCGCAGGCGATGAGGTAAAGCAACACCGTCGGCCCGTAGACCCAGACACTGTCAAAGGCGTAGAGCAAGCCGCCGAGCGCCGGGGCGACGATGGTGGCCGACTGCTGGGCCGATTGCGCGGCGGCCACGGCGCGGGGAAACAGGCCGGCCGGCACGATGCTCGGCAGCAGCGCCTGGGTGGTCGGCATTTCGAAGGAGCGAGCGGCGCCCAGCAGGAAGGCGAGGATGAAGATCATTTCCCGCGTGACATGGTCGGTGGCGCTGCCAATGGCCAGCGCCAGGGCAATCATCGCCTGCAATGACTGGCAGATAGCCGCCACCTTGCGCCGGTCATAGCGGTCGGCCACATGCCCGGTGTGGAGCATGAACAGCACGCGCGGGGCAAATTCCACCAACCCCACCAGGCCCAAGTCGAGGACGTTGCCGGTCAGTTGATAGAGGTTCCAGCCGATGGCCACGGTGAGCATCTGGAAGCCGCTGGCGGTGAATATCCGGGCCAGCCAGAAGGCGATGAAGGGACGGTGGTGACGGAGCAGCAGCGGCGCTTGGCTGGGCATCTATGACGGGGTCCGGTGATGAAGGCATCGAGATTATCACCGAGCTGTAACTGGAAGTTGCGGTGGTTGGAAAAATAGTTAGCCAAGCATCTACTTTCACCGTAGAAGCTGTTTTTACCGGGAACACGCTGGCCCCTGTGGCGAGGGAGCTTGCTCCCGCTGGGCTGCGCAGCGGCCC
>NZ_CAKKMI010000135.1:0-9402 GCF_918698105.1 Pseudomonas brassicacearum | reverse complement strand
GTCGGGGGGTGTATTGAGGGGGCTGATGGTGAGGGGCAATAGCGATCAGACACTGGGAAGGCGGCCTGGCTCGTATGGCCAAGGGCAAGGCAAGGAATAACCAGGTTTGCGTTCTATACCCAGAAGTCGTTAGCCACTCCGACCAATTGAATGGCCTCCTCCTCCGAGGGCTCGGCGAAGATGATGTCCAAGTTACGGTAACCGGAGTGGTCTCCTACCAAGCTCAATTCGAATCGGGCCCCAGATGCGTCGGCTTCGTAACTCTTCAAGTAAGTCAGGTTCTTGGCTTCATTGACAACCACGTCCAACGTGCCGTTGTAACCATTTCCCAGCCGGGTAAAGCCCAAGGCGGACAAATCGATCGTGTCTTCACCCGCGGTGTAGTCAATCAGGCGATCCGTGTGGTTTTCGGTGGCGGTACGGTAGCTGTCGCTCAGTCCGTCGAAGCGGAACACATCGTTGTTAGCGCCACCTACCAATAGGTCCCGGCCCTCTGCGCCAACCAATACATCATTGCCTAGCGCTCCATAAAGGCGATCATCGCCCGCGCCCCCATCGATGATTTCGCCTCGCGCGTTGCCTTGTAGACGATCGGCCCCTTCAGTGCCCGTCAACCTGGCTTGCTGAAACAGGAGGTTGGTTTCATTCAGCATTTGGCCCAAGTTACCGTCGAAGACCACTTCGAAGCGTTCCCCATCCGCGTTGGCCTCGAAACTCTTGAGGTAGGTCCGCGTCCCGCTTTCATTGACACGTATCGCCAGCGTTCCATCATGTCCATTGCCCAGCCCGAGGAAGCCCAGGGAGGACAGGTCCATCGTATCGGTGCTGGGGTCGAAGTCGGTGATTCGATCGCTATGGGCCGCGGTTGCGGTTCGGTAACTGTCTGAGACTGACTGGTAACGGAACGTATCGGCCCCGGCACCGCCCGTCAGCAGGTCACGACCTTGCTGGCCGTCGAGCAGATCGTTACCGACCCCGCCAGATATCGCATCGTCGAACGAGGCGGTACCGAGCAGGAAGTCAGCATCGCGGCCACCGTCCAGGTGGTAATAGCCGTCGTCGGGATTGCCAAAGCTGTGGTCGAGACGACCGTCGGGGTTCAACTGGACCAAGGCGGCCAGATAGCCGTCCGCGCTTGTACCTTGGCTTCCACCAATCAATAGCCTGCCGTCGGCCAGCACGATCATGTCGGTTACTGCGAAAGGAGCGCTTTCCGAGCCCCAACGTACCTGGCCCTGATCACCGAAACCGCTGTCGAGCGAGCCATCGGCATTGAGTCGGATGACGCTCGCCACGCCGCCCGAGGCCCCCGCCAGCAGGATTTTGCCGTCATCCTGGATGACGAGGGCGTCGGCGTGAACATCCAGGGCCAAACTGCCCCCGTTCGCAAAACTGCTGTCCAAAGTACCGTCTTGGTTGAGGCGGGTCAGGGTATCTTGCCCCGTGACCAATACCTTCCCGTCTGCCTGCAGCGAAACGTCGAGCGTGCGGCTGGGGTGAATGCCGACGGACGCTGGCAGGTGCAGGATCCCTGCCTCTGCGAAAGACGAGACCAAAGCTCCCGTCGCGTCGAAGCGGGCGATATAGATCTCCCCGGAGGGATACCCGGCGCTTGCGAAAAAGCTGCCGTCGCGTTGCACAGAGAACGACGCTTGCTGGCCTAGAAAGTCATTCCAGTAGAAAGGCACTGTCGCGGTGCCGCCGTTCCCGAAGCTCGTATCGAGGCTGCCGTCGGCCAAGTTACGACTGATGCCCGACACCCAGGCGTCGCCTACTTTCACGTAGCGCGCCACCAGGTAGCCGCCTCCCGGCTGCACGGCGGCATTGCCGCCGTCCTCGATATCGAGCGCCACGGGGAGAAGGGATTTACCGTCTCCACTGTAGTTGCGGTCCAGGCTACCGTTGGCATCGAACCGGACCAGGCTGGCGGTGAAACCCGAATCCTCTTCGCCTCCCAGCCCCAGGCGACTATAAGCGCCAAGCCAGATAGCGCCGTCCGGATCGACCGCAATGCCTGCGATTTTGTCCGAGCCCCACAAGGTGGTGGCGACCATGCCTGTGTTCCGCGCAGCTGAAGCGGCGGGCGAAATGCTCTGACTCATGTCCTAGCCTCCGATCTATCTGGCGCCAAAAACTATAGACACGGCTCAGTCAGGTTTCCAATCAACTTGGCACATAAATAACAGCATGCGAAATACTCAGCGGCCTGCGCTTGCAAGCATCAAGTACAGGTTCTGCACCGCCGCGCCAGCAGCGCCCTTCCCAAGATTGTCAAACACCGCAGCCAGCAAAACCTGCCCGGTCTCATCATTCTCAAACACCGACAGTCGCAAATCATCTGTCCCGTTGAGCGCTTGAGGATCAAGGGACGTCAACTCCTTGGATTCCTGCATCGGCATCACCTGTACATGGCGCGCATCGGCGTAGTGCTGCATCAAACACCCATGCAAGTGCACCGCGCTCACGCCTGGCGCCAGCAATCGGGTGTGCAAGGGGATGGTCAGCACGATCCCCTGCCGAAAAGCGCCATAGGCCGGCACGAACATCGGCCGCTCCGTCAATCCGCTTTGCTGCTGAATCTCCGGAATATGCTTGTGTGCCAGCCCCAGCCCATAGACCTGAAATGCCGACGCCTGTGCCGCGCCTTCGCCCTCATGCTCTTGCACGCCGACGCGCCCTTTTCCGGAATAACCCGACACCGCATGAATGTTCAGCGGGTAATCCGCCGGCACTAACCCGGCCTCCAGCAATGGGCGCAGCAACCCGATCGCCCCCGTTGGATAGCAACCGGGATTGCTGACCCGTCGCGCCGCGGCGATGCGTTGGGCCTGTTGCGGATTCATCTCTGCGAAACCATAGGTCCAGTCTGGATCGGTACGGTGCGCCGAACTCGCATCGATCACCCGAACGGCGGGGTTTTCGATGGACGCTACCGCGTCGCGCGCGGCTTGGTCTGGCAAGCAGAGAATCGCGATGTCGCAGTGGTTGATGGTTTCGGCACGACGTTGCGGGTCCTTGCGATGTTCGGGGCTGAGTGTGAAAAGCCGCAGATCGCTGCGCTCGCGCAGGCGTTGATGGATTTGCAGCCCGGTGGTGCCTTGGTCGCCATCGATGAATACAAGGGGACTTGCCATGGAATGCTCTCGAACATTGGAAAACAGGAGCCCAATCTTCAGCGACGCTCTAAGATAGGAAAAGTTGAATTTATAAACTTTGAAATTCAGTTTTTCTGAACAAGGAATCCCTCATGCGCGAAATCAGCCTGGACCGTCTGCGCACCTTAGTGGCGATTGCCGACCTGGGTTCGTTTGCCGAAGCGGCCCGCGTGCTGCACCTTGCGCCGCCCACCGTCAGCCTGCATATCGCCGACCTGGAGGCGCGGGTGGGCGGCAAGCTGTTGTCGCGCACACGTGGCCGCGTTCAGCCTTCAGCGATAGGGAACACGCTGGTGGAACGCGCACGGCGCCTATTGGCAGACGCAGAACAGGCGCTCGAGGACGTGGAACGTCAGGTACAGGGATTGGCCGGGCGTGTGCGGCTGGGCGCCTCCACAGGGGCCATCGCACAATTGCTGCCGCATGCGTTGGAGACGTTGAGCCAACGCCACCCCGCGATCGATGTACAAGTCGCGGTGCTCACCTCCCAGGAAACCTTGAAGAAACTTGCCGAGGGCTCTTTGGAGGTTGGTTTGGTCGCGCTGCCGCAGTCCCCGGTGAAGGGCTTGCGGATCGAGCCGTGGCGACGGGACCCGGTCATGGCGTTCCTGCCGGCTCGCTGGGAGTCCCCGCAGGTTGTGACCCCCGCGTGGTTGGCCACTCAACCGTTGATTTTGAATGACGTCACCACACGCCTGTCACGCTTGACGGCGGAGTGGTTCGCCAGTGATGGGCAACAGCCTGCGCCGCGTATCCAACTGAACTACAACGACGCGATCAAAAGCCTGGTGGCGGCAGGATATGGTGCGACGTTGTTGCCCCATGAGGCGGCCACGCCATTGCTCGATAATAGGATCGTCATGCGGCCATTGAAGCCCTTATTGTGGCGTCACCTGGGAATTGCCCACCGCAGTCGGGACATCGAGCGGTCTACGCAACATGTGCTGGATGTGTTGTGGGAGTTGAGTGCGCAGTGAAACGTCGTGGGTACTGCGGAGGGCAAAGGAACGGCGCCCACGCCTTCGGGCCACAACGTCATATAACCCTCAACGCCACCTTTAAATGGCAGAATCTCCCGATTGATCGTTTTGGAGACCACCATGCTTCGCGTGTTTGAACAAAGACTCGACCCCTTCCCGCCCGATGAGGTACCGCCGCCACCCGAAGGCCTGGCCCGGTTCCTGTGGGCCTGCACACGAGGCGCCCGCGGCTACATCCTTGCGTTTGCGCTGCTCAGCGCCGGTGTGTCGATCTACGAAGCCTGGCTGTTTTCTTTCCTCGGTCAGGTCGTGGACCTGCTCTCGACCTGGCAGGCCGGTGGTGAGGCGGCGGCTCAGGAAAGTCGCGTGCTGTGGGGCATGGGCATCGTCATGGTGGCCAGCATCGGGCTGGTGGCGTTGCGCACCATGGTGCAGCACCAGGTATTGGCGATCAATCTACCGTTGCGCCTGCGTTGGGACTTCCACCGCCTGATGCTGCGGCAAAGCCTGTCGTTTTTTTCCGATGAGTTCTCCGGCCGGGTCACCACCAAAGTGATGCAGACTGCGCTGGCCGTGCGTGACGTGCTGTTCACCCTGATCGAGATCGCACCCGGCATCGGTGTGTATTTCATTGCGATCATCGCATTGGCCGGCGGCTTCGCCCTGAAACTGATGCTGCCTTTCCTGGCCTGGATCCTGTTGTTCGGGCTGGCCATGCTCTACTTCGTGCCCCGCCTGGGCAAAGTCGGGCAGGAACAGGCCCATGCGCGCTCCTCGATGACCGGACGTATCTCGGACGCCTACACCAACATCACCACCGTGAAACTGTTCTCCCATTCCAATCGAGAAGCGCACTTCGCGCGTGCGGCCATGGAGGATTTCAAGCAGACCGGCTTCCGCCAGATGCGCCTGGTCAGCCAGTTCGAGATCGTCAACCAAGCGTTGGTGGTGGGGTTGATCATGGCAGCAGGCGGTTATGCGCTGTGGCTGTGGCACCAGGGCGAAGTCGGCGCCGGTGCCGTGGCGGCGATCACTGCCATGGCGTTGCGCATCAACGGCATGTCGCACTGGATCATGTGGCAAATGACCTCGCTGTTCGAGAGCATCGGCACCGTGCAGGATGGCATGGACACCCTGACCCGCGGCCCCAAGGTGCAGGACGCGCCGGACGCCGGGGTGCTGGCGACCACTGGCGGAGCGGTCACCTTCGACAAGGTGAGCTTCAACTACAACGGTGAACGCCAGGTGCTCGATGGCTTGAGCCTGGACATTCGCCCGGGCGAGAAAATCGGCCTGGTAGGCCGTTCCGGCGCGGGTAAATCCACGCTCATCAACTTGCTGCTGCGTTTCTATGATGTCGACAGCGGGCAGATTCGCATTGACGGGCAAGACATTGCCCACGTGACGCAGGACAGCCTGCGCAGTTCCATCGGCATGGTCACCCAGGATACGTCCCTGCTGCACCGCTCCATTCGCGACAACATCGCCTACGGCCGCCCCGATGCCAGCGACGCACAAATCCGCCGTGCCGCGGCCAATGCCCAGGCCGATGAGTTCATCAGCCAACTGAGCGACCGCCAAGGTCACAGCGGCTACGACACCTTGGTGGGCGAGCGCGGCATCAAGCTGTCGGGCGGTCAGCGCCAACGCATCGCGATTGCCCGAGTGATGCTCAAGAACGCCCCGATCCTGCTCCTCGACGAGGCGACCAGCGCGCTGGATTCGGAAGTCGAAGTGGCCATCCAGGAAAGCCTCGATGAAATGATGCAGGGCAAGACCGTCATCGCCATCGCCCATCGGCTATCGACGATTGCGGCGATGGATCGACTGATTGTCATGGATGAGGGGCGCATCGTCGAACAGGGTACCCACGCTGAATTGCTGGCCAAGAACGGCATCTATGCGCGGCTGTGGCACCATCAGAGCGGCGGGTTCCTGGGCGAGGACCAGTGGGTGACCGAGGACATGGATCAGGTATAGCGCGGAGCGCTTGGGATGATCTGCAAGCGGGTGTCTTGGGTCGGAAGCTGCCCTGCTTCCGACCCGATTTATCTTGGGAAAATGGGGTCTATCCCACGCCAATTACTAACGTCTATCTAGGGTCGATGACATCCAGCGCCCGGTTTGCCAATAGCTGACCCAACTCGATCAACTGCTGCAGCCCGAGTGCAACATGCCGTCGAGAATCCTCCAGATCGAACGCCAAATCGCTGGCCATGGCATTGGCGCAGGCCAAGGTTTCGCTGAGATTGGCCAACAGGCTTTCAGCATCGACGCCCTCCACGACGGCGAACAACTGGTCCGGAGGTGGCTTCTTGTCAGGCTGGGCGGGTTTGGGGTTCAGATAGGAATCGATGACACGTTCGGCGTTGGCGTCGGCGGCGACGTCCAGGTGCAGCGGTGGAACGGGTGGGTCTGGGATGAGTTTGTCCATATGGACCTCCTAACGTCAGTCGGATCCGCCACTGTTCGCGACTAAACGAAGTGGGTGGCGGCTGTGCACAGGTTAGTCGACCGGGACGTTAGGATACCGGCGCACCCGAAAGTGCCCTGCGCACAGCCACCATAAAATCAGCGAGAAAACCGTAGCCTGACTTCAAGGAGACCTTGCGCCTAACGAGATACCGAGCGACTAAACCCGACCGCTGAATTGGCAGCGGTGAGCAAAGACTAGGCACCGAAATCAGCAGGCGCAAGAGGTTGGAATTTTCTAGGAAATGTCCTGCAAGTCAATGGGGAATTTTCGCTCCGTCGATTCCTACGACAGGCTCGGTTAACCATTCCACCACCGAAGCGCTGCGCGACGGGTGCGATGTGATCGGGAGAAGGTTGCGGGTGAAAGCTGTGGGAAAAAGAAAAGGGGACAGATTTATTTAAGAACCGAGAAAATAAATCTGTCCCCTTTTCACACTACACATTCTCACAAGAGTCCACTGACAGTATGCAAATCACATTTAAAATTTCTGCTGGTAGCTCGGATCTCTTTTTACCACTTTTCGGCTTGGCGACTAACTTGTACCCTTCCCCATCAAAATCATGACTAAACAACCCTTTCTTCGCCATAGAAACAAAAGACTGCAAGTATCTACTCAGTTGAACTTCAGAGCTGAATATCGGGAGATTCTCTTCGACCACCTCAACCTCAAAGCATTCTTCTAACGAATAAAAATACTCATATATCAACTCATACTCAGAAAGGGACTCTCTTATTGACTGCGGAACGCCCCCCTTTCCTCCAGTCGCAAAATGCGCAAGAAATCCATCTTTACACGAAGCAAACCAATCTAAATCATTGACTTCCAAAAACTCATCATCCATTTCCATTATTCCGCTCCAAAAATATTTGTGCAATTCTCGCAACGCGGAACTACGTCTCCTGTTCGAGGACGAATCGCAAAAAGAAAAAAAGCGAAAAAAGGGACTGATTTATTTAAGAACCGGGAAAATAAATCTGTCCCCTTTTCCAATAGGCGTAGACCTTTACGCCAAATGCATCCTTAAGTTCACGCAGGTCCGTGAGGTAGCGTTGATAATCCTCGGCAACGGCAAACACCACCTGACGGTTATGACCGCGTTGTACGATATGGTGTGGGTAATTCGGTAAAACAATACGTCCCATCCTGGGCATATGTGATTCCTCCTCCGTGGAAGCTTTCAGCGTAGCAAAGAATCAAAAAATAAATCTGTCCCCTTTTTTCGCTTTTTTCGATGTGATTGGGAGACGGTTGCGAGCGCAAGCTGCTGGGTAACGAAAACGGGCAACCTTTGGGTCGCCCGTTTTTTACATGCGCGGAGAGCAAAATGATCGAGACCTTTACAGAATTTGACCCCGCAGAATATCTCAGTACTCCAGAGGCCATTGCGGAGTTCATGAGAGATGCCCGGAGTTGGCTTTTAGCCTTGACTTGAGACCGGCTAATGGGTGTTCCCTTTTTCCATCATGTGTAAAGTCTCCTCAGGGACAGACCACGTTTTCTATCTAAGAAACCGCACAGATAACGTGATCCGTCCCCCCCCCGTTGAAACAGCTAATCAGACACTATCTTTTGCACCAATCTCGCAACCTCAGTTCTAAGCATTTCGTCGTCAAGCTCATACTCTTCCCTTGACTCGCTTGGCTCGTACATATCCGCAGCACAAAAAATACTTGATAGGCACTCATTTAACGAGGGTTCATCGAGTTGAAGGACGTTCCTATCTCGCTCAATCTTCCAAAGTTCAATATAAGCCTCAGAGAAAATTTCGGCTGTCAGTCTTCCCGCTACAAACGATCGTGCAAACTCTAAAATAGTAAGACTCATCGCAGCACTCCATTTTTAATGAAATTCTAGCGTAGCAAAGAATCAAAAAATAAATCTGACCCTTTTTTTGTTTAACAGAAATCCCGTTTACACAAAATTGGGGACAGCTTCCTTGAGTCCCCCTTTCCTACGTTACCTCAATGGGGCAAAGATAAAGGACCCAACAAATCATTAGTGAAATATCGAGTCTCGACATCTACAGCGGGCTCTAGCCCACCGTAAAATTTTGTCACCCCAAAAAACCTAGACAAATTACTCGCATATATCTGCACAGCCAGCATCACACTATCAACATCAGAAGCGACGACATTATCAAAAGATAACTCGACATCGACTCCCACACCACACTTGACCACTCTCAACAGAACCGAAGGAAGTGTCAGTGCCGGCGAAACATGGAAACCACCAAGACATTCTGACAAACATACATCCTCTTCACGAGTACAAAAATCATCTATCAGCTTTTTATAAATACCGCTTTTACTTAGAAGCTCGACAGGCTCCGACAGTGTCAGATCAGAGAGTATATCAGCACTACCTTCGATCACCTTTAACAGCGCAAACAACGCCTTGTCGGGCACGCCCTCAAAAATCACTTCATAAAATTCAGTAGTCATAATCAATCCACGAACCCTTTAAATGTTCCATCCATATTCAGGCGTATTCCCCGGCCATCCGTCAAGCGCTTCTCCAAGAAAGGAATTCCTTTGTCCGTCGTAATTGGCTTGAACTCTCCAGGAGCCCGGGCGATCTCACGGAAAAAAAAGGGACAGATTTATTTAAGAACCGAGAAAATAAATCTGTCCCCTTTTTCATTCTGATTGGGAGACGGCTGCGGACGCAAGCTGCTGAGTAACGAAAACGGGCGACCTTTGGGTCGCCCGTTTTTCACATGCGCGGAGAGTAAAATGATCGAGACCTTTATAGAATTTGACCTCGCAGAATATTTCAGCACTCCCGAGGCCA
>NZ_CAKKMI010000134.1:0-9567 GCF_918698105.1 Pseudomonas brassicacearum | reverse complement strand
GTCTTGTGTTCACCGCAGGCACATTGTGGGAGCTAGCTTGCTCGCGATAGCGGTGGGTCAGTTTGCTGTGATGTTGGATGTGCCGGCCTCATCGCGAGCAAGCTCGGCTCCCACAAGGGATCTCGGGTGTTCATGAGCCTTGTGTTCATCACAGACGCATTGTGTGCGAGCTTGCTCGTGATAGCGGTGGCTCAGCCACATAGATGCCGGCCCGTGCCCGTGCCCTGCTCTTGCTCTTGCTCTTGCTCTTGCTTTGGATCTTGATCTTGATCTCGGAGCCCCGTTAAACCACGCTGGCCGAACGCAGGCATTGCGCAGTGGGCATCCCGGCATGGATGCCGGGATAGCCGCGCTGGGCCATGGATGGCCCTTCGCGGCGGCCCACGGAGCAATGCCGGAGTGAGGGCATGCCGAGCCCTAGCGAGGCACCGAGTGGTGGGGCAAAGCGCTTTTGGTTACTTTTGGCGCTCCAAAAGTGACCCGCCATAAGGGCGGAACCATCAGCCGCCGTTACCGAAATAACGGATATACACACCCCCCCCAAGAACGCGGTCAATCCTCCAAACGAGGAAACCGCCGAGCAATATCATCCCCCGTAACCTCAGCAACCAACCCCTGCAAATCACCAGACAAACGAATCGTAACGAAATGCGGCCGCTCCCCCCTGTCAAACCAATGCGGCATACCAGCAGGCACCGTGATCAAGTCGCTCCTTTCACACAGCACCGCATAGACATAATCGCCAACGTGCAGGTTAAACAAGCCACGACCAGCAACGAAAAATCGCACCTCATCCTGGCCATGGCGATACTCATCGAGCACCTCGGCCTGTTCAATGTGATCGCTGCTAACGCTGACGACATCGACCGCAACATAACCCCGCTCAGTCATCAACCCATCGATCTGAGCCTGGTAAGCCGCAATGATCTCCTCCTCACTGGCACCCGGCTGGATTTTCACCGCCGCTTCCCAACGGGCAAAATGAACACCTTGCTCAGCCAAGGTCGCGGCAATGTCCTCAAAATGGGTCAACACCTTGTTCGGAATGTCTGGGCTCGAAACGTGATAGACGGACAGGCTGCTCATGACAAAGGCTCCAGAAAATTAACGGTTCGAAGGCTCATGGCCGGTCCTCTTGCATACGGGTGGCAATGATAACGGCTGCCGCGAAGGCCGCGAGGCTGGCGAGGCTGAACGTCCAGCTGGCACCCAAGGCGTTCCAGCTGTAGCCGGAATACAACGCGCCCAAGGCCCCGCCCGTGCCGGCCAACGCCGCGTACAGCGCCTGCCCCTGGCCTTGTTGGCGAGGCCCGAAGCTGCGTTGCACGAAATGGATGGCGGCGGCGTGAAAGCTGCCGAAGGTCGCCGCGTGCAGCACCTGGGCGAACAACAACACCCAGAGGAACTCGGCCAGCGAACCCAGCAACAACCAGCGCAACGCCGCCAACAGGAAACTCGCCAGCAGTACCCGGCGCACGGAAAACCGCGCCAGGATCCGGCTCATCAGCAGGAAGACCAACACTTCCGCCACCACGCCGACGGCCCAGAGCAGGCCGATCAGCCCGCGACTGTAGCCCAGGTGTTCGAGGTGCAAGGTCAGGAAGGTGTAATACGGTCCGTGGCTCACCTGCATCAGGCCCACGCAGGTATAGAACGCCAGCACACCAGGGTTGCGCAATTGCCGCAGGAAGCCCTCCCCTGCGACTCGCGGTCCCTGCAGTGGTTGGGCGTTGGGCACCCAGAAACTGGCGAGGACGATGCCGGCCATGATCAACACCAGCGCCAGCGGGTAGATGTCCAGGCTCAGCCATTCGAACAGGCGGCCGAGCGCCACCACGGTGATGATGAAACCGATGGAACCCCACAGGCGGACCTGGCTGTAGCGCGAGGCCTGCCCACCCAAATGGGCCAGGGTGATGACTTCGAACTGCGGCAACACCGCGTGCCAGAAAAACGCATGCAGCGCCATGACCATCGCCAGCCAGGCGTAGCTTTTGTCGATGAAGATCAGCGAAAACGCCAGCAGCGTGCAGACCGCGCCAAAACGCACGATCGCCAGGCGCCGGCCGGTGTAGTCCCCCAACCAGCCCCAGATGTTCGGCGCCACGCAGCGCATCAGCATGGGAATCGCCACCAGCTCGCCGATGCGCGCCGCATTGAACCCCAGGTGATCGAAATACAGCGCCAGGAACGGCGCCGTCGAACCGAGCAGCGCGAAATAGAACAGATAGAAACTGGAGAGCCGCCAGTACGGCAGTGCCGCCACGGTCGTCAGGCCACGGCGGTCGGCAGGCCAGCCATCAAAGCTGCCCCAACACCGGGGTGCTGACGCGGACGTCGGCGTTCTGGCCGCGATGCCGCAGCAGGTGATCCATCAGCACGATCGCCATCATCGCCTCGGCGATGGGTGTGGCACGGATGCCGACGCACGGGTCATGACGGCCCTTGGTGATGACGTCCACCGGGTTGCCATGGATGTCGATGGAGCGCCCCGGCGTGGTGATGCTGGACGTCGGCTTCAAGGCCAGGTGCGCCACGATCGGCTGGCCCGAGGAAATGCCACCGAGGATGCCGCCGGCATTGTTGCTCAGGAAACCTTGCGGGGTCAGTTCGTCACGGTGCTCGGTGCCGCGCTGGGCAACGCAGGCGAAGCCGGCGCCGATCTCCACGCCTTTCACCGCGTTGATGCTCATCAGCGCGTGGGCCAGCTCGGCGTCGAGGCGGTCGAAGATCGGCTCGCCAAGGCCAGGCATCACCCCTTCGGCGACCACGGTGATCTTCGCGCCAACCGAATCCTGGTCCCGGCGCAGTTGGTCCATGTAGGCCTCGAGTGCCGGCACCTTGTCCGGGTCGGGGCAGAAGAAGGCGTTCTGCTCGACCGAATCCCAGGTCTTGAACGGGATTTCGATGGGGCCCAACTGACTCATGTAGCCACGAATCACAATGCCCTGGCTGGCCAGGTACTTCTTGGCAATCGCCCCGGCCGCCACGCGCATGGCGGTTTCCCGCGCCGAGCTGCGACCGCCGCCACGGTAGTCGCGCTCACCGTATTTGTGGTGGTAGGTGTAGTCGGCGTGGGCCGGGCGGAACAGGTCCTTGATGGCCGAGTAGTCCTTGGACTTCTGGTCGGTGTTGCGAATCAGCAGGCCAATGGCGCAGCCGGTGGTGCGCCCTTCGAACACGCCGGAGAGGATTTCGACTTCGTCGGCTTCCTGGCGCTGGGTGGTGTGGCGGCTGGTGCCGGGCTTGCGCCGATCCAGGTCACGCTGCAGGTCTTCCAGGGAAATCTCCAGGCCCGGCGGGCAGCCGTCGACAATGGCGACCAACGCCGGGCCATGGCTTTCGCCCGCGGTGGTGACAGTGAACAGCTTGCCGTAGGTATTGCCGGACATGCAGGGTGCTCCGTGAAATCGCTGAGAGACTCAACCTTGGATTCGTAATGCGCGCCAGTATACGCAGGCTCCCCGCGTAGTTCATCCTCGAACCTTATCGGCGGCCACCAGTCCAACCGGCACCTTCGTAACTAATGGCGTGATGATGTTAAAGCTGCTTGCCTTAAGCCTGACCTTGTTCAGCGGATTGTTTTGCGGCCTGGCCCAGGCCACGGTGTTGCAACGCCCGATCAGCCTCGACACGGGCAGCGGTGAGCTGTTCGGCTCGTTGTTGCTGCCCAAGTCCGACACGCCGGTGCCGGTTGTCCTGATCATTTCCGGGTCGGGTCCTACGGATCGCGACGGCAACAACCCCGAGGGCGGACGCAACGACAGCCTCAAGCGCCTGGCCTGGGTGCTGGCCAAGCACAACATTGCCAGCGTGCGCTATGACAAACGCGGCGTAGCGGCCAGCCTCGCGGCGACACCGGACGAACGCAACCTGAGCGTCGAGGCCTATGTGGCCGATGCTGTGGCCTGGAGCCGAAAGCTTGCCGCCGATCCGCGCCTGGGTCCGTTGATCCTGCTGGGCCACAGCGAAGGCGCGTTGATCGCCAGCCTCGCCGCGCCCCAGGCCAACGCGGCGGCGGTGATTTCGCTGTCCGGCAGCGCCCGCCCGATCGACCAGGTACTGCGTCAACAACTGAGCAACCGCCTGCCACCGCCGCTGATGTTGCGCAGCAATGAGTTGCTCGACAGCCTCAAGGCCGGTCGACTCGACAACAACGTGCCGGCCCAGTTGCAGGTCATTTTCCGCCCCAGCGTGCAGCCCTACCTGATCTCGTTGTTCCGCCAGGACCCGGCCCAGGCCTTCGCGGCGTTGAAAATGCCGGCCTTGATCATCCAGGGCAGCAACGATATCCAGGTCAACGTCGATGACGCGAGACAGTTGAAAGCCGCCAAGCCCGACGCCGAACTGGCGCTGATCGAGGGCATGAACCACGTGATGCGCATCGTGCCCAACGACGTGCAACGGCAGTTGGCCTCCTACAAGGATCCCAACCTGCCCCTGGCGGCCGAGCTTGGTACGCGAATTCTGCGTTTTATTGACTCGTTAGCCGCGCGTTAGGCGGTTTTAGTCAATTTAGCTTCAGGACTGGCAAAAACGGCCGATAGCCCGGTGTCGGGCAGCGCTATGGCTGCCGACCCGCCGGCCTGGACAGGATTTTTGCCGTTATGACTGAAACTCAAGCTTCCCCCGACACCGCTGTCGAAGCCCCCGCCTCGTCTGCGGTGGAGCTGCCGTGGGCCGACGTGCATACCGAGCATCACAAGATGCTCCGCCTGGCACCGCTCAAGACCGACCGTGCCACCGGTGCGCGGCCATTGCGGTTTGTCGAGTTCAGCTATGTCGAGCGCCACAGCAAGGAACGCAGCTTGCTGCGCATGAGCATCCAGTTGCCGAACCAGCGCGTGCGCAAGGAACAGAATCACCTGGACGTCTGGGCCGACCACGTCGAGAAACGCCTGTTTTTTTCCCCGGACAACCTGCAAGTCGAGCCGTCCAACCGTGGCATCGGCCGTTTCCTGGCGGCCCAGGGCATCACCTGGGCCAAGAAACGCTGGTCCGCCTACCAGGTGCACGGCACCGACCTGGATAACAAGGACGCCCTGAACGAAGACACTCGCCTGCGCCGCGACCGCTTTCTCAAGGCCCAGGGTTTCGAAGTGGTCTATGCCGACGCCCAGCACCTCAAGGGCAGCGTCAAGCCAACCCACGTTGGCGATCTGCTCGGGGACTGGAACACCGAGAAGCTGCAGTTCGTGGAAATCCTTGAGGCGGCGCAGATGCTGCAACAGGCCGAGCAGAACCTGGCGGAACAGGAAGTCAAACTCAAGCAGCAGGAAGAAAAGGTCACCAAGTTCAAGCGCGAAGACGCCGGCCTGCGCTTCACCATCACCTGCCTGGTGGCCTTTGCCATGTTCCAGGCGGGGTTGCTGATCTGGATTGCGACGCGGCATTGAACAGCGAGTAACCCTGTGGGAGCGAGCTTGCTCGCGATAGCGGTGAATCAGCCAACTTCAATGCTGCTGATCCGACGCCATCGCGAGCAAGCTCGCTCCCACAGTGGGTGCACCCAAATGGATAAGGGGGATCAAACCCGCGAAGCAAACAACCCCTGGTGTTGGCGACATTGTTCGGCGCTGAGCATGAACACGCCATGGCCGCCGCGTTCGAAGTCGAGCCAGGCGAAATCGACTTCCGGGTACAACGCCTCGACGTGCACCTGGCTATTGCCCACCTCGACAATCAACAATCCCTTCTCGGTCAGATGATCGGCCGCCTCGGCCAGCATCCGACGCACCAGGTTCAAGCCGTCATCGCCACAGGCCAGGCCCAACTCCGGCTCGTGCTGGTATTCCTGCGGCATGTCGGCGAAATCTTCAGCATCGACGTAGGGCGGGTTCGACACGATCAAGTCGAAACGTTGCCCCGGCAGACCTTCAAAGCCATCGCCCTGAACCGTGAACACGCGCTCATCGACGCCATGGCGCTCAATGTTCTGGTTGGCCACTTCCAACGCTTCGAACGACAGGTCCGCCAGCACCACCTCGGCCTCCGGGAACTCATAGGCACAGGCAATGCCGATGCAGCCGGAACCGGTGCACAGGTCAAGAATCCGTGCCGGCGCCTGGCCCAACCAAGGCTCGAAACGCTTTTCGATCAGTTCGCCGATGGGCGAGCGTGGGATGAGCACACGTTCATCGACGATGAACGACATCCCGCAGAACCAGGCCTCACCCAGCAAATAGGCGGCGGGGATACGTTCGTCGATACGCCGGCGCAGCAGGCGCTGCACATGGACCAACTCTTCGTCTTCAAGGCGGCAATCCAGATAGCTGTCGGCAATTTCCCACGGCAGGTGCAATGCGCCCAACACCAGTTGCCGGGCTTCGTCCCACGCATTGTCGGTGCCATGGCCGAAAAACAGATCCTCCCCGTGGAAACGGCTGACGGCCCAACGGATATGGTCACGCAGGGTACGGAGACGGGAAGTGATCACGGCGGCAAACTCCAGAAAAATCGACGGGCGAGTCTACCAGCCAAACGCGGCCCCACCCAAACACGCCCCGATGACGAACGAAAAACCCCTCACGAATCGTAGGAATCATCCGTTTTTTGATCCGCCTATTGAACAAGACGAGCATCTTGACAAGGCTGTAGGCCAGCAACGGCGGCCCTTGCGATGGAAGCGATTCACAGAACCGCTCAGCCAGAGGACAATGTCGCAAAAGCCCCACTCGAAGGAGCCCCAGAATGTCCGTTCCAAAAACGATGTTTCAACTCAGCGGCCGTGGTTATGCAGCGGCCAATCTGAGTCAAGCGACCTTGATCATCATCGATGCCCAGAAGGAATACCTCGCCGGGCCCCTGGCCCTGAGCGGCATGGATGCAGCTGTCGCGAACATCAAGCAACTGCTCGGCGCGGCCCGCGCAGCCGGTCGGCCGATCGTGCATGTGCGCCACCTGGGCACCCATGGCGGGCTGTTCGATCCACAAGGCGAACGCGGGGAGTTCATTCCCGGCCTCGAACCCCAGGGCGACGAAACCGTGGTCGAAAAGTTGCTGCCCAGCGCCTTCCACGGCACCGAACTGAAAAAGCGCCTGGAAGACTTCGGTCCGCTGGACCTGATCGTGTGTGGGTTCATGAGCCATTCCAGCGTCAGCACCACCGTGCGCGCCGCCAAGAACCTGGGCTTTCGCTGCACCCTGGTGGAAGACGCCTGCGCCACGCGCGACCTGCCATACAAAGGCGGCGTCCTCAGCGCCGAGCACGTGCAGCAGACCGAAATGGCGATCATGGCGGACAACTTCGCCACCTTGGCCCTGACCCGCGACTTCACCTGATGTCCTTCGATGAGCGGCCCGTGGCGCCGCTCATCCGCAAAAGCCTCTCATTTGCCGCAATTACCGGAGTATCAGGAACAACCCGAACATCTTCCGGTCGAAGGGCCGATACCCATTGAGGAAGGTCGGAATGAAGTTATCCGATGGTTTTGACGCACGTCGCTTGCGGCCCAAGGGCCCGAGCAACTGGCGTTTTCGTTTTGGCGCGGCGATCGCTGCGCTACTGGCAACGCTCGGCGTACTGCTGGCCATGGCCGGTGCCGCCAGCCTGCTGGGCCGCCCGCCCGCGCTGGGAGAGTTGAACGCCACCCCGCTGGGTTCGGCGATCATCCTGGTAGTCGGTCTTTTCGTGTTGTTGCTGGGCGTCTGGCTCTGGCGCCGCTGCCGCCGTCGCGCCCGCCAATCCCTGGAGCTGGCCATGGCTCCGCACCTGATGAAAAAGCACGACTGACCCGCCATCCGACGTTTTGTCGCGCCTGATCCTGCCAGAGTTGGGTAAACTGGCCGGCTTCGCGGAGGCTGACATGCAAGACGACGACTTTTCCCTGTTCAAAAGTGCGATCCAGGGCGTAAAACCGATCAAGCACGACCGCGCCGAGACCGGCAAGCCCAAGGCCGATCGCGCGCAAATCGCCAAGCTGCGCCAGGCCGCCACCGTGCGCACCGACGCCACGACCGTGGACGGCTTGTCCGATCAGTTCGTGATCGACGTCGGGCCGGAAGACGAGTTGATGTGGGCGCGTGACGGCGTCCAGGAAAGCCAGATGCGCAAGCTGAAGGTCGGCCAGATCCCTTTCGAGGGCAGCCTCGACCTGCACGGCATGAGCGTCGAAAAAGCCCGGGAAACCCTCTGGGCATTCCTGGCCGAAGCCACCAAGTTCGAAATCCGCTGCGTGCGCGTCACCCATGGCAAAGCCGTGCGCCTGGACGGCAAGCGGCCGATGATCAAGAGCCACGTCAACACCTGGCTGCGCCAGCACCCGCAAGTGCTGGGCTTCACCTCCTGCCAGGCAAAACACGGCGGTGCCGGGGCGGTCTACGTGATGCTCAAGCGCACCATGATGGAAGGCCGCGACGAATAGCCCTCGCTTGCCGAGCTTGCAGCGCCGTGTCCGCCACCGTACCCTTGCCCTTTGCGTAAAATCCCACAGGTAGTTTCATGTCTCTGGAACAGAATTACACCGCGATTCTCGGCCAATTGGGCGAGGACGTTTCCCGCGAGGGCCTGCTCGACACGCCTAAGCGTGCTGCCAAGGCCATGCAGTACCTCTGCCGCGGTTATGAACAGACCCTGGAAGAAGTCACCAACGGTGCCTTGTTCAGCTCCGACAACAGCGAGATGGTGCTGGTCAAGGACATCGAGTTGTACTCGCTGTGCGAACATCACCTGCTGCCTTTCATCGGCAAGGCTCACGTGGCCTACATCCCGAGCGGCAAGGTGCTGGGGCTGTCGAAAGTCGCGCGCATCGTCGACATGTATGCGCGTCGCCTGCAGATCCAGGAAAACCTCAGCCGCCAGATCGCCGATGCGGTCCAGCAAGTGACTGGCGCCCTGGGCGTGGCGGTGGTGATCGAGGCCAAGCACATGTGCATGATGATGCGCGGTGTGGAAAAGCAGAATTCCTCGATGATCACCTCGGTGATGCTCGGCGAGTTCCGGGAAAACGCCGCCACTCGCAGCGAATTCCTCAGCCTCATCAAGTAATCCGTCGCATGAAAAAAAACCGGCATTGATCGCCGGTTTTTTTTCGCCTGTGAAAAATCAGGTAAGCTGCGCGCCCTCTTCTTCCCTGCCGCGAGGCTTAATACCGTGATCGTCAAAGCGCTTCGGGTTGGCTTGGGCCAGCTCATCATCTTCATCGACTTCATCACCCGCCCGGGCAAGAAACAGCGCCCGGCCGAGGCCCAGGCGCAGGTCGAGCAGGCCGCTCGCAGCCTGACGCTGTATCAGTTCCACGCCTGCCCGTTCTGCGTGAAAACCCGCCGCACCTTGCGCCGCCTCAACGTGCCGGTGGCCCTGCGCGATGCGAAAAACAACGAGCAGGATCGCCAGACGCTGCTGGAGCAAGGCGGCAAGATCAAAGTGCCGTGCCTGCGGATTGAAGAGAATGGCGAGACCAGTTGGATGTATGAGTCCAAGGTGATCATTGAGTATCTGGATAAGCGCTTCTCGGCAGCCTGATAGTTTTCGGGTGTGGCTACTGGCCTCATCGCGAGCAAGCTCGGCTCCCACAGGGGACAGTGGTGGATACAAATCTGGTGTTCACCAGGGCCCACTGTGGGAGC
>NZ_CAKKMI010000133.1:0-9697 GCF_918698105.1 Pseudomonas brassicacearum | reverse complement strand
GCCTCAAGTAAATGCCATATGAGTATTGAACGAGGCCTGTTCAGCTGTACTTTAGCTGTACCGCAATGGCCATTCGCTATAACCTCGCCATTGCCCTTCCCTTCTTGATGACGATCCCATGAAGACACTTCTGGCGCTGTTTACAGTCCTGGCCCTGGCGGGCTGTGCCTCGGCCGAAAAAACCTACCTGAATAACGGCGAACAAGGCCTGACCATCGATTGCTCGGGCGAGGCCAACTCCTGGGCAACATGCTACGAAAAGGCCGATGCGTCCTGTGCCGGCACTGGCTACCGCATCGTCGGTACCGACGGCACGCCCCAGGCCAAGGAAAGCGAGAAGACCCTGGGCGTCAGCGTCGGCAACTTCACCAGCCGCAGTGTCGTGGTGGTGTGCAAGTAGTCAAATGTGGATCTCGGCGAACTTGATGCCCAGCCCGCGCAAGGTTTCGATCAGTTCGTCGAGACGGGCGAAGGACTCGACTTCGTCCAGGTCATCCACCAGGAAAAAACTGCGCCCGGCGCTTTTCTTGAAGAACACGATCCATTCGCCCGGGCTCGCCGGGTTCTGAATCACGTGGGTGGCACAGATAAGACCTTCTGCATGGCGCTCGCGCACCTGCTCGCGTTTCATCGACTGACTCCATAAATGACAATGCCGCCAACGAGAACCGTGGCGGCATTTTTTGTCGAGGCCAGTAGTTTATCCGATGCCCGGCCCGCTCGTCAGGCGCGCAATGTGATCAACCGGAAATGCAGGCGTTGGCCGCATCCTGCACGTCGCCCGGACGCACCGGTACATTGGACAGGCTTTCGTGCAGCTTGATGCTGCTGCCGCTGGAGCGCTCGTCAATGTCGAACACCGCCGCCGGCAGGGTCGACAACTTGCCCGGGACGATCAACCGGACGCCATTCTTGTGGGGCTCCACTTGCAGCGGACCGCGGCTTTTGGCCAGTTTGTCGGAAACACACTTGGCATATTCGTGAGGTTTCTTTCCGGAGATGACGCTCATGGTGGGGGGCGTCTGGTTGATGTCCGATACCGATGCACATCCACTCATGGCCAATGCCAACACCCACACGCTGCGCTTCATATGATTCCTCCAATAAAGACCGTCCGACAGTGCAGTTGCCGTTTTTCTCCGGTGCCGCACCGCTTTATTTTTCCCGCAACCTGCAATAAATGAACAAAGCCTGGAGCGCGGGCCGGATATTAGCACTCGGGGCTGATAAACTGCGCATCATTGCCCCTTGCTATCGTTTTGATTTTGTAGAAAAAGCCCTTCTGGAGGCGCCCATGAAATTCATCCACCAGCGCGAGCACCTGAACGAAGACGACATCGTTGTCATCGAATGCTCCCAAATGTGCAACATCCGTTTGATGAACGACGCCAACTTCCGTAGTTTCAAGAACGGCGGCCGGCACACGTATCACGGCGGCGCGTTCGACACCTTCCCGGCCCGGATCACTGCCCCCAGCACCGGTTTCTGGAACATCACCATCGACACCGTCAACCGCCGTGCAATCAGCGTCACGCGCAAGCCGACCCTGACCCACAAGATCAAAATCATCCGGCGTTCCAGCTCGAAACTGAGCTGAGCCTCGCCCACTTTCAAGACAGGCAAAACCGTGGCCCAGACGACCAAATACGTCATCAAGTACAAGCTCAACGACGAACGCCGCTTCGAATTCGCGCAGCTGGAAACCGGCACCGAGGAAGAAGCCAGGGCGGCCCTGCTGGCCTTGCACGGCCAGACCGGCGATGTGATCAGCGACGTCAAGGTCAGCAAAGCGCTGTAAGCCTTTTGTCGCGAGGGAACTTGCTCCCTCGACTCTGTAGGAGCTGTGTAGGACCTGCGTAGGAGCTGTGTAGGAGCTGTCGAGTGCAACGAGGCTGCGATCTTGTTCCAGACAATTGAGTCGCAAGCGAAAGATCAAGATCAAAAGATCGCAGGCTTCGCCAGCTCCTACAGAGCCCGGCCCGAGCAAGCTCACTCGCCGCAGGAATGCCGCACCGCAAGAATCGGGGTGCCCTTCATCGCAGCGCTGCGCAGACTGAACAGTCCTTCCAACCAGGATTGCCATCGTGCCCCTTGAGCCTTCCCTGCCCCAGCACCTCGCCAACCTCGACTGGCCCACCGTGGAGCAAAATCTCGATCAGGACGGCTGTGCCATCATCCGCAACCTGCTACCAGCCATGCCGTGTCGCGAACTCAGTGGCTTGTACGCCGAACCCGGGCTTTTTCGTTCGCGGGTGATCATGGCCCGCCATGGGTTCGGGCGCGGCGAGTATCAGTATTTTCGCTATCCGCTGCCCGATATCGTCCAGCAATTGCGCCAGTCGTTGTACCCCGCGTTGGTCCCGCTGGCGAACCGCTGGAATGAACACATGGGTATTGAAGTGCGATTTCCCGACGAGCACACCGACTTTATCCAGCGCTGTCACGCCGCCGGGCAATCGCGGCCTACGCCGCTGTTGCTGCAATACGGTCCGCAGGACTACAACTGCCTGCACCAGGATCTGTACGGCGAGCAGGTGTTCCCACTGCAGGTGGCGATCCTGCTGTCGGAACCGGGCCGGGATTTTACCGGTGGCGAGTTTGTCCTCACCGAACAGCGCCCGCGCATGCAATCGCGCCCCCAGGTCATCGATCTGAAACAGGGCGACGCCGTGGTATTTGCCGTGCACCAGCGGCCCGTCAGAGGCGTTCGCGGTTATTATCGGGTCAACATGCGCCACGGCGTCAGTTGCGTGCACAGCGGCAGGCGGCACACCTTGGGAATCATTTTTCATGATGCGCAGTAATGACACACCGCTCACCTTGGACCTGTTCGCCGACCAGGCGCCCACCCCGCCTGGCCAGGTCGAGCAGATCGGCCAGCAAGCGTTCGTACTGCGCGGGTTCGCCCTGCCCTGGCTCGAGCGCTTGCTGCCGGCGCTGGACAGCGTCTTGCAGGCGGCGCCGTTCCGGCAGATGGTCACGCCCGGTGGCTTTACCATGTCGGTGGCCTTGAGCAGTTGCGGAGCGCTGGGCTGGACCACCGACCGCAGCGGTTATCGCTACACCGCCCACGACCCGCAGACCGGCCAACCCTGGCCCGACATGCCGGCGGTGTTTCGCGAACTGGCCCAGGCCGCCGCGCGGCAGGCTCTATTCGAACATTTCGAACCCGACAGCTGCCTGATCAACCGCTACGTGCCCGGCGCGCGGATGTCGCTGCACCAGGACAAGAACGAACGCTCGCTCACCGCCCCCATCGTCTCGATGTCCCTGGGCCTGCCGGCAGTGTTCCAGTTCGGCGGCTTCGAGCGCGGCGACAAAAGCCAGCGCATCCCGTTGTTTCATGGCGACATCGTGGTCTGGGGTGGCGTGGACCGGTTGCGTTACCACGGCGTACTGCCGCTCAAGGAAGGCCAGCACCCGCGCCTGGGCGCCCAGCGCATCAACCTGACGTTTCGCACCGCCGGGTGAAGGTACGGAATTCAACCGCAAGACCCGGAGTGTTGCTGCCTCGCAGGCTCACTATTGTAGGCAAAACGGGCCAATGGAATAACGACCATGAACAGCACTTCAAACAATCTCGCCCCTGAACTGGATCCTCGCTGGGCCGCCGTACTCGCCCGGGATCCGCGCGCCGATGGCAGCTTCGTCTATGGCGTGAAAACCACCGGCATCTACTGCCACCCCAGCAGCCTGTCGCGCCTGCCCAACCCGCGCAACGTCGAGTTCTTCGACACGCCGGAACAGGCCCAGGCCGCTGGCTACCGACCCAGCAAGCGCGTGGCCCGGGACCAGACCCAGATTGCCGCCCAACAAGCGGCACGGGTTGCCGCCGCCTGCCGACAGATCGAGGCAGCCGAGGAACTGCCTGGCCTGAATGAACTGGCAGACAGCGCGGGCTTGAGTCCCTTTCATTTTCATCGGGTCTTCAAGGCAGTCACCGGCCTGACCCCCAAGGGTTACGCCGCCGCCCACCGCTCACGCAAGGTACGCGAACGCCTGGCCGATGGTGGCACCATTACCGAGGCGCTGTACGACGCCGGTTTCAATTCCAACAGCCGCTTCTATGAGGCGGCCGACAAAGTGTTGGGCATGAAACCCGCCGACTACCGCGCCGCCGGGCAGAACACCGACATCCGTTTCGCCGTCGGCCAATGCTCCCTCGGGGCGATCCTGGTGGCGCAAAGCGAGCGTGGCGTGTGCGCGATCCTGCTGGGGGACGATCCGGATGCGCTGGTGCGGGACCTGCAGGACAAATTCCGCCGGGCCAACCTCATCGGTGCCGACCGCGAGTTCGAGCAGTTGATCGCCCAGGTGGTGGGCTTCATCGAAGCACCGGCCCTGGGCCTGGACCTGCCCTTGGACCTGCGCGGCACCGCCTTCCAGGAGCGGGTCTGGCAAGCCTTGCGGGACATTCCCGCTGGCAGCACCGCCAGCTACGCCGAGATCGCCCAGCGCATCGGCATGCCCAAGGCCGTGCGCGCCGTGGCCCAGGCCTGCGGCGCCAACAGCCTGGCGGTGGCGATCCCTTGCCACCGGGTGGTACGCAGCGACGGCAACCTGTCGGGCTATCGCTGGGGCGTGGAGCGCAAGCGTCAGTTGCTGGCGCTGGAGCGCTCGTCCGGGGATTGAATGCCGATGTAGATCGCCACCGAATCGAGGCCGCTGTAGACCTCGAAATCGGTGGTGAAACGGCGCGATGTCTGCGGGTTATCCGCGAAGTACGCCCAGATCAGGCCCCAGGTCTGGATCACGCAGTCGGGCATCGGCCCCTTGGCCGCAAACATCAGGTAATCCCCGCCCTCGATCTCCACGGCGGGGTAGCCTGCGCTGGTCGCATCCACCTGCACCCCGGCCGTCACATCGAAGTGGCCGGTGGCGTCGGACTCGTAATTGGAATACACCCCATAGACGAACGACTCCGACTGCCGGGCCGGAATCGTGTCGAACAGCCCTTCGTTGAAGAACTGCTGCCACATCGGGCCGATCCGGGCGCTGTCGGGCTGCTGCTCGTCAGTGTTACGGGTGCGCACCTGCAAACCGGCCACGGTGAAAGGTTCGACGGTCTTGAGTTTCACGTCCATGGGTCAGGCTCCTTGATGTATGAAGCCCGCATGGTAACCCTCCCGGCGTCGGGATCAAGGTGCGGCGCTCGATTGAAAAACTCGACTGGCCCTCGCCCGCCCACACCTGCTAAAAACGCTGTTTCCTTCTGCCGTCGGAGACCCGCACATGAGCCAGTGGCCAGACACTCGCATTCTTGACCTGCTCGGTATCGAGCTGCCGATCATCCAGGGGCCGATGGCCGGGGTGACCGGGCCGGCCATGGTGGTCGCGACGTGCAATGCCGGCGGGCTGGGTTCGATGCCGGCGGCGATGCTCGATGTCGAGCAACTGCGCCAGGCGCTGACGACCATCGGCGAACAGACCGACAAGCCATTCAATGTGAATTTTTTCTGTCACCAGCCACCGGCCTTCGACGAACAGCGGGCCGCGGCCTGGAAGCAACGGCTCAAGCCGTATTACCAGGAACTGGGCGTCGACTTCGACGCGCCGACCCCGGTGTCCAACCGCACGCCGTTCGACGATGCCGCTTGCCGGGTGCTGGAAGAGATGCGTCCCAAAGTGGTCAGTTTCCACTTTGGCCTGCCGGAAAAATCCTTGCTGGACCGGGTCAAGGCTACCGGGGCGAAAATCCTCTCTTCGGCCACCACCGTCGAGGAAGCCATCTGGCTCGAACAGCACGGTTGCGACGCGATCATCGCCATGGGCTATGAAGCCGGGGGGCATCGCGGGATGTTCCTCAGCGACGATCTCAACACCCAAGTCGGGCTGTTTGCCTTGCTGCCGCAGGTGGTGGATGCGGTGAAGGTGCCGGTAATCGCTGCCGGTGGTATTGGCGATGCCCGCGGGATTGTCGCGGCGTTTGCCCTGGGTGCCTCGGCGGTGCAACTGGGCAGCGCTTATCTGTTCACCCCCGAGGCGAAGATCAGCGCTTCCCATCACCAGGCGTTGCGCACGGCCAAGGAAAGCCAGACCGCTGTTACCAACCTGTTCACGGGTCGCCCGGCCCGAGGCATCGTCAACCGGGTGATGCGCGAAGTGGGCCCGATGAGCCCACTGGCCCCGGCTTTTCCCTTGGCGGGTGGTGCATTGATGCCGTTGCGCGCCAAGGGCGAAGCAGACTTCAGCAACCTCTGGGCCGGCCAGGCCTTCCCCTTGGGGCGCGAGTTGTCGACAGCCGAGTTGACCCGGCGGTTGGCTGAAGAGGCGCACGCTCAGCTCAATCGCTTTGGTCGATCCTGATGGTCATCATCGCCCGTTAGACCGCCATCGCGAGCAGGCTCGCTCCCACAGGGGATCGGGGGCAACCGGCAAATCTGGACACACCACCGGACCTGTGGGAGCCGAGCTTGCTCGCGATAGCGGTAGCACATTCAACAGGGATGCAAGCTGACACACTGCTTTCGCGAGCAAGCTCGCTCCCACAGGGGATCGGGGGCAACCGGCAAATCTGGACACACCACCGGACTTGTGGGAGCCGAGCTTGCTCGCGATAGCGGTAGCACATTCAACAGGGAGGCAAGCTGACACACCGCCATCGCGAGCAAGCTCGCTCCCACAGGGGATCGGGGGCAACCGGGAAATCTGGACACGCCACCGGACCTGTGGGAGCCGAGCTTGCTCGCGATAGCGGTAGCACATTCAACAGGGAGGCAAGCTGACACACCGCCATCGCGAGCAAGCTCGCTCCCACAGGGGATCGGGGACAACCGGCAAATCTGGACACACCACCGGACTTGTGGGAGCCGAGCTTGCTCGCGATAGCGGTAGCACATTCAACAGGGAGGCAAGCTGACACACCGCCATCGCGAGCAGGCTCGCTCCCACAGGGGATCGGGGGCAACCGGGAAATCTGGACACGCCACCGGACCTGTGGGAGCCGAGCTTGCTCGCGATGGCGGCAGCCCTTGCACCCTCACCCCAGGCAAAATGCCGCGTTCCGTTTGTCGGCCATTCGCTATATATTCCGGTATATAGCGAACCCGCCTTCGGAGCCTCATCTATGCGCCTCACCCGCTTCGCGCCGTTGCTGTTGATCCCGTTCCTGACGATTGGCGCCGTGCAGGCCGCCGAGGTGCAGGTGGCGGTGGCGTCTAATTTCACCGCGCCGATCCAGGCCATCGCCGCCGACTTCGAAAAAGACACCGGGCACAAACTGGTGGCGGCGTACGGCGCCACCGGGCAGTTCTACACCCAGATCAAGAACGGCGCGCCCTTCGAAGTCTTCCTCGCCGCCGACGACACCACCCCGGCCAGACTCGAAAACGAAGGCGACACCGTCAAGGGCTCGCGCTTCACCTACGCGGTCGGCACCCTGGCGCTGTGGTCGGCCAAGGACGGTTATGTCGATGGCACGGGCCAGGTGCTCAAGCACAACGACTTCCAGCACCTGTCCATCGCCAACCCGAAAGCGGCGCCCTACGGCCTGGCCGCGACCCAGGTGCTGGACAAGCTCGGCCTGACCGCCCAGGTCAAAAGCAAGCTCGTCGAAGGCCAGAACATCACACAGGCCTATCAATTCGTCTCCACCGGTAACGCCCAACTCGGTTTCGTCGCCTTGTCCCAGGTGTACAAGGACGGCAAAGTGACGGGCGGCTCGGCGTGGATCGTCCCGGCCGAACTGCACGACCCGATCAAACAGGACGCGGTAATCCTCAACAAGGGCCGGGACAACCCTGCTGCCGCGGCCCTGGTGGATTACCTCAAGGGCCCGAAAGCCGCCGCCATCATCCAAGCCTACGGTTACCAACGCTAAATGCCACTGACCAGCGCCGACTATGACGCCATCTGGCTGACCCTGAAACTGGCGTCATTGACCACGGTGATCCTGTTGCTCATTGGCACGCCCATCGCGTTGTGGCTGTCGCGCACCCGCTCCTGGCTGCGCGGGCCGGTGGGTGCGGTGGTGGCGTTGCCATTGGTGCTGCCGCCCACGGTGATCGGCTTCTACCTGTTGCTGGCGTTGGGGCCGAACGGTTGGATTGGCCAGCTCACCCAAGCCCTCGGGTTGGGCACCCTCACCTTCAGCTTCACCGGGCTGGTGATCGGCTCGGTGATCTATTCCATGCCGTTTGTGGTGCAACCGTTGCAGAACGCCTTTGCCGCCATCGGCAGTCGCCCGCTGGAAGTCGCCGCCACCCTGCGGGCCGGGCCCTGGGATACGTTTTTCAGCGTCATCCTGCCCCTGGCCCGCCCCGGCTTCATCACCGCAGCAATTCTTGGCTTCGCCCACACCGTCGGCGAATTCGGCGTGGTGCTGATGATCGGCGGCAACATCCCGGAGAAAACCCGGGTGGTGTCGGTGCAGATCTACGACCATGTCGAAGCCCTGGAATATGCCCAGGCCCATTGGCTGGCGGCGGCGATGCTGGTGTTTTCATTCCTGGTGCTGCTGGCGCTGTACTCCAGCCGCCGAACCCGTGCCGGTTGGAGCTGATCGATGATTGACGCGCGTTTTCAGCTCGACCACGGGGCTTTTTCCCTGGACCTGGATGTGCAACTGCCCGGCCGTGGCGTGACCGCCCTGTATGGGCCGTCCGGTTCCGGCAAAACTACCTGCCTGCGTTGCATTGCCGGGTTGGAGCGACCGGCCCGGGGTTTTATCGAGGTCAATGACCAAGTCTGGCAAGACACTGAGCACGCGGTGTTCGTGCCGCCCCATAAACGGTCGGTGGGGTATGTGTTCCAGGAGGCGAGCCTGTTCGCCCATCTGTCGGTACGGGCCAACCTAGCGTTCGGCGTCAAGCGCATCGCGCCGGCACAGCGGCGGGTGGACATGGCACAGGCCACCGAACTGCTGGGCATCGGGCACTTGCTCGACCGGCAGCCGCACAACCTGTCCGGCGGCGAGCGCCAGCGGGTCGGCATCGCCCGCGCCTTGCTCACCAGCCCGCAACTGCTGTTGATGGATGAGCCGCTGGCGGCCCTCGATAGCCGGCGCAAAAACGAAATCCTGCCGTACCTGCAACGGCTCCACGATGAACTGGACATCCCGGTGCTGTATGTCAGCCATTCCCAGGACGAAGTGGCGCGCCTGGCCGACCACATCGTGCTGCTCGACGGCGGCCGCGCGCTGGCCAGTGGGCCGATCGGCGAAACCCTGGCCCGGCTCGACCTGCCATTGGCCCTGGGGGATGACGCCGGGGTGGTGATCGAGGGCAAGGTCAGCGGGTATGACCCGGCTTATCAATTGCTGACCCTGAATCTGCCCGACAGCCAACTGAACGTACGCGTGGCCCACACGTCCCTGGCCCCCGGCCAGCCCCTGCGCTTCAAGGTCCAGGCCCGGGACGTCAGCCTCAGCCTGGCGAACGATGCCCAGACCAGCATCCTCAATCGCCTGCCGGTCACCGTGGTCAGCGAACAGGCCGCCGACAACGCCGCCCACGTGCTGATCCGCCTGGAAGCCGCCGGCACCCCGCTGCTGGCGCGCATCACCCGCTATTCGCGCGATCAGCTGAAATTGCATCCAGGGCAGGTGTTGTGGGCGCAGATCAAGGCGGTGGCGGTGTTGGCGTAGGGTCCGAAACCAGCGGATCACACTGTGGGAGCTGTGGGAACAAACCTGTGGGAGCAAGGCTTGCCCGCGATAGCATCGCCTCGGTCTATCAGCTACACCGAGGTGCTTGCATCG
>NZ_CAKKMI010000132.1:0-9698 GCF_918698105.1 Pseudomonas brassicacearum | reverse complement strand
CCGCCCGCCTGATGGTCGGCATGCCCGACTACGACAACTACGTCGAGCACATGCAAACCAAGCACCCGGACAAACCGTTGATGGACTACGAGGCGTTCTTTCGCGAACGCCAGGAGGCCCGTTACGGTGGCAAGGGTGGGCCCAAGTGCTGTTGATCCGCTGATTGCCAGTGGATGATGCAACCCTTGTGGGAGCGAGCCTGCTCGCGATGGCGGTGGATCAACAGCATTGATGTTGACTGACCCACCGCCATCGCGAGCAAGCTCGCTCCCACAGTTGTTTTTGGGGTGGCCTCAAGATGTGCATGCACCAAAGATCCCCTGTGGAAGCGAGCTTGCTCGCGATGGCGTCGGGTCAGTAGCATCGATGTCAACTGACACACCACCTTCGCGAGCAGGCTCGCTCCCACAAAACCGCTTCCCTTTCAGGCATCAAGGAGATTCAGTTTGTCCTCTCCCATCCCGGTCACCATCCTCAGCGGCTTCCTCGGCGCCGGCAAGACCACGCTGTTGCGCCATCTACTCAAAGCCGAGCACGGCCTGAAAATCGCCGTGATCGAGAACGAATTCAGCGATGCCGGCATCGACACCCAATTGCTGGGCGACGAGCCGGTGCAAGTCATGACCCTGGCCAACGGTTGTGTGTGCTGCACCATCCACACCGACCTGACCAAGGCCCTGTACCTGTTGCTCGAGCGGCTGGACAGCGGCGAGATCGCCTTCGATCGCCTGGTCATCGAGTGCACCGGCCTGGCCGACCCGGCCCCGGTGGCGCAGACGTTCTTCATCGACGAAGATCTGCGCGAGCGCTACATCCTCGACGGCATTCTTACGCTGGTGGATGCCGCTCATGCCGATGTCCACCTGACCCAGGCCATCGCCCAGGCCCAGGTCGGATTTGCCGACCGCCTGCTCTTGAGCAAGACCGATCTGGTGGACGCGGCCCAGGTCCAGGCCCTTGGCGAGCGCCTGACGCGTATCAATCGGCGCGCGCCGATCAGGGTGGTCGAGCACGGCAAGATCGACCTGGCCGAGTTGCTCGACATCCGCGGCTTCAACCTCAATGCGGACCTGGGCGCAGGATTCAGCTTGCGCCCGGTCGGCAAGGCCACCCCGGGCGATCGCATCAGCAGCCTGGTGTTGCGTACCGACAAAGCGCTGGATATCGACAAGCTCAGCGAGTTCATGAACCAGTTGTTGGAAGAACACGGCAAGCAATTGCTGCGCTACAAGGGCGTGCTGAACATCGCCGGCGAACCCCGTCGGTTGGTGTTCCAGGGCGTGCTCAAATTGTACGGTTTCGATTGGGACACCGATTGGGCCCCCGGCGAAGCCCGGGAAAGCGTGATCGTGTTCATCGCCGACGAACTGCCCGAAGAGAAGATCCGCGCCGGCTTCGAAGCCGCGCTACTTTGACGACGCTTTGCCTGCGGCTATCAACAATGTGCGGCTAAAGAGCTTCTTGTGGCGAGGGAGCTTGCTCCCGCTGGGGGGCGTAGCCGCCCTCGCTTTTTTGGCGGTTGCTGCGCAACCGAGCGGGAGCAAGCTCCCTCGCCACAAGGGGACTTGTTACTGCCTTACATTAAAATGCTCTACGGGCATTTTTCTCAAAGGATGCTCAGAATGAACAGGGCCTTTGATTGTTCTTGTGTCTCGGCAAGATAAACATAAGGCGAGCCGCGTACCCTTAATCCCCCGACATGTTTCCTATTGCCTGTCATGAGCGTGATGGGGACATGACGGGATGTGATGTTCTTGCGCGTGATGATGTTGTGCTGATGATCAATTAGGCGGAAAAGCGTCGGGTTGCGAGTGTTTGGATCACACGCCCCAAACACTTCGAGCCAGCTTTTACTGATCAGTTTGTTGTAGTGTTCACCGGTGTTTTTCAGGGTCAGGAGGTAGCCGCCAGCGGTATACCGCAAGTGCAGCCGCAAGGACTCGCTGCGCACAGCCTGGTCTTCGGCGCGCATGCCGAGCAGGCTTGAATGATCCTGGGTTTGGGGTCTACCGGTAAAGAATCCACCGCTGAATGAACTGATGGTCGCCATCGCCGGTTTGCCATGCAGCTTTTCCAGGAGATTTACGCGGGTGTTGTACATGCTGAGTGTTGCATTAAAGGATTGTTCACTGTCCATGTGAATATTGACTCCTGTTTTGAGTGATTAAGTTCAGGCGCAGAAGGGATCGTATGGGTTTACTAGTTGCGTTTGGGGTTTTCTGTATTGCAGAAAGTTAAGTGTCGAATGGTGTTAGTTGTTTGGCCCTGTTTTCCAGGGCAATAAAAAAGGCCCGCATCTTTCGATGCGGACCTTATTCAACTGCGTGCTAGCGGGCTATTAAGCGCCGTAGACCGGCAGCTTCTTGCAGATAGCCTTGACCTTCTCACGCACGGCGTCGATCACCGCTTCGTTGTTCAGGTCCGCCAGGATGTCGCAGATCCAGCCAGCCAGTTCCTTGCACTCGGCTTCCTTGAAACCGCGAGTGGTCACGGCCGGGGTGCCGAAACGCAGGCCCGAGGTGACGAATGGGGAGCGTGGGTCGTTCGGCACCGAGTTCTTGTTGACGGTGATGAACGCCTTGCCCAGCGCCGCGTCGGCGTCTTTGCCGGAGATCTCCTGCTTGATCAGCGAGAGCAGGAACAGGTGGTTTTCAGTACCGCCGGACACCACGTCGAAGCCGCGCTCGATGAACACGCCGGCCATGGCCTTGGCGTTCTTAACCACTTGTTGCTGGTAAGCCTTGAACTCAGGTTGCAGGGCTTCCTTGAAGCAGATCGCCTTGGCTGCGATCACGTGCTCCAGCGGGCCACCCTGGGCACCCGGGAAGACGGCGGAGTTCAGCTTCTTCTCGATGTCGGCATTGGCGCGCGCCAGGATCAGGCCACCACGTGGACCGCGCAGGGTCTTGTGGGTGGTGGTGGTGACCACGTCGGCGAATGGCACCGGGTTCGGGTAGACGCCCGCGGCGACCAGGCCGGCAACGTGGGCCATGTCGACGAACAGGTAGGCACCGACCTTGTCGGCGATTTCGCGAAAGCGTGGGAAGTCGAGGATCTGCGAGTAGGCGGAGAAACCGGCCACGATCATTTTCGGCTTGTGCTCCAGGGCCAGGCGCTCGACTTCGTCGTAGTCGATCAGGCCGTTGCCGTCGATGCCGTACTGGACGGCGTTGTACAGCTTGCCGGAGGAAGAGACGCTGGCGCCGTGGGTCAGGTGACCGCCGTGGGCCAGGCTCATGCCCAGGATGGTGTCACCGGCCGACAGCAGCGCCAGGTACACGGCGGCGTTGGCTTGGGAACCGGCGTGCGGCTGGACGTTGGCGTAATCGGCACCGAACAGTTGCTTGGCGCGGTCGATGGCCAGTTGCTCAACCACGTCGACGTACTCGCAACCACCGTAGTAACGCTTGCCCGGGTAGCCTTCGGCGTACTTGTTGGTCAGTACCGAGCCTTGAGCTTCCATCACCGCGGGGCTGGTGTAGTTTTCCGAAGCGATCAGCTCAATGTGCTCTTCCTGGCGCTGAGCTTCTTGCTCCATGGCGGCAAAGAGATCGGCGTCGTACTTGGCAATAGTCAAATCACGGCTGAACATGGCGGTCCTCAAGGATCGGGGGCAGAAAAGGGGGGCATTCTACCTCAACCGGTTTTGGAAGACATATGAAAGGGCGTCATGTCGCGGACGAATGGGTTTCACGCGCAATTTTGCGTTGCCCTGGCGGGCCTCATCGCGAGCAAGCTCGCTCCCACATTGGACCTGCGGGCACATAACCTGTGGGAGCGAGCTTGCTCGCGATGAGGCCGCTACAGGCGCTGAAGGGCCTCAGTCGAGCATGAACAACGCATCATTGCTGAACTGCGCTTCGAACCGGGTGGCTGGCATCGGTCGGCCGAACAGGTAGCCCTGGACTTCGTCGCAACCGTGTTCGCGCAAGAAGTCCAGTTGCTCGTGGGTCTCGACACCCTCGGCGATCACCGCCAGGTTGAGGCTGTGGGCCATGGCGATGATCGCCCGGGCGATCTGCGCATCCTGCTCCCCGGACGGCAGGCCGTCGACGAAGGTGCGGTCGATCTTGAGCACGTCGATGGGGAATTGCTTGAGGTAGTTGAGCGACGAATAACCGGTGCCGAAGTCATCGACAGCGATGCTCAGGCCCAGGTTTTTCAGCCCGGCCAGGATCTGCATCGCCTCGCTGACTTCGCGCATCAGGATACTTTCCGTCAACTCCAGCTCCAGGCAGGCGGGCGGCAGGCCGGTGCTGCGCAGGATATTGGCGATGCGCGTGCCCAACTGGCCGTCGGAGAACTGCCGGGCGGAAATGTTGACCGAGACCTTCGGCACCCGGACCTTGGCCTGGTGCCATGTCCTGAGCTGCCGACAGGCCTCGGTGATGACCCAGTCGCCGACGTCTACCACCAAGCCGAGTTCTTCGAGTACCGGGATGAAGTCCCCCGGCGGCACCAACCCGCGTCGCGGATGGCGCCAGCGCAGCAGGGCTTCGGCGCCAGTCAAACGTTTGCCATCGCCGCTGAACTGCGGTTGGTAATACAGCACGAACTCATTCTGTTCCAGGGCGTGGCGCAGGTCGCTTTCCAGCTCCAGGCGCTCCAGGGCGCTGGCGTTCATGTCGGCCTGATAGAACTGGAAGTTGTTCTTGCCACGTTCCTTGGCGTGATACATGGCCGTGTCGGCGTTCTTCATCAATTGGCTCAGTTCGTTGCCGTCCTGGGGGCTCAGGGCGATGCCGATACTGGCGGTGACGAAGAACTCCCGGCCTTCGAGCACGAATGGCCGGACCAGGCTGGCGAGAATCTGCTCGGCTACGTTGATGGCCCGGTTCAGCGCCATTTCGCGGCTGGCGCGTGGTTGCAGCAGTAGGGTGAATTCATCGCCGCCCATGCGTGCCACGGTGTCGTCGTCGGCGACGCAGCCGAGCAGGCGCGTGGCCATTTCCTTGAGCATCCGGTCGCCGGCGGCATGGCCCAGGGAGTCGTTGATCGGCTTGAAGCGGTCCAGGTCGAGGAACATCAGCACGACCCAGGTCTTCTGCCGGTCGGCCGATTGCAGCGCGGTGTGCAGGCGATCCTGGAACAGCGTGCGGTTGGGCAGGTGGGTCAGGGCGTCGTAATAGGCCAGGCGATGAATGCGCTGCTCGCTGGCCTTGCGCTCGCTGATGTCGCTGAAGAAGCATACATAGCTGGCCAGGTCGCCTTCGTCATCCAGCACCGCCGTGATGCCGACCCAGGCCGGGTAATGCTCGCCGTTGCGGCGCTTGAGCCAGACTTCGCCTTCCCAGGTGCTGTGCTGTTGCAACTGCTTGAGCACGTAGCGCAAGTGGGCTTCCTGCTGTTCGTCCACGGTCAGCATGTTGGGCAGTTGGTCCAGCACTTGCGACACGGCATAACCGCTGACGCGACTGAAGGCTTCGTTGGCCTGGACAATGTAGCCGGCCGGGTCGGTGATCAGGATCGCCGAGGTCGAGTGCTCGAAGACCGTGGCGGCCATGCGCAGGTCTTTTTCGGCGCGACGCTGCTGGCTGATGTCGCGACCGACGCCGAGCACGCCTTCGAACGCGCCGTGTTCGTCCCACACCAGTACCAGCCGCAGCTCGATGGGAATCTTGCGCCCGTCGGCACGCAGGCAGTCGAACAGGAACAACTGGGTCTGCATCTGGCTGCGCAGCTCGGCCAGTTGTTCGGGCTTGTCGAGGGCCTTGCTGACCCGGTCCATCAGGCTGTAGATGCCGGTCAGTTGTTGCGGATTGGCGATGATCGATTGCCAGCCGTTCTGGAAGATCCAGTCGGCGGTGTAGCCCAGCACCGCTTGCACCGACGGGCTGACGTAGTTGAGCGAAAGCTTGTTGTCGGTGGAGAAAATCACGTCGCTGATGCTTTCGGCGAGCATGCGGTAGCGTTGCTCGCTGTCACGCAGCGATTCGCTGGCCTCGATCTGCTCGGTGACGTCCTTGGCCACGCCGATGATTCGCGTCACCTGGTTATCCCGATCCCGGGCCAGGGCCTGTTCGCGGATGTCGAAGCAGCGCCACTTGCCATTGCGATGGCGAAAGCGCAGTTGGCATTGCAACAATTGCGTGTACCCGCCCCGCCGTTGTGCCTGGCGCAGGCTGTGGTAGTGATCGGCATCGTCGCTGTGCAGCAGGATTTCCCAGAAGTACTCGCCCATCTGGTGCAGTTCGGTGCGGTCGTAGCCCAGGGTCTGGCCCAGGTGGTGGTTACTGAAGATCATCCGCTGGCTGATGACGTCCTGCACATAGAGATGATCCGGCACGGTGCGCACCACGTCGGACCAGAAGCCCTCGCGTTCGAGCAGCGAGAGTTCGATCAGCTTGCGGCTGGTGATGTCGCTGATGCTCAGGATGACCGCGTTATGGTCTTGCTGTTTTTCCGGCAGGCGCAGCACCAGCCACAGGTGTTGGTCGCGGCCATGGGCGTCCTGGAGCTTGATCTCCAGTTCCAGTTGCTTGTGTTGATCGAGCAGCGCTTCGAGCAGCTTCGTGCCAATGGGGTTGTTGTCCTGCTCACCTTTGCCGACCAGCAGTTGCCAGGCCTGGTCGCAGGAATCGACGTTGAGCAGTTTCAACGCCATCTGGTTGACTTCGGTGACGTGGACTTGCTGGCGCAATTGCTCGAGTTGATGGGCGGTTTTCGTCCAGGCGCGCAATTGATCGCCCGTGTGCAGGCCGGCCCGCTCAAAAAAGGCCTTGAGCCCCGACAGGTCGAGCACGCACAGGGCCACGCCAGTGCCTTCGAAAATATCCTGGTAGCGCCGCCGACCTTCATGCAACTGCCGCTGACGTCGGCGCATGTTCAAGAGCGCAATCACCGGCAACAACGAGAATGCCAGGCCCAGCAGGCATTTGCCGATGAAGGCCGGCAGCAGTTGTTCGATCACCTGGCGACGGTCGAACAGCCCCCGCAGTTGCCAGTCGCTGCTGCTCAGGGGCACGGTCAGTACGGTGTTCTCCAGGTCATCCGGGGACAAATGGGTCGGGCTGCTCGAGGGCAGGCTTTCGTCGCGGCTGATGATCTGTTGGTTGAGACGGTTTTCCACCAGCCACAGCGGGCGCAGCCCCATGTCGGCCTGCTTGGTCAGGGTGGAGAAAAAGTTCGGGTTCAGGCGCAGGGCCCAGTAGCCGCGGCTGCTACCGCTGGCCTGGTGCAATAATAGATGCACCACGGAGCCGTCTTCGGCATTGCTGAAATAATGGGCCTGGGCCCGGCTGCGCCGCACCAGTTCACCCAGGTAATCGGCGTCGTGGCTGTCGGCGTCGCTGTCACTGAGCACTCGGCCGGAGGGGCTCAGCAGGGCCAGGCTGCGCAATTCGGGGAGCGATTGCTGGAGTTTGCGCACCAGGGCCCGCTGTTCGTCGCCGGTTTGCGGTTGCTCGACGATCGGTAGCAGGTTGAGGGCGATTTGCGCGTTCAGGGCCATGTTCAGGCTGACCTGCGCGGCGAGATCGGCGGTGTAGTCGATGGTGTATTGGCGTTGTTGCTGTTGGGTTTCGCGCAGTTGGTCGAGCAATTGCCAGAACAGCAAGCCGAGCAACAGCAGCACCAGCGTGGCCAGTCCGCCCTTCAATGTCCCGCGCAGGGGCGAGCCGGGCACGACAGCGGGTGCGCGAGGGGACAGGGGCGGAGTGACGTTGGACAAGCTGTAATCCTGCAGTTTGCTGGACTGGCGCGACGTGCACTATAAGCCGGACGCCCGAAGGGCGGCTAGCATGCCTTGACTTGTGGCAAAGTGCCAGCCCTTGGCGGCTGGACCTTGACCGATGGTTGAGGTAGCTTTGCCGGTCAAACAAGAGCGTTCCAGCTCCAGATTCCCAGGCTCTATCCGCGCGCAGGCATTGATGACCGTCAAGTGCCGGTGCCGCGCATGGCCTGGCTCGTTCTTTTCACCTGTCACTGACGCTAGGTTCACCATGGCTCAATACGTCTTCACCATGCATCGGCTGAGCAAAGTTGTTCCGCCGAAGCGGGAAATCCTGAAAAATATTTCATTGTCCTTCTTCCCCGGCGCCAAGATCGGCGTTCTGGGCCTCAACGGTTCGGGTAAATCCACGCTGCTGAAAATCATGGCCGGCGTCGATAACGAATTCGACGGCGAAGCCCGCCCGATGCCGGACCTGAACATCGGCTACCTGCCCCAGGAACCGCAGCTGGACCCGAGCAAGACCGTCCGTGAAGTGGTCGAGGAAGCGGTCAGCGTGATCAAGGACGCCCAGGCGCGTCTCGACGAGGTCTATGCCGCCTACGCCGATCCGGATGCCGACTTCGACAAGCTGGCCGCCGAACAGGCCAAGCTCGAAGCGATCCTGCAGGCCAGCGACGGCCACAACCTGGACCGCCAGCTGGAAGTCGCCGCCGATGCGTTGCGCCTGCCGGCCTGGGACGCGAAGGTCGAACACCTGTCCGGTGGTGAGAAGCGCCGCGTGGCCCTGTGCCGCCTGCTGCTGTCGGCCCCGGACATGCTGCTGCTCGACGAACCGACCAACCACCTGGACGCCGATTCCGTCGCCTGGCTCGAACACTTCCTGCACGACTTCCCAGGCACCGTGGTTGCGATCACGCACGACCGTTACTTCCTGGACAACGTCGCCGGCTGGATCCTGGAACTCGACCGCGGCGCAGGCATTCCGTACGAGGGCAACTATTCGGGCTGGCTGGAAGCCAAGTCCGATCGTCTGGCCCAGGAATCCAAGCAGCAGTCGGCCCATGAAAAAGCCATGAAGGAAGAACTGGAGTGGGTGCGCAAAGGCGCCAAGGCCCGCCAGTCCAAATCCAAGGCTCGCCTGCAACGCTTCGAGGAAATGCAATCCCAGGAATTCCAGAAGCGCAGCGAAACCAACGAGATCTACATCCCGGCCGGTCCGCGCCTGGGTGACAAGGTCATCGAGTTCAAGAACGTCAGCAAGGGTTATGGCGACCGCGTGCTGATCGACAACCTGTCGTTCTCCATGCCCAAAGGCGCCATCGTCGGTGTGATCGGTGGTAACGGCGCGGGTAAATCCACGCTGTTCCGCATGCTGATGGGCAAGGAAACGCCGGATTCGGGCAGCATCGAAATCGGTGAGACCGTGCAACTGGCCTGCGTCGACCAGAGCCGCGAAGACCTGGACGGCAGCAAGACCGTATTCCAGCAGATCTCCGACGGTTCCGACCAGATCCGCATCGGCAACTATGAAATCCCTTCCCGTACTTATGTCGGTCGCTTCAACTTCAAGGGTGGCGACCAGCAGAAGTTCGTCAAGGACTTGTCTGGTGGTGAGCGCGGTCGCTTGCACCTGGCGTTGACCTTGAAGGAGGGCGGCAACGTCCTGCTGCTCGACGAACCGTCCAACGACCTCGACGTCGAAACCCTGCGTTCCCTGGAAGAAGCCTTGTTGGACTTCCCGGGCGCCGCCATTGTGATCTCCCACGATCGGTGGTTCCTCGACCGCGTGGCGACCCACATCCTGGCGTACGAAGACGACTCGCAAGCGGTGTTCTTCGAAGGCAACTACACCGAGTACGAAGCCGATCGCAAGAAACGCCTCGGCGAAGCCGCTGCCCAGCCGCATCGCGTACGGCACAAGAAACTGGCCTGATTCGGGCCAGCCAGTAAGGTATGAACCCTGTGGGAGCGGGCTTGCTCGCGAAGGCGGTGGATCAGTCAGCATGGTTATTGACTGATCCACCGC
>NZ_CAKKMI010000131.1:0-10022 GCF_918698105.1 Pseudomonas brassicacearum | reverse complement strand
GGATCCACTCCGGGTATTGGGCGGGCCATTTCTCGGTGATGGGGAATGGGGTCAAGTCGGGCATGGGGTCGGCTCGGAAATGAAGGAAACCCCGAGGATAATCCAAGATGTAGGGGACGACATCACTGCCCGTCACAGAATTCACGTCTTCCCTTCTTAATTTCGCAACATCCTGTCGTTAACGTTCGTCCCATCTCCTGATGGAGGTCGCTACAGTGCAGCCGGAATCGAACCAAAGCGCTCAAAGGGACTCTGAGCAATGCCCCCAAAGAATGAACGAGGCGTAACGACAGGGAAAACACCCGAGGCCAAGCGCTTCGCGGTGCCAGGGTTTGTCAGCCTGACTCAAGCGTGCCGAAGAATAATTATTCGATGATGAACCCACTGAATTTCGCCAAGCGCCTCAAACACCGTTCGTGGCTGCTGCTGCCGACGCTGCTTGTGGTCTGTGGCCTGGTGCTGTCGCTGGAATCCAGCATCAGCCGCGCCCAGCCAGCCGACGGTGTGCAAACGTTGGTGTTCCTGCGCCACGCCGAGAAACCCGCCGGTGGCCTGGGCCAGCTCAACTGCCAGGGCCTCAACCGTGCCATCGACCTGGCCACCCTGCTGCCGGAAAAATTCGGCAAGGCCGACTACGTGTTCGCGGCCAACCCGACCCGCAATGTCGAAGAGGGTGAGCTGGACAATTCCTATAGCTATATTCGCCCGCTGATGACCATCAGCCCCAGCGCCATCAAGCTCGGGTTGCCGGTGAACATCAACTATTCGGCCAACGACACCAGCGACCTGGCCGACGAACTGCTGCACGACAAGTACCACAACGCCACCATCTATACCGCCTGGTCCCATGGCTACCTGCCGGAGTTGATCAACAAGGTTGCCGGCGAGGCGGTGGGCAAGGAGCAAACCATTACCGAAGACTGGGCCTCGGGGGACTTCGATTCGCTGTACGTGCTGACCCTGACCTGGCACAACGGCAAGGCCAGCCTCACCAGCCAGAGCTACAAGCAGGGCCTGGATAATGGCCAGGAAACCTGTCCGACCTGATCAGCGGGTATTTAGTGAAAGCCCTTGTGGGAGCGAGCTTGCTCGCGATAGCGTCAGGCCCATTGATATTAATGTGACTGAAACACCGCTATCGCGAGCAAGCTCGCTACCACAGGAATTGACAGGGGATATGGAACCTGTGGTCACCCGCCCCGTGCCGCCCGCTCACGCAAATACTCCAATACGGCCGCCTGCTCCCCCGAGAACTCGATCCGCAGCCCCTTCTTTTCCCGCTGGAACACGTACATCGGGTCGTAATACTCGCGCAACAAGCCTTCGATCCAACCGCGATGCAAGTCGACGGCACCGCTGTTGGCCTGCTCGGCCAGGGCCGTCTCAAGGATGTTCATCAAGCGCCGGTGACGGTCGCCGCCCAGGCGTTTGTGGATGTTGTCCAGGCTTGCCAGCAACCGCTCGGAAAACAACGAGAAACCTTCGTCACCATGTACGGCGACAAATTCCGCGCACAGGTCGATGACGTAATCCTGCAGGATCCGCTCGACCCGGTGCTCCAGGCTGTCTTCAAGCCAGACCATCGGAACCTGCTGCATGCGCTGGTACAAGGGCAGCGGCAAGGCGCAACTGCCGACCGCACGGCTCTCATCTTCAAGCACGAATTGTTCGATGCCGCTGGCGCGTTTTTTCAGTACGTCCACGGCCAGGCGGTTTTCAAAATCGATGTTGGAAGGCTGGCCGGTGGCGCGTTTGCCGAAGCTGGAACCGCGATGGTTGGCATAACCTTCCAGATCCAGGCTGTTGTTCAGTTGGCCCAGCGCTTCGGTCTTGCCGGTACCGGTCATGCCGCCCAGCAGCACCAGGTCGCACTGGGCGACTGCCTGCTCGACAACGTCCAACAAGAAGCTGCGCATGGCCTTGTAGCCACCGCCGACCCTGGGGTAATCAATGCCCGCTTCGTCCTTGAGCCACTGCTGGACGATCTGCGAACGCAGGCCGCCGCGAAAGCAATACAGCACGCCATCGGGATGAGCCTTGGCAAACTCGGCCCAGGCCTGGATGCGTTCGGCCTTGATTTCACCGGACACCAGTTGATGCCCCAGGACGATGGCGGCCTGCTGCCCCTGCTGTTTGTAGCAAGTCCCGACGCGTTGCCGTTCGCTGTCGGTCATCAACGGCAAATTGACCACGCCGGGGAAGGCGCCCTTGATGAATTCGACCGGGGCGCGGGTGTCCATCATCGGCCGGTCATTGAGAAAGATGTCGCGGTAATCGGTGATGTCATGGCTCATCAAGACACCTCGACCGCGTAACGCTGTCGCTCGACCAGTTCGCCGATAGGCTCCAGCGCCAGCCCAAGTTCGGCGGCAACCTGCAGGAACTCGCCCTCGCCTTCGGGGGTAACGGCAATCAGCAGGCCGCCGCTGGTCTGCGGGTCGCACAGCACGCGCTTATGCAGCTCCTGGACCCGACCGACCTTGCTGGCGTAACTGTCGTAGTTGCGCAACGTACCGCCTGGCACACAGCCCAGGTCGAGGTAGTACTCGACGCCCGGTAGACGCGGCACTGCGTCATAGCGGATGCGCGCGGTCAGTTGGCTGCCGTCGGCCATTTCCACCAAGTGCCCAAGCAAGCCGAAACCGGTGACGTCGGTCATCGCCGTCACACCGTCGAGCTTGCCGAAACGGCTGCCCGGTTTGTTGAGGGTGCACATCCAGTCGCGGGCCAGGCCGACGTCGGCGGCGCGCAGCTTGCCTTTCTTTTCCGCCGTGGTGAGGATGCCGATGCCCAGCGGCTTGGTCAGGTACAGGCGGCAACCGGCGGTCGCCGTGTCGTTGCGTTTCATATGGCGCTTTTGCACCAGACCGGTGACCGCCAGGCCGAAAATCGGCTCAGGCGCGTCGATCGAATGCCCGCCGGCCAGGGGAATACCGGCCTCATCGCACACGGAACGACCGCCGCGAATCACTTCCCGGGCAATTTCCGGGGCCAATACGTTGACTGGCCAGCCGAGAATCGCAATGGCCATCAACGGGTCACCGCCCATGGCGTAGATATCGCTGATGGCATTGGTGGCAGCGATGCGACCGAAATCGAAAGGATCATCGACAATCGGCATGAAAAAATCGGTGGTCGAGACCACCCCGCGCTCCTCGTCGATGGCGTACACCGCAGCATCGTCCCGGGACGCATTGCCGACCCACAACTTGGGATCAAGGTTCTGCGCACCGCTGCCGGCCAGGATCACTTCCAATACCTGGGGCGAAATCTTGCAGCCGCAACCGGCACCGTGGCTGTACTGGGTCAGGCGAATCGGCTCGCTCATGGGCATACCTCTGGTCAGTCAAGATGACCGATTCTATCAGCAACGCCACCGACTCAGTGCCGCGTCGAGCACGGGCTCCTGCAACACGTTGGTGCCACTTCACATGACGCTGCCGAATTCGGTGCACCGAGCCTGACCAACAGGACAGGAAAAAAGCCTGAACCCCATGCATTTCAAGCCAATGCGAAAAACTGGTACGACATGTGCAAACGTTTGCGCAATCGATCCTACCCAACCGGTCGATGGCTTTTTTTCAACCACGGACCCCGGGCTTCGGCCCGCACGAACAAGGACTTTCCATGCACTGCACTTCCCAGTGTCGCGCTACGCCCGGCGTATTGGCAGCCGCCCTGCTACTGACCGCCGTTACCGGACTACTCAGCACCACCGTCCAAGCCCAAACCGCCGAGGCTTCCGCCCAGGGCGAAGCCCTCAGCCCTGAGGCCGCCCCCTCGAAAAAAGGCGCCTACCTGTCGGATTGGTACAACCAGGACCTGACGCTCATCGGCAGCAAGGACATCAGCTTCGGCCCGCAACCGGTCGACGACGTCTATCTGGAATATGAATACTTCGGACGCAAAGGGCCCTTCGAGCTCTATGGCTACGTCGACATTCCAAAGATCTTCAATATTGGCAACAGTCACGACAAAGGCGTGTGGGACCACGGTTCCCCGGTGTTCATGGAGCACGAACCGCGCATTTCCATCGACTACCTGGCCGGTCGCAGCCTGGCCATCGGGCCGTTCAAGGAATGGTACGTGGCGTTCGACTGGATCTACGATCACGGCAGCAACAGCGCCAATCGTGCGAACACCTTGTACAGCGGCCTGGGCACCGACATCGACACCCACTCGAGGGTCAACCTGTCGGCCAACTTCTATGGCCGTTATCAGTGGGAAAACTATGGCGCCAGCAATGAATATTCCTGGGACGGCTACCGCGCCCAACTCAAATACATCGTGCCGATCAGCCAGTTCGGCAATGGCGCCTCGCTGACGTACATCGGCTTTACCAACTTCGATTTCGGTTCGGACCTGCACAAGGACAACCCCGCCCGCACCGCCAACGCCACGGTCGCCACCAACGTCCTGCTGTATTCGTTCACGCACCTGCGCTTTACGCTGGTAGGCCGCTACTTTCACAACGGCGGCAACTGGCAGGACGGCAGTGAGCTTAACTTTGGCGACGGCAACTTCCGCGCCCGCTCCGACGGCTGGGGATACTACGCCGGGGTTGGCTATCAATTCTGAGCAAACGTAGAAGCACCACTTCGAATCCATGGAGGTCACGAATACATGATCAATCGCCTGTCTATTTCAATCGGCCTGGCCTGCACGGCCCTGTTCTGCTCGACCGCCGGGGCCGCACCGCCGTTACAACCCAAAGTCATGTTGATCACGATGTTCGCCCCCGAGGCCCAGCACTGGATCGAACGCCTCGAACTCAAGACTGAAATCCGTGTGCCGGGGCTGTCCGCCGAGTATCCGACGATCCGCTGCAATACCGAGCGGGTCTGCCTGCTGATTACCGGCATGGGCCAGACCAACGCCGCGGCCTCGACACTGGCCCTGGCGCTCTCCCCCACCGTCGACTTGCGCAAAAGTTATTTCCTGGTGGCTGGGATCGCCGGCATCAACCCGCACCACGGCACGCTTGGCACGACGGCCTGGGCCCATTACCTGGTGGAGTTCGGTACCCAATGGGAGCTGGATTCGCGGGATGTGCCCAAGGAATGGCCCACCGGCTACCTGGGCATCAACACCCAGGGGCCGAATGAAAAGCCGCCGCTGGACTACAAGACGGAAGTCTTCGAACTCAACCCGGCCCTGCAAGCCAAGGCCTTTGCCCTCAGCCAGAAGGTGAGCTTGGCGGAAAGCAAGGCATCGGCGGCCTGGCGCTTGAAGTACCCATACGCCCCGGCCAACCAACCGCCGGTGGTGACCCGCTGCGACACCCTGGCCGGCAACACCTGGTTCTCCGGCACGCGCCTGAGCGAGCGCGCCGAAGTCTGGACCCGCCTGCTCACCGATAACAAAGGCGTCTACTGCACCACCCAACAGGAAGACAACTCCACCTACGAGGCCCTGCTGCGGGCCAGCCGCGAAGGGCGGGTGGACATCAACCGGCTGGCCGTGCTGCGGGCCGGGTCCGACTTCGACCGCCCCGAGCCCGGCGGCAACGAAGTCGACAACCTGCTCAAATACGCCGACCAGGGCGCGTTCGTCCCGGCGCTGGAAAACCTGTTCCGCACCGGCAACCCGCTGGTGCAGGACATTGTGAAGAACTGGGCGGTGTGGGAAGACGGCGTGCCTGGCGTTTGAACGCCAGCCGCCCCGGCTCTTGTGACGATGGGAGCGATTTGTGGGAGCAAGGCTTGCCCGCGATGAAGTCGACGCGGTCCTCTGTGAACCGAGGCGCCGGCATCACGGGCAAGCCTTGCTCCCACAGGTTGGCGCTCAACTCGACAGCTCATCCAATGGAATTTTCAATTTCGGAAGGGATCACTTGAACATCACCCTTGCGTACCCATCCAGGAGACCGCCGATGTCCCTCGACCCCGCTGCCGACAGCACTCATCTTGATTACGGCCTCGACACGCTGTTTGGTCGCGACACCAAAAGTGTCGACTGCCAGCTCGACGTCAAACGCCTCGACGACGGCGAACCGCCCTGGTTCGCGTTGCACGTGCGACCACCGCTGCCGACGGATCTGGATAAAGCCCAGATCGTGGTGTTCAGCGCCGAAGGCCGGCGCATCAGCGGTATTGTCCGGCGAACCGAGCGCCTGGCCGACGACAGCCTGCAATTGGACGTGGAACCCGACTGAGTGCTTCGCTGGAGTCAGGTGCGACGTCCATGGGATGATCGGCCTCCAGGCACAACCCTCTGTGGAGCGTTTCAATGTCATTGCTGAGTAAACAAGCCGCCGCCCTGTTGCTGGGGGCCATCGCCAGCCTGGTCGTGGTATCCGCCCAAGCGGCCCCGGCCAAACCTGCCGGCGAGGCACCGGCGCAGAAGGTGTCGATGCTCGGCGGCAAGTTCACCTTCACCTTGCCCAAGGGCTTCACGGCAACGCCGCTACCGGCCGGTGAAGTGGCCCAGGGCACCGCTGGGGCGACAGGGACGATGTACAGCAATGCCACCAGCAGAACCGTAGTGATTGCCGCTGAGAACACCATCGTCAACGGCACGAATGTGAAGGACAACGATGGCGCGTTCCTTGACACCACCATGGCCGACTTCGCCGCCCAACGCATCAAAGCCTTGCCGGACGCCAAGATCCTCAGCGAAAAAAGCCTGACCCAAAAAGGCACCGGCCTGGGCCTGCGTCAGCTCGACACCCGCGCAACCCAAGGCGGCGGGCCGACCCTCGACACCACGCTGCTGGGCGCCTCTGGCACGCGCATGGCCGTGGTGCAGGTCATCTCCCGGGCCAGCGACCAGGCCGGTCATGAAGCGTTGGTGAAGCAGATCGCCAGCGGTAAATAAGCGCCCCGGAATATGTGGGAATGTGGGAGCCGAGCTTGCTCGCGATGGCGTTGGCACATCCTGGCATTGATGCAAGCTGACCCACCGCTATCGCGAGCAAGCTCGGCTCCCACAGGGTTTCCCCACAGGGGCTTAGGGTGGTCAGGGATTGAGCCGCTCCAGCCAGGCCCGCAGGTCCTGCACTTCCAGGGCGCTGATGCTGTGGCCGACGCCCGGGTAGGCATGGAATTCCGGTTCCAGCGCCAGGGTCTTCAGGAAGCTGTTGGCCTCGGTACCATCGTGGTAGGGAATGATTGGGTCTGCCGTGCCATGGCCGATGAAGACCGCCAGTGTACGGCGCGACTCATCGGGGGTCAGTTCCGCCCGCAACACCGACAGCACGCGCCCGCCCATCGCGGCAATACCACCGACGGCTTCGGGGTGTCGCAAAGCCACTTCGTAGCTCATCATCGCGCCCTGGCTGAACCCTACCAGGTAGACCTTGCTCGCATCGGTCGAGTACTTGGCCCGAGCCTTGTCGATGAAGTCCAGCAGCATCTGACCGCTGGCCTTCAAGTCCGAGGTGTCACCGTCGTAAGCACCGTCGCCCTTTTTCGCGAACCACTGGTAACGGTCCTGTTCCATGCTCTTCGGCGCTCGCACCGAGAGGTAGTTGTAATCCCGGGGCAACTCGCTCTTGAGTTCGAACAGGTCCTGTTCGTTGCTGCCGGAGCCGTGCAGGAAGATCACCAGCGGGCGGTTACTGGCCTGCCCATCGACTTGGGCCAGGTAGTTGAGCGGCAGGTCCGTGTGCAACGAGGGTTGGGCCTGCAACCCGGACGAGACCAGCAACAGAAACAGGGTGAGCGCTTTAAACATCAATCTTCCTCCATCATTCGATCGCCGCACGACAAGAAGCGTGCGGTGAGGTAGACAGCACTTATCAGTCGTTGCTCAATTTCCCCGTACGAATCGGCTCACGCCCGGCGACCTTTGCCTGCCAGATGCCCGGCTGGGTGTAGCGCCCGCGGTCCAGGGCAAACAGCACGCCACTGGTGCCAGCCCGCACGATGGTGACCCGATCATTCAACGGATCGACCACTTCGAACAGCGGATCGCCGTGCTCCACCCATTCACCGGCCTCACGCAGAAAGCTCACCACGCCATGGTGGGGCGCGAACAGGTATTGAGTACCTTCGAACGGAAAGCCTTCGCAACATTCGGCGGGGGCGGATGGCCAGTCCCCGGCGATAAAACCCTGCTCGGCCAAAAACCCGAGGATGGCTTCACAATTGGCCTGGGCCTGTTCCACGCGGGTGTCGCCCATGCTGCCCAGCTCCAGCGTCGTCGCCAGGTTCGCCGCTGGGATCGCCGCCGCCGGAAAGGTTTTGGCCAGGCGCAACCAGGGTGAGGAGCAGGACTCGTCGAACGAACTGCCACCGGAATCTTCACTGAGCAACGCCACCCCGGCCTTCAAGCGTGCGGCCAGGGAGCGCCATTGCGGCCACTGTTGCGGCAAGGCATACAAGTGGATCGCTGCCTCGAAATCGCAATGCAGGTCCAGGGTGATGTCGGCGTCGCAGGCATGGCGCAGCAGCAGGCGATGCAGCGCTTCGAGTTGCGAAGGAGGTGGCGGCAGATCGTCGAGAACCTGGGCCATGGTCTGGCGGATCAAGGTGATATTGGCGGCCGGGTCGTCACCCAGGCGATCACCGATGCGTTGCGCCACCGGCGCACTGAGCTCCACGAAAGCGCGGTTGAAGTTCTTGCCACTGCCCAGTTCGAAACGCCCCATGTGGGCGCTTTGCAGATGTTGATCCAGGCCGATGGGATTGGCCACCGGCACCAGCTCGATCACCCCTTTGAGCAGGCCTTGCGCCTCGAGGTCGTTGAGCCGCTGCTTCAGTTCCCAGGCAGTACGCATGCCCGGCAATTCGTCGGCGTGCAGGCTGGCCTGGATATAAACCTTGCGCGGGCCATGGCCGTAACGAAACACACTGAGCCGGCGCTCGGTGCCCAGGTGGCTCCATGGCAGGGTATGGTCGATGCGTTGCATGAAATCTCCGAATGACCAGGTGGGCTGTGTAGGAGCTGTCGAGCGAAGCGAGGCTGCGATCTTTTGATCTTTCGCTCTGGACTCAACTGGCAGTGGAAAGATCGCAGCCTCGCTTCGCTCGGCAGCTCCTACAGCAGCTCCTACCGATTAATGCCCATAGACATCAAAGGCGAAGTATTTGTCCTGCACCTTCTTGTACGTGCCGTTGGCGCGGATCTCGGTGATGGCCGCGTTGAATTGATCGGCCAGGGCCTTATCGCCCTTGCGCACCGCAATGCCAGCGCCGCCACCGAAGTATTTCGCGTCTTCATAGGTCGGACCGACGAAGGCGAAGCCTTTGCCAGCGTCGGTTTTCAGGAAACCTTCGTCGAGGTTGACCGAGTCGGCCAGCATGGCGTCAAGGCGGCCGGCGACCATGTCCAGGTTGGCTTCCTGCTGGGAGCTGTAGCGCACCAGGTCGATACCGGCAGGCACCAGCACTTCGGTGGCGAAACGGTCGTGGGTACTGGCGCGCAGCACACCGACTTTCTTGCCCTTGAGCTCGGTCAACGGGTCCTTGACCTCGGAGCCTTGCTTCATCACGAAACGCGCCGGGGTGTGGTAGTACTTGATGGTGAAATCGACGTTTTTCTTGCGATCGTCGGTGATGGTCATGGACGACAGGATCGCATCGATCTTTTTCACTTTCAGCGCAGGGATCAGGCCATCGAACTCCTGCTCGACCCAGGTGCACTTGACCTTCATCTGCTCGCAGAGGGCGTCGCCGATATCGACATCGAAGCCGGCCAGCTTGCCGTCGGGGGTTTTCATCGAAAACGGCGGGTAACCGGCTTCGATCCCGAGGCGGATCGGCTTGGCGTCTTCGGCCACGGCCGACACGGACAATACGGACAGTGCCAGGGCACCGAACATGACTAGCTTCTTCATTTTTGCTCCTGAGTGCGCAGGGTATTTTATTGATCGTTATAGGCAGATTCGTAGGCAGCGTTCGGTCAGCAAAAACCGAAGTGGGCGGGAGTCTAGAGGGGCACTCAGGAGGGGAATTATGTTGAGGCGACAAATACTTATAAAAAGCCACTAATGCCGTGTTGTAACGCCGAAGTTCTGTAGGAGCGAGCTTGCTCGCGATCGCGGCGCGCCAGCGTGTCTCAATGCCGAATGTGCCGCCGCC
>NZ_CAKKMI010000130.1:0-10605 GCF_918698105.1 Pseudomonas brassicacearum | reverse complement strand
GTTCGGGGAATATGGGGATGATCACGTGCGCTTCGCGCTGATCGAAAACCAGGACCGGATTCGCCAGGCGGTGCGCGGGATACGCGGGATGTTCCGGGCGGATGGGTTGATAAACAAACCTGGCGCCTGACTCAGAGCCAACGGTGGGAGTTTGCTCCCACCCTGGATCTGCTGATCACCAGAAACCAATGTGGGAGCGAGCTTGCTCGCAATAGCGGCATAACAGTCAGCGAAAGAGTCGACTGTCAGTCCGCCATCGCGAGCAAGCTCGCTCCCACAGGTTCAGACCACCAGCGACAACAGCAGGATAAAGATCAACCCCACCACGGACAGGATGGTTTCCATCGCGGTCCAGGTCTTGAAGGTTTCGGCCACGGTCATGTTGAAGTACTGCTTGACCAGCCAGAAGCCCGCGTCGTTGACGTGGGACAGGATCAACGAACCAGCGCCGGTCGCCAGCACCAGCAGCTCACGGTTCACACCCGGCATCATCCCCACCACCGGCACCACGATCCCGGCACCGGTAATGGTCGCCACCGTCGCCGAGCCTGTGGCAATGCGGATTACCGCAGCCACCAGCCAGGCCAACAGGATCGGCGAGATTTGCGCACTCACCGCCATGTGACCGATCACATCGCCCACGCCGCTGGTGACCAGCATCTGCTTGAAGCCGCCACCGGCACCGATGATCAGGATGATCGCGGCAGTCGGGGCCAGGCTTGCATCCAGCCATTTGAGCATCTGGCTGGAACCGATGCCCTGCTTGTAGCCGAAGGTGTACAGCGACAGCAGCAACGCCAGCAGCAAGGCCGAGATCGGATGGCCGATCATGTCCATCCAGACGCGGAAGAGGTTGCCATCGGGCAGCGCTACGTCAGCAAAGGTCTTGAGCAGCATCAGGAACACCGGCGACAGCACGGTGATCAGGGTGATGCTGAAGCTTGGCAGTTCGGCGGAATTCGTCTCACGGGCCAGTTGGTCCACCAGCTCCTGGTTCGGATGGCCGGGGATGTGCTTGGCAATGAACGTACCGAAGATCGGCCCGGCAATGATGGCCGTCGGCAGCGCGACGATCAGGCCATACAGAATGGTCTTGCCGATGTCGGCGCCAAACACGCCAATCGCCAGCAGCGGCCCCGGGTGCGGCGGCACCAGGCCGTGGACCGCGGAAAGACCGGCCAGCAGCGGGATACCGATCTTGATGATCGACACGCCAGTGCGACGTGCAACGATGAACACCAGCGGGATCAGCAACACGAAGCCGATTTCGAAGAACAGCGGGATGCCCACCAGGAACGCGGCGAACATCATGGCCCACTGCACCTTGTCCTTGCCGAAGGCGCGGATCAGGGTCTGGGCGATCTGATCGGCCCCGCCCGACTCGGCCATCATTTTGCCGAGCATCGTGCCCAGCGCCAGGATGATGCCGACAAAGCCCAGCACGCCACCGAAGCCGTCCTGAAACGCCTTGATGATGGTGCCGGCCGGCATGCCCGACGTCAGGCCGAGGAACGCGGCGGCGATGGTCAGGGCAATGAACGGGTGGAATTTGAACTTGGTGATGAGGATGATGAGTCCGATCACCGTGACCACTGCATCAAGCAGCAGGAACGTCTCGTGGGACATGCCGAACATGGGAGGTGTCTCCTGATTTGTTGTTGTTATTGAAGCAGTTATGGGTTAGCCGTCGGGGTAGCGCTATCTTTCTGACGCAAATTTTTGAAACTCAGCCGGCAAGCTTCAAACCATGGTCCAGCCACCAGACGTAAGCCTGATGCGCCAGCTCTTCGACGCTGTGGCTGGACGCATCCAGAGCCAGGGTCAGGGGCTCGCCGACAGGGGATTGAAGAGTGGCAAACTGGCTGTCGATCAGGGTCGACGGCATGAAATGGCCGGGACGATGGGAAACGCGGTCGGCGGCCACCTCGGGGGTCAATTCAAGGAATACGAAGCCCAGGCCTGGCAAGGCACTGCGCAGACGCTCGCGATAACTGTGCTTGAGGGCCGAGCAAGTCAGCACCGGACGCTCGCCCGTGGCGTCGACACGGCGCAACTCATCGCACAGGCTGTCGAGCCAGCCGGCACGGTCGTCGTCGTTCAAGGGAATACCGGCGCTCATCTTCTGGATGTTGGCCGCGGGGTGGAAAGTGTCGCCTTCGATGGCAGTGGCGCCGCTCAGCTCGCATAGCGCCTGGCTGACGCAAGTTTTGCCGCAACCGGCAACGCCCATGATGACCAGGGCGGTGATGGGATTATTCATGTAACACCTCAGCGCGCAGACAGCGCTACCTTTGCCAGTTATGACACCGCAGCAAAAGCAGAAGTTGCCGACGCCTTCTTGTCATTTTTGTGGTTGCAGCATGTTCGTTCACGACACCAGCACACGGGGGATCAGGCAAACCCCACTGACGCATTTGCAGCCGCGTCGAGACAGCGCTACCTTAGTGCCTTGATTTTTGTTTGGCAAGCCGCCCTGATGACCGCCCCTAAAAACGATAAGAATACTCGCACCACCGGTCGCCCTACGCTCAACGAAGTCGCACGCCTGGCCGGTGTCAGTCCCATCACCGCCTCCCGTGCCCTGCGCGGCGTCAGCACCGTGGCCGCCGACCTGGTGGAAAAAGTCCGCCAGGCCGCCGCGCAGCTCAACTACGTCGTCAACCCCGCTGCCCGCGCCCTGGCTTCAGCCCAGAGCCATTCGGTGGTGGTGCTGGTGCCGTCGTTGTCCAACCTGTTGTTCATCGACACCCTGGAAGCCATTCATCGGGTGCTGCGGCCAAAGGGCTTCGAAGTGGTGATCGGCAACTACCACTATTCCCGGGAAGAAGAAGAAGACCTGCTGCGCAACTACATGGCCTATCAGCCGCGTGGTTTGCTGCTGACCGGTTTCGACCGCACCGAAAGCGCCCGGCGCATGATCGAGGCCAGCAACATTCCCTGCGTGTACATGATGGAACTGGACCCCGGCGCCGGGCTCAATTGCGTCGGTTTTTCCCAGCTCAAGGCCGGCGAAACAGCGGCCGAGCACTTGATTTCCAAAGGGCGCAAGCGCCTGGCCTACATCGGCGCGCAACTGGATCAGCGCACCTTGCTACGCGGGGAAGGCTTTCGTGGCGCCCTGCAAAATGCCGGGTTGTACGATCCGGACCTGGAAGTGCTGACGCCACGCCCATCATCGGTGGGCCTGGGCGGCGAGCTGTTCCTGCAACTGCTGGCCAGTCATCCGGATGTCGATGCGATCTTCTTCGGCAACGACGACCTGGCCCATGGCGCCTTGTTGGAGGCGCTGCGCTGCGGCATCAAGATCCCCGAGCAGGTTTCGATCCTGGGCTTCAACGACCTGCCCGCCTCGGCTCACATGGTGCCGCGCCTGAGCAGCATCAGCACCCCACGGGAAGCTATCGGCCGTCGCGCCGCCGAGCAAATGCTGACATTGATGGCCGGCAACCGCATCGCGCAGCCGGTAGTGGACATGGGCTTTGAGCTCAAGGTTCGCGAAAGCACCTGAGCCCGGCACGATGCGGTCGATCCATGCCGACGAACGGCAAGGACTGGCCGCCCCGCTCGCCACGCGCCTGCCCAGAACCCTTGGAATAGGGGCCTCGCGACGACGGCATGGGAATTGCTCCTGCCCATCGCTCAGCCATTACCCACAGGTATTCATCATGTTGGTCAGTGCAAAACAGCAAGCGATGGTCTTGCCGCTCAAACGCCCGGGCGAAGATCCCACCGCCGAAGCCGCCAGCGGCCTGCAAAGCGCCGCGTTGCAGGCCTTGCGCGATAACGCCAGCCAGGGCGCTGCCCAGGTCCAGGAGTCCTTCAGCAAACGAGCCACGCAACAGGTCAACGCTGCCACCGCCATCAGCGACAATGTCGACGAGGCGTTCGCCAAGACCCGCGTGCAGTTGCAGACCGTGGCTTCAGCAGCGGCCGAAGAAACCACGACACTGGGTGGTTCCGCGACGGCAGCATTCAAGGACTACATGAGCAAGACGCCCGAAGAGCGCCTGCGCGACAGCATTCTCGAAGAGATGGGCATTTCTGAGGAAGAGTTCGAGGCGATGCCGCCCGAGAAGCAGATGGCGGTCAACCAGGAGATTGCCCAGCGCATGCAGGACAAGTCGGCGATCGCACAAGTGGAGAAGGCCCAGGAGAGTCGCACCGACGACAAAGCCTCTGCCACGGACATGTTTCTCGCCGCGCTTTAAGCCTCGGCACAGGGCGCAGCGGTTGAGCTGGGGGTTAGCGCCCCCAGCTCAAACCTGAAGCCAACCGAGGCGGTATCGGCTCAATGACCGAACAGGTTCACCTTCTTGGTTTTTTTGTCGGCGCGCTTTTCATCGGCAGTCTTTGCCGGTTTTTTCTTTGCCGCTTTTTTTGAATCCATGCCTTTGGCCATGATACGTACTCCACTCATACGGGATGTGAAGTCAGGTATACACCTATCGCCGCACCTGCGTTCTTTTATAATCGCCCTCCCCTTATCGCCCACGACCTTGCCATGTCCGAAATCCATTACGCAGCGCTCGAAGCATCGCTTTGGCCGCTGATGAACAAGTTCTATCGCGCCCACCAATCCTCGATGAAAGCGGTGCGTGACGCGCAGCTTTGGGTGGCGCGGCGCGATGAGATCGTCGCCGCCCTGTGCCTGCGGCCGGTGTCGGGCGGGCATTGGTTGACAGGGTTGTTCGTCGACCCGGCGTACCGCGTACAAGGCATCGCCGCACGATTGATCGCCGAAGCGGTGAACGGCGTGAATGAGCCGGTGTGGCTGTTCTGCCACCCGGACTTGCGCGGTTTTTATGAGCGGCGTGGTTTCAGCTTCGACCCCGAACTGCCCTATGCGATGGCCGAACGCCTGAGCCGGTATGCGCGCAGCAAGCCGATGATTGCGATGGGGCTTGCGCCAAAAATACGCTTCTGAAACTCAATACAATCCACTGTGGGAGCGAGCCTGCTCGCGATTGCGGTTTTACATCCAGCAGATGAGTTGGCTGATACACCGCTATCGCGAGCAGGCTCGCTCCCACAGGGGATGTATGTCGATCATGAGTTAGTCGTCGACCGTGGGATCCAGGTCCGGGAACATCACCTCGGTAAACCCGAACTTGCTGAAATCACTGATGCGCGACGGGTACAAGCGCCCGATCAGGTGATCGCACTCATGCTGCACCACCCGCGCATGAAAACCCGACGCGTAACGCACGATCGGCTCGCCCTTGGGATCGAAGCCTTCGTAGCGGATGTCCTGGTAGCGCTCGACCGCCCCGCGCAGGCCCGGCACTGACAGGCAACCTTCGAAGCCCTCCTCCATCTGCGGGCCCAGTGGGGTGATCAGCGGGTTGATCAGAATGGTCTGGGGCACTGCCTCGGCGTCGGGGTAACGTTCGCTGTGCTCGAAGCCGAAGATCACCAGTTGCAGGTCCACGCCGACCTGTGGTGCCGCCAGGCCGACGCCGCCGACGCTTTCCATGGTCTGGAACATGTCGTCGATCAATTGCCACAACGCCGGGCTGTCGAACATGTCGGCAGGCACCGGCGGGGCGATACGCAGCAGGCGTTCGTCGCCCATTTTCAGGATGTCACGGATCATGGCCGGGCTTCGTCAGGGTGGGGATGAGGGATGGAATGGTCGCGGCCCAGGCCCGACACATGCTGTTTTTCATGCTCGCCGGGGCTCTTTTCGCCACGGTCCTTGCCCTCGGCGGACATGTGCTCGATCACCGCATTCATCTCCGCACCGAGCAACAGCACCGCCGAGGAAATATAGAAATACAGCAACAACACGATGATCGCGCCGATGCTGCCGTACATGGCGTTGTAGTCGGCGAACGTCTTGACGTAGAAGGCAAACCCCAGGGAGGCGACGATCCACACCACCACCGCCAGGACAGAGCCCGGGGTGATGAAGCGAAACTCCTGCTTGACGTCGGGCATCACGTAATAGATCAGCGCCACGGCCACCATCAACAGAAACACGATCACCGGCCAGCGCACGATCGTCCACAGCGTGACGATGAACGTCTCCAATCCGACCTGGGCCGCGATCCAGCCCATCACCTGCGGTCCGAGCACCATCAGTGCAGCGGCGGCCAACAGCATGCCGGCGATGCCGATGGTGTAGAAAATCGACAACGGAAAACGCTTCCAGGCCGGACGCCCTTCCACCACATCGTAGGCGGCGTTCATCGCGCTCATCATCAGCCGCACGCCCGCCGAGGCGGTCCACAACGCAATGACAATACCCACCGACAACAGCCCGCCCTTGGATTGCTGGAGCTGGTCGATCACCGGGTTGACCTGCTCCAGGGCCTGGGGCGGCAGCACCAGCTCCGATTGCAGGCGCAACCAGGAGAAGAAGTCCGGCAGGTGCAGGAAGCCGATCAATGCGATTAGAAAGAGAATGAAAGGAAACAGCGAAAACAGCATTTGGTAGGCCAATGCCGAGGCGTAGGTCGACATCTCGTCGTCGAGAAACTCAGTCACGGTGCGCATCATCACACGATGCAAGGGCAAGCCTTTCAAGGCCGGGAACATCATGTGCGTCTCCTTTCGCCGCAAAAAAGGAAGGTCGCTTGGCGACTCACGGGTTGCTATCCAAGACAAAAGTAACCTGTTTGGCGACTTTGGAACAATTTCCCCGGTGCAAGTTCGAGCCGACACGAAAACGGCCACGCGCGGATGGCCGTTCCAATCGCTTTTTCAACAGGCCGGTTATGCCTCGTCAACGCCTTTCTTGACTGCATCCTTGGCCTTGCCCACGGTTTGCTGGGCCTCACCTTTTTTCTCCTGGACCACGCCCTCGGCGCGCATGCGGTCATTGTCGGTGGCCTTGCCGACGCCTTGTTTGATGTTGCCGACGGCTTCGTTGGCAACGCCCTTCACTTTATCGCTCGTGCTACCCATGATGTCTCTCCTGTTAACAACTGTACGAAAAGTCATTACATAAGGGTTGACCGAGGCCGTTTGCGGGGAGTTTCATTTTTTCAGCAGCGCATTTCATCGTCAGATGCAGGTTGCGCTTTATGTTTGCCGATCCACCCCCGAGAATGCCCCACGTATTCAGGCTGCGGCCTGAAGCTTCAATCTCGTAGGAACGTTATGAAACTCGATAAAAAGCAGGCCATCGCCCGCAGAAACCAGGAACTGGGCGGCGCCGTATTGGGCGTCAACAACTGCCACTTCAGCGAATTGAACCGTAACCGCAACATCTTCTGGTTCGATATCCCGGTGGCGCGCCTGGCCATCGGTCAATACGAATGGATTCACCTGTTGCTGCACACGCCGGCCACCGATGAGCTGTTGCATCTGAAGGTACCCACGGTGTTCCTGCGCGAGAAGCTGGAAGGCCTGGAAGTGCGCAACCAGGGCAAGCGCAAGGCAGCCCTGAGCCTGGAACTGAGCGCTGACAAGGATTCCTATCTTCAGGACATGCGACCGGGGGGCACCAATCTGGATTTTGCGCAGTTCAGGTTGTAATGCGGTTTCCTAGCTTTGGTGTGTATATCCGTTTTTTGCGTAACGGCGGCTTATGGTTCCGCTTTTACAGCGGGTCACTTTTGGAAGAGCGCCAAAAGTAACCAAAAACGCTTTGCCCCACCACTCGGCACCTCGCTTAGGCTCGGTGTGCCCTCACTCCGGCATTGCTCCGTGGGCCCGCCGCGAAGGGCCATCCATGGCCCAGCGCGGCTATCCCGGCATCCATGCCGGGATGCCCACTGCGCAATGCCTGCGTTCGGCCAGCGTGGTTTAACGGGGCGTCCAGATCAAGATCAAGATCCAAAGCAAGAGCAAGAGCAAGAGCAAGAGCAAGAGCAAGAGCGGGGCTCATGCCGGCATCTATGTGGCTGCACCACCGCTATCGCGAGCAAGCTCGCTCCCACATTGGATCTTCAGCAGACACAAAACCCATATACACCGCAAAACCTGTGGGAGCGGGCTTGCTCGCGAAGAGGCTGGCCCATTCAACATCTTCATCGACTGTGACATCCCCATCGCGAGCAGGCTCGCTCCCACAATAGGCCTGCAGCGAACACAAGACTCATGAAACACCCAAGATCCCTTGTGGGAGCCGAGCTTGCTCGCGATGGGGCCGGCACATCCAACATCACCGCAAACTGACACATCGCCTTCGCGAGCAAGCCCGCTCCCACAGGAGGAACGCGATCACCCAGAACCAGGTCGGCTATAAGGCCGCCTCGCGGTGGACGTTGATCTCGGGCGCCCCGTTAACCACGATGGCTGAACGAAGGTGTTGCGCAGTGGGCACCTCGGCATGGATGCCGAGGTAGCCGCGCTGGGCCATGGATGGCCCTTCGCGGCGGGCCCACGGAGCAATGCCTTCGTTCAGGCATGCCGAGCCTAGGCGAGGCACCGAGTGGTGGGGCAAAAGCGTTTTGGTTACTTTTGCGCTTCTCAAAAGTGACCCGCTGTAAGAGCGGAACCCTAAGCCGCCGTTACGCAAAAAAAGGATATACACACCAAAGCAACCAGCCACAAAAAAAACGGCGCTTCCCATTTCTGAAAGAAGCACCGTTTTTCTAAGTAAACAGCATCACCGCATCAGCGGGTTTGTCATTGGCAACGGGCTTACTTCTTCAGCCCCAGTTTCCTGAGCTCTTCATCCCGCAACTCGCGCCGAAGGATCTTGCCCACGTTAGTGGTCGGCAAGGCATCACGGAACTCCACGGCCTTGGGCACCTTATAGCCGGTGACATTGGCACGCATATGTTCCATCACCTGCTCCTTGGTCAACGTGACACCTGGCCGGGCGACGATGAAGATCTTGATCGCCTCGCCAGACTTCTCGTCCGGTATGCCGATGGCCGCGCACTGCAGCACGCCCGGCAGGGTTGCCAGCACGTCTTCCAATTCGTTGGGGTACACGTTGAAACCGGAAATCAGGATCATGTCTTTCTTGCGATCGACGATGCGCATGTAGCCGTCCGGCTGGATCAGCGCAATGTCACCGGTCTTGAGCCAGCCTTCGCTGTCGAGGATCTCGTCGGTGGCGTCCTGGCGCTGCCAATAGCCCTTCATGACCTGCGGGCCTTTCACACACAACTCGCCGATTTCGCCCAATGGCTGTTCGACGCCCGCGTCATTGATCACCTTGCACAGCGTCGACGGCACCGGAATGCCGATGGTACCGACCTGGATGTTCTGGATCGGGTTGACGGTGGCCACCGGGCTGGTTTCGGTCATGCCGTAGCCTTCGCAGATCGGGCAGCCGGTCACCGCTTTCCAGCGCTCGGCTGCTGCCAGTTGCAGGGCCATGCCGCCAGACAGGGTGACTTTCAGAGCCGAGAAATCCAGCTTGCGGAAGGCTTCGTTGTTGCACAGGGCCACGAACAGCGTATTGAGGCCGACGAAACCGCTGAACTTCCACTTCGACAGCTCCTTGACCATCGCCGGCAGGTCACGCGGGTTGCTGATCAGGATGTTGTGGTTGCCGATCAGCATCATCGCCATGCAATGAAAGGTGAAGGCATAGATGTGGTACAGCGGCAGCGGCGTGATCAGAATCTCGCAACCTTCATTGAGGTTGGAACCCATCAGCGCCTTGCACTGCAGCATGTTCGCCACCAGGTTGCGATGAGTGAGCATCGCGCCCTTGGCCACGCCGGTGGTACCGCCGGTGTATTGCAGCACGGCCACATCGTCGCTGGTGGGGTTGGCTTCGCTGACGGGTTGGCCATGGCCTTTGCTCAGCACGTCGTTGAACTTGACGGCCTTGGGCAAGTGGTAGGCCGGGACCATCTTCTTGACGTACTTGATCACGCTGTTGATCAACAAGCGCTTGAGCGGCGGCAGCAGGTCGGCGACTTCGGTGACGATGACGTGCTTGACGCTCGTCTTGGGTACCACGGTCTCGGCCAGGTGCGCCATGTTCGCCAGGCACACCAGCGCCTTGGCCCCGGAGTCATTGAACTGGTGCTCCATTTCCCGCGCGGTATACAGCGGGTTGGTGTTGACCACGATCAGCCCGGCGCGGATCGCACCGAACACGGCCACCGGGTACTGGAGAACGTTGGGCAGCTGCACGGCGATTCGATCGCCCGGCTGTAAATCGGTATGCTGTTGCAGGTACGCGGCAAAGGCACCGGACAACTCGTAGAGTTCACCGTAGGTGATCGTCTTGCCGAGGTTGCTGAATGCCGGCTTGTTGGCAAAGCGTTGGCAGGACTGCTTCAACACCGCCTGAATATTCGGATACTCGTCTGGATTGATGTCGGCAGCAATCCCAGCTGGGTACTTATCCTTCCAAAAGTCTTCAATCATGGAAGCCCACTCCTCAGCAACGCGAATTCTCACCGCATTTGATGCGATTATTATTGGTGTGTGTTTATTGGTGAATCTGGCTTGAATCAAGGCCGAGAAGTCACAAAAGCGCGCCGAGAGTAGCAGCTTTGCCAGGGGCCGACTAGAGCCAAAAGCAGCCCCCACAGTCACAAACATGACTCATGAATATTTTATGGTCATTTTTAGAGTAAAAATTCTAAGCTCCACCTGAATCACCCTGAATAGCCAAAAAACTGTGGGAGCGAGCTTGCTCGCGATGGCGGTGGACCAGCTGAATCTGATTTAGCTGATACACCGCCATCG
>NZ_CAKKMI010000129.1:0-10840 GCF_918698105.1 Pseudomonas brassicacearum | reverse complement strand
CGCGAAGGCGGTGGATCAGTCAGCATGGTTATTGACTGATCCACCGCCTTCGCGAGCAAGCCCGCTCCCACATTGGTTTCGGGTTCGCATCAAGTGCGTGATTGCGTCTTTGCCTGCTTTATCCGATGGGCTTAAGCCGGCACCGCGAAATCGAGCGAGAGTATGTTGGGGATCGTCGGGTCGATCTCATACAGCAGTGCATAGCCTGCGCCCGTAATTCCCGTTAGCAGGCTGACGTCGGGAACCCGATCGCTGTCGAGAAATGGCCCTTCGAAAAATTGCTGGGCGACTTCGCCAAACGCCTGTTTGACCCTGCCGATACCCTCGGGATTATCGGAGTGCCGATACAGCTCATACAGGCAGATCAGATTGCCGAAGTCGCCATGGCAAAGGTTGTAGCCTTCGCCCAACCCGTGCTGCCAGAGATTGTTCTCGCAGCGCTGTATGTCATCGAGCACCGTCTGCCTGGTCGCCTCGTCCAAAACATCGCCCATCGATTTCATGAGTTGTCGTCTGGCGGTGAGGATGCCCGCGTCTCCGTGGCACCACTTGGACGCATGATCCACGGGGCCCAGGTTTCTCAGGTCCAGCCAGAAACCATCCCGACTCAAGCGGTTTTCACCCTCGAGCACTTGAATGGCCAAGGGCACCAGAGCCCTATCGCCGGTCACGTCATAGGCTTTGCACAATGCATAGATGACGCCCGAGAGTCCATGGGACAGGCCCGTCAAAATAACGGAGCGATCATCGCGTCGCAGAAGCTGGCCTTCCTCGATCAGGACTTGGTCCTTGATGTAATCGACCATGCGTCGAATGGCTGGCAGCACATCCTCTTGTGCAGATAACGCATGGATATTGGCCAGCAGCGTCACTGCACCGCAACAGCCTCCCAGGAAGTCGAAATCATAGTTCCCAGGCGGTACTTCTATCAGTCGGGTCAGCAGGCCAGCAATTTTCTCATCATGCCTGGTGTCTCCAGTGACCTGGCGACGATTGATGAGCAGGTAGAGGTAAGCCCCCAGGCCGTGATAAGCACTGATCGTCGAATCGGTTCTGAAAAAATCGAAGCGTTGTTCCAGTGAGCACAGGATCTGATCCATGCTCGACAGCAAGTGGGGTTTGCCGCTCACCTTGAACAGGCTCAGATAGAACAAGCCAATCCCGGCGATACCGGAGTAAAGCCCGTGATCCATGGGCGCTGGATATTTTCTCTGGGTCGTGGGGTGCGTATGGAAAGACAGCCAGCTTACGTCCTTTGCTGCGCCCACTATCGCGAGTTCTTCGAGGCGGGAACAGATGCTCAGGACCGCGTCGAGGGGCTTCTTTTCAGGGTTCGCCAGGGGCGGCGTAATACGGGATGGTGGATGCCCATTGGGTTCCGGGAACAAACAGATTTCGAGCAAGGTGCGTTGTAAGGCCCAATCTTTGCGGGACAAGTTGGCTATTTTCTGCAGGCAGCTTTGCAAGGGTGGCTCGACAGCCGCCATTTCTATTGTTTCACCCTGTGCGCTCGTAAAATAGCTGGCGTTGAGCGGCATGGTAAAGCACGGAATGCTGGATCTTTGCAGGTCGGCTATTTCATAGCGGGGGATGCCTTTTTCTCGGTAAGGTTCTTTCAAATCTTTCCACAAGGTCGCGAGCAGAAGTTCTCTGTCGAGCATGTTTTGCATAAAGCGTGGATGGCGAATCAGCCCGATAAAATCAGCGTAGCGTTGAGAATTCTTCAGCAGGACCCGGGTCGACAGCTCGCCTGCGGACTGTTCAAGCATTTGCATGATCGCGTGCCGATGAACCATGAGTTCACCATAGGCATATTCAAAACCTTGGAAAAGTTCTGCCTTATAACCTTCAGGCCCTTTGCGCTCACCCTGCAAAAGCGGCAAGTGTTTTGGCACCAGGTGGTGTTCGAATTCGACTTTACGCAGATGGTAAAAGCCCCCGTCGAAAACCAGGGAAGGGCGGGTTGAGATGAATAGCGCTTGCCGGGTCAGACCGCTTTGGTCGTTATTGAGCTGTTGGGAAAAGGGGACGAAGCCGCTGGAACACACGGACTGTTGGACCCATTTAAAACTATTGGACAGCGCGCAGCCAGCAGGCAGGTCAGTGAGCAGGTCGCTGGTGGAAGCGGTGAACAAACACTCAAGGTCAATCATGACCGGACTGTTGCCGCAGGCGATGATGTTTTCGTAGTGAAAGTCGATCCCATTCAACGCATGAATGACGGCTATCTGTGCCCCGATTTTTTGATAGAACAGCCTGACGTCCGCTTCGCTGTCACAAGGCAGGTTGTCGACTTTCGCCACCCAGCTATGCCGCGCGCGGCTGAGAATTCTGGGTGTATGGATAGAAAAACAATCCGCGCCTGTCCATTCATGCAATTGTCCAAGAAGATGATAGAAAAACAGCGCCTCACGGCTGGCTCTTGGTTTGTATATCAATGAAGTCGTGTTGATCTTGACTTGGCAGACCGTTTCGCCGCGACCGTGAGGATCACCCAGGCCGAGCTCAATGGCATCGATTTTCCGAGACGGGATCGAAAAATTCGTTTCCAGCGATTCAGCATCGTCGGCGAAGTTGTGAATAACCGCATGAAGGTAATGGACGGTATCCTCCAGCAGATCGAGCAGCAGTGTCGCCAGCACTGGGTAGGATTCAAAAAAATCCAGCAACGGTAACGTACGCAGATGCTCATTGAAGCCGTTCAAGTCGATGTCATCGCCATCGGCAATCCGCGTGTTCAAGTAATGGACCAGGCTTTGTTCTGACGTGCGTCCAACCCGGGCCAAGACATAGCGTTCAAGGCTTGCAAACAAAGCGGGTTCATCAATGTGCATTGATGCAGTCAAATAGCGCTCATCTGCCTTGAACGTGTCAATGAAATAAAGAAAAAAACGGTAGCCGAACCAATAAAAATTATCCTCGCTGCTCGCGCTTTTTTTTGTTTCGACAGGGATGCTATCGAGGCGAGCAAGCTTTTCTTTCAGGGTGCCCAGGGCAGTTTCACCCTCGGTGGGCAGGCACTGCTGATTGATGGGTTCCTTGATATACGAGAGCAGTTGTTCCCTGTTCAGCCCAAAGTGATTCAGCAAGTTTTGGTCATCAGCATGCAGACGGCTCAGGTTGTTTTCAAAAAGGGCGATGTCGCCGTCGGAAGCCCATCTGTACCGCCCTCGCTGATTCAACTTCAAAGCATTAACAAGCATGTCATAGCTCCTGACATGGATAGAGCAGGCGATGCCTGCTCTATGTTCATAGGTGTTGCCTGTTTCGACGATTAGCTAACCGGGGTTAACAGCCGAGTGTCGAGCATCCAATATTGGTACAGGTTCCAAAGGTGTTACATTCCATCGTGGTAACCAGTATTTCCCCGGTGTTCTTGACGGGCGCTTGATAGGCATCGAATTCAAGATAGAAATCGCCGGACATGTTCAGGATTTTTTCGCTCATGGTATTTTCCTCATCAATGATTGAACATCACGTACAGAGACCTGCGGTCAACCGGAGGCGCATCACTGCGTCCGAGCTGTAGGATGTTGAATGAAGTTTTTTATGAATGAATTAGGGGAGGCAAAGTCGTGTTACATGAAGTGACTTTGAAAGACGGGATTTAGCATAAAAGCGCGGTGCATCCTGCGGTGTTGCATTCGACAATGGTCAGCACGGCTGACTCAATAGCAAGGTTGTGAACTTGCTGATAGGACTGGAAGTCGCCATCGAAGTCACCTGACATCGCCAATAGTTGTTCGCTCATATGTTCTTCCTCTAATATTTTTGTTGTTGTGTCTCTGCTTTGTTGCGGGGCAAACAGTAGCATGCTCCTGAATAAGTGCCAGCGTGTCGTTATGACTTTATGTTGCCGTTACGTATTGCAATAAGCATGTAGTCGGCTGTCGCTGCACTCTGGTGTTAAAGCTTCTAGTGCTTTTTGTTGGGCTTTGTTAGAGGTGAAAAAAAGTTTGAAATGATTTGCCGATGTACTTAACAAGAGTCGCTTAATCAAGCGCTATCGCAATGACTTCAATGGTGAGATCCCCTATCGGTCGATTCCAGACCACCTCATCCCCTGTCTTCGCCCCCAGTAACGCTCGCCCCAGCGGCGAGCCCCAGTTGATCAATCCACTGGCCGCATCAGCTTGATCTTCACCTACCAGTTGCACTCGCTGTTGGTGATCATGCTCATCGACAAAGGTCACCCAATGGCCGATCCGCACTTGATCTGTTGACGTCGGCACAATGACCTGGGCGCTTTGCACGCGCTGCTTGAAATAGCGCAGGTCGCGTTCAATGTCGGCGATGCGTTGTTTGTCCGCTTGATCGCCTTTGTCCGAGTGCTGACCATGTTGCACTTGCAGCTGGGCAACGCGGGCCTGCAACTGGGTAAACCCCGAAGGAGTCACGTAATTGGGCTGCGCACTGACCTGGCGTTCGACCGGCTGATCGGCTTGGGCTGCGGCGTTGTCTTCGTTGACGAAAGCGCGACTCATGATCTCTTCTCCTCTATTGGAGTTTGGGCCATGTTCGCAGGCTTTTAGTTTCGATGAATGCCTATACGCGACTCATTGCGAGCGATAAGCCCGGGCGGCGTCGCGGTCTTTTTGCTGTTGCCAGGCCCGCTCACGCTCGTCCCAGTGACGGTCGCGATAGGCATTGCGCTCTTCGTTCTCGCGCATGGCCTGGCACTGGCGGAAACCATCGCTCCAGCCTTCGGCATAGCGCGGATCCTTGAGGTAACGCGGCACGTCTTTTCTGAACTGACCGGTGATCACTCCGGCCGCTTGCCGGCCGCTGCTGCAACCGTCGTCGTAACCGTCGGCGAACGCCGGTGGATAACCCCGGGCGATCAGGTCTTCGTGGGTGGTTTCACAGCCACCGAGCAACATCAACATACTCAGGATCACTGCTGTGCGCTTCATTTGTGCTTTCCTGCCAAATCCCGCTCATACCATCAAGTCTAGAAGTGGATTCGTCAGTAAGGCGTGAAAGCGTGGTGATTAATCCGTTCGTTGCCCAGGCCATCGTGGTCAGTAGTGGTACCACTTCACCTCGAGCATCACCTCGTTCTCCGGCGAGGCCAATTGGCTGAATTCCCGCTGGGCACTCAGGCGCACGCCGAGGTTGCGGGACAATTCCCACTGCTGATTCAAGCTCAGGCTGCGACGCACTTCGCCGTTGACGAAATAATCACCCTTGGCTTCGAGGCTCAGGTTGCCCAGCGGGTTTTTCCACAGCACACCGCTGTTGAAACCGGCGGCCGGGGCGATGAACTGGGCGAAATCGTTGTTGTGCTCGACCCGCACCGTGCCCAGGGCAAAGCCCAGCACCTCTTCGCCCAGCGCCCAGGTGCCACCGGCGCCGCCGTTGACGTGGCTGACCAAGGTTTCATCGTCGTGTTTGCCCGGCACCCGCTCCAAGCCACCGGTGACCTGCCAGGACCACGGCTGCAGCAGCTCGTTACGCGGGGTCAGCGAGCGAATGGTCGCCAGGTCCAGTTGCTGCACTTGCCAGTCATTGCCTTCGTATTGGCGCAGTTTCAATTGCAGGATCTCGATCTGCGCGCCCAGGGGGAAACTCTCGGCATTGTCATTGAGGTCGTGATAGGCCATGCGCAAGCCATACTCGCCGAACGCCCGGTCACCCCGCGTGCCGAGGCCGGCCTGCCAGGTGCGCGATTGGTGGCCGTCCTCGGGCAGGCCCGGTTGCGGGATATCGAGTTCCGGCGCGGGGTTCTGGTTGATCGCCCGCAACAGTTCAAAACTGCGCTGGGAGCGCTGCGGATCACGCTCCTGGCCGTTGGCGCGATAGCGCTCCAGGCGATAGGCCGCATCGATGATCAGCGCCTGGCGTTCGCGCGGCAGCGCCTTGAAGCCGAGGGTTTGCAGTTGCTGCTGGTCGGCGCTGACTTTCAGTACCCACTGTTGTTCTTCGTCGCTGAGCGGTTCGGCGCGGCTGAGCAGTTCCCGTTCACGGGAGGGTCGATACTGGATGCTTTCCACCAGGCCGGATTCTTTCACCGCCTTGACGGTGTCGGTGGGAATCGCGGTCAGCGGGAATTGTTCGGTCAGGCGCAAGCTGGGGCGAGCCACTTGCAGCAATTCAAGCAGGCGATAGGAGCAGTTTTCGTCGAAGAAAAAATAGTCGAACTGAATCTGCTTCAGTTCCCAGACGTGCTCGACCATGCGCTCGGTTTCCGCCTGGCTCAGGTTCAGGCGGTATTCCCACAGGTCGCGGTTCTCCAGGCTTCGGTACTCGGAGAGTTTTTCCTGGTAGGGCACCAGGGCGAACAGGCCGGGATAGCCGCCCATCAGCCCCTTCCAGGCATAGAGGATGCTGTTGTCCGAGCCTTCGATGTAGGCGCCAAAGTTGATCGCGTAGCTGAGCAGGGCAGTCTTGTCGCTTTGCACATCGGCCTGGTCGATGCGCAGCAGGGTGTGGCCGAACATCGAGGACGGGCTGTTCAGGTACGCGGCGGGGAAGATCATCACCGCGCTGTGAGGCGAGACGTCCTTGAACCACTGGGTGAAGTCGCTGCAATCGACCGCCGGCAGGTCTGTCAGGTTGAGCTGCGCCTTGAGCCAGCGCGTTCGCGCCGGGTACACGCACTGGGCGTGCTGCTGGCCGGCGCTGGCCGGACCGTACAGGGCTTCTAGCGTGGCGGTCAGTTCACGCTCGGGGTGTTCATTGCCGTCGGGCGCGAGGAAGAATTTCTTGTCGCTGATATAGCTGCGCCAACCGCCGAGCTTGGCGGTTTCGTAGTGGCCCAGGGAAATCCAGAAGCGGTCATTGGCCAGTTGCTGCAAACGTTGAGGGTCGACATGAGGCGCGGCGGACAGCGGGGCGCACACACAGAGCGCCAGCCAGGCAAGGCGTTTGAGCATAGTCGGCTACTTGGAAAGTCGAAAAAAATAAAGACCGCAGGGGCCCCAAAAAGAAAAACCCGCTCCCCGAAAGGAGCGAGTGATGCCGAGCTTAAGCTTGAGTGGCGTACTTGGCCAGGCGAGGATCGCTTTTCAGCACGGCCAGGGTGTTGGTATGCACGTCTTCGGCGGTCACGTCAGCCTTGCTGAAGATCTGCTGGAAGTGCTCGTGGGTGACGGCAGAGAAATGTGCACGGTCTTCCGGCGCTACACCGAGTACCACGGCATAGGTGGTCAGCGCTTCGCCCTGACCCTTGGCCATGTCTTCGGACAGCTCGTTCATCATGCCATTCATGGCCAGCCAGGACTTGCCACCGTAGGTCAGTGCCGCGTTGGTCGAGCAACCGTTGGTGCCGGATGTCATGCCGAAGGTAGCGTTACCGGAAGTGCCGTTGGTGGTGGATGCCAGGAAGTGTGCCGGGGTGCCACGCTGACCTTCGAACAGCATGTTGCCCCAGCCGCAATCCGGGCCGCCCGGCGCCTGAGCCATGGCGTTGATGGATACAGCGGTGAAGAGAGTACCGAGAAGAATCCGTTTCATAGCTATGTTCTCTTTATGTGCATACCAATGGACAGGGTCTGGCCCCTATAGCAGCCAGTGGGCCGGTTATTGTTCCAGCCGCGCAATTTGGAGTTTAGGCACGATCCTGGGGTTCCGTGACATTTTGCAAAAACATTACAGGGGATCGCCTGCCTATTGGGTCCCGCCCGAGGTTTTCCCGTTGACTATGCTTTGGACAGAGGCGCTCCTTGCCAGTCAGGTACAGGCGGCGCCAGAATGCCGCTATCTGCCCCGCCTGATGTAAGGAAGCCCGATGCCTGATCCTGTTGCTGCCAGCTTGCGTCTAGCGCCCGAAGCGCTGACCCGTCCGTTTTCCGCTGAACAGTTCAGCTTCTCTACCACCAATGATCTGGAGCCCTTCCGCGGTGTGCTTGGCCAGGAACGTGCGGTCGAAGCCTTGCAGTTCGGCGTGGCCATGCCGCGCCCCGGTTACAACGTATTCGTCATGGGCGAGCCCGGCACTGGCCGGTTTTCGTTCGTCAAACGCTACCTCAAGGCCGAAGGCAAGCGCCTGCAGACCCCGGCGGACTGGGTCTACGTCAATAACTTCGATGAGCCCCGCGAACCCCGTGCCCTGGAACTGCCGTCAGGCACGGCCGGTGCTTTCATCGCCGACATCAACGGCCTGATCGACAACCTGCTGGCGACTTTCCCGGCGGTGTTCGAGCACCCGTCCTACCAGCAGAAGAAAAGCGCCATCGACCGCGCCTTCAACCAGCGCTACGACCGCGCCCTGGACGTGATCGAGCGCCTGGCGCTGGAGAAGGATGTCGCGCTGTACCGTGACAGCAGCAACATCGCCTTCACGCCGATGAGCGAAGGCAAGGCCCTGGATGAAGCGGAATTCGCCCAGTTGCCGGAAGCCGAGCGCGAGCGTTTCCATGAGGACATCTCGGGCCTGGAAGAGCGCTTGAACGAAGAGCTCGCCAGCCTGCCGCAATGGAAGCGCGAGTCCAGCAACCAGTTGCGCCACCTCAACGAAGAAACCATCACCCTGGCCCTGCAGCCGTTGCTGGCACCCCTATCGGAAAAATACGCAGAGAACGCTGCGGTTTGCGGCTACTTGCAGGCCATGCAGGTCTATCTGCTCAAGACCGTGGTCGAGCAACTGGTGGACGACAGCAAGACCGACGCCATCGCCCGCAAACTGCTGGAGGAACAGTACGCCCCGAGCCTGGTGGTCGGGCACCCGTTCAGTGGCGGCGCGCCGGTGGTGTTCGAGCCGCACCCGACCTACGACAATCTCTTTGGTCGGATCGAATACAGCACCGACCAGGGTGCGCTCTACACCACGTACCGGCAATTGCGTCCGGGCGCCTTGCACCGGGCCAACGGTGGTTTCCTGATTCTCGAAGCAGAAAAAATGCTCGGCGAGCCGTTCGTGTGGGATGCGCTCAAGCGTGCCCTGCAATCGCGCAAGCTGAAAATGGAATCGCCGCTGGGAGAACTGGGGCGCGTGGCCACCGTGACCCTGACGCCGCAGCACATCCCGCTGCAGGTCAAGGTCGTGATTATCGGTGCGCGCCAGCTCTACTACGCCTTGCAGGACCTGGATCCGGACTTCCAGGAAATGTTCCGCGTGCTGGTGGATTTCGACGAAGACATCCCGATGGGCGACGAGAGCCTGGAGCAGTTCGCCCAGTTGCTCAAGACCCGCACTTCGGAGGAGGGCATGGCGCCGTTGACCGCCGACGCGGTGGCGCGCCTGGCGACCTACAGTGCGCGCCTGGCCGAACACCAGGGGCGCTTGTCGGCGCGTATCGGCGACCTGTTCCAACTGGTCAGCGAGGCGGATTTCATTCGCCAACTGGCCGGTGACGAAATGACCGACGCCGGTCATATCGAACGCGCCCTCAAGGCCAAGGCCACCCGTACCGGACGTGTCTCGGCGCGAATCCTCGACGACATGCTGGCGGGGATCATCCTGATCGATACCGCTGGCGCGGCCGTGGGCAAATGCAACGGATTGACCGTGCTGGAAGTGGGCGACTCGGCGTTCGGGGTGCCGGCGCGGATTTCCGCCACGGTGTACCCGGGGGGCAGCGGCATCGTCGACATCGAGCGGGAGGTCAACCTTGGCCAGCCGATCCACTCCAAGGGCGTGATGATCCTCACCGGTTACCTGGGCAGCCGTTATGCCCAGGAATTCCCGCTGGCAATCTCGGCCAGCATCGCCCTGGAGCAGTCCTACGGTTACGTGGACGGCGACAGTGCGTCCCTGGGCGAGGCTTGCACGTTGATTTCAGCCCTGTCGAAAACGCCGCTCAAGCAGTGCTTCGCTATCACCGGCTCGATCAACCAGTTCGGTGAGGTGCAGGCGGTGGGCGGGGTCAACGAGAAGATCGAAGGCTTCTTCCGCCTCTGCGAAGCACGCGGGCTGACCGGTGAACAGGGGGCGATCATTCCCCAGGCCAACGTCGCGACCCTGATGCTCGACGAGAAAGTGCTGGCCGCCGTGCGCGCCGGGCAGTTCCACGTTTATGCGGTGCGCCAGGCCGACGAAGCCCTGAGCCTGTTGGTGGGCGAGCCTGCCGGCGAACCGGATGAAAACGGCGAGTTCCCGGAGGGCAGTGTCAATGCCCGGGTGGTGGAGCGGCTGCGGGTGATCGCGGAGATGATCAGCGAAGACGACATCAAGGAAGCGGAAAAGGAACTGGCACAGCAGGCTCTGGCGGAGGCCAAGCCGGCTTGAGGTTTTCCTGACCGCAGCAAGACCCTGTGGGAGCAAGCTTTGCTCCCACAGGCTTGCTCTCACCATCAATGTTTTGTGGGATATAACGAAAAAACGCCACCACTTTGGCGTCAATATTCACACTGTGACCGCTCGGCGCATTCTGGTCTCGAAAGACCTTGCGACCGGAACTTTTCTTCTATCCTCAGCTCAAGGATAACGAGAGTCATCATCGGATCGAAACAGCCTCCTCGCGGGGGTTGAATACCGGATCTACCGAGGGGCGCCGCCATGTCGCGCAACCTTTGCCTCACTCGTCAATGCCTGGGCCTTGTCACCCGTATCGAATGCGCCATTCGTCCCCTGGCGGGAGATACCGGTATGTGGACCTTGCTCTTCGCGGCCGGAATGGCCGGCGAACAACCTTCTGCCATCAAGGCTCAAGGGCCATTCCCAGGCCCGACTGCCGCCGAATCCATCCTCGATACCATTGTGCAAAGCCTGACATTGCACGGCTATGAGCTGGCCGACGACCCGCAGATCTGGTCCCTGCATATGCAAGCCCAACTGCGTGAAATCAATGGAGGCCGTTGTCGCAACGTCGGCGGTTTCGAGTTTCGTCCGCTGCATTGAAGGCCATCACCGCACGGGCACCGGCAGTAAGATTTTGTCACAAGGGCAGGGGCCAGGGAG
>NZ_CAKKMI010000128.1:0-10959 GCF_918698105.1 Pseudomonas brassicacearum | reverse complement strand
CCGGTCAGCACCATCGTCAGCGATGTCAACGACACCACCACCGTGACGCTGACTGCTACGCCGACCGTGAATGAAAACGGCACCATCACCTACACCGCGACCCTCACCGGTGCCGACGGCAAGCCGGTCACTGCGCAAAATGGTCCTGTGACGGTCACGCTCGAAAGCGGCAAGACCATCACCATCGCGGCGGGCGCAAGCTCTGGCGTATTGGATGTAGCCGTCGGCAACGACGTGTACCAAGGTCCAACCACCGTGACCGAGTCGATTGCTTCGGCATCGGGCAGTAACCTGGAAGCCATTGCTCCTAACACCGCTCCGGTCAGCACCATCGTCAGCGACGTCAACGACACCACCACCGTAACGTTGACCGCGACACCGACCGTGAACGAAAACGGCACCATCACCTACACCGCGACCCTGACCGGTGCCGATGGCAAACCCGTCACCGCGCAAAACGGTCCGGTCACCGTGACGCTGGACAGCGGTAAAACCATCACCATCGCAGCCGGCGCAAGCTCGGGTGTGTTGGACGTAACCGTCGGCAACGACGTTTACCAAGGTCCGACCACGGTTACCGAGTCGATCAAAGGAGCGACTGGCGGCAACCTTGAGGCGATCGCTCCGAACACGGCTCCGGTCAGCACTATCGTCAGCGACGTCAACGACACCACCACCGTAACGTTGACCGCGACACCGACCGTGAACGAAAACGGCACCATCACCTACACCGCCACCCTGACCGGTGCTGACGGTAAACCCGTCACCGCACAGAACGGTCCGGTGACTGTGACCCTGGAAAGCGGCAAGACCATCACCATCGCAGCCGGTGCCAGCTCGGGCGTGTTGGACGTAACCGTCGGCAACGACGTTTACCAAGGCCCAACCACCGTCACCGAGTCGATCAAAGGTGCATCCGGTGGCAACCTTGAAGCCATCGCCCCGAACACCGCTCCAGTCAGCACCATCGTCAGCGACGTCAACGACACCACCACCGTAACGCTGACCGCCACACCAACCGTGAACGAAAACGGCACTATCACCTACACCGCCACCCTGACCGGTGCCGACGGCAAACCCGTCACCGCACAGAACGGTCCGGTCACCGTGACGCTGGAAAGCGGCAAAACCATCACCATCGCAGCCGGTGCAAGCTCGGGTGCGTTGGACGTAACCGTCGGCAACGACGTTTACCAAGGCCCAACCACCGTCACCGAGTCGATCAAAGGAGCGACTGGCGGCAACTTGGAAGCCATTGCTCCAAACACCGCGCCAGTCAGCACCATCGTCAGCGACGTCAACGACACCACCACCGTGACGCTGACCGCCACGCCAACCGTGAACGAAAACGGCACCATCACTTACACCGCTACCCTGACCGGTGCCGACGGCAAACCCGTCACTGCGCAGAATGGTCCGGTCACCGTGACCCTCGACAGCGGTAAAACCATCACCATCGCCGCCGGCGCAAGCTCGGGCGTGTTGGACGTAACCGTCGGCAACGACGTGTATCAAGGTCCAACGACGGTTACTGAGTCGATCAAAGGTGCATCCGGTGGCAACTTGGAAGCCATTGCTCCAAACACCGCGCCAGTCAGCACCATCGTCAGCGACGTCAACGACACCACCACCGTGACGCTGACCGCCACGCCAACCGTGAACGAAAACGGCACCATCACCTACACCGCCACCCTGACCGGTGCCGACGGCAAACCCGTCACCGCACAGAACGGTCCAGTGACCGTGACGCTGGACAGCGGTAAAACGATCACCATCGCAGCGGGCGCAAGCTCAGGCGTGCTGGACGTGGCGGTTGGCAATGACGTGTACCAAGGTCCAACGACGGTTACTGAGTCGATCAAAGGCGCGACTGGCGGCAACCTTGAGGCCATCGCACCGAACACGGCTCCAGTCAGCACTATCGTCAGCGACGTCAACGACACCACCACCGTGACATTGACCGCCACGCCAACCGTGAACGAAAACGGCACTATCACCTACACCGCCACCCTGACCGGTGCCGATGGCAAACCCGTCACCGCGCAAAACGGTCCGGTCACCGTGACGCTGGACAGCGGTAAAACGATCACCATCGCCGCCGGCGCAAGCTCGGGCGTGTTGGACGTAACCGTCGGCAACGACGTTTACCAAGGTCCGACCACGGTTACCGAGTCGATCAAAGGAGCGACTGGCGGCAATCTGGAAGCCATTGCTCCAAACACCGCTCCGGTCAGCACCATCGTCAGCGATGTCAACGACACCACCACCGTAACGCTGACCGCCACACCAACCGTGAACGAAAACGGCACGATCACCTACACCGCGACCCTGACCGGTGCTGACGGTAAACCCGTCACCGCGCAAAATGGTCCGGTCACCGTGACCCTCGACAGCGGTAAAACCATCACCATCGCAGCCGGTGCAAGCTCGGGTGCAATCGATGTCGCTGTGGGTAACGATGTTTACCAAGGCCCAACCACCGTCACCGAGTCGATCAAAGGAGCGACTGGCGGCAACTTGGAAGCCATTGCTCCAAACACCACTCCGGTCAGCACCATCGTCAGCGATGTCAACGACACCACCACCGTGACGTTGACTGCCACGCCGACCGTGAACGAAAACGGCACCATCACCTACACCGCGACCCTGACCGGTCCTGACGGCAAACCCGTCACCGCGCAGAACGGTCCAGTGACTGTGACCCTGGAAAGCGGCAAGACCATCACCATCGCCGCAGGCGCAAGCTCCGGTGTGCTGGATGTAGCCGTCGGCAACGACGTGTACCAAGGTCCGACCACGGTTACCGAGTCGATCAAAGGAGCAACTGGTGGCAACCTTGAGGCCATCGCTCCAAACACCGCTCCGGTCAGCACCATCGTCAGCGACGTCAACGACACCACCACGGTGACCTTGACCGCCACACCGACCGTGAATGAAAACGGCACGATCACTTACACCGCGACCCTCACCGGTGCCGACGGCAAGCCGGTCACTGCGCAAAATGGTCCTGTGACGGTCACGCTCGAAAGCGGCAAAACCATCACCATCGCAGCCGGTGCAAGCTCGGGTGCAATCGATGTCGCTGTGGGTAACGATGTTTACCAAGGCCCAACCACCGTTACTGAGTCGATCAAAGGAGCGACTGGCGGCAACCTCGAAGCTATCGCTCCTAACACCGCTCCGGTCAGCACCATCGTCAGCGACGTCAACGACACCACCACCGTGACCTTGACCGCCACGCCGACCGTGAATGAAAACGGCACCATCACCTACACCGCCACCCTGACCGGTGCCGACGGCAAGCCGGTCACTGCGCAAAATGGTCCGGTGACGGTCACGCTCGAAAGCGGCAAGACCATCACCATCGTGGCGGGCGCAAGCTCGGGCGTGTTGGACGTAACCGTCGGCAACGACGTTTACCAAGGCCCAACGACAGTCACTGAGTCGATCAAAGGTGCATCCGGTGGCAACCTGGAAGCCATCGCGCCAAACACCGCGCCAGTCAGCACTGTCGTCAGCGATGTCAACGACACCACCACCGTAACGCTGACCGCCACACCAACCGTGAACGAAAACGGCACGATCACCTACACCGCGACCCTGACCGGTGCCGACGGCAAACCCGTCACCGCGCAGAATGGTCCGGTCACCGTCACCCTGGAAAGCGGCAAGACCATCACCATCGCAGCGGGCGCAAGCTCGGGCGTGCTGGACGTGAGCGTCGGCAACGACGTTTACCAAGGCCCAACGACAGTGACTGAGTCGATTGCCTCGGCATCGGGCGGTAACCTGGAAGCCATTGCTCCAAACACCGCTCCGGTCAGCCCCATCGTCAGCGATGTCAACGACACCACCACCGTGACGTTGACCGCTACGCCGACTGTGAACGAAAACGGCACCATCACCTACACCGCCACCCTGACCGGTGCCGACGGTAAACCCGTCACCGCACAGAACGGTCCAGTGACCGTGACATTGGAAAGTGGCAAGACCATCACCATCGCCGCAGGCGCAAGCTCCGGTGTGCTGGATGTAGCCGTCGGCAACGACGTGTACCAAGGTCCGACCACGGTTACCGAGTCGATCAAAGGAGCAACTGGTGGCAACCTGGAGGCCATCGCTCCAAACACCGCTCCGGTCAGCACCATCGTCAGCGACGTCAACGACACCACCACCGTAACGTTGACCGCGACACCGACCGCGAACGAAAACGGCACGATCACCTACACCGCGACCCTGACCGGTCCTGACGGCAAACCCGTCACCGCGCAGAACGGTCCAGTGACCGTAACGTTGGAAAGCGGCAAGACCATCACCATCGCCGCTGGCGCAAGCTCGGGTGTGTTGGATGTCGCGGTCGGCAACGACGTGTACCAAGGTCCAACGACAGTTACTGAGTCGATCAAAGGTGCATCCGGTGGCAACCTCGAAGCCATCGCCCCGAACACCGCTCCGGTCAGCACTATCGTCAGCGACGTCAACGACACCACCACGGTAACGTTGACCGCCACGCCAACCGTGAACGAAAACGGCACGATCACCTACACCGCGACTCTGACCGGTCCCGACGGCAAACCCGTCACCGCGCAGAACGGTCCAGTGACCGTAACGTTGGACAGCGGCAAGACCATCACCATCGCCGCTGGCGCAAGCTCGGGCGTGTTGGACGTAACCGTCGGCAACGACGTTTACCAAGGCCCAACCACCGTCACCGAGTCGATCAAAGATGCATCCGGTGGCAATCTTGAAGCCATCGCGCCAAACACCGCGCCGGTCAGCACCATCGTTAGCGACGTCAACGACACCACCACCGTGACGTTATCCGCGACACCGACCGTGAACGAAAACGGCACGATCACCTACACCGCGACTCTGACCGGTCCTGACGGCAAACCCGTCACCGCGCAGAACGGTCCAGTGACCGTAACGTTGGAAAGCGGCAAAACCATCACCATCGCCGCTGGCGCAAGCTCGGGTGTGTTGGATGTCGCGGTCGGCAACGACGTGTACCAGGGTCCAACGACAGTTACTGAGTCGATCAAAGATGCATCCGGTGGCAACCTCGAAGCCATCGCCCCGAACACCGCTCCGGTCAGCACTATCGTCAGCGACGTCAACGACACCACCACGGTGACGTTGACTGCTACACCAACCGTGAACGAAAACGGCACCATCACCTACACCGCCACCCTGACCGGTCCCGACGGCAAACCCGTCACCGCGCAAAACGGCCCAGTCACCGTCGCCCTCGACAGCGGCAAGACCATCACCATCGCAGCCGGCGCAAGCTCGGGCGTGCTCGACGTAGCCGTCGGCAACGATGTCTACACCGGTGCACCGTCCGTCACCGAGACGATCAAATCGGCCTCCGGCGGTAACCTCGAAGCCATCGCTGTCGATAAGACCGGCGCGTCGACGGCCGTGGGCGATACCATCGACAACACCACCGTCAGCATCACCGGCAGCACGTCGGTTACCGAAGGCCAGGCGGCCACCTATACCGTCAGCCTGACGAACCCGGCGCAAACCGAAGTAACGCTCAAGATCGTCTACAGCGGCACCGCCGCCGACGGCACGGACTTCACCGGTGTCTACACCGTGAAGATCCCGGCCAACGCCACCAGCGCAACCTTCAACGTGGCAACGCTGGACGACAAGATCACCGAAGGCACCGAGAACTTCGTGGTCAAGATCGACTCGGCCACCGGTGGCAACTTCGAGCACCTGGCGGTCAGCGGCACCAATGGCAGCGTCAGCACCTCGATCATCGACAACGATGCGCCGCCGGTACTTGACCTGGACGCCAACAACTCCAGCGGCAAGACCGGTGCCGATTACCAGGTGACCTTCACCGAAGGCACCACCGGCCCCGGCGTGTCCATTGCCGACACCGACCTGAAAATCACCGACCCGGACAGCACCATGCTGACCGGCGCCACCATCGTGCTGACCAACCGTCAGCCTGGCGATGCGCTGAACCTGGGCAACAGCGTCAACGGCATCAGCATCAACGCCAACAGCACCGACGGCAAAGTCGTCCTGACGCTGACGGGCAACGCGACGCTGGCCGACTACATGCAGCAGATCAAGAACATCAGCTTCATCAACAACAGCGAAGACCCGAGCACCGTACCGCGCGTCATCACCGTGACGGTGACCGACGGCGCGAGCTACTCCAACACCGCCACCACCACCGTGAATGTGGTCGGCGTCAATGACGCGCCAGTGGCCACCGGTGGCGCGGTGACCGGTAGCGAAGACACCTCGCTGGTTCTCGGCTGGTCGACGTTCGGCATCAGCGACGTGGACAGCGCCGCCACCAGCCAGGGCGTAAAAATCACCGGGCTGCCGAGCGACGGCAAGTTGCAGTACCTGGACGGCGCAACCTGGAAGGACGTGGCCACCAACCAGACCTTCAGCAAGGCTGACATCGACGCCGGCAAACTGCGCTTTACCCCCGATGCCAACGAATCCGGCGCCAACGGCAACCCGGCCGGCGTGGGCGATCAAAAGGCCGATTACGCACAAATCAGCTTCCAGCCAACCGACGGCCAGGCGCTGGGCAATACCGGCACCGTGAAGATCGACATCACCCCGGTCGCCGACGCACCGAGCCTCAACGTGGCCGGCAACAACGTGACCTCCACCGGTTTGATCAAGGAAGTCTGGACCGGCCTGTCCGGCCTGGGCACCGATGGCAGCGGCGCGCCGTCCGGCACGCTCAAGTCGGTGATCGATGCCGCCGGCACGCCGAACAGCAGCACCAACGTGACCAACGTTCAGAACGACGGCAACGTCAACCCGGGCACCGCGTCGAAGACCTCGGGCCTGATTTTCCTCGAAGCCGGCAAGACCTATACCTTCAGCGGCGTAGGCGATGACAGTTTGCTGGTCACCATCGGTGGCAAGACCGCCGCGGCAACCACGTGGGGTGCGGGTGGTCAGTTGAACGGTTCGTTCACGCCGACCACCAGCGGCTACTACACCCTGGACATCTACCACCACAACCAGACCGGCCCGGGCAGCTACGACGTGAACCTGTCGGTCAACGGCAGCACGCCAGTGGACCTGAGCAGTGCCGGCGTGCCGCTCTACACTGGCGTGAACGACCTGGCGAACTCGGGCGTGACCGTCTCCGACCTGCACGGCACCAACGGCGAAGGTTATTACGACGGCTTCAAGCGCAACGAAGGCGCCGAAGGCACCAGCGTGCACCTGTCGAAGATCACCACCGCCCTGACCGATACCGACGGCTCCGAAAGCCTGAGCGTGAAGATTGGCGGCATTCCGCAAGGCAGCGTACTGACCGACGGCGCAGGACACACCGCGACCGTGGGCAGCAACGGCGAAGCCTCGGTCACCGGCTGGAACCTGGGCAGCCTGACCCTGACCCCACCGCCCTACTACAACGGCCACTTCAACCTGACCGTGACCTCGACCTCCACCGAAGCCCTTGGCGGCTCGGCGGTCAGCACGGCGCAGATTCCGGTCACCGTCTACCCGGCCACCTACAACGCGGTCACCGCCACGTCGGGCAGCGACAACGTCACCGGCACCGACGGCAACGACATCGTCGTCGCCGACATCGGTGGGCTGACCGTGGTGCCGGGGGTCAACTACAACATCGCCTTCATGGTCGACAGCTCCGGCAGCATGAGCGACGCGTCCATCACAGCGGCCAAGAACTCGCTGACCTCGGTGTTCAACACCCTCAAGCAGAGCATGGGCAGCAACGCCGGGACGGTGAACATCTTCCTCGCGGACTTCGACAGCCAGGTGAACAAGTCGGTCTCGGTCAACCTCAACGATCCGAACGCCTTGACCCTGCTCAAAGCGGTGCTCGACTCGATGGTGTCCGGTGGCGGTACCAACTACGAAGACGTGTTCAAGACCACGGCGAACTTCTTCAACAGTACCGAAGCCCTGAACAACACCGGGGCGAAGAACCTGACGTATTTCATTACCGACGGCAAGCCGACTTACTACCAGACCGGCGAGCAGAGCAATCCGACGCTTTACGGCACCGTCAAGCTCGATGACGTCTTGAGCGCGGCCAACTACAGCGTCGGCAAGTACTACACCCAGACGATCGACAGCACGCACAAGTACACCATCTACGAAAACGGCGAGATGTACCTGTCGACCAAAAGCGGCAAGAAATGGACCGACAGCTATGTGGGCACCGTGCATGCCGAGGGCAATGGCACCTTTGAATTGTCGAACCAGGGCGGCACCGGTTATGGTGATTACTGGAACTATGTCGATTCGGCGGCGGGCTCGACCGACAGCTTCACGCTGCTCAAGGGCCTGAGCACCGTCGAGGCCATCGGCCTGAACAACGACGTGACCCTGAACGACCTCAAGCCCTACGATTCGGACTCGACGCCGCAGACCAACATCGACCCGAACAACCTGGCCAACTCGATCATCGGCCACACCGAAGCGACCCTGCCGGGCTCCGACACGGTCAACGGCGGCAACGGCAACGACATCCTGTTCGGCGACCTGGTGAGCTTCAACGGCGTTGCCGGCGAGGGCTACCAGGCCATCCAGGCTTTCGTCGCCCAACAGAGCGGCGTGGATGTGAGCAAGGTCACCACCAGCAACGTGCACCAGTACATCACCGAACACTACACCGCGTTCGATGTGTCCGGTGCCCACGATGGCAATGACACCCTGCTGGGCGGTGCCGGCAACGACATCATTTTCGGCCAGGGCGGCAACGACACGCTCGACGGTGGCAAGGGCAACGACATCCTGCTCGGTGGCACGGGTAACGACACGCTGATCGGCGGCCAGGGCAATGACACCCTGATCGGCGGCCTGGGCGGCGATACCTTTGTCTGGAAGTCCGGCGACACCGGCACCGACGTGATCAAGGACTTCAAGGCCGCCGATGGCGACCGGATCGACCTGCGGGATCTGTTGCAGGGCGAGACCGGCAGCACCATCGACCACTTCCTGAAAATCAGCACGGTCGATGGCGTGTCGTCGCTGCAAGTCAGCACCTCCGGTCAGTTCAATGGGGCCAACGGCGGCGCCGCGACCCCGGACGTGACGATCAAGCTCGAAGGCAACAACTGGTCGAACGTGAACCTGAACTCGTTGATCGCCGGTAGCGACCCGACCATCAAGGTCGATCACAACAACAGCTGAAGCTGACACAAATCCGTGGCGAGGGAGCTTGCTCCCGCTGACCTGCGAAGCAGCCTTAAAAACAGGGCCGCTTCGCGCCCCAGCGGGAGCAAGCTCCCTCGCCACAATAAGTGTTCATACTCCCCCACAGTTGGCCTATGCTGCCCAGCATGACGCCGCTTCATACATGAGGGATGCCCGATGTTTTATGTGCAACGCGATGCACAAGGCCTGCTGGTGCGCGTAGAAGCCACCGCTTACGCCGAGGCCACCGAGACCTTGCCGGCCGACAACCACGAGATCCAGGACTGGTTCGCCAACCAGGCAGTGGAAAACAGCCTCAAGCAGCTCAAGCAAAGCGACCTGGAGATGATCCGGGTACTCGATGACTTGATCCAGGTGCTGACCAGCAAAGGCGTCATCCGCGTCACCGACCTGCCAGCGGCGGCCCAGGCCAAGCTGATGGACCGCACCCAGGCCCGGGAAGCCTTGGGCGGGTTGAGCCGGTTGATCGATGATGATGAGAAGGGGTTGATCTAGGTTGACACTTGGGCTGACACCAGCCCGGGCAGCACACAAAACCCTGTGGCGAGGGGATTTATCCCCGCTGGGTTGCGCAGCAGCCCTAAAACCCAGCCGCCTCGGTGTGTCAGGCAGTTCACCTTTAAGCATCTGGGGCTGCTGCGCAGCCCAGCGGGGATAAATCCCCTCGCCACAGGGTTTTGGGTTGTCTGGGCGGACGCCATCGCGAGCAAGCTCGCTCCCACAGTTGATCGGTATTGATCTCGATATTTCGGTTCGACACAGATCCAGTGTGGGAGCGAGCTTGCTCGCGATGGCAATCTTCAATTCACCGCAGGTCTGTCAGCTCGCCGCTTGAACCTCCAGCCGATCCATCGCCCTCTCCACCAGCAAATGCACCCCATCGGCCATTCGGCTGATCGCCAGGATCACACTGCGGCGTGAGCCATCGACGTCGTCAGCCAAGTCGGCGGCGATGGCGCTGATGGACAGCAGGTCTTCGGAGGCATTGGCCAGGAGGGTTTCGGTGTCGATGTCTGGGGAGACCATGAAGAGCTGGGCGGTCTGGGGTTTTCCCGAGGCTTCATCGGTGGGTTTGGGGTTGAGGTAGTAGTCGAGGACGCGTTCGGCGGCTTCGTCGAGTTTCTTTGCTTGCTGGGTTTCGACTCGGGATTTGGATGAGGGCTGTGGGGGGTTAGGCGTAGCTTTGAACATGGTTTGGGCTTCCTATTCAATTCAGAGCCGCCCTGGCTCGCTTGCACGCGATGAAGGGTGGCAGCTATGTGCGAGTGTGCAAGACCGAGTAAGACAACGCCCAAAAACTCGGCAGACCCGAAGGTCTCCCACACACAGCCGCCATAAAACATGAGCACGAATGCACAATAAGTGGCTGGTGATATTGTTGGGCGTCTTTCTAACCGGCTTGCACGCCAGTGTCACCGTTTTTTTCAGTGACAAACCCAGACTAGCCACGAGGCAGACGCCGGACAAGTTCACCAAGTTCGCTACAACTCGAAGGAAATCTCCTAGGACGTTACTTTTGGAAGGGGGTGTATATCCGTTTCTGCGGTAACGGCCACTTAGGGTTCCGCCCTGACGGCGGGTCACTTTCGAAAAGCGCGAAAGTAACCAAAGCGCTCATGCCCCACCACTTGGCACCTCGCTTAGGCTCGGTGTGCCCTCACTCCGGCATTGCTCCGTGGGCCGCCGCGAAGGGCCATCCATGGCCCAGCGCGGCTAACCCGGCATCCATGCCGGGTTGCCCACTGCGCAATGCCTGCGTTCGGCCAGCGTGGTTAACGG
>NZ_CAKKMI010000127.1:0-11544 GCF_918698105.1 Pseudomonas brassicacearum | reverse complement strand
TGAGCACGGCGGGGGTGGCCCGGCGCGCGTCGAGTTGCATCACGTTGTTGGCGATGAAGAGGCTGTAGTAGCGGTAGGCGACCAGGTAGATGGCCACGGCTGCGACGACGATCCAGAGGGCGTTGATCGCCTCGCCTCGACGCAATGCCACAACGCCCAGGGCGCACGCTCCTACGACGGCCAGCAGCAACCAGGGTAGATGGCGCAGCAGGCTATTATTGTTTTTCATTTTTATATTCCAGCCAGGGTGACAAGAAAGACAGCCATTGGAGTTTAGCGCTAACCCAGGCAAAGGCCATACTCGACATTCGTTTGTCAGCGGCCGAACGGTGACGATGCCCCGTCAGTTGGGTCTATAGTCAATGAATCTTCAGAGGGAATGCGTAATGAGCGATCGACGCCGCTTCGTACGAATCGAATTCCATGCCAGGACCGAACTGATCCAGGGCGCCAACATCTGGCCGGTGGACCTGTTGGACTTGTCACTCAAGGGGCTGTTGATCAAAAAACCCGAGCCTTGGCCGGGCAACCCCGAGAAAACCTTTATCGCCGACATTCACCTGAGCAATGAGGTAGAAGTAAAGATGGAGGTTCGATTGACCCACGACGACCACGGCCACCTGGGTTTCGTCTGCGAGCATATCGACCTGGATTCCATCGCCCACCTGCGCCGGCTGGTGGAGCTGAACCTGGCCGACCATGATGAGCTGGAACGGGAGTTGGCGGCGTTGATCCAGATTTGAGCTACCCCGCCCCTTTGGCAAGGGGGGCCATGTGGGAGCAAGGCTTGCCCGCGATGGCGGCGATGCGGTCCTGTAAAATCGAGTCGCCTGCATCACGAGCAAGCTTTGCTCCCACATACGTTCCTTGCGCAATTGCCAGTGCTATTCGAACAACGCATCCAACGCCTGTTCCAGGCGCGTCACCGCAACAATCTGCAACCCCGGCGGGGCTTCCTTCGGCGCGTTGCCCTTGGGCACGATGGCGCGTTTGAAGCCGTGCTTGGCCGCTTCCTTGAGCCGCTCCTGGCCACTGGGTACCGGCCGCACTTCGCCTGAAAGCCCCACTTCGCCGAACACCAACAAGTCGTGGGGCAGCGGCCGGTTGCGCAGGCTGGACATGACCGCGGCCATCAACGCCAAGTCGGATGCGGTTTCCAGCACCTTGACCCCGCCCACGACATTGAGGAAAACGTCCTGGTCGTGAGTCGGAATCCCGCCGTGTCGATGCAAAACCGCCAGCAACATGGCCAACCGATTCTGATCCAGGCCCAAGGTGACCCGGCGCGGGTTCGCCAGGTGGCTGTCATCCACCAACGCTTGCACTTCGACCAGCATCGGCCGGGTGCCTTCCCACGTTGCCATGACCACGCTACCAGGGACTTCTTCCTGGGCACGCGTCAGAAAGATCGCCGAAGGGTTTGAGACTTCTTTCAGGCCTCTGTCGGTCATGCCGAACACACCCAGTTCGTTGACAGCGCCAAAGCGGTTCTTCACCGCCCGCAGCAAACGCAGGCGACCGTCGGATTCGCCTTCGAAATACAACACGGTATCGACCATGTGCTCCAGCACCCGCGGCCCCGCCAACGCCCCTTCCTTGGTGACGTGGCCCACCAGGAAAATCGCCGTGCCGCTCTGCTTGGCGTAGCGCACCAGTAACGCCGCGCTTTCGCGCACCTGGGACACGCCGCCCGGGGCCGATTGCAGTTGTTCGGTGAAAATCGTCTGGATCGAGTCGATCACCATCACCTTGGGTTTTTCCAGGCGCGCCGTAGCGATAATGGTCTCGATGCAGGTCTCGGTCATGACCCGCAACTGGTCCTGGGGCAAGCCCAGGCGCCGGGCGCGCATGGCGACCTGTTGCTGGGATTCCTCGCCAGTGACGTACAGCGCCGGCATGCGGGTGGCGAGGTTGCACAAGGTTTGCAACAAGATGGTGGATTTGCCAATGCCCGGATCGCCGCCGATCAGCACCACCGAACCGTCCACCAGGCCGCCGCCCAGCACGCGGTCCAGTTCACCGGAAGCGGTGGAGAAACGTGGGATTTCTTCAACGCTGACTTCGGCCAGGGTCTTGATCTGCGCCTGCTGACCGGCCCAGCCCGTGCGACCGGTGGGTGCCGCCGCACCGCCGCTTTCCACCATGGTTTCGGTCAGGGTGTTCCAGGCCCCGCATTCGCTGCACTGGCCGGCCCATTTGGGAAAGGTCGAGCCGCACTCGGTGCAGCCGTACATGCGCTTTGCCTTGGCCATCTGAACTCCGGGGTAAAAACCGCGATGATAGCCCACGCGGGGGTCAACGCGGGGCCGGCATTCTGATTTCACCTCTCGCCAGATCCACTGCGGTGTTGCCCAACGGGTCCTGGGCCTGCAGATCGGCGCCCTTGGCCTTCAACGCATCGAGCAATTCATCCCGTTTGAACAGGCCGGCATACATCGCCGCGGTCTGCCCGGCGCCGTTGCGTTGGTCAGGGCTGCAATCGGTGGACAACAAACGCCGCGCGATCTGCACTTCGCCCTTGAAAATCGCGCCCATCAACGCCGTGTTACCACGTTTGTCCTGGGCACAGGCATCGGCGCCGGCGGCCAGCAGCCGCTCCACCGCCGGGCCGTGGCCGTGATAAGCCGCCAGAATCAGCGCGGTGTAGCCCTTTTCATCCTGGGTATCGAGCGAGTACCCGGCCTCGATAAAAGTCTCGAGCATCGGCACATCGCCCCGGCGAGCGGCGTCGAAGTAATAGTTCTGCAACTGTTCTTGTACGGCGACCGGTTCGGTGGGTATTGGCTGATCGGCCAGTACGCTCAGTGACCAGGTCGCAAGCATCGATAAAAGAAATCTGCGCATCATGACGCCTCCTCTGGCAGATGACTGTGGGGGCATGGTTGTGGGAGCAAGGCTTGCCCGCGATGCCGACAACTCGGTCTGGTTTCAGACCCCAGCGCCCGTATCGCGAGCAAGCTTTGCGCCCACAGGTCATGCACCTGCCTGGCTGTGGATCAGTCAGTCAGTTTTTCCGCCAGGGCCTTGACCCGGGCCAAGTCGCCTTTGGCGACACGGGCCACGCCAGTGCCGTATTCAGGGTCGGCCTTGTAGAGGAACGACAGGATGATGTGCTTGCTCTCGTCATCGGTGGTCGCCAAAGAGCCGCCGAAGCTGTCGATCAGGTCATCACGCTCTTTCTTGCTGAACGAACGATACAAATCACCGGCCTGCTTGAAGTTCTGCTCACGCTGGATCTTCGCCTGCTGGGTGCTGCCGCTCAACGCGGCCTGGCTGTAGCGTGCTGCTTGCGGTTCTTCACGCGGCGTCAGGCGGCTCGGCTGATAATTCACCCCGGTGCTGGTGCTGCCCGGGTTCATCGCGCCGTCCTGGTTACCGTTGTTCACCGCCACCTTGGGGGCGTTGATCGGCAGTTGCAGGGCATTGGCGCCCAGGCGGTACATTTGCGTATCGGCGTAGGAAAACACCCGGCCCTGAAGCAAACGGTCCTCGGAGGGCTCGATGCCTGGCACCAGATTGGCCGGCGCCATGGCCACCTGCTCGGTTTCCTGGAAGACGTTCGCCGGATTGCGGTTCAAGACCATTTGCCCGACTTTTCGCTCAGGCACACCGGGCCAGATCTTGGTCGCGTCCAGTGGGTCGAAGTCGAACTTGGCAAGGTCCTGTGGATTGAGCACCTGGACGTACAAGTCCCACTTCGGGAAGTCGCCCTTATTAATATGACTCACCAGATCATTCGTCATATGGCTGTAATCTTGACCCTGAACTTTCGCAACTTCTTTCGGATCGAGATTTTTCAAGCCCTGCAAACTTTTCCAATGAAACTTAACGTAATGAACTTCACCCTTGGCGTTAACCAGTTTGTAGGCATGTACACCATTACCATCCATTTCACGATAACTGGCCGGCGTCCCGGCGTTGGAATACAACTCGGTCAGGGTGCGGGTCGATTCTGGAACATGGGAGAAGAAATCGAAGCGGCGTGAATCATCGTCCAGGTTAGTCCGTGGATCAGGTTTGAAGGCGTGGACCATGTCTGGAAACTTGATGGCATCGCGGATAAAGAAGGTCGGAAAGTTGTTACCAACCAAGTCCCAATTACCGTCGGCGGTGTAGAACTTCGTGGCGAAACCACGGGGGTCGCGCAGGGTTTCCGGCGAATGATTGCCATGCACCACGGCAGAAAAGCGCACGAACACTGGCGTGACCTGGCCTGCGGCGAAGACTTTGGCCTTGGTCAGGTCGCTGAGATCGTCGGAAACCGTGAAGGTGCCGTGGGCACCGGTCCCACGGGCATGCACCACGCGCTCGGGAATGCGCTCGCGGTCAAAGCGCTGGAGCTTCTGGATCAACTGCACGTCTTGCAACAATGTCGGGCCGTTTGGGCCTGCCGTTTGCGAGTTCTGGTTGTCACCGACAGCCGCACCGTTGTCCCGGGTCAGGGTGGCCGCGTTGACAGACAAAGACAAAAGGCTCGCGGTCAGCACAAAAAAAGCGCGGCGATGGGAATAAGCCCCGTGGCCAAGGGAAGTGTTCATAGGCGTGTTCCTCTGATGTTATAGAGCGCATCCATGTGCGCCATCCAGAGGCTAGTGCTCGAAAAAGGAAAACCTAAATAGAAATGCCGTACCGCGTCGATAGAAAAAACGTTGTGGGGCGCCAGGCTGAAACCGCGTATCACGCGCGATTGATGGCACTTTGAAAACTTTTCACCCGGGACCAGGTCGATAACTGAAGCTTTGTAAGCAGGCGTTTCGGGCAGGACCCGTTGGGCTGATTTACACTGCCACTCATCTTTCATTTTGTTACAAGGAATAGCTCATGGGCGTGCTAAGCGAGTTCAAGGCCTTCGCGGTCAAAGGCAATGTCGTCGACATGGCCGTCGGGATCATCATCGGTGCTGCTTTCGGCAAAATCGTTTCGTCATTCGTTGGCGACGTGGTCATGCCTCCCATCGGCCTGCTGATTGGTGGGGTGGACTTCAGTGACCTGGCCATCACCCTCAAGGCCGCCCAGGGTGATGCGCCTGCCGTGGTCCTGGCCTACGGTAAATTCATCCAGAGCACCCTCGACTTCATCATCGTGGCGTTCGCCATTTTCATGGGCGTCAAGGCGATCAACCGCCTCAAGCGCGAAGAAGCCGTAGCCCCCAGCGCGCCTCCGGTTCCGACCAAGGAAGAACTGCTGCTCAGTGAGATTCGCGATCTGCTCAAGGCCCAGAACGAGCGGCCCTGAGGCAGTCAGTCACTGACACCTCCATGCCGAGGGAGCTTGCTCCTGCCGGGGTGTAGGAGCTGCCGCAGGCTGCGATCTCTTGATCTTGATCTTGATCTTTCGCTTGAGATTCAAGCGCCAGGGGAAAGATCGCAGCCTCGTTGCACTCGACAGCTCCTACACAGTTCCTACACAGCTCCTACATGCGTGGGTTTCCTACCAGTAGTTTTCCACCGCCACCTGCCCCGGCCGACGGGTCAGGCTCAGTTGCAGCCCCCTGGTCTTGAGCAACTGGCGTGTGTCATCGATCATTTGCGGATTGCCGCACAGCATCACTCGCGAATGCTCAGGCGTCAGCGCTACGCCGGCCGCCCGCTCCAGCTCGCCATTTTCGATCAGCGTGGTGATCCGCCCACTGAGCGCCCCCGGATGTTGCTCACGGGTGACGGTCGCAATGAAACGAAACTTATGAGCGTACTCGGCCAGGTAGTCGCGCTGGGGCAGTTCCTTGATCAGTGCCTGATACGCCAGCTCCCGCGCTTCGCGCACGCTATACACCAGGATGATCCGCTCGAATTTTTCCCAGGCCTCAAAATCCTGGAGGATAGAAAGAAACGGCGCCACACCCGTTCCTGTAGACAACAGCCACAAATCCCGACCATCGACAAAGCGGTCCAATGTCAGGTAACCGAAAGCCTGGCGATCCACCAACAGTTCGTCACCCGGCTGCAGGCGGCTGAGCTCACTGGTGAACTCGCCATCGGGAACCACGATGGAAAAGAATTCGAGAAACTCATCGAACGGCGAAGACACCATGGAATAGGCCCGCCAGACGGCGGTCCCGTCGGCCTTGACGACCCCCAGCCGGGCAAACTGCCCCGCCCGGAAGCGAAAGCCGCGATCCCGGGTCGCGCGCAACGTAAACAAATGGGGCGTCAATGGCTGGACATCGAGCAGGGTTTGGCGGGTGAACTTCTCTGCGTTGTCGGTCATAAGCCACTCCAATGGACGAACTTGCAGTGTCCCGCAAAGCGAGCGTCTTCACCACCGATGACAAGTAATGGCACTTTAGCCAGCATTGCTATCTCACTTGTTAACTCCGTTACAAAACTTATACAAACTTGCAGGCACTGTAAAAGACACCGATTAGAGCACTTACTTCATTAAATATTTCAAGATGTAAACAATCTAAAAAAATTTACTACAAATTAGGATTAGTCCTACACTAAAAATTCGCATGATGGATTGGATCCACAAGGATGAATCACCAGGAGACAGCGATGGACAAGTGGAAAGACTTGATACTGAGGAAGTTATCCTGTGAAAAAGACCTCCAGACGGCCTATCGCCTGGTACTTAATTTCTTTAACAATCAAGGATTTGAATATTGCGCATTCGCAGCCTATCTAGGAAATCCCGACAAGCACACCAGCAAGGTGAACCTTAATAACTACCCTTATGGGTGGGATAGACTTTATGAACAAAATGGTTATGTCTCGAACGACCCATTAGTAGCACATTGCAATCAATCAGCACTTCCAATCCTGTGGAATGACACTGTCTTTGCCCAGGCCCCCAAGTTGTGGCGAGAACTTAATCGACAGGGACTCAAGCACGGCTGGACCCAAGCTGTTCATGACGAACAAGGGGCACAGTGCAGCCTGTTCAGCCTTGCACGAACCCATTGCCCCATCGATATTGAAGAGCACTACGCAAATCTCGGCTACGCCATTTTTGCCAGTCAACAGCTGCATGCACTTGCCAGCAAAAAACTGTCCGACGCCGTTACGGTCAAGCAGAACTATCACTTGTCGCCCAGAGAAATCGAAGTGTTGAGATGGTCTGCCGAAGGCAAGACGGCGTCGGAAGTGGGCAGGATTCTCTGTCTTTCCGAACGGACCGTGAATTTCCATGTGTGCAGTTGCATGCGAAAACTGAACGTCAGCAATAAAATTTCAGCGGTGGCAAAAGCCGCCCAGATCCATGTGATCTGAACAGTGGAGTGACAGCGCCTGGCTGAAAAACCCGCGAGTAATGTGCAACAAAAAAACGTACCATTTACGGTTCCACTTGAATGATGCCGCTTCTTGCACGCGACGCCGTTCATTCAGGCGGTCCCGCACAGACACCTACCTCCAGGCAGCGGGACATTCGTTGATCTCCAGAGTCCCAGCCATGCCCCTGCTCGACAGCCCTTTCGCCCAACTCGACCTGATCCGCCAGCCCGAACAGCAGAACGAACCGCTGCAAGCCTTCGATGCGGCCGATGAATACCTGCTCGCGTACCTGGCCGAACAACAGCCGAACGCGCAGACCCGGGTCCTGGTGCTCAATGACGGTTTCGGCGCCCTGGCGGCCAGCCTGGCAGGCAACGTCCTGGTGACCAGCAGCGGTGATTCCTTCCTGGCATTGCAGGCGCTGGAGAAAAACCTGGTGCGCAACGCTCGCCCCTTCGATGCGGTGCCGACGCTACCCGCCAGCGAGCCGCTGAACGGCCCGTTCGATCGTGTCCTGGTCAAAGTACCGAAGACCCTGGCCTTGCTGGAGGAACAGCTGATTCGCCTGCAAGGCCAACTCGCGCCAGGCGCCCAAGTGATTGCCGGGGCCATGATCAAGCACCTGCCCCGGGCCGCTGGCGACTTGCTGGAGCGGTATATCGGCCCGGTGCAGGCCTCCCTGGCGCAAAAAAAAGCGCGGCTGTTGATTGCCACGCCACAAGCTGGCGCTTCAAAAGGCAGTGCGCCGATCGTATCGCCCTACCCCACGCGTTACTGGCTGGACGAGCCGAAGATCGAGCTGCTCAACCACGCCAATGTGTTCTGCCGCGAAGGCCTGGACATCGGCACCCGCGCGTTCCTGCCACATCTGCCGAAAAATCTCGGGACGGCCAGGGTCGCGGACTTGGGATGCGGCAACGGCGTGCTGGCCATCGCCAGCGCCCTGCACAACCCCGAGGCCCATTACACCTTGGTGGACGAGTCGTATATGGCCGTGCAATCGGCCGCCGAGAATTGGCGCGCGGCCCTGGGCGAACGGCAAGTGATCATCCGAGCCGGTGATGGCCTGGCCGGACAAGAGGTGCAGTCGCTGGACGTGGTGCTGTGCAATCCGCCGTTCCACCAGCAGCAAGTGGTGGGCGACTTCCTCGCCTGGCGGATGTTCCAGCAGGCTCGCGAAGCGCTGGTGGTGGGCGGCGCGTTGTACATCGTCGGCAACCGGCACCTGGGCTACCACAGCAAACTGGCGCGGTTGTTTCGCGGTGTCGAGCAAGTGGCCGCCACGCCGAAATTCGTGATCCTCAAGGCCCGTAAGTAAAGGGTCCTTTGTGGGAGCAAAAGCTTGCTCCCACAACAACCTCAGTGGGTGGTCAGGCCCGCGGCATTCATGAACATCCGCATCAGGCTGGCGACGATGAACAGCGCCAGCACGCTGCCGGCCCAGATCAGCGCCAGCCAGCCGAGCCGCTGCCAGAGTGGTTTGCTTTCGGCGGCCTCGATGTCTTTCAAGTCAGGTTTGGCCATGCTCGACGTCCTCAATGGTAACCGTCGTCGTGGGTCACCTTGCCGCGGAACACGTAGTAGCTCCAGAAGGTGTACACCAGGATCAACGGAATGATGAACAGCGTGCCGACCAACATGAAGCCCTGGCTCTGGGGCGGTGACGAGGCGTCCCAGATCGAGATGGACGGCGGCACGATGTTCGGCCACAGGCTGATGCCCAGGCCGCTGTAGCCGAGGAAGATCAGCACCAGGGTCAGGATGAAGGGCGTGTAGTTGGCATTGCGTGCCACGGCGCGAAACAAACCGTACATGGTCACCAGCACCAGGATCGGCACCGGCAGGAACCAGAACAGGTTCGGCAAGGTGAACCAACGGGCCGCGATGTCCGCGTGGGCCAGCGGTGTCCAGACGCTGACGATGCCGATCACGGCCAGCACCACGATCGCCAGCGGCCGGGCCAGATCATGCATCTGCTCTTGCAACTTGCCCTCGGTCTTCATGATTAGCCAGGTGCAGCCGAGCAATGCGTAGGCGGCGATCAACGCCAGGCCGCAGAACACCGTGAATGGCGTGAACCAGTCCAGGGAACCGCCGGCGAACTGGCGGTTGACCACCTCGAAGCCGTCGATGAACGCCCCCAGCGCCACGCCTTGGAAGAAGGTGGCCGTCAGCGAACCGCCAATGAATGCCTTGTCCCAGAGGTGGCGCTTCTCAGCCTTGGCCTTGAAGCGGAATTCGAAGGCCACGCCGCGGAAGATCAAGCCGATGAGCATCAGGATCAGCGGCAGGTACAGCGCCGAAAGCACCACCGAATAAGCCAGCGGAAACGCCCCGAACAACCCCGCACCGCCCAGCACCAGCCAGGTTTCGTTACCGTCCCAGACCGGTGCCACGGTGTTCATCATCACGTCGCGGTCGCGCTCGCCCTTGACGAAGGGGAAGAGAATACCGATCCCCAGGTCGAAGCCGTCCATGACCACGTACATCATGATGCCGAAGATGATGACCACGGCCCAGATCAGCGGAAGATCAATACCCATGATTCAATTCCCCTTGTTCGAGCGTTCGTTATGGTCCGTGTCGTCGCCGTCATCGGCGGCCGACAATGGCCGCGCCGGCGTACGTTTCTGGCCCGGGCCACCATCGCTCGGCTCGGTTTCGTGGGCCTCCGGCCCCTTGCGCACCAGACGCATCATGTAGCTCAGGCCGGCGCCGAACAGCGCGAAATACACCACGACGAACAGCACCAGGGTGATGCTCATCTGGGCGAAGCTGTGGCCGGACGACGCATCGGCCGTGCGCATCAGGCCATAGACCACCCACGGCTGGCGGCCGATCTCCGTGGTAAACCAGCCGGCCAGGATCGCGACCAGGCCGGACGGCCCCATCCACAGCACCATGTAGAGGAACGGCCGGGACTGATAGATCCGATCGTTGCGGCGCAGCCAAAGGCTGCACAAGCCGGTGAAAATCATCAGCAGCCCAAGGCCGACCATGACCCGGAACGACCAGAACACGATGGTCGAGTTCGGTCGGTCCTCAGGCGGGAACTCCTTGAGGGCCGGCACCTGCTTGTCCAGGCTGTGGGTCAGGATCAGGCTGCCCAGGTAAGGAATTTCCACGGCGTATTTGGTCTTTTCCGCCTTCATGTCTGGCAGACCGAACAGGATCAGCGGGGTCGGTTCATTGCCGACGTTTTCCCAGTGACCCTCGATGGCGGCGATTTTTGCCGGTTGATGCTTGAGGGTGTTCAGGCCATGGAAGTCGCCGATGACCGCTTGTATCGGCGCCACCAGCAAGGCCATCCACATCGCCATCGACAGCATCCGGCGGATGGCCGGGTTGTCGCGACCACGCAGCAAATGCCAGGCCGCCGACGAGCCGACGAAGAACGCCGTGGCGACAAACGCGGCGGTGGACATGTGCAGCAATCGATAGGGGAACGAGGGGTTGAACACCACCGCCAGCCAGTCCACCGGGATCACCCGGCCGTCGATGATTTCGTAGCCCTGGGGGGTTTGCATCCAGCTGTTGGAGGACAGGATCCAGAAGGTCGAGATCAGGGTGCCGATCGCCACCATGACCGTGGAAAAGAAATGCAGCCCGCGGCCAACGCGATTCCAGCCGAACAGCATTACGCCCAGGAAACCCGCCTCGAGGAAAAACGCCGTGAGCACCTCGTAGGTCAGCAACGGCCCGGTCACCGCACCGGCGAAGTCCGAGAAACGGCTCCAGTTGGTCCCGAACTGATAGGCCATGACCAACCCGGACACCACCCCCATGCCGAAGTTGACGGCAAATATCTTCGACCAGAAGTGGTACAGGTCGCGGTAGGTGTCATCGCGGGTCTTGAGCCACAAACCTTCGAGTACCGCCAGGTAACTCGCCAGGCCAATGGTGATGGCCGGGAACAGGATGTGGAACGAGATGGTGAACGCGAACTGGATTCGGGCGAGATCGAGCGCCTCCAAACCGAACATAAGTCTTCCTCTGTCAGGTAAAACCGGCTGCGGGCGGGGCCTGCATCACAATCCCCAGGGATATGGAGTGCGATGCTTTTCAAATCGTTCTTTTTTAAAACCGTCACAACGCAGGACTCTGGCCGGGTGGCCGCCAGCCCGACACCCCGAAAGGTATTGACCTGGATCAAGCAATGCTCAAAGAGTAGCCGCATTCTCGCCGATGAACGGCGTGGTCGTTTGTCGCGTGACAGGTTGTCTCAGTGCCGAAACCCCGCTCCAAACGCACGCAATCCCTGTGGCGAGGGAGCTTGCTCCCGCTCGGTTGCGCAGCGACCGTAAGATTTTGGGGCCGCTGCGCAGCCCAGCGG
>NZ_CAKKMI010000126.1:0-11686 GCF_918698105.1 Pseudomonas brassicacearum | reverse complement strand
CGATGGCGGCGGATCAGTCAGTATCGATGTTGACTGACACGCCGCTATCGCGAGCAAGCTCGCTCCCACAGGGTTTGTGTAGGTTTAAGGTTCAGCCGTCCACCAGGTTTTGCGGCGTGCCGGCCGCCCAGGCGGCGATGTTGTCCAGGGTGGTCATGGCAATGGCGGCCAAGGCTTCATGGGTCAGGAACGCCTGGTGGGCGGTGATGATCACGTTGGGGAAGGTCAGCAGCCGTGCCAGCACGTCATCCTGCAAGGGCAGGTCGGAGCGGTCCTTGAAGAACAACTGGGCCTCTTCTTCATACACATCCAATCCCAAATAGCCGAGCTGGCCGCTTTTCAAGGCTTCGATAAGGGCCGGCGTATCCACCAGGCCGCCGCGCCCGGTGTTGATCAGCATGGCACCGCGTTGCATCGAGGCCAGGGTGCGGGCATTGATCAGGTGTCGGCTTTGTTCATTGAGCGGGCAATGCAGGCTGATGATCTGCGCCTGTGCGAGCAGATCGGCCAAGGGCAGGTAGCGGGCGCCCAAGGCTTCGACCTGCGGGTTGGGGGAGGGGTCGTAGGCCAGCAACTGGCAACCGAAGCCGGCCATGATCCGCGCGAACGTCGCGCCGATCTGCCCGGTGCCGATCACCCCGACGGTCTTGCCCACCAAGTCGAACCCGGTCAGCCCATGAAGGCTGAAATTGCCGTCCCGGGTGCGGTTGTAGGCACGGTGCAGGCAGCGATTGAGGGCCATGATCAACGCCACGGCATGTTCGGCCACGGCATGGGGCGAGTAGGCCGGCACCCGGACGATGCTCAAGCCCAGGCGCTTGGCGGCAAGCAGGTCGACGTGGTTGTAGCCGGCCGAACGCAGGGCGATCAGCCGCGTACCGCCTTCGGCCAGCCGCTCCAGCACCGGGGCGCTGAGGTCATCGTTGATGAAGGCACACACCACTTCATGTCGTTCGGCCAGGGCCACGGTGTCGAGGTTCAGGCGAGCGGGCTGGAATTGCAATTGAAGGCCTGCGGGCGTCGGGGCCTGGGTGAAACTGTCGCGGTCGTAGGTCTGGCTGCTGAAAAAAATCACGCGCATGGCGGCCTCCTGGCAGAAAAAACAAGCCCGTAGGCGCTGTCGAGTGCTACGAGGCTGCGATCTTTACGCTGACAATTGAGTCGCAAGCGAAAGATCAAAAGATCAAAAGATCAAAAGATCGCAGCCTCGCTTCGCTCGACAGCTCCTACGGTCCGGGGTAGGAGCGTGGATTTTCAGTGATTCCGATTTCCAGGGTATTGCCCTGGATCAGGCGCTGATACGCGCCTCGCTGGCCAGGCGGTTGATGGCCCGCTCCAATTCTTCCAGGGCGGCGGCGGCCTTGGGGTCCTGTTGCTTGAGCAGGGTTTCGCTGCGCTGGCAGGCCGCCCGCAATTGCGGTACGCCGCAGTAGCGGGTGGCGCCGTGCAGACGGTGGACGCGCTCTATCAGGGCGTTCTGGTCGTTGGCCTCGCAGGCCTGGCGAATCGCTTCGCGGTCGGCTTCCAGGGATGCCAGCAGCATCGCCAGCATGTCCGCCGCCAAGTCGGCCTTGCCGGCGGCCAGGCGCAGGCCTTCTTCGTGATCGAGTACCAGCAGTTCGCTGCCGCCCTGGGCATCGCCACTGCGCTCCGGTGACTGGTTGCGCAGGGCCAGGCCAGTCCATTTGAGCACCACCTGGGCCAGTTGCCGCTCGCTGATGGGTTTGGTCAGGTAATCATCCATGCCGCTTTGCAGCAAGGCGCGTTTTTCGTTGGCCATGGCGTGGGCAGTGAGGGCGACGATCGGCAGCGGCGTGCAGTGCCGCTCGCTTTCCCACTGGCGGATCGCCTCGGTGCTCTGGCGACCGTCCATGCCGGGCATCTGCACGTCCATCAGGACCAGATCGAAAGTTTCCTTCTGCACAGCCTTGACCGCTGCATAGCCGCTTTCCACGGCCAGCACCTTGGCACCCATGTCTTCGAGCAGGGTTTGTACCAGCAGCAGGTTGGCCGGGTTGTCGTCCACGCACAGCACTTTCGGGGCACGGCTGGACACCGGCTCGTGGGGTTCGCTGCGGGCCGGGCGCGGGTTGGCCAGGTCGGAAAGCGCGCGGCGCAACTTGCGGGTGCAGGCCGGCTTGGCCTGGAGCTGGCTGTGAGGGTTGGGCACCGAAAGGTGGTACAGGGTCTGTTCGGTGGTGGGGCACAGCACGAGCACTTTGCAGCCCAGGTGCTCAAGGTCCCAGATGTGTTGGTTGAGGCGCTCCGGTGGCATGTCGTTGCTGGTGATGCCCAGCACGGCCAGGTCGATCGCCTGATCGGTCTGGTGGGCGATGGTGATGCCGTTGGTCAGGCTTTCCAACGTGTTGAACGGTGTCACTTGCAGGCCGCAGTCTTCGAGCTGGTGCTGCAAGGCCTGGCGGGCCAGTTCGTGATTCTCCAGCACCGCCACGCGCCGGCCCAGCAACGGTGGGCCGGGCAGGTCCTCGGCATCGTCACGGGTCTTGGGCAGGCGCAGGCTGATCCAGAACTCCGAGCCTTCGCCCGGCGTGCTGTCGACGCCGATCTCACCGCCCATCTGTTCCACCAGGCGCTTGGAAATCACCAGGCCCAACCCGGTGCCCCCCGGTTGCCGCGACAGCGAGTTGTCAGCCTGGCTGAACGCCTGGAACAGCGCTCGCACATCCTGGTTGGACAGGCCGATACCCGTGTCCTGGATACTGATGCGCAACTGCACGCTGTCTTCGTGCTCGTCTTCGAGCATGGCCCGGGCGACGATGGTGCCCTCGCGGGTGAACTTGATGGCGTTGCTCACCAGGTTGGTCAGGATCTGCTTGAGGCGCAGTGGATCGCCCACCAGCGACAGCGGCGTGTCCCGGTAGACCAGGCTCACCAATTCCAACTGCTTGGCATGGGCGGCGGGGGCGAGGATGGTCAGGGTGTCTTGCAGCAGGTCGCGCAAGTTGAACGGAATGTTGTCGAGCACCAGCTTGCCGGCCTCGATCTTCGAAAAGTCGAGGATCTCGTTGATGATCCCCAGCAGGCTGTCGGCGGATTTCTCGATGGTGCCCAGGTAGTCGAGCTGGCGCGGGGTCAGTTCGCTTTTCTGCAACAGGTGGGTAAAACCGAGGATACCGTTGAGCGGCGTGCGGATTTCATGGCTCATGTTCGCCAGGAACTCGGATTTGATCCGGCTGGCTTCCAGGGCTTCCTTGCGGGCCAGGTCCAGCTCGATGTTCTGGATCTCGATGGTTTCCAAGTTCTGGCGCACGTCTTCGGTGGCCTGGTCGATGCTGTGCTGCAATTCTTCCTGGGCGTTCTGCAAGGTACTGGCCATGCGGTTGATGCCCGAGGCCAGTTCGTCCAGCTCCTGGCTGCCCAGCGGCGGCAGGCGGGTTTCCAGGTGACCGTCCTTGAGTTGCGCCACGGCCTGCTTGATCTGGCTCAGTGGGCGATTGATCGTGCGGCCCATGCGCAGGGCCAGCAACGCGGTCAGGCACAGGCCGGCGGCGATCAGTAGCAGGCTGGCAAACATGCTGCGATAGCCGCGCAGCAACATGCCGCTGTGGGACAACTCCAACTCGACCCAGCCCAACAGGCGGTCGGATTCTTCGGGAATCAGTTCGCCCGCCAGGTTGCGGTGCTTGCCGAATACCGGCAGCAGGTAGCGCGTGGCGTCGTTGCCAGTGCGTTGCAGTAGCTGCGTGCTGTTGCCGTCCGGCGCCCGGTTGAGCATGGTCGGGCCGGCGTGGGCCAGCGGTATGCGGTCGGGGGTGAGGAAGGTTACGGCGCGCACGTCCGTCTGTTCGAGGGACTGGGTGGCGATGCGCTCCAGTAGATCGGTGTCCTGGCGGCTCATGGCCGGGGCGACCAGCGGCGCAAGTTGTTCGGCGATCATTTCACCACGTTGCAACAACTGGGCGTGCAGGTCCGATTGCTGCATCCAAGTGAAATAGCCGCCCAGGACCAGCGCCATCAGGCTGGTTGGCAACAGGGTCAGCAACAGCACACGGCCTTTGATTCCCAGTTTGTTGAGCACACTTGTCTCCTGCATCCAGCGGTCTGATTGAGCCGTGCGCGCATCCGGCACGCATTACCAGGGCAGTGTAGCGATTTGCGGGCGAGGGATCTTTGTAAAATTCATGTCGGCCGTGCATGGATCCTGCCAGGATGCTGGGAGCACAGCGTCAGGGAGTTGAATGCGGGGTTCATGTTGCGCTGACGAAGCAACTCCATAGGCCTCACCCCCGCGAACCTGTTTGATCCTCTTCTACTCCCGTTGTAGGTCACGTGTCCGCTCGCCTTCCCCAGTCGCCAGCCACACTTCACTGACACTCAGCAAACGGGCCAATTGCGCCATCCGCAACCTTGGTACACCCCGTGCGCTCCAATTCGTCAGGCATTGAGGGCTGATACGTAGCACTTCGGCAAAGGCTGAAGGAGAGATGTCGTACTCCTCCAATAGGTTGCGCAAGCGTTGCCCGCAAGCCCGCCGGGCGCTGGGCTGCGGATCTCTTTGTTTCCACGAAGCATTGACCATCGTTATTGCTTTGCATCCCGCTTGTACGTTTAGCGGCACAACTGTAAACAACACGGTGGAAAGTCAGACAGTCTTGAACGCTTGGTCATCAAGATAAAAGGAACAAGCCCACAAACAGGCAGGAGAATGCTTACAGACGGCGCTTACCACAGGCATATATGCACGACCTGAGGTCTCAGATCTGTAGGAAAAGGATTGTATGGGGTGCAGGATCCACTCCCAAGACTTGGGCATCATGCGCAATGTAGTCTTGTTTAAGGGGGCGTTTGAGCCATTTGGTCAGGTAATGCCCACAGGCCAGCAAGCGCGAGTCCATGCCGAGGCAGCAGGGTCTTTCATCACTCCTTCGCCCCGCTTATTCCCATAAGCCATAACCCCCTTACTTTGCGTGATATGGCCTCGCCAGGTTTGCCGGTATGATAGGCGCCCCCGCAGCCCGGATTGCGAATACGCCATGACTTTGCAGTACCCCACCATCGCCGATTGCGTCGGCAACACTCCGCTGGTCCGCTTGCAGCGCTTGCCCGGCGTGACCACCAATACGCTTTTGCTCAAGCTCGAAGGGAATAACCCGGCGGGTTCGGTCAAGGATCGGCCGGCGCTGTCGATGATCACCCGTGGCGAATTGCGCGGGCAGATCCGGCCCGGCGATACGCTGATCGAGGCGACCTCCGGCAACACCGGTATTGCCCTGGCGATGGCGGCGGCGATCAAGGGCTACAAGATGATCCTGATCATGCCCGACAACTCCAGCGCCGAGCGCAAGGCGGCGATGACGGCCTATGGTGCCGAGTTGATCCTGGTGACTCAGGAGGAGGGCATGGAAGGTGCCCGGGACCTGGCCGAGCGCATGCAGGCCGAGGGCCGTGGCAAGGTGCTGGACCAGTTCGCCAACGGCGACAATCCCGAGGCCCACTACACCACCACCGGTCCTGAAATCTGGCGCCAGACCGACGGCACGATCACCCATTTCGTCAGCTCGATGGGCACCACCGGCACCATCATGGGCACCTCGCGCTACCTGAAAGAACAGAACCCGAACGTGCAGATCATCGGCCTGCAACCGATGGAAGGTTCGGCCATTCCTGGCATTCGTCGTTGGCCCGAGGAGTATCTGCCGAAGATCTACCAGGCCGAGCGCGTGGACCGCATCATCGACATGGCCCAGAGCGAAGCCGAGGACGTGACCCGTCGCCTGGCTCGCGAAGAAGGCATCTTCTGCGGCGTGTCTTCGGGCGGTGCCGTGGCGGGGATGCTGCGCCTGTCCAAGGAAGTTGAGAATGCGGTGATCGTCGCGATCATCTGCGACCGTGGCGACCGTTACCTGTCGACCGGCATTTTCGACGCGCCCAACTGATGGCCAAGCAAGAAAGAGGCTTGCGCTTCCAGCCCAGCGGCGGAAGCCGGGCCCCGCAAGTGCCCACCGGTAAAAAGCAGCGTTTGACCATCGAGCGTCTGGCGAACGATGGCCGGGGCATCGCCTTTGTCGAGGGGCGCACCTGGTTTGTCATCGGCGCCCTGGCCGGCGAAGAGGTCGAGGCGCGGGTACTCGGTGCCCACGGCAAAGTGGTCGAGGCACGCACCGAGCGTGTGTTTCTGCCCAGTGAACTGCGTCGCCCGGCGCCGTGCATCCATGCCGGTCGTTGCGGCGGTTGCAGCGTCCAACATTTGCCCCATGACGAACAACTCGCCCTGAAACAGCGCATGCTCGCCGAGCAACTGTCGCGGGTGGCCGGGGTCGAGCCCGACGAATGGGCCACGCCGTTGAGCGGGCCGGAATTCGGTTATCGACGTCGCGCCCGGGTGGCGGTGCGTTGGGACCAGAAAGCGAAAAAACTCGAAGTCGGTTTCCGTGCCGTCGGCAGCCAGGACATCGTTGCCATCGGTGATTGTCCGGTGCTGGTACAGCCCTTGCAGCCGATCATGAGCCGTCTGCCGGACATGCTGCGTCGTTTGAGCAAACCCCAGGCGCTGGGGCATGTGGAGTTGTTCGCCGGTTCGTCCCTCGCGGTATTGCTGCGGCACATGGCGCCGTTGTCGGTGGCCGACCTGACGATCCTCAAGGACTTCTGCGCGTTCCATGAAGCCCAGTTGTGGTTGCACGGTGAAAGTGAACCGCAACCGGTCGAGCCTGGGCAGGCCCTGGGGTTTCGCCTGGATGCCTGGGACCTTGAGCTGGCTTACCGGCCCGGAGATTTCATTCAGGTGAACGCCGGGGTCAACGAGGCGATGATCGCCCAGGCCCTGCAATGGCTGGCGCCGCAAGCTGAAGAGCGGGTGCTGGATCTGTTCTGCGGCCTGGGCAACTTTGCCTTGCCGCTGGCCAAAAGCGTGCGCCAGGTGGTGGCCGTCGAAGGCGTGCAGGCCATGGTGGAGCGTGCGGCGGCCAATGCCGTCAGCAACAATTTGCATAACACTGCCTTTTTTCAGGCCGATTTATCCCAGCCTCTGGCGGATGCCGAATGGATCGGCGAGGGCTTTTCTGCGGTACTCTTGGACCCACCCCGTGATGGTGCTTTCGAGGTGGTGCGCAAGCTGTCGTCCCTGGGTGCCAAACGGTTGGTCTATGTATCGTGCAACCCGGCAACTTTGGCCCGGGATACGGTCGAACTGATCAAGCAGGGCTACCGGTTAAAACGTGCCGGGATTCTCGATATGTTTCCTCAAACGGCACATGTCGAGGCCATGGCGTTATTTGAAGCGAGCCAGGATGGCTTGTCCGACTGACCCGTTCGTGCCAACGCGCCACAGCCCTGGGCGCAAACACGGGCATGAAGGTCAGCGAAGTTGACGCATTGAATCTGCGTCGTAGGGAAGGTAAGTAAAGATGGTACAGGTGAGAGCACACCAGCCGATCAACACCGACGGCAGTATCAATCTCGAGGCTTGGCTCGATCACGCGGTCAGTATCGATCCGGCACTGGATCGCGAAGCCTTGAAAGCCGCCTGCGAGTTCGCTCGCGAGGCGGAACAGCAACACAACGCAGCGAAGAACCTGTGGTCCGAAGGCACCTCGAGTTTCCAGACGGGCCTGGAGATCGCTGAAATTCTCGCTGACCTCAAGCTCGACCAGGATTCTCTGGTGGCGGCGGTGTTGTACCGCGGCGTGCGCGAAGGGCAGATCCAGCTACCGGTGGTCAGCCAGCGTTTCGGCACAGTCGTGGCCAAGTTGATCGACGGCGTGCTGCGCATGGCGGCCATCAGCGCCAGCCTCAGCCCGCGCCAGTCCATGGTGCTGGGCACCCAAGGCCAGGTGGAAAACCTGCGCAAGATGTTGGTGGCGATGGTCGACGACGTGCGCGTCGCGCTGATCAAGCTGGCCGAACGCACCTGCGCGATTCGCGCCGTGAAGTCTGCCGATGACGAAAAACGCAATCGCGTCGCCCGGGAGGTGTTCGACATCTATGCACCCCTGGCCCACCGTCTCGGCATCGGTCACATCAAGTGGGAGCTGGAGGACCTGTCCTTCCGCTACCTGGAGCCCGATCAATACAAGCAGATCGCCAAGTTGTTGCATGAGCGGCGCCTGGATCGCGAACGCTTCATCACCGATGTGATGACCCAACTGCGAGAAGAACTGCAGGCCACCGGCGTGGTAGCCGACATCAGTGGCCGGGCTAAGCACATCTACTCGATCTGGCGAAAAATGCAGCGCAAGGGCCTGGAGTTCAGCCAGATCTACGACGTTCGCGCCGTTCGCGTCCTGGTCCCGGAAATGCGCGACTGCTATACCGCGCTGGGGATCGTCCATACCTTGTGGCGGCACATTCCGAAGGAGTTCGACGACTACATCGCCAACCCCAAGGAAAACGGCTATCGCTCGCTGCACACCGCTGTGATCGGCCCCGAGGGCAAGGTGCTGGAAGTGCAGATCCGCACCCATGCCATGCACGAGGAAGCCGAGCTGGGCGTCTGCGCCCACTGGAAGTACAAGGGCACCGACGTCAAGTCCGGGTCCAACCACTACGAAGAGAAAATCTCCTGGCTGCGCCAGGTGCTCGAGTGGCATGAGGAACTGGGTGACATCGGCGGCCTGGCCGAACAGCTGCGCGTCGATATCGAGCCGGACCGGGTCTACATCTTCACCCCCGACGGCCACGCCATCGACCTGCCCAAGGGCGCGACGCCGCTGGACTTCGCCTACCGGGTCCACACCGAGATCGGCCACAACTGCCGTGGCGCCAAGATCAACGGGCGGATCGTGCCGCTCAACTACAGCCTGCAGACCGGTGAACAGGTCGAGATCATCACCAGCAAGCACGGCACGCCGAGCCGCGACTGGCTGAACCCGAACCTGGGCTACATCACCACCTCGCGGGCGCGGGCGAAAATCGTCCACTGGTTCAAGTTGCAGGCTCGCGACCAGAACGTCGCCGCCGGCAAGACCTTGCTCGAACGTGAGCTCGGTCGCCTGGGCCTGCCGCAGGTGGATTTCGACAAGCTGGCCGAAAAAGCCAACATGAAAACCGCCGAGGACATGTTCGCCGCCCTCGGTGCCGGCGATCTGCGCCTGGCGCAGTTGGTCAACCTGGCCCAGCAACTGGTGGAGCCGGAGCGGGGCAACGAACAACTGGAGCTGATCCCGCGCAAGGCCACCGGCTACAAGCCGGGCAAGCGCGGCGATATCCAGATCCAGGGCGTGGGCAACCTGATGACCCAGATGGCCGGCTGCTGCCAGCCGCTGCCGGGGGATGCGATCGTCGGCTACATCACCCAGGGCCGTGGCGTGAGCATTCACCGCCAGGATTGTGCCTCGGTGCTGCAACTGGCTGGTCGCGAGCCGGAGCGGATCATCCAGGTCAGCTGGGGCCCGGTGCCGGTGCTCACCTACCCGGTGGACATCGTCATCCGCGCCTACGACCGATCCGGTCTGCTGCGTGACGTGTCCCAGGTGTTGCTGAACGAGCGGATCAACGTGCTGGCGGTCAACACCCGGTCGAACAAGGAAGACAACACCGCGTTGATGTCCCTGACCATCGAGATTCCGGGGCTGGATGCGCTGGGGCGGTTGCTGGGGCGGATTTCCCAGTTGCCGAACATCATCGAGACCCGGCGTAACCGGACGCCGGGGTGATTCCTAGCCACTAATGTGGGAGCGAGCAAGCCCGCTCCCACAGGGTTTTGTGTGTGATGAGACGGACTTAATGTACAGCCTTGAAGACCTGCTCCACCTGATGAACCGCCTGCGGGACCCGCAGTACGGCTGCCCGTGGGACATCAAGCAAACCTACCGGACCATCGTCCCCCATACCCTGGAAGAAGCCTATGAAGTGGCCGATGCCATCGAGCGCGGCGATTTCGATCACTTGCAGGGCGAGTTGGGCGACCTGTTGTTCCAGGTGGTGTACTACAGCCAGTTGGCCCGGGAAGAAAACCGTTTCGAATTTGCCGGCGTGGTCGACAGCATCACCCGCAAGCTGATCCGTCGCCATCCCCATGTGTTTCCTACCGGTGACCTGTATGCGCCTGTGGATATCCCGCGCCTGAGCGAAGAACAGGTCAAGCAGCGCTGGGAGGAAATCAAGGCAGAGGAACGGGCCGAGAAAGCCTCGGCGCCCGAGCAATTGTCGTTGCTCGACGATGTACCGGGGGCGCTGCCGGCGTTGTCCCGTTCGGCGAAGCTGCAAAAGCGTGCGGCTCAGGTGGGTTTCGACTGGCCAGGCCCGTTGCCGGTGCTCGACAAGGTGCGGGAGGAACTGGACGAAGTGCTCGAAGCCATGGCCGACAACGATCCGGTGGCCATCAGCGATGAGATTGGTGATCTGCTGTTCAGCGTGGTGAATCTGGCCCGTCACCTCAAGGTCGACCCGGAAACTGCACTGCGCGATGCCAACGGAAAGTTCGAGCGGCGGTTCCGATTTATCGAACAAGCATTGCGCGACACCCACCGTCCCAAGGAAGATTGCACCCTCGAAGAGTTGGACGCCTTGTGGGGCGAAGCCAAACGTCAGGAAAAGAATTTGCCCAGCTGTGGCTGAGGCCGTTGCCTAAGTGAGTAAGCACCATGAGCCTTTCCCTTCGCGACCAGTTGCTCAAAGCAGGGCTGGTCAACCAAAAGCAGGCCAAGCAGGTCGGCAAAGAGAAACAGAAGCAGCAACGCCTGGCCCATAAAGGCCAGATCGAACTGGATGACTCCCAGCAGCGTGCCGCCCAGGAGGCCATGGCCGAGAAGGTCAAGCGCGACCAGGAACTCAACCGTCAGCAGCAGGAAAAGGCCGAACAGAAGGCCCGGGCCGCGCAGGTCAAGCAATTGATCGAAGTCTCGCGCCTGCCGAAGCTGACCACTGAGGACTATTACAACTTCGTCGACGACAAGAAGGTCAAGCGCATCTCGGTCAATGCCCTGATGCGCAACAAGCTGAGCAGCGGCTCGCTGGCGATCGTCCACCATGCCGGCGGCTACGAAGTGATCCCGCGCGAGGCGGCCCTGAAGATCCAGGAACGCGACCCCCAGCGTATCGTCCAGCTCAACACCCAGACCGAAGAGGTGGATGCCGATGATCCGTACGCGGCGTATCAGATTCCGGATGATTTGATGTGGTAAGCGGGGCGCAATGCCATTGAGCTGAAACACAAAACCTGTGGGAGCGAGCTTGCTCGCGATAGCGTCGTATCAGTCAATGTCTCTGTCACTGATAGACCGCTATCGCGAGCAAGCTCGCTCCCACAAGTGTTTTGTGTTGCTCAGGATTCTGCCATTTCACGCGAGCGCAGTCGTTCTTCACGCTCCAGCTCAGCCTTGTAGCTGTGGGCGTCCGTCTCGGAGTGGAACATCCCCACCAGCAGATCCTGTTGATGCACATCCCAAATCCGGATACCGGCGGCAATCCCTTCGTGGGACATGTGGGCGTCGTCGCGTTCAGTTACTTTCACAGTCATCTTGCAAGCTCCAATCTCTGTTATCTGCAGCAAGGCGTGTGCAGGACTTTGTTATAGATTTTGGTAGCGTGCTAAGTAAACGCTTCGGCGCGTTAAGAAGTTTTCATGGAAAGCGCAGCAGTCCTGCAGGCCAGGCAGTGCGCGGCATTCGGTCGCAGGTGGTTTTTCATGAAGAAGTTTTCATGTTGCCGCGACACTCCTTGCGTGCAAGCAAAACCCCTGTGGGAGCGAGCTTGCTCGCGATAGCGGCCGCACATTCAATATCGA
>NZ_CAKKMI010000125.1:0-11956 GCF_918698105.1 Pseudomonas brassicacearum | reverse complement strand
CGATAGCGGTATGTCAGTTACATAAGGCTGACTGATCCACCGCTATCGCGAGCAAGCTCGCTCCCACAGGACGGGGTCCAACTGAAGATTTTCTTCAGAACATCGGCCGCGCCGCGCCAATCGCCACCACCAGCAAGCCGATCAACAGGTTGATCCCCACCAACCGCCGAATCTTCCCCAGCACCGCCGCACCCGCCGGCCAGTCCTGCGCCGTCACGGCGTTACGCAACGACGGCAACTGCAAGGCCTGGATGCGGATAAACAGTGCTGTCATCACCACGTACAACCCCATCATCGCCTGCACATACCGCGGCGCGGTTTCGAAACCGGCGAAGCGCAGATGGATCAGGCCTACGCCGCTGATCGGCAAAAGTACGACCGCCACCCAGACCCAGACGAAAAAACGCTGAAACACTTCTACCCACAACTTGAGCCGGGCAGGGCCCTCAAGCGCCGTCATTGCGGCGGGGCGCAGGATCATCCAGGCGAAGAACATACCGCCGACCCAGACCAGGGCCGCCAGTAAATGCAGGGTGTAGACGAGGGCAAAGGGTGTCATTGGGTTACTCCGTTCTGCGCAGGATTCATTAGCGGGGTATGATAGCCGCCGATCCGAACCACTGAAAATTTATCCAGCGTTTTTAGCGCCCGACCATACATGATCAGCACCGAACTCAAAACCACGATCCAGGGCGCCTATTCGCGTTTTCTCGAAGCCAAGAGCCTCAAGCCGCGATATGGCCAGCGCCTGATGATTGCCGAAGTGGCAAAAGTCCTGGGTGACATCGACACCGACGACGAAGGCCGGCGCAGTGGCGAGCCCGCTATCGTGGCGGTGGAGGCCGGCACCGGTACCGGCAAGACCGTGGCCTACAGCCTGGCGGCGATTCCCACTGCCAAGGCCGCCGGCAAACGCCTGGTGATCGCCACGGCCACCGTCGCCCTGCAGGAGCAGATCGTCTATAAGGACCTGCCCGACCTGATGCGCAACAGCGGGCTGAACTTCACGTTCGCGCTGGCCAAGGGCCGTGGGCGCTACATGTGCCTGTCCAAGCTCGACATGTTGCTTCAGGAAGGCCACGCGCAGACCGCCACGGCCCAGTTGTTCGAAGAAGAAGGCTTCAAGATCGAAGTCGATGAGGCCAGCCAGAAGCTATTCACCAGCATGATCGAGAAGCTGGCCGGCAATAAATGGGACGGCGACCGCGACAGCTGGTCCACGGCCCTGGAAGACGCCGACTGGTCCCGCCTGACCACCGATCATAGCCAGTGCACCAACCGCCATTGCCCGAACTTCGGCCAATGCGCCTTCTACAAGGCCCGCGAAGGCATGGGCAAGGTCGACGTCATCGTCACCAACCACGACATGGTGCTGGCCGACCTGGCCCTGGGCGGTGGTGCGGTGCTGCCGGACCCGCGCGACACGATCTACGTGTTCGACGAAGGTCACCACCTGCCGGACAAGGCCATCGGCCATTTCGCCCATTACACCCGACTGCGTTCCACCGCCGACTGGCTGGAAACCACCGCCAAGAACCTCACCAAGCTGTTGGCCCAGCATCCATTGCCGGGTGACCTGGGCAAGTTCATCGAGCAAGTGCCGGAGCTGGCGCGGGAAATCAAGACCAACCAGCAGTTCATGTTCACCGCGTGCGAGCAAGTGGCCGACTTCAAGCCCGGCGAAGACGTCGAGGGCCGCGAGCGGCCACGCCACCGGTTTGTCGGCGGGGTAATCCCTGAGCACATGCGCGAAATGGGCGTCGAGCTCAAGAAAGGTTTCGCACGCCTGACCGACCTGTTCACGCGCCTGACCGACCTGCTCAAGGAAGGCATGGATGGCGAGGTCAACATCGGTATCGCCAGCAACCAGGCCGAGGAGTGGTACCCGCTGTTCGGCAGCCTGTTGTCCCGCTCCCAGGGCAACTGGGAGCTGTGGACGGCCTTCACCGCCGAAGACCCGGAAGACAACCCGCCGATGGCGCGCTGGCTGACCCTGGCCGAAAGCGGTTCGCTGTTCGACATCGAGGTCAATGCCAGCCCGATCCTGGCGGCGGAAATGCTGCGTCGCAACCTGTGGAACGTGGCCTATGGCGCGCTGGTGACGTCCGCCACGCTGACCGCCCTGGGCACGTTCGACCGCTTCCGCATGCGCGCCGGCCTGCCGAAGAAAGCCGTGACCGCCGTGGTCCCGAGCCCCTTCCACCACGCCGACGCTGGCGTGTTGCGGGTGCCGGACCTCAAGGCCGACCCGCGGGACGCTGCCGCTCACACCGCCGCGATCATCCGCGACCTGCCAGAACTGGTGGAAGGTTCACGGGGCACCCTGGTGCTGTTTTCCTCGCGTAAGCAGATGCAGGACGTGTTCGACGGTCTCGACCGTGACTGGCGCAAGCAGGTGTTCATCCAGGGCAACCTGTCGAAGCAGGAAACCCTGAACAAACACAAGGCGCGGGTCGATGGTGGGGATTCCAGCGTGCTGTTCGGCCTGGCGAGTTTTGCCGAAGGCGTGGACTTGCCGGGTGCCTATTGCGAGCACGTGGTGATCGCCAAGATTCCGTTCTCGGTTCCCGACGACCCAGTGGAGGCTGCGCTGGCCGAGTGGATCGAAGCCCGAGGCGGCAACCCGTTCATGGAAATTTCCGTACCGGACGCTTCGTTGAAGCTGGTCCAGGCGTGTGGCCGCTTGCTGCGCACCGAAGAAGACCGCGGCACCATCACCTTGCTCGACCGCAGGCTGGTAACCCAGCGCTATGGCAAGGCGATCCTCAACGCGCTGCCGCCGTTTCGGCGGGAGATTTCCTGAGGCTGCTGCGATTTCACGGTGAAGCAATGTATTTGTGGGAGCAAGGCTTGCCCGCGATGAGGCCTGCGAGGTCTTTCTGAGACCGAGGTGCCTTCATCGCGGGCAAGCCTTGCTCCCACAGGTTCTTCTTGCCACGGGGGGCATTCTTAGCCAGCCGTCTTGCGGCGGTTCCCAAAAGCCTGAATGGCTGAAACAATGCCAGCCACCTTAAAAGTGTTTGTTTCAAGGGAGTTACGGGTGCAGATTCAAGGCCATTATGAACTTCAGTTCGAGGCGGTGCGTGAAGCGTTCGCGGCGTTGTTCGATAATCCCCAGGAGCGCGGCGCGGCGTTGTGCATCCAGGTGGGTGGTCGCACGGTGATCGATCTGTGGGCCGGTACCGCCGACAAGGATGGCCATGAAGCCTGGCACAGCGACACCATCGCCAACCTGTTTTCCTGCACCAAGACTTTCACCGCCGTCACCGCCCTGCAACTGGTGGCCGAAGGCAAGTTGCAGCTGGATGCCCCGGTTGCCCGCTATTGGCCCGAGTTTGCTGCAGCTGGCAAGCAATCCATTACCCTGCGCCAGTTGCTCTGCCATCAGGCCGGTTTGCCGGCGCTCCGTGAATTGCTGCCGCCCGAAGCGCTTTATGACTGGCAAGCCATGGTCGATGCCCTGGCCGCCGAAACACCTTGGTGGACGCCGGGCGAGGGCCACGGTTATGCCGCGATCACCTACGGCTGGTTGATCGGCGAGCTGTTGCGCAGGGTCGATGGGCGTGGTCCGGGGGAGTCCATCGTGGCCCGTGTCGCCAAGCCGTTGGGCCTGGATTTTCATGTTGGCCTGGCCGACGAGGAGTTTCATCGCGTGGCCCACATCGCCCGTGGCAAAGGCAACGTCGGCGATGCCGCGGCCCAGCGCCTGCTGCAAGTGACGATGCGCGAGCCCACGGCCATGACCACCCGGGCCTTCACCAATCCGCCGTCGATCATGACCAGTACCAACAAACCGGAGTGGCGGCGCATGCAGCAACCGGCGGCCAACGGCCACGGTAACGCCCGTAGCCTGGCTGGGTTCTATGCGGGGCTGCTGGACGGCAGCCTGCTGGAAAGTGAAATGCTCGACGAATTGACTCGCCAGCACAGCTTCGGCGAGGACAAGACTTTGTTGACCCAGACCCGTTTCGGCCTGGGCTGCATGCTCGACCAGCCGGATGTGCCGAATGCGACCTACGGCCTCGGCCCACGGGCGTTCGGTCATCCGGGGGCCGGGGGCTCCTTGGGGTTTGCCGACCCGGAACATGATGTGGCTTTTGGCTTCGTGACCAACACGCTCGGGCCTTACGTATTGATGGACCCGCGCGCGCAGAACCTTGCGAGGGTACTTGCCACTTGTCTATAAAACGCCATTGAAGGCGGCGGGCACCGGAACCTCGGGGCCTTTTCAGTTTCCAAGCGACTGTTTATGCGGCCAAAACATGGCCTTTATTTTCCATTTACATCATTTTGTGGATATCCAATGTCATCGAATAAAACCCTCGCTCTGGCGCTGTGCTTCGCTATCACCGGTTGCGCACAAACCCCACAAAATGATGCCGAAGGCGGCAGTAGCTGGTGGTCGTTCGGCTCTTCCGACAAGGTCGCGGCCAAGGACACGGCGCCAGCGGCGCCTCTGAAACCGGCTGCCGTCGCACCGCAAGCCAAGGCCGAGAGCGCCACCCACTGGTGGTGGCCGTTCTCCTCCGATGATGGCGCCGACGTTGCGAAGAAAGCTGACGTCAAACCCCAGGACAAGCCTGAAGCCAAGGCGCCGGCCGTTGCCAAGGCCGAAGCCGAAAGCAACGGTAAGTGGTGGTGGCCGTTTGGCGGCAAGGATCAGGAAACCGCCAAGGCGGTGCCAATGCCCGATCCTAAAGTCACCCAGGCTTGGCTCGACGACTACGAGCCGAAGCTGCGCACGGCGATCCAGGACAGCAAGCTCCAACTCGAGCGCCGCGACAACGTGCTGGTGGTCACCGCGCCCGTGGACGGCTCCTTCAACCCGGACCGCCCGGCCATGCTGCTGCCCGTGACCCTCGGGCCGTTCACCCGCGTGGCGAAGATCCTTGAAGCCGACCCCAAGACCGCCGTCCTGATCCTCGGCCACGCCGACACCTCCGGCGCCGCACCTGCAAACCTGAAGCTCAGCCAGGAGCGTGCCCAGTCCGTGGCGGCGATTTTCCGTCTCAGCGGCCTGCAACGTGATCGCCTGATGCTGCGCGGCATGGGCGCTGTGGCGCCACGTGCGGCCAACGACAGTGTGGAAGGGCGTGCCTTGAACCGTCGCGTGGAACTGCTGGTCACGCCGGCCAACACCATGGTTGCGCTGCTGAGCAAATACAACATGCCGGCCCCGGCACCAGTGACGCTGGTGGCGGCCCAAGACGTGAAGCCCGTGGCCCCGGCCCCAGCGCCTGCGGCGAAAAAAGCCGTGACCCCGACCAGCAAAAAAGCCCCGGCCAAAAAAGCCGTGGCCAAGGCGCCTGCCAAGAAAGCCGTGGCCAAGAAAGCCCCGGCCAAGGCCACTACCGCGAAGAAAACCCAACCGGCCAAAGCTGCCACCGATACCAAGAAAGTCGCGGCCGCCGATACCCCCAAGCAGTGATGGGCTAACCACAAGGAACGCGCCATGACCCAACCGCTGGCTGATATGCGCCGCGACTACACCCGCGATGGCTTGACCGAGGCGCAAGCCCCGGCCGAGCCGTTTGCACTGTTCCACCAATGGTTCGCCGACGCGGTGAAAACCGAACAGGCCCCGGTGGAGGCCAACGCCATGACCCTGGCGACGGTGGATGCGCAAGGGCGCCCGCACTGCCGGATCCTGCTGCTCAAGGGCCTGGATGCCCAGGGTTTCACGTTCTTCACCAATTACGACAGCGCCAAGGGCCAGCAACTGGCCGCGAATCCATTCGCGGCCATGACGTTTTTCTGGCCGGCCCTGGAGCGCCAGGTGCGCATCGAGGGCAGCGTGGTGAAGGTCACCGCGCAGGAGTCGGATGCTTATTACCAGGTTCGCCCGCTGGGCAGCCGCCTCGGCGCCTGGGCTTCACCCCAGAGCCGAGTGATTTCAGGGCGCGCTGAGCTGGACGACTTGCTCAAGGCCACCGAACAACGCTTCAGCGACAGCCAACCGCACTGCCCGGAGCATTGGGGCGGTTATCGTTTGCTGCCCGAGCGCATCGAGTTCTGGCAGGGCCGTCCGAGCCGCCTGCACGATCGCCTCAACTACCGCCTGCAAGGGGCGAACTGGACGCGCGAGCGTCTGGCGCCTTAACTTCGGGGTAACCTGCCGCAGCGGTTTTAAGCCATTGCGGCAAGTCCCGACGCTTGACCCCTTGCTCCCGGGCGTGGGCCAATTGTTGCAGCATGTAGATCTTTTTCTGCTCATCCTGCCCCGCGAGGGACAGCGCCAGGTCGCGGTCCATCCAGCGTTTGATTCGTACGTACAGCCACCAGTGGAAGTACAAACCGGCCACGGTGACCGCGACGATGATGAAATAATCCATGAAAAATCCCCGGGTTGATGACGCAAGTTTCGGAATTTGGCGCTACTGTTTGGTGAATTTTTCGGGTGCGCCTGTATCCCACCTGAATGAAAACAATTTTATCCTGGCGAGGCCGTGACAGGCGTCAAGCTGCGGAGTTTAATGAATCCCTGTCTTTTGGAGTTGATGCTATGCGTAAGTCTGTTTTGCTGGTTGCTTCCTTTTCCACGATGGCGATGTTGCTCACTGGCTGTCAGTCGAGCCTGACCGGTGACTCCTACTCCCGTGACGAAGCGCGTCGCGTGCAGACGATTCGCATGGGGACCATCGAATCCTTGCGTCCTGTGAAGATCGAAGGCACCAAGACCCCGATCGGCGGTGCGGCCGGTGCGGTGGTCGGTGGTGTCGGTGGCAGTGCCATTGGTGGTGGTCGTGGCAGCATCGTCGCCGCTGTGATCGGCGCGGTGGCGGGTGGCCTGATCGGTTCTGCGACTGAAGAAGGCCTGACCCGTACCCAGGGTGTGGAAATCACCGTTCGTGAAGACGACGGTAGCATGCGTGCCTATGTGCAGCAGGTTCAGGAGAACGAGGTGTTCCGTGTGGGCGAGCGGGTTCGTATTTCCACTGTGGATGGTACGAGTCGCGTATCGCACTAAGCTTGAGTTGGTAAGAGAAAACGGCGCTTATTCCTGAATGGGAAAGCGCCGTTTTTTTATGGCTTCGTTTCGGGTGACGGGGTGTATATCCGTTTTTTGCGTAACGGCGGCTTATGGTTCCGCTCTTACAGCGGGTCACTTTTGAAAAGCGCAAAAGTAACCAAAACGCTCTTGCCCCACCACTCGGTGCCTCGCCTAGGCTCGGCATGCCTGAACGAAGGCCTTGCTCCGTGGGCCCGCCGCGAAGGGCCATCCATGGCCCAGCGCGGCTACCTCGGCATCCATGCCGAGGTGCCCACTGCGCAAGGCCTTCATTCAGCCAGCGTGGTTAACGGGGCGCCGAGATCAACGTCCACCGCGAGGCGGCCTAGTAGCCGACCTGGTTCTGGGTGGGACCGCGTTCCTCCTGTGGGAGCGAGCCTGCTCGCGAAGGCGGTGTGTCAGTTTGCGGTGATGTTGGATGTGCCGACCTCTTCGCGAGCAAGTCCGCTCCCACAGAGGAACTCCGGGTGCACACGAATAGGGCGCCTGCTGAAGATCCAATGTGGGAGCGAGCCTGCTCGCGAAGGCGGTGTGTCAGTTTGCGGTGATGTTGGATGTGCCGGCCTCTTCGCGAGCAAGCCCGCTCCCACAGAGGGACTCCGGGTGCACACGAATAGGGCGCCTGCTGAAGATCCAATGTGGGAGCGAGCCTGCTCGCGAAGGCGGTGTGTCAGTTTGCGGTGATGTTGGATGTACCGGCCTCTTCGCGAGCAAGCTCGCTCCCACAGAGGGACTCCGGGTGCACACGAATAGGGCGCCTGCTGAAGATCCGATGTGGGAGCGAGCTTGCTCGCGAAGGCGGTGTGTCAGTTTGCGGTGATGTTGGATGTGCCGGCCTCTTCGCGAGCAATCTCGCTCCCACAGAGGGACTCCGGGTGCACACGAATAGGGCGCCTGCTGAAGATCCAATGTGGGAGCGAGCCTGCTCGCGAAGGCGGTGTGTCAGTTTGCGGTGATGTTGGATGTACCGGCCTCTTCGCGAGCAAGCTCGCTCCCACAGAGGGACTCCGGGTGCACACGAATAGGGCGCCTGCTGAAGATCCAATGTGGGAGCGAGCTTGCTCGCGAAGGCGGTGTGTCAGTTTGCGGTGATGTTGGATGTGCCGGCCTCTTCGCGAGCAATCTCGCTCCCACAGAGGGACTCCGGGTGCACACGAATAGGGCGCCTGCTGAAGATCCAATGTGGGAGCGAGCCTGCTCGCGAAGGCGGTGTGTCAGTTTGCGGTGATGTTGGATGTACCGGCCTCTTCGCGAGCAAGCTCGCTCCCACAGAGGGACTCCGGGTGCACACGAATAGGGCGCCTGCTGAAGATCCGATGTGGGAGCGAGCTTGCTCGCGAAGGCGGTGTGTCAGTTTGCGGTGATGTTGGATGTGCCGGCCTCTTCGCGAGCAAGCTCGCTCCCACAGAGGGACTCCGGGTGCACACGAATAGGGCGCCTGCTGAAGATCCAATGTGGGAGCGAGCTTGCTCGCGAAGGCGGTGTGTCAGTTTGCGGTGATGTTGGATGTACCGGCCTCTTCGCGAGCAAGCCCGCTCCCACAGAGGGACTCCGGGTGCACACGAATATTGTGTTTGCTGAAGATCCAATGTGGGAGCGAGCCTGCTCGCGATGACGGTGGGTCAGTTTGCGGTGATGTTGGATGTACCGGCCTCTTCGCGAGCAAGCCCGCTCCCACAGAGGGACTCCGGGTGCACACGAATAGGGCGCCTGCTGAAGATCTAATGTGGGAGCGAGCTTGCTCGCGAAGGCGGTGTGTCAGTTTGCGGTGATGTTGGATGTGCCGGCCTCTTCGCGAGCAAGCCCGCTCCCACAGAGGGACTCCGGGTGCACACGAATAGGGCGCCTGCTGAAGATCCAATGTGGGAGCGAGCTTGCTCGCGAAGGCGGTGGCTCAGTCACATGGATGCTGGGCTTGCTGACCTCATCGCGAGCAGGCTCGCTCCCACAGGAGGAACGCGGTCCCACCCAGAACCAGGTCGGCTGTTAGGCCGCCTCGCGGTGGACGTTGATCTCGGGCGCCCCGTTAACCACGCTGGCCGAACGCAGGCATTGTGGAGTGGGCATCTCGGCATGGATGCCGGGATAGCCGCGCTGGGCCATGGATGGCCCTTCGCGGCGGGCCCACGGAGCAATGCCGGAGTGAGGGCATGCCGAGCCTAGGCGAGGCACCGAGTGGTGGGGCAAAAGCGCTTTGGTTACTTTCGCGCTTTTCGAAAGTGACTCGCCGTCAGGGCGAAACCCTAAGTGGCCGTTACCGCAGAATCGGATATACACACCGTCCGGGAATAGCTTAAGCAAAGCAAGGATCAGCTTGGCAATGTCGACTGCTTACGACTGGCCGCCGCCGTCACCGCATAACCGAGCAACGCCGCCAGGATCGAACCCGTGAGAATCCCCATCCGGTCCATACCCGCGTAGTCACTTACGCCAGGCTCGAACGCCAGGGAGCCAACGAACAGGCTCATGGTGAACCCGATACCGCACAGGATCGCCACCCCCAATACCTGGCCCCAGTTGGCGCCAAGGGGCAGGCTGGCGATGCCGATTTTCACGGCCAGCCAGGTCAGGCCGAAGACGCCGACAGTCTTGCCCAGCAACAGGCCAATGGCGATGCCCATCGGCACATGATGGGTGAAGCTTTCAACGGTGACGCCGCTCAAGGACAGGCCGGCGTTGGCGAAGGCGAACAGCGGCAGGATGCCATAGGCCACCCAGGGATGCAGGGCATGTTCCAGGGTGAGAAGGGGCGAAGTCTCGGCGTTTTTCGTGCGCAGCGGGATGCAGAATGCCAGGGTCACGCCCGCCAGGGTGGCGTGGACACCGCTCTTGAGCACGCAAACCCACAGGATCAGGCCGACAACCATGTAGGGCCCAAGCTTGACCACGCCCATCCGGTTCATCGCCACCAGCGCGGCGATGCAGGTTGCCGCCAGTATGAGCGACAGGCTGGACAGGGCGCCGGAGTAAAAGATCGCGATGATGATAATGGCGCCCAGGTCGTCGATGATCGCCAGGGTCATCAGGAACAGCTTGAGCGACACCGGCACCCGCTTGCCCAGCAAGGCCAGCACGCCGAGGGCGAACGCGATGTCGGTGGCCGTCGGAATTGCCCAGCCGGCGAGGGCGGGGGGATTGTCGCGGTTGAGGAACCAGTAGATCAGCGCCGGCACCACCATGCCGCCAATCGCCGCCGCACCCGGCAAGACGATTTGCGACGGTTTCGACAGTTGCCCGCCGAGGACTTCTCGCTTGACTTCGAGGCCGATGAGCAGGAAGAACATCGCCATCAAGCCGTCGTTGATCCACAGCAGCAAGGGTTTGGCGATCTTCAACGCGCCGACCTGGGCGACCACCGGGGTGTCCAGCAGGCCGTTATACAGCCAGGACAACGGCGAATTATTGATGGCCAGGGCCAGGACAGCGGCGGCGATCAGAAGCAGGCCGCTGGCAGCCTCCAATTGGAAAAAACGGGTCAGAGAATTACGTAGAGCCACGATCGCTCTCCATTCATCGAATCAAAAAGATGGCACACCCTAACTCGTACTGTTAGTTGTTAAAACAAAAGTTATATTCTTTTTTGTTATATATCGTTACAACACTTGCTCCACGCAGTCGGGCAGTTATGGGCCATATTGGACCTTAGCTGTACCTGTGCGCGATGTCGGTTTTTTCCTAAGCTTGCCACTGGTTTTTCCGAGACCACGTTGCGCCTGCATGACCAGATTCCCCGCGTCGAACCGAGCCAGTGAGAAAACACCATGAACGACCATCGCCAGTGGGCGCGCGAAGCGATCCGCATCATCGAGGCTGACTTCCAGCGCAGCGCCGATACCCACCTGATTCCGCTGCCGCTGCCTGGCCTGCCGGGCATCGAACTGTATTTCAAGGATGAGTCCAGCCATCCCACCGGCAGCCTCAAGCATCGGCTGGCGCGTTCGCTGTTTCTCTACGCGTTGTGTAACGGCTGGCTCAAGCCCGGTGCGCCGGTGATCGAGGCCTCCAGCGGCTCGACGGCGATTTCCGAGGCCTATTTCGCCAGGTTGCTGGGCCTGCCGTTCATCGCGGTGATGCCGGCGACCACCTCCCGGGAAAAAATCGCACAGATCGCTTTCTATGGCGGCCAGAGTCACTTGGTGGACGATCCTACGCAGATCTACGCCGAATCCGAACGCCTGGCCCATGAGCATGATGGGCATTTCATCGACCAATTCACTTATGCCGAGCGCGCCACGGACTGGCGAGCCAATAACAACATTGCCGAATCGATCTTCCAGCAGATGCGCTTCGAGCGGCACCCGGAGCCGAGCTGGTTGATTTCAAGCCCCGGCACCGGCGGCACCACCGCCACCCTGGGGCGCTACGTGCGTTATCGCCAGCACGGCACCCGCGTGCTGTGTGCCGACGCCGAACGTTCGGTGTTCTTCGACTATTACCGCAGCGGCGATGCCAGCCTGCGCCTGGATTGCGGTTCACGCATCGAGGGTATCGGTCGGCCACGGGTCGAGGCGTCGTTCCTGCCGAAAGTCATCGATGCGATGGTCAAGGTTCCGGACGCCTTGTCATTGGCGGCCATGCATTACCTGGCCCAGCGCTTGGGCCGGCGGGTCGGCGGGTCCAGCGGCACCAATCTGATCGGCGCGCTAATGGCGGCTCGGCAGATGGTGGAGGCGGGCGAGTCGGGGTCGATCGTGGCGATTTTGTGCGACGGTGGCGAGCGCTACGCCACGACCTATTACGACCCGGCATGGCTCAAGGCCCAGGGCTATGAGTTGAGCGGGCTGATGGACATCGTGGCGGCGTGTGTGGAACGGGGCGAGGCGCTGCCGGAGAGTGTGTTGCGGGCCAATATCTGAATCACTGAGGTCCTTGTGGGAGCGAGCTTGTGTGGGAGCTGGGCTTGCCCGCGATAGCATCACCTCGGTTCACCTGATAAACCGAGTTGCC
>NZ_CAKKMI010000124.1:0-12103 GCF_918698105.1 Pseudomonas brassicacearum | reverse complement strand
GAAGATATCCGCGTCAAGGTCTGGTCTTTCGAAGATGCCCTGCAAGCTGTGCGCGACGGACAAATCTGCAATGCACCGAGCATCATCGCCCTGCAATGGCTGGCCTTGAACCGCGAGGAAGTGAGGGGGTTATGGTCCTGAACAAGCTGCGCGATCGCTATCGCGTCGATCTGGTGGGGTTGCAGGCCGCCTGCGAAGCCAACTACGCCCGCCTGATGCGCTTGTTGCCGGACATGCGCAACGATCCGGCGCCACGGCGTATCGCCGTGACCCACGGCGACCAGATGCTCGGCGTGCTGGCCCTGGAAGTGCTGCAGACCTGCCCCTACACCACCACGCTGCAAGTGCGCCAGGAGCACAGCCTGCCCTGGCTGCCGGTGCCGCAGCTGGAGGTCCAGGTCTATCACGATGCGCGCATGGCCGAAGTCGTCAGCGCCGAACATGCACGACGCTTTCGCGGCATCTATCCTTACCCCAATGCGTCAATGCACCAGCCGGACGAAAAGGCCCAGTTGAACCTGTTCCTGGGCGAGTGGCTGAGTCATTGCCTGGCGCTGGGCCACGAGTTCGAAGTCGTTCGGTAGTTGTGAACCGGTTCCGGTTCACGGGTTTCCCCTTTCGATCATCCCCCAGCATAATTGCCGCTTCATGCAACGGCGTGACTGCGCCTGGGAGAGAGCGATTTGCCGAGCGTATCCAGCTTGACCACTGCCGATGCGGCGTTGCTGGTCCAACTGTCTGACAGCCATTTGTTCGCCGAGGCCGATGCCTCGTTGCTGGGCATGAATACCCGTGACAGTTTGCGGGCGGTCATTGATTTGGTGCTCAAACAGCAGCCGGACATTGACCTGATGCTCGCCACCGGGGACCTGTCCCAGGACGGTACGCTGGAGTCCTACGCGGCGTTTCGGCAATTGACTGCGCGAATCGATGCGCCGGCGCGGTGGATTCCTGGCAACCATGATGAGCCGCGGGTGATGCTCGAGGCGGCGGTCAAGAGCACGTTGCGCGATCCGGTGGTGGACATTGGCAACTGGCGCGTGACGATGCTCGACTCCGCCGTGCCCGGATCAGTGCCGGGTTTTTTGGCCGAGGAGCAGTTGATTCTGTTGGCCAATGCCTTGAGCGAGGCGCCGGAGCGGCATCATCTGGTGTGTCTGCATCATCATCCGGTGTCGGTTGGGTGTGCTTGGATGGAGCCGATCGGGTTGCGTAATCCTGAGGCGCTGTTTGCGGTGTTGGATCGGTTTCCTCAGGTGCGGGCGGTGTTGTGGGGGCATGTGCATCAGGAGGTTGACCAGGTGCGCGAGGGGGTTCGTTTGTTGGCTTCGCCTTCGACTTGTATTCAGTTTGAGCCGGGGAGTGAGGATTTTGCGGTGGGCTCGCAGGCGCCGGGGTATCGGTGGTTGCGGTTGTTGCCGGATGGGCGGTTGGAGACGGGGGTTGAGCGGGTGGTTGGGTTTGCGTTCACTCCGGACTATGGCTCCAACGGTTACTGAGTTCGGCCCAACTCTTGCTCGCGATGGCGGTCTGATTGAGTACATATCCATTTCTGCGGTAACGGCCGCTTAGGGTTCCGCCCTGACGGCGGCTCACTTTTGAGAAGCGCAAAAGTAAGCAAAACGCTCTTGCCCCACCACTTGGCACCTCGCCTAGGCTCGGTGTGCCCTCACTCCGGCATTGCTCCGTGGGCCCGCCGCGAAGGGCCATCCATGGCCCAGCGCGGCTATCCCGGCATCCATGCCGGGATGCCCACTACGCAATGCCTGCGTTCGGCCATCGTGGTTAACGGGGCGCCTGAGATCAACGTCACGCCGAGGCGGCCTAGTAGCCGACCTGGCTCTTGCGGTCGTACACCCATCAGACTTGTTTGAGCAGGACCTGTGGGAGCAAAGCTTGCTCGCGAGGCGGCCTGATAGCCGACCTGGCTCTTGCGGTCGTACCCCATCAGCCTTGTTTGAGCAGGACCTGTGGGAGCAAAGCTTGCTCGCGAGGCGGACTGATAGCCGACCTGGCTCTTCCGGTCGTACACCCATCCAATTGTGGGAGCGAGCCTGCTCGCGAAGGCGGCTTGATTGAATACATATCCATTGCTGCGGTAACGGCTGCTTAGGGTTCCGCCCTGACGGCGGCTCACTTTTTTTCAAACGCCAAAAAAAGTAAGCAAAAAAGGCTTGCCCCACCACTCGGTGCCTCGCCTAGGCTCGGCATGCCCGAACGAAGGCATTGCTCCGTGGGCCCGCCGCGAAGGGCCATCCATGGCCCAGCGTGGCTATCCCGGCATCCATGCCGGGATGCCCACTGCGCAATACCTGCGTTCGGCCATCGTGGTTAACGGGGCCTCAAGATCAAAAGCCAAGCCGAGGCGGCCTTAAAGCCGACCTGGCTCTCCTAGTCGTACACCTGTCAGGTCTGTGGGAGCAAAGCTTGCTCGCGAGGCGGCTTTATAGCCGACCTGACTCTCTCGCTCGTACACCCGTCAGATCTGTGGGATCGGCAGTGGTCGCAAATTCCTAGGTCACACTGATCCAATGTGGGAGCGAGCCTGCTCGCGAAGGCGGCGGCACATACAACATGGATGCAAGCAGACCCACCGCCATCGCGAGCAAGCTCGGCTCCCACAGGGATCGGCGGTGGACACTGATCTTATAAACGACCCAAAACCTGTGTGGGAGCGAGCTTGCTCGCGATGGCGGCCTGACAGCCGATCAGGATTGTGGGAATCGGACAATCCTCCGGGTTGCAGCAGATTTTTCCGACGAGCCCTGGCGGTTGCCGGGTGGGAATGGTTGTCGCTAGTCTTTTCCCGTCGCTGCAAATTCAGCGGTCGGGCCTGGAAACCCGAAAGTAGGGGGCGTTATTTCAATCCTAATGGAGCGCTCAACATGTCTGAAAGTAACTCTGGGCCAACAAAAAAAGATTCCATTTCTCCCGAAGCCAGCCAGATTCCCCCGATACTCGATGAAGCCGCCAAGCGCACCATCGACCATTATCTCGACCCCAAGCCTCAAGCCAAAAAGCAAAAGCCCTCAGGTCAACTGTTCACCGTCGTGGACGGCGTCGACACCGAAAGCCTGCTGGCCAACCTCAGCGAAACCCTGGCTTCAGCCGATGCCATGGTCAGCGACCTTGCCTTCGACCTGAAAGGCTCGCGACGCCATGTTGCCCTTGGCATTCAACAACTGATTGAGCTGGGCGCTTTATTGGCGAATCGGATGCTGGACAACGTCAATACATAACCCTGACCACACCGCGCGCAGAGGCGAGCAAGATCGCTCCCACAATTGGACCGGAGTACGACCGGGAGAACTAGGTCGGCTGTCAGGCCGCCTCGCGAGCAAGCTTTGCTCCCACAGATCTGACGGGTGTACAACCGGGAGAGCTAGGTCGGCTACTAGGCCGCCTCGTGGTGGACGTTGATCTCGGGCGCCCCGTTAACCACGCTGGCCGAACGCAGGCATTGCGTAGTGGGCATCCCGGCATGGATGCAGGGATAGCCGCGCTGGGCCATGGATGGCCCTTCGCGGCGGGCCCACGGAGCAATGCCTTCGTTCGGGCATGCCGAGCCTAGGCGAGGCACCGAGTGGTGGGGCAAAAGCGTTTTGGTTACTTTTGCGCTTCTCAAAAGTGAGCCGCCGTCAGGGCGGAACCCTAAGTAGCCGTTACCGCAGCAACGGATATGTACCCGGTCAACAAAAACCTGCCCGGCTGTCAGGCCGTCATCGCGAGCAAGCTCGCTCCCACAGTTTGATCGAAGTACAACCGGGAGAACCAAGTCGGCTACAAGGCCGCCTCGCGAGCAAGCTTTGCTCCCACAGCGGGTGTAAGGGCGGAACCCTAAGTGGCCGTTACCGCAGCAATGGATATGCACCCGATCAATAAATCCTGGCCAGCTGTCAGGCCGCCATCGCGAGCAGGCTCGCTCCCACAGTTTGATCGAAGTACAACTGGGAGAACCTGGTCGGACACCAAGCCGCCATCGCGAGCAAGCTTTGCTCCCACAGCCGCCGTGATCGACGATTCATAGGCGGCAACACCACGGTCAAATCCCCCCCAACCACCGCAATCTCCCTGTAAACTCCGGCCTTTGCCCAACACCCAGGGAGTCGGCAATGTCGGGTTCGATCCTTTATATCCATGGCCTCAACAGCGCCCCGGCGTCAACCAAGGCCAGCCAGTTGACGCAAGTGATGGCACGCCTGGGCCTCGGCGACCAATTACAGGTGCCCGCCTTGCATCACCACCCTCGCCAAGCCATCGGTCAGCTGGAGCAGGCGATTACAGAACTGGGTCGCCCGCTGCTGGTCGGCAGCTCGCTCGGCGGCTACTATGCGACTCACTTGGCCGAGCGCCACGGCCTCAAGGCCCTGTTGATCAACCCAGCCGTCAGCCCACATCGGATGTTTGACGGTTACCTGGGCACACAAAAGAATTTGTACACCGACGAAACCTGGGAATTGACCCACGACCACGTCACGGCCCTGGCCGAGCTGGAAGTGCCGGCGCCCCGGGATCCACAGCGGTATCAGGTATGGTTGCAAACCGGTGACGAAACGCTGGATTATCGCCACGCCCAGCAGTATTACCGCGCCTGTGCCTTGCGCATCCAGGCCGGCGGCGACCACAGTTTCCAAGGGTTTGCCCAGCAGTTGCCGGCGCTGTTGAGTTTTGCCGGCATTGGCGCCGATTTGTACCAGGCGATCGACTTCACGTCGCTGTGAGCCCATCGCCCCTTTTTCATTGAACACTGACGACGAGACCCCATGGCCACTCCCAGCGCTAGCTCTTATAACGCAGACGCCATCGAAGTCCTCTCGGGCCTCGACCCGGTGCGCAAGCGCCCCGGCATGTACACCGACACCAGTCGGCCGAACCACCTCGCCCAGGAAGTCATCGACAACAGTGTCGACGAAGCCTTGGCCGGGCATGCGAAGTCGGTGCAGGTCATCCTGCACGCCGATCATTCGCTGGAAGTCAGCGATGACGGCCGCGGCATGCCGGTGGATATTCACCCTGAAGAAGGCGTGTCGGGCGTCGAGCTGATCCTCACCAAGCTCCACGCCGGCGGCAAGTTTTCCAACAAGAACTACCAGTTCTCCGGCGGTTTGCACGGGGTGGGTATTTCCGTGGTCAACGCCTTGTCGACCCAGGTGCGGGTGCGGGTCAAGCGTGATGGCAACGAATACCAGATGACCTTCGCCGACGGCTACAAGGCCACCGAGCTGGAAGTGGTCGGTACCGTCGGCAAGCGCAACACCGGGACCAGTGTGTATTTCGCCCCGGACCCGAAATATTTCGACTCACCGAAGTTTTCCGTCAGCCGCCTCAAGCACGTGCTCAAGGCCAAGGCCGTGTTGTGCCCGGGGTTGCTGGTCAGTTTCGAGGACAAGGCCACCGGCGAGAAAGTCGAGTGGCATTACGAAGACGGCTTGCGTTCTTATCTGGTGGACGCGGTCAACGATTTCGAACGCCTGCCCAACGAGCCGTTCTGCGGCAGTCTGGCCGGTAACAAGGAAGCCGTGGACTGGGCGTTGTTGTGGCTGCCCGAAGGTGGCGAAAGCGTTCAGGAAAGCTACGTCAACCTGATCCCCACGGCCCAGGGCGGCACCCACGTCAACGGCTTGCGCCAGGGTCTGCTCGATGCGATGCGCGAGTTCTGCGAATTCCGCAACCTGTTGCCCCGTGGCGTGAAGCTGGCACCGGAAGACGTCTGGGAACGCATCGCCTTCGTTTTGTCGATGAAGATGCAAGAACCGCAATTCTCCGGCCAGACCAAGGAACGTCTGTCGTCCCGTGAGGCGGCGGCGTTTGTTTCCGGGGTGGTCAAGGACGCGTTCAGCCTGTGGCTCAACGCCAACCCGGAAACCGGTTTGGCCCTGGCAGAGCTGGCGATCAACAACGCCGGCCGTCGTCTCAAGGCCAGCAAGAAGGTCGAGCGCAAGCGCATCACCCAGGGGCCGGCCTTGCCAGGCAAGCTCGCCGATTGCGCCGGGCAGGACCCGATGCGTTCCGAGCTGTTCCTGGTGGAAGGTGACTCCGCCGGCGGCTCGGCCAAGCAGGCGCGGGACAAGGAGTTCCAGGCGATCCTGCCGCTGCGGGGCAAGATCCTCAACACCTGGGAAGTGGACGGCAGCGAAGTGCTGGCCAGCCAGGAAGTGCATAACATCGCCGTGGCCATCGGCGTCGATCCGGGCGCCGCGGACATGAGCCAGCTGCGCTACGGCAAGATCTGCATCCTCGCCGACGCCGACTCCGACGGCCTGCACATCGCCACGTTGCTCTGCGCCTTGTTCGTCCAGCATTTCCGTCCGCTGGTGGATGCCGGCCACGTTTACGTCGCGATGCCGCCGCTGTACCGCATCGACCTGGGCAAGGAAATCTACTACGCCCTGGACGAAGCCGAGCGCGACGGCATTCTGGATCGTCTAGTGGCCGAGAAGAAACGCGGCAAGCCGCAGGTCACTCGATTCAAAGGCCTGGGCGAGATGAACCCGCCGCAACTGCGTGAAACCACCATGGACCCGAACACCCGCCGTCTGGTGCAGTTGACCCTGGATGATTTCGAAGCGACCTCGGAAATGATGGACATGCTGCTGGCGAAGAAGCGCGCCGGCGATCGCAAGTCCTGGCTCGAATCCAAAGGGGACCTGGCCGAGGTGCTGGCCTGATGCGCATCGGTTTCGCCCTGGCGTTGTGGCTGTGGGCGGGGGTGGTAGTCGCGGGACCTTCGCCGGAATTGAAGCTGCTGTCCGAGCACGCCGTTGATGGCATGCGCGGCGGCAACCTGTCGGGGCTGGCGCTGTGCGGCGGCGAGATGTGGACGGTGTCCGATCGCGACGATGACCGGATCTACCGCCTCAAGCGCGTCGATGCGCCGGTCTGGCAGGCCGAGGTGGTTGAAATCGAGGTGCCGCAGGTGCCGGACAGTGGTTTGCCCTGGGGCTTGCGCTCACGGACCTGGGCGGCGTCGTTCCTGCGTGGCGGTGAGCTGGATTTCGAAGGCATCAGCTGTGACAGCGCCGGCAATCGCTATGTGGTCAGCGAGTCCCATGCCGCCGTGTTGCAGGTGCCGCCGACGGGGCCGGCGTCCTGGTTGAAAATTGCACCAACACTGATCCGCCAGGCCCGCGCCAGTGGCATGTTGCTGCATTTCAATGCGCTATTCGAAGGCTTGGCCGTCAACCCGGCCGGTGACCAACTGTGGTTGGCGGCCGAGCGTGAGCGTCGCGGGCTTTTGCAGGTCAAGCGCCAGCAAACGGTGTGGGACTGCGATGGCAACTGCGTGCTGCTGAGCGAAGCGGGGCTGGAGATGCAGCCGGCGCAGTTCCTCAAGGCCAAGGCGGTTTCGCGGGATTTTGCTGATTTGTCATTGTTCAATGGCAAGCTGTTTACCCTGGAACGCAACGCCTTTGAGATCTGTCGACGTGACCCGCAGACCGCCCAAGTGGAGCGGTGCTGGTCGTTTGCCGCCGAGGCGTTGCAGGACAGTCGGCGTTACTCCCAGGATTATGGGCTGGCCGAAGCGCTGGTCGTGGACGCCGAGGGCGCCTGGATCGGCCTGGACAACAACGACGGTGCCCGCGCCGACGGCGAAACGCGGCCGATCATCTGGCGCTTCGCCGCGCCGGACGGCGGCTGGGGCGCCTCGCCATGAGTCAGCAGCCGCCGGGCAAGCGCGCCGGTCGGGTGCTGATGATCCTCGCCTGGTGCGCGGCGTTGTTCCTGGCAACGCGGTTTTTTGCCCAGTGGGAACAACGCCAGCAAAACCCCAATGCCCAGGTCTATTCGCAAAAAGGCGAAGGGTTTATCGAGGTGAAGTTGGTCGGCAACCGGCAGGGACATTTCGTCGCCAGCGGCCAGATCAACGGCCAACCGGTGGATTTCATGCTCGACACGGGCGCCACCGACGTGGCGATTCCGGTGGAGTTGGCCGAGCGCCTCAAGCTGGACAAAGGTTTCGGCGTGACGTTGAGTACCGCCAACGGTTTGAGCGAGGGCTATCGCACCCGCATCGACCGGCTGCAATTGGGTGACATCGTCTTGCGCGATGTCCGTGCCCTGGTGGCGCCAGGCCTGGGTGGCACGCAAGTGCTGCTGGGCATGAGCGCCCTGAACAAACTTGAATTTACCCAGCGCGACGGCACCATGCTGCTGCGCCAGACAACGAACTGATGAGGCCCGCATGAGCGACATTCTTGCAGACAGCTTAGACGGCGTAGAACGCCGATCGCTGGCTGACTTCACCGAAAATGCCTACCTCAATTACTCCATGTACGTGATCATGGACCGCGCCTTGCCGCACATCGGCGACGGCTTGAAACCGGTCCAGCGGCGAATCATCTATGCCATGAGTGAGCTGGGGCTGGATGCGGATTCCAAGCACAAGAAGTCGGCGCGTACCGTCGGTGACGTGCTCGGTAAGTTCCACCCCCACGGCGACTCGGCCTGCTATGAAGCCATGGTGCTGATGGCCCAGCCGTTCAGCTATCGCTACACGCTGGTGGACGGGCAGGGCAACTGGGGTGCGCCGGACGATCCCAAGTCCTTTGCGGCCATGCGTTACACCGAGGCGCGGTTGTCGCGCTATTCCGAGGTGCTGCTCAGCGAGCTGGGCCAGGGCACCGCGGACTGGGGGCCGAACTTCGACGGCACCCTCGACGAACCCCTGGTGTTGCCGGCGCGTTTGCCGAATATCCTGCTCAATGGCACCACCGGCATTGCCGTGGGCATGGCCACCGACGTGCCACCCCACAACCTGCGGGAAGTGGCCACGGCGTGCGTGCGTCTTCTGGACGAACCCAAGGCCACGGTGGAACAACTCTGCGAGCACATCCAGGGCCCGGACTATCCGACCGAAGCGGAAATCATCACGCCACGCGCCGACCTGCTGAAAATCTACGAGACCGGTCGCGGTTCGGTGCGCATGCGCGCCGTGTACCACGTCGAAGACGGCGACATCATTGTCACCGCGTTGCCGCATCAGGTCTCCGGGGCCAAGGTCTTGGAACAAATTGCCGCAATGATGCAGGCAAAACCGTCGAAAGCACCGCAAGTGGCTGACTTGCGCGACGAATCCGACCACGAAAACCCGTGCCGCATCGTGATCATCCCGGTCAACAGCCGGGTCGACCACGACGCGCTGATGCAGCACCTGTTCGCCAGCACCGACCTGGAGTCCAGCTACCGAGTCAACATCAACATCATCGGCCTGGACGGCAAGCCGCAGTTGAAAAACCTGCGGGCATTGCTGGTGGAGTGGCTGGAGTTCCGGGTCAAGACCGTGCGCCGACGCCTGCAATTCCGCCTGGACAAGGTCGAGCGTCGCCTGCACCTGTTGGACGGTTTGCTGATTGCCTACCTCAACCTGGACGAAGTGATCCACATCATCCGCACCGAGGAGCACCCCAAGGCCAGCCTGATCGCCCGTTTTGCCCTGAGTGAAATCCAGGCCGACTACATCCTCGACACCCGCCTGCGGCAGTTGGCGCGGTTGGAAGAGATGAAGCTGCGCGCCGAACAGGATGAACTCCTCAAGGAACAGGCCAAGCTGCAAGCCTTGCTGGGCAGCGAAGCCAAGCTCAAGAAGCTGGTGCGCACCGAACTGCTCAAGGACGCCGAGACCTACGGCGACGACCGTCGCTCGCCCATCGTCGAGCGTGCCGAAGCCAAGGCGCTGAGCGAGCACGATCTGCTGCCCAACGAGAAAGTGACTGTCGTGCTGTCGGAAAAAGGTTGGGTGCGCTCCGCCAAAGGTCATGATATTGACGCGACGGGGCTTTCCTACAAGGCTGGGGATGGCTTCAAGGCCTTGGCGGCCGGGCGTTCCAACCAGTTTGCGGTGTTCGTCGACTCCACCGGGCGCAGTTATTCGGTGCCGGCGCATACCCTGCCATCGGCTCGCGGCCAGGGTGAACCGCTGACCGGTCGTTTAACGCCACCGCCGGGTGCAACTTTTGAGTGCGTGCTGATGCCTGATGATGATGGACTGTACGTAATTGCATCGGACGCGGGTTACGGGTTCGTGGTCAAGGGCGAGGATCTGCAAGCCAAGAACAAGGCGGGCAAGGCGTTGTTGAGCTTGCCGAACAACGCCAAGGTGATTGCGCCGCGGCCGGTGGCCGATCGGGAGAACAACTGGCTGGCTTCGGTCACCACCGAGGGCCGCTTGCTGGTGTTCAAGATCAGCGACCTGCCACAGCTGGGTAAGGGCAAGGGCAACAAGATTATTGGTATTTCCGGCGAACGGGTCGCTAGCCGTGAGGAATATGTCACGGATATTGCAGTGTTGCCGGAAGGCGCCACGCTTGTGCTACAGGCAGGCAAGCGCACGCTTTCGTTGAAGGCGGACGATCTTGAGCATTACAAGGGTGAACGCGGTCGGCGGGGCAACAAGCTTCCAAGGGGTTTTCAGCGGGTCGATGCACTGCTCGTCGAAAACCTCAATTAGGCGTACTAGAGGGCTCGGTCTGCGATTAAATGCCGCAGATCGATACTTTCGCGCTGGAGTCGGCGCGCATATTCACGGATGATAGGCCCTTTCAAGCGCCGGCGTGGCCGAGCGTTCTTCATAATGACCGAGTATTTTTCATTGTGGTAAGCCTTGTGGCCGCCACCTGGACGGGACGATGACTGCTCTGCGCCTTCCTATTTTGTGGCTCGCTGGCCTGCTTGGCCTAGCGGGCTGCAGCGTCAATCAGCCTGTGTCGCTGTATCAACTCGACAGCGGGACCCCGGCCCAACCTGCGCAAAGCGCAGGCATGGCAGTTTTGCTGGGGCCGGTGCTGATCGCCGACTACCTGCAACGCGAAACCTTATTGCAACGCCAACCGGACGGCAGCCTGCAGGCCGCCACTGACGGGCGTTGGGCTGGCAGCCTTTCTTCGGACATCGATCAGTTGCTGCTACGCCAGGTCGCCGGGCACCTGGACAGCCAGCGTGTAGTGCTGGCACCTGCAACCCAAGGCTTCACCCCGGATGTGCAGGTGCTGCTGTCGATTACCCGCCTGGACTCCGGTAAAGCCCAGCCAGCCGTGCTCGATGCCCAATGGCGATTGATCGACCGTCGTGGCAAGGTGCGCGAGAACCGCATCGTTCATCTGCAAGAGCAACATGCCGGCACCACGGCAGCGCAGGTCCAGGCCCAGGGCGTGCTCCTGCAACGCCTGGCCGAACAGTTGTCCGTGTCGCTCAAGCCCCTGGCCAACCAACCACCTATTGCAGAAGTCCCACGCAAGGCCGCTCCCGCCCCGGCCAAACCGGTGGAAAAGGACAAGGACAAGATCCCCATGGCCTTGCCGATTCGTACGGACATGGAAGTGTTCAGGTTCTGACGCCAGGACTGGATGCAAAAAAGCCCGCCTTGCCTTGATGCGTAATGCTGTTCACTTAAGGCTGTGGAACTTTAGTTTCGACCGATTGGATTGCGTACATATCCGTTGCTGCGGTCACGGCGGCTTAGGGTTCCGCCCTTACTGCGGGTCACTTTTGGAAGAGCCGGGAGCCGGACCAGCCAAAAGTAACCAAAAACGCTTTGCCCCACCACTCGGCACCTCGCTTAGGCTCGGTGTGCCCGAACGAAGGCATTGCTCCGTGGGCCCGCCGCAAAGGGCCATCCATGGCCCAGCGCGCGGCTAACCCGGCATCCATGCCGGGATGCCCACTGCGCAATGCCTGCGTTCGGCCATCGTGGTTAACGGGGCGCCCGAGATCAACGTCCACCACGAGGCGGCCTAACAGCCGACCTGGTTCTTGGTGGGACCGCGTTCCTCCTGTGGGAGCGAGCTTGCTCGCGATGAGGCTGGCACATCCAAACATCACCGCAAACCGACACTCCGCCTTCGCGAGCAGGCTCGCTCCCACAGTTGGATTGAAGTACAAACGCCAGAGCCAGGCCGCCTCGCTTTTGATCTTGATCTTGATCTTGATCTTGATCTTGGGCGCCCCGTTAACCACGCTGGCCGAACGCAGGTATTGCGCAGTGGGCAACCCGGCATGGATGCCGGGTTAGCCGCGCTGGGCCATGGATGGCCCTTCGCGGCGGCCCACGGAGCAATGCCGGAGTGAGGGCATGCCGAGCCTAGGCGAGGCACCGAGTGGTGGGGCA
>NZ_CAKKMI010000123.1:0-12147 GCF_918698105.1 Pseudomonas brassicacearum | reverse complement strand
CGATAGCGGTGGTTCAGTCAGGAATGTTGTCGACTGAGATACCGCTATCGCGAGCAAGCTCGCTCCCACATTGGGATTAGTGTCGCCCGCACCTCTGCATCACTGTCATCAATCATCCTGTTCAGCCTTTATCAGCACGCCTAGACTCGGCCCATTCCAAAAAAAGGTAGGCCGCCATGTCCGAGACGTTGCTCAGTTCCCGCAATCTGGCTTTCGAGCTGTATGAAGTCCTCGATGCCGAGGGCCTGACCCAGCGCGAGCGGTTTGCCGAACACAATCGCGAAACCTTCGACGCCGCCATCGGTACGGCCCGCAGCATCGCCGAGAAATTTTTCGCCCCGCACAACCGCAAGAACGATGAAAACGAACCGCGCTACGAGAACGGCGAGGCAATTCTGATTCCCGAGGTAAAACCGGCGGTGGATGCCTTCCTCGAGGCGGGCTTTCTCAATGCTGCACGCAGCTTCGAGGCAGGCGGCATGCAACTGCCGACGTTGCTGTCCCAGGCCTGCTTCGCGCACTTCCAGTCGGCCAACGCCGCTTCGACCTCTTATCCGTTCCTGACCATGGGCGCGGCGAACCTGATCGAGAGCTTCGGCAGCGAGGAGCAGAAGCAACGCTTCCTGCAACCGATGATCGACGGTCGTTTCTTCGGCACCATGGCCCTGACCGAGCCCCATGCAGGTTCTTCGCTGTCGGATATTCGTACACGCGCGGAGCCTGCATCCGACGGCACCTATCGACTCAAGGGCAACAAGATCTTCATTTCCGGCGGCGATCATCCGTTGTCGGAAAACATCGTGCACATGGTCCTGGCGAAACTGCCGGACGCGCCCCCAGGCGTGAAGGGCATTTCGCTGTTTATCGTGCCCAAGTTCCTGGTCAACGATGACGGCAGCCTCGGCCCGCGTAACGACGTGCTGCTGGCCGGGCTGTTCCACAAGATGGGCTGGCGTGGCACCACTTCTACCGCGCTGAACTTCGGTGACAACGGCGAATGTGTCGGTTACCTCGTAGGCAAACCGCACCACGGCTTGGGCTACATGTTCCAGATGATGAACGAGGCGCGGATCGGCGTCGGCATGGGCGCGGTGATGCTGGGTTACGCCGGCTACCTGTATTCCCTGGAATACGCCCGCGAGCGCCCCCAGGGCCGGGTGCCCGACAGCAAGGACCCGACCACCGCCCCCGTGGCGATCATCCAGCATGCCGACGTGCGCCGCATGCTGCTGACCCAGAAGGCCTACGTCGAAGGTTCGTTTGACCTGGGCCTGTACGCCGCGCGCTTGTTCGACGACACCACCACCCTGGCAAGCGAAGCCGAGCGCCGGCGCGCCCATGAGCTGCTGGACCTGCTGACGCCGATCGTCAAGTCCTGGCCCTCGGAGTTCTGCCTGAAGGCCAACGAACTGGCGATCCAGATTCTGGGGGGCCACGGCTACACCCGCGAATACCCGGTGGAGCAGTATTACCGCGACAACCGCCTGAACCCGATCCATGAAGGCACCCACGGCATCCAGTCCCTGGATCTGCTGGGTCGCAAACTGGCGCAGAACGGCGGTGCCGGGCTCAAGCAATTGGTCCGCCTGGTAGCCGACACCACTGAACGCGCCCAGGCGCATGCATCACTGACGCCGTTGCGCCAGCCGTTGGAAGCGCTGGTGGCACGCCTGCAAACCGTCACCCTCGGCCTGCTGACGGACCTGGGCCAAGGCAAGGTCAACAGCAGCCTCGCCAATTCGGCGCTGTACCTGAAGGTGTTCGGGCACATGGTGATCGGCTGGCGCTGGCTGGAACAGGCGATTCGCGCCGAGGAAGGCCTGGCCAAGGGGGATGCGGCGGACAGCGACTTCTATAAAGGCAAACTGCAAGCGGCACGCTACTTCCTGACCTGGGAAGTGCCGGGTTGCCAGCATGAGCTGGCGATTCTTGAGGCGCGGGATGATACGTGCCTGGGAATGCGGGATGAGTGGTTCTGATCTGGGCCTGGGGCGAGGCTGAAATCCAATCGCGAGCAGGCTCGCTCCCACAGGGGGTTTCAAGTGGACACGACATCTGCGTTCACCACCGATCCATTGTGGGAGCGAGCTTGCTCGCGATAGCGGTATGTCAGTTGCAATTGATCTGCCTGATCCACCGCCATCGCGAGCAAGCTCGCTCCCACACAAGCTCCACAGTCAACATTCGCTAACGGTTCAGGCCTGCTGAATGGTCTTGGCAATCACCTCGACCGTGGCGCTGACTTGCTCTTGGTAACGGTCGAGTTCCGCTTGATGTTGCTTCTGCATTTCCATCTGCTGCGAACACAGGTTCATGGCCGCCAATACCAACAGGCGATCACCGATCAGCGTCGGGTATTTGCGTTTCGTGTCGGCCAGTGCGGCCTTGAGCATGGTAGCGGCGTCCAACAGGGCCTGCTCCTGCCCGGCCGGCGCTTTGATTGAATAGTCCTCTCCCAAAATCGAGATGACTGTCACCCCATCGGTGCCGTGCTTCATGCGCTGACAGGCCCGGCGCTGGCGCGCTCGATCAGGGCCTGGATGCGGGCGGCGGTGGTGCCGTGCAGTTCTTCCTGTTCCATCAGGCTCAGCTGCAGGCTTTCGTTTTCATCCTTGGCCTTGGCAAGTTCCGCGCCCAGGGTCTCGTTCAGGTCGGTGAGGTGACGGTTCTGTTGCACCAGGTCGTTGACCAGTTGCTCCAGCTGGCTGAGGGATGTTTCCAACATATTGATTTCCAGGCGTTTTCAAGGGGCGCGTACGATAAAGAAAAGTCACTGCCAATGCCACGCTTTACGGGGCGGCAGGGCTTTGCGGCGAGTTTTAAAGACTGCGAATGGGGAATCTGGTTCCGACCCTTCGTCGCACCGCCGCCTTTGCCCTGTGACAAAAGCACGCATGCCACTCAAGACTTTAGTCGTATGACCGATAAGTCAGGGAACAGCAGTCACAGCCCCGCACGGACGCGTCTACTTCCGGTACTTTCCATGTCCCTACGTAATATGAACATTGCGCCGCGAGCGTTCCTGGGGTTTGCCCTGATCGGCGCCCTGATGCTGGCGCTGGGGGTGTTTGCCCTGACCCAGATGAGCACCATTCGTGCATCTGGCGAAAGCATCGCCCGCAACACGGTGCCCAGCATCAAGGCCCTGGATGAGTTCACCCAACTCACCCTGCGTTTGCGGGTGCTCTCCTATCGCTTGCTGACCAACCGCGAACCGGACATCCAGCAGAAAACCTTCGATCTGTTCGAGCAGCGCAACCAGCAGATCCGCGCCGCCCAGGCGGCCTATGAAAAGCTGATCAGCGCCCCGGAAGAACGCGCCGCCTACGATCAATACGTGCAACTGCTGGGGCAATACCGCCAGCTTGAAGAGCGGATGAAAACCCTGTCGCGCAACAATCAGGTCGAAGATCTGCGGGCGCTGCTCAACACCGAACTGTTGAGCAACTCCGAAGCGGTGAACGCGGTACTCGGTCGCCTGCTGGAGATCAATAACCAACAAGCCGACGCGTTGAACCTGGGCGCAGAGCGACAGTATTCAAAAGCTTTCACTTTGGTCATCACGCTGCTGGTCATCGCCACCGCCCTGACCCTGCTGTTCGCCTGGCTGCTGACCAACAGCATCACCAAGCCGATTGCCAACGCCCTGGACGCCGCCGAGGAAATCGCCAAGGGCAACCTGACCCGCCCGATTGTTGTCGATGGCAGCGACGAAGCCGGCCGCCTGCTGCGGGCGATGTCGACCATGCAGGAAAAACTGCGCGACACCTTGCAGCGGATCTCCGGCTCGGCCACGCAACTGGCCTCCGCCGCCGAAGAACTCAACAGTGTCACCGACGAAAGCGCCCGTGGCCTGACCCAGCAGAACAACGAAATCGAACAGGCTGCCACCGCGGTCAACGAGATGACCAGCGCCGTGGAAGAAGTCGCGCGCAATGCGGTCAGCACCTCCGAAGCGTCGAAACACGCCACCACGTCTGCCGGCGATGGCCGCGACCTGGTGCAGGAAACCGTCAGTGCCATCGAACGCATGAGCGCCGATGTGCAAGGCACCGCCGCCTTGATCGGCAACCTGGCCAATGAGTCCCGGGACATCGGCAAAGTGCTGGACGTGATCCGCGGCCTGGCCGACCAGACCAACCTGCTGGCGCTCAACGCCGCCATCGAAGCCGCCCGTGCTGGCGAGGCCGGTCGCGGTTTTGCCGTGGTCGCCGACGAAGTCCGCGCCCTGGCCCACCGCACCCAGCAGTCGACCAGCGAGATCGAGCGCATGATCGGCAGTATCCAGAGCGGTACCGAACACGCCGTGGATTCGATGCGCAACAGCACCGAACGTGCGGAGTCGACGTTGAACATCGCCCGCGGTGCCGGCATGTCCCTGGACACGATCAACACCGCCATCGTCGAGATCAACGAGCGCAACCTGGTGATCGCCAGCGCCGCCGAAGAACAGGCCCAGGTGGCCCGTGAAGTGGACCGCAACCTGGTGAACATCCGCGACCTGTCGGTGCAATCGGCCACCGGCGCCAACCAGACCAGTGCCGCGAGTGCCGAACTGTCGCGCCTGGCCGTGGACCTGAACAGCATGGTTGGGCGGTTCAGCCTTTAACCGCAAACCTATTGATCGCTCACAATCCGTGAGGCATCAATGCTGTTGTGGCGAGGGAGCTTGCTCCCCCTGGGCTCTGTAGGAGCTGGCGAAGCCTGCGATCTTTTGATCTTGATCTTTCGCTCTGGACTCATTGGATGTGGAAAGATCGCAGCCTCGTTGCACTCGACAGCTCCTACAGAGCCGAGCGGGAGCAAGCTCCCTCGCCACAAGGGCTGCGCACAGAACCCCAATCCCCCAACCTTTTTTGACAGCATCACATTTCAACAGGTTAGAATCGCTGGCACGCAGACTGCATGGTCAATCTGCGCCCGCCCCTCAGTTTTCCCGGAGTAACGCCTTTGACTGCGACGACCATCAACAGCCTGTTCTTGATCGGCGCGTTGCTGGTAGGTGCGAGCATCCTGGTGAGTTCTCTTTCGTCGCGCCTGGGCATCCCGATCCTGGTGATCATCCTGGCCGTAGGCATGGCGGCCGGTGTCGATGGCGCCGGTATTCTTTTCGATAACTACGCCACGGCCTATCTGGTCGGCAACCTCGCATTGGCGGTCATCCTGCTCGACGGTGGCTTGCGCACAAGGGTGTCGAGCTTTCGCGTCGCACTGTGGCCGGCGTTGTCGCTGGCCACGGTCGGGGTGTTGATCACGACCGGGCTGACCGGCCTGGCGGCGGCGTGGCTGTTCAACCTGAACCTGATCCAGGGCCTGCTGATCGGCGCCATCGTCGGTTCCACCGATGCCGCGGCGGTGTTCTCGCTGCTGGGTGGCAAGGGCCTGAACGAGCGGGTCAGCGCCACCCTCGAAATCGAGTCCGGCAGCAACGACCCCATGGCAGTGTTCCTGACCGTTACCCTGATCGGCATGCTCGCCAGTGGCGAAACCGGCCTGCATTGGAGCCTGCTGGGGCACCTGGTGCGCGAGTTCGGTATCGGCGCGGTGATCGGCCTGGGCGGCGGCTGGCTGATGCTGCAACTGGTCAATCGCATCAACCTGGCCAACGGCCTCTATCCGATCCTGGTCATCAGCGGCGGCCTGGCGGTATTCGCCTTGACCAACGCGCTGCACGGCAGCGGCTTCCTCGCGGTGTACCTGTGCGGCCTGGTGATCGGCAACCGCCCGGTGCGCAGCCGCCACGGCATCCTGCATATGCTCGATGGCATGGCCTGGCTGGCACAGATCGGTATGTTCCTGGTGCTGGGGTTGCTGGTCACGCCCCACGACCTGCTGCCCATCGCCCTGCCCGCCCTGGGCCTGGCATTGTGGATGATTCTGTTTGCACGTCCGTTGTCGGTCGTGGTCGGCCTGCTGCCATTCAAGGCGTTCCACGGTCGCGAAAAAGCCTTTATCTCCTGGGTCGGCCTGCGCGGCGCGGTGCCGATCATCCTCGCGGTGTTCCCGTTGATGGCCGGCCTGCCCCACGCCCAGCTGTATTTCAACCTGGCGTTCTTTATCGTGCTGGTCTCGCTGCTGGTACAAGGCACCAGCCTGCCATGGGTCGCCAAGTTGCTGCACGTGACCGTCCCGCCCGAGCCGCTGCCGATTTCCCGGGCGGCGCTGGAAGTCCACGTCACCAGTGAGTGGGAGTTGTTCATCTATCGCCTGGGCGCGGAAAAATGGTGCATCGGCTCGCCCCTGCGGGACCTGAAAATGCCGGATGGCACACGCATCGCCGCCCTGTTTCGTGGCCAGCAACTGCTCCATCCGTCGGGTAGTACCGTGCTGGAAGTCGATGATTTACTGTGTGTTATCGGCCATGAACACGACTTGCCGGCCCTGGGAAAACTGTTCAGCCAAGCGCCGCAACGGGGCCTGGATCTGCGCTTCTTCGGCGACTTCGTACTCGAAGGAGACGCCCAGCTGGCCGCGGTTGCGGCGCTGTACGGGTTGAAATTGGACGGCATCGATCCCGACATGTCCCTGGGCCGCTTCATTGCCCAGAAAGTCGGCGGCGCGCCGGTGGTCGGCGACCAGGTGGATTGGAACAACACCCTGTGGACCGTCGCGGTCATGGACGGGAACAAGATCGGCAAAGTGGGCGTCAGATTCCCCGAAGGAAGTCGCCCGGGTCCCGGCTTGTTCCTCTAAACTGCTCCCACTCTCACTTGCTCGACCGGTCTTTATGCCTACCCTGCGCTCCTTTTTCGCCATCGCCCTGCTGGGCCTGAGTCTTTCTGTCTGCACCCTGCAAGCCGCTGACCTTCCCGCCAGCGCTTCGGTGCAGGCAAGCCTGGACAAGATCGCCGACCGCAAACTGCCGGAAGCCGAGCAGAAAGCCCTGCAGGCTGTCTTGCAGAACACGCTGACCCAACTCAACAACAAGGCCGAGTACGAACAGAAGCTGCAGGCGCTCAAACAGCAACTGGCCACTGCGCCCAAGCAGAACATCGAGAACCAGCGCGAACTGGCGCGGCTCAAGGGCACCACGGTGGTGCCGGTGGCGCAACGCTATGCCAACCTGCCGATTCCCCAGCTCGAGCAAATGCTCTCGGATCGCTCCACCCAGCAGGGTGACCTGCAAAAAGCCCTGGCCGACGCCAACAGCCTGGTCATCACCGCCCAGACCCGACCCGAGCGGGCCCAGGCGGAAATTTCCACCAGCCAGAGCCGCATCCAGCAGATCAACGCCACCCTCAAGGCCGGCAGGGACGCCGGCAAGACCTTGAGCGGCGAACAGCGCGACCAGCTCAACGCCGAGCTGGCGGCGCTCAATGCGCTGATTGCGCTGCGCCGCCAGGAGCTGGCCGGCAACAGCCAACTGCAGGACCTGGGCAACGGCCAGCACGACCTGCTGATGGAAAAGATCGCGCGCATGGAGCAGGAAATCCAGGAGCTGCAAAACCTGATCAACCAGAAGCGCCTGGCCCAGTCCCAGGAGACGGTGACCCAGCAATCCATCGAGGCCCAGAAGGCCGGCGGCAGCAGCTTGCTGGCGACCGAAAGCGCGGCCAACCTGAAGCTCTCCGACTACCTGCTCAAGAGCACCGACCGTCTCAACGAGGTCACCCAGCAGAACCTGCAGACCAAGCAACTGCTGGACAGCGTCACCCAGACCGACGCCGCCCTGGACGAGCAGATCAGCGTGCTCAAGGGCAGCCTGCTGCTCTCCAAGATCCTCTACAAGCAACGCCAGACCCTGCCGCGCTTGAAGCTGGACCAGAACCTGGCCGACCAGATCGCCGACATCCGCCTTTACCAATTCGAAGTCAGCCAACAGCGCGAGCTGTTGAACAATCCGAGCGCCTATGTCGACAGCCTGCTGGCCTCCCAGCCGTCGGAGCAAGCCACACCGCAACTGCGCAAGACCTTGCTGGAACTGGCTCTGACCCGTGTCGACCTGCTGGAACGCCTGAACCGCGAATTGAGCGCGGTGCTCAACGAATCCATCACCTTGCAGCTCAACCAGAAACAACTGCTCAGCACCGCCCAAAACCTGCGTGAGACCCTTGAAGAGCAGATGTTCTGGATTCCCAGCAACAAACCGCTGGATTTCGACTGGATGCGCGGCGTGCCGATGCGCCTGGAGAAACAGATCGACTCACTGCCCTGGGCTTCGAGCCTCAGTGAGCTGGCCGATGGCCTGACCCAACGGCCGCTGTTGTTCCTGCCCCTGGCGCTGCTGATCGGTGCGTTGCTGTGGCGGCGCAAGAGTCTCTATGCCCGACTGAACAAGGTTCACCAGGACGTTGGCCACTTCAAGCGCGACAGCCAGTGGCACACACCCCAGGCGATCCTGATCAATATCCTGCTGGCGATGCCGTTGGCATTGGCGCTGGCCCTGTGCGGCTACGCCTTGCAGATCGACGCCCGCGGCCAGAACGCCAACCTCGGCGCGGCGCTGCTGCAGATTGGCCAGGCCTGGCTGGTGTTCTACACGGCCTATCGCGTGCTTGCGCCGGGCGGCGTGGCCGAGTTGCATTTCCGCTGGGAGAAACCCCAGGTCGAATTCCTCCAGGGCTGGATCCGCCGCCTGGGGCTGGTGGTATTGGCGCTGGTGGCCGTGGTAGCGGTGGCTGAGTTGCAACCTTCAGCCCTGGCCGATGACGTGCTCGGCATGCCGGTGGTACTGACCTGCTACGCGTTGATGGCGTGGTTGCTCAGCCGCTTGTTGCTGAGCAGCCCGACCCACAAGAACACCTCGCTGTTCCGCAAGGCGGTCGGGGTGCTGTTCACCGCCCTGCCGATCGCGCTGTTCGTGGCGGTGTGCTTCGGCTACTACTACACCGCGCTGAAGCTCAGTGACCGCTTGATCAATACCCTGTACCTGTTGATGTTCTGGCTGGTGATCGAGGCCACCTTCGTCCGCGGCCTGTCGGTCGCTGCACGGCGCCTGGCCTACCAGCGCGCCCTGGCCAAGCGCCAGGCGGCCAAGGAGGCCGGCGACGGCGAAGCGGTGATCGAAGAGCCAACGCTGGACATCGAAAAGGTCAACGAACAATCCCTGCGCCTGATTCGCCTCGCGCTGCTGGGCGGCTTCATCGCCGCGCTGTATTGGGTCTGGTCGGACCTGATCAGCGTGTTCTCGTATCTGGACAACGTCACCCTCTACGAATACACCAGCGGCACCGGCGCCAATATGAGCATGGTGCCTATCAGTATTGGCGACATGCTCGGGGCGCTGATCATCATCGGCATCACCTTTGCCCTGGCACGCAACCTGCCGGGCCTGCTGGAAGTGTTCGTACTGTCGAAACTGAACCTGGCCCAGGGCAGCGCCTATGCCACCACCACGCTGCTGTCCTATGTGATCGCCGGCGTCGGTTTCGTCACCACCCTGTCCACCCTGGGCGTGAGCTGGGACAAACTGCAATGGCTGGTGGCCGCGCTGTCGGTGGGCCTGGGCTTCGGCATGCAGGAGATCTTCGCCAACTTCATCTCCGGCATCATGATCCTGTTCGAGCGTCCGGTGCGCATCGGCGACACCATCACCATCGGCAACCTGTCGGGCACGGTCAGCAAGATCCGCATTCGGGCGACCACCATCACCGACTTCGACCGCAAGGACATCATCGTCCCGAACAAGACCTTCATCACCGGGCAACTGATCAACTGGTCGCTGACCGATACCGTGACCCGGGTGACCCTGAAACTGGGCGTGGACTATGGTTCGGACTTGGACCGGGTGCGCGAATTGCTGCTCAAGGCCGCTCGCGAGAACCCACGTGTACTGAAGGAACCGGAACCGATCGTGTACTTCCTGAACTTCGGTGAAAGCACCCTGGACCATGAGCTGCGCATGCACGTACGCGACCTCGGCGACCGCAACCCGGTGCTGGACGAGATCAACCGCTTCATCAACCGTGAGTTCAAGAAGGAGCACATCAACATCTCCTTCCGGCAGATGGAAATCTATCTGAAGAACCTGCAAGGCCAGGAATACAAACTGGTACCCGCCGAGCCTGATAAAAAGACTCTCACGCCCGTGCCCTCGACCGTAGCCAACATCAAACCGGTGCCCGAGCCGCCGCAAGACACACTCGACTGATGCGCGATGCCTGAAGGCGACGCGCCGGAGACGGCCATGAAAACGCTGGAAACCTTGACCTTCGATAACCGCTTCGCCCGCCTGGGCGACGGTTTATCGACCCACGTACTGCCCGAGCCCATCGACAATCCGCGGCTGGTGGTCGCCAGCCCGGCGGCCATGGCGTTGCTGGACCTGGACCCGGCGCAAGCCCAGGCACCGCTGTTTGCCGAGATCTTTGGCGGCCACAAGCTGTGGGCCGAAACCGAGCCACGGGCGATGGTGTATTCAGGGCATCAGTTCGGTCACTACAACCCGCAATTGGGCGACGGCCGCGGGTTGCTGCTGGGCGAGGTGTACAACGAGGCCGGCGAGCACTGGGACCTGCACCTCAAGGGCGCCGGCCAGACGCCGTTCTCACGGATGGGCGACGGGCGCGCGGTGCTGCGCTCATCGATCCGCGAATTCCTCGCTTCCGAAGCCCTGCATGCCCTGGGCATCCCGACTACCCGCGCCTTGTGCGTGATCGGCTCCGACACCCCGGTGTGGCGCGAAAAGCAGGAGCGCGCCGCCATGGTGCTGCGCCTGGCGCCCAGCCATGTGCGCTTCGGGCATTTCGAATATTTCTACTACACCAAGAAACCCGAGCTGCATGCGGCCCTCGCCGAGCACGTGTTGAACCTGCATTTCGCCGAGTGCCGTGAACAACCGGAGCCGTACCTGGCAATGTTCCGCGAGATCGTCGAGCGCAACGCCGAGCTGATAGCCAAATGGCAGGCCTACGGTTTCTGCCACGGCGTGATGAACACCGACAATATGTCGATCCTGGGCATCACCTTCGACTTCGGGCCGTTCGCCTTCCTTGACGACTTCGATGCCAACTTCATCTGCAACCACTCCGATGACCAGGGCCGCTACTCGTTCAGCAACCAGGTGCCCATCGGCCAGTGGAACCTCAGCGCCCTGGCCCAGGCCTTGACGCCCTTCATCAGCGTCGAAGCCCTGCGTGAAACCCTTGGCTTGTACTTGCCGCTGTACCAGGCCCACTACCTGGACCTGATGCGCCGCCGCCTCGGCCTGACCAGCGCCGAGGAGGATGACCAGAAACTGCTGGAGCGCTTGCTGCAATTGATGCAGAACAGCGGCGTCGACTACAGCCTGTTCTTCCGCCGGTTGGGCGACCAATCCCCCGAACAAGCCGTCGCCAGCCTGCGCGATGACTTCGTCGACCTCAAGGGATTCGATGCCTGGGGTGAACTCTATGTGGCCCGCATCAACCGCGAAGGCCCCGTCGACCAAGACCAACGCCGCGCCCGCATGCACGCGGTGAACCCGCTGTATGTGCTGCGCAACTACTTGGCGCAGAAGGCCATCGACGCTGCCGAATCCGGGGACTACGAAGAAGTCCGCCGCCTGCACACGGTGCTGAGCAAGCCGTTCGAGGAACAACCGGGCATGGACAGCTACGCGCAACGCCCGCCGGAGTGGGGCAAGCATCTGGAGATCAGTTGCTCGTCGTAACTCTCCTCGCCGCGGGTTCAGGGTTGTCTGGGAGAAAGTCATCGCGAGCAAGCTCGCTCCCACAGGGGTTCGGTGTTGCCGCAAATATCGCGGTCACACAGCTACCCTTGTGGGAGCGAGCTTGCTCGCGATGGCGATCTTCAATTCACCACATGAAGCCAATCCACTCCCCGTGACGATCACCGCGTTTATTTCGATGTAGGACCATTCAGGAGCAGGCTACGCCGCCTTGCACCATTGCCTACAACTACGCCAGAATCCGCCGGCTTGTGCGCCTTGGGGTCGGGCTTTATCGTTTCCCCGTCGCTGATAAATCAGCGATCGGGTTTAGCGATCCGACTCAACACAGACGCAACAATGCCCAGTCTCGATTGCAGTCTTTTACGTCTGCAACTCGCTTAATGGTGGCTGTGCGTGGGAGACCTTCTGGTCTACCCGGGGTTTCTGTGACCCGGATCGCTAACCTGCGTACAGCCGCCACCTTTACTTGTTTAGCGATAGGTCGTGGTGGCTCAATCAATCACGGAGATTCACCATGTTCAAAGCAACCCCCAACC
>NZ_CAKKMI010000122.1:0-12348 GCF_918698105.1 Pseudomonas brassicacearum | reverse complement strand
GTCATATTGATGCTGGCTGTTCCACCGCTATCGCGAGCAAGCTCGCTCCCACAGGGGTTTTTGCATGCGCTGGAGTTCATAATGGCCGGCGCGGTTTTGAGGGGAGATGAAGATTTGTTAACTGGACGATGGATTGGGCTTATGGTGCTGGCCGGCGTGTTGTCAGGTTGCGGCAGCGGCGACACCCTGGAGCGCTTCGACGGCCCGACCATGGGCAGTCACTATTCCATTCAGTACGTCAGACATCCCGCCGGGCCCGCTGTGAAAACGGTGCAGGCCGAAGTGGAAAGCATCCTCGCCGAAGTGGACCGGCAACTCTCGACCTATCGCAGCGACTCGGACATCGAGCGTTTCAACGCGCTGCCGGCCAACCGCTGTCAGGTCATGCCTGGCCCGGTCCTGGCGTTGGTCCGCGTGGGTGAGCAGTTGTCGGTTCAAAGCGACGGCTCCTTCGACCTGACCGTGGAGCCGCTGCTGAACCTGTGGGGCTTCGGTCCCCAGTCCCGGGAAGAAAAAGTACCGACCGCTGAAGCCTTGACCTTGGTGCGCCAGCGCGTCGGCCATGGTCATTTGCGCATCGAGGGTGATCGGTTGTGCAAGGACGCCGCGGTGGAAGTCGACTTCAACAGTATCGCCGCAGGCTATGCCGTCGACCGCATCGCCGCCAGGCTCCAGGCCCTGGGCATCGACAGTTACCTGGCCGAAGCTACCGGTGAACTCAAGGCCGCAGGGCACAAGCCCGATGGTTCGGCCTGGCGTATTGCCCTGGAAGAGCCCCGGGACGACCGGCAAGTGGCCGAGCGTGTCATCGAGGTCAACGGCTACGGGGTTTCCACCTCGGGCGACTACCGTAAATATTTCGAACAGGGCGGCAGGCGTTATTCCCACACCTTTGATGCACGTACTGGTGCGCCGGTCCTACATAACCTGGCGTCAGTCACGGTGATTCATCCTTCAGCGTTGATGGCCGATGGACTATCGACGCTGTTGCTGATTCTCGGTCCTGAACGGGGTTGGGACTATGCCGAAAAGCATGGCGTCGGGGTATTTTTCGTGTTGCGCGATGGCAATGGCTTTGTCACACGTACCAACGATGCGTTTGAACGGATCAGCAGCGGAAAACCCCAATGATGACAGCGCTGTGAAAGGTTACCTGTGGCGAAATAGCACAGGCAAAACTAGCCTACGACGCGACCAAGGGGTAATGTGCGCGGCGTTGACGCTTCTATAGACTGTGGCCGGGCTCGTGAACCGGCCCCAAATTGTTCCTTCATGCCGCCGGCCGGCATGATTTAGCCGTCGGTGCCAAGTGAGGCGCCACGGCCTGTTCTGAGGAGTACGCATGGCTGTCTACAACTACGACGTGGTGGTACTGGGCTCCGGCCCGGCGGGGGAAGGCGCGGCAATGAACGCGGCCAAGGCAGGGCGCAAGGTGGCGATGGTCGACAGCCGTCGGCAGGTCGGCGGCAACTGCACCCACTTGGGGACCATCCCGTCCAAGGCCTTGCGTCACTCGGTCCGGCAGATCATGCAGTTCAACACCAACCCGATGTTCCGGGCCATCGGCGAACCGCGCTGGTTCTCCTTCCCGGACGTGCTCAAGAGCGCCGAGAAGGTGATCTCCAAGCAGGTGGCCTCGCGCACCGGCTACTACGCCCGCAATCGCGTTGACGTGTTCTTCGGCACCGGCAGCTTTGCCGATGAGCAGACGGTCGAAGTGGTCTGCGGCAATGGCGTGGTCGAGAAGCTGGTGGCCAAGCACATCATCATCGCCACCGGTTCGCGCCCGTATCGCCCGGCCGACATCGATTTCAACCACGCACGTATCTACGATAGCGACACCATCCTGAGCCTGGGTCACACCCCGCGTAAGCTCATCGTCTACGGCGCTGGCGTGATCGGTTGCGAATACGCCTCGATCTTCAGCGGCCTGGGTGTGCTGGTGGAACTGGTGGATAACCGCGGCCAGTTGCTGAGCTTCCTGGACTCGGAAATCTCCCAGGCCCTGAGCTATCACTTCAGCAACAACAACATCACCGTGCGCCACAACGAAGACTACGACCGCGTCGAAGGCGTCGACAATGGCGTGATCCTGCACCTCAAGTCCGGCAAGAAGATCAAGGCCGACGCCTTGCTCTGGTGCAACGGCCGTACCGGCAACACCGACACCCTGGGCCTGGAAAACATCGGCGTGAAGGTCAACAGCCGCGGCCAGATCGAAGTCGACGAAAACTACCGCACGTGCGTGCCGAACATCTACGGTGCCGGTGACGTGATCGGTTGGCCGAGCCTGGCCAGTGCCGCCCACGACCAGGGCCGTTCGGCCGCCGGCAGCATTGTCGACAACGGCAGCTGGCGCTTCGTCAACGACGTCCCGACCGGCATCTACACCATTCCGGAGATCAGCTCGATCGGCAAGAACGAGCAGGAGCTGACCCAGGCCAAAGTGCCGTACGAAGTGGGCAAGGCCTTCTTCAAGAGCATGGCGCGGGCGCAGATCGCTGGCGAGCCGCAAGGCATGCTGAAGATCCTGTTCCACCGCGAGACCCTGGAAGTGCTGGGCGTGCACTGCTTCGGCTACCAGGCCTCGGAGATCGTGCACATCGGCCAGGCGATCATGAACCAGCCGGGCGAATTGAACACGTTGAAGTACTTCGTCAACACCACGTTCAACTACCCGACCATGGCCGAAGCCTATCGGGTAGCGGCCTATGACGGGCTCAACCGGCTTTTTTGAGCGGCTCCGGCCGGTGGCCTGAGCCGGCCGGGGAGACCGATTTCAGCAATTCTCGAGGGTGGCAGTGGCCAAACCGGGAAAGTCTGTAATCAGGCTGTCAGCGCCAAAGTCGGCGAGCCTGCGCATCAGCGCGGGCTCGTTGACGGTCCACACCGACACATGCAGCCCCTGGCGCTGCGCCTTGACCAGGCGCTCCGGCGTGCACAGGGTCCAGTTCAGCGCCAGAATCTCGCAGCCGTAGCTCTGGGCGACCTTCAACGGGTCGAGCCAGGCGTATTCGGCCACCAGTCCGCGGGAGATGTCCGGGGTCAGGTCCAGGGCGGCCTTGAGCACTTCCCGGGAACTGGACGTGATGGTGATCTTGTCCAGCAGCCCGAAACGCTGGGCCATTTCGCGGATGCCCAGCACCGTGGCGGCGGCGCGGGTGCGCGAGGCGCTCTTGACCTCCAGTTGCCAGTGCTCGAAATCACACTTCTCGAACAGCTCCTCCAGGCGTGGGATCGGGCACGGCTTGATCCAGCCCGGGCCACCCTTGCGCGCATCGTAGGTCACCAGCTCGGCGGCGGTATGCTCGACCACCTTGCCCCGGCGATCGGTGGTGCGCTTGAGGGTCGGGTCGTGGATCACCATCAACTCGCCGTCCATCGAAAGGTGCAGGTCCAGCTCGCAGCGGCGTACGCCGTGCTTGAGGCACTCCTGAAAGCCGGTCAGGGTATTTTCCGGTGCTTCGCCCTTGGCGCCGCGGTGGCCATAAATGAGGGTCACGGTTCTTCCTTATTGATACCTGAGTCGTTCTGTTCCCGGGCCAGGCGACGCTCTTGCGCCTGTTTCTGCAGGATGTAGCGGGCCAGCAACTGGCGCTGGGCGTCGGTCGGGCGTTCGAACTCGGTGCCGACGTCGTAGCCGTCGCCCTTGGGGTCGCAGTGGGTGACCCGCGCCCGCAGCAGCAAGCCGAGGGCTTGCGGCATCAGCACCAGCTTGATCGACAAGTGGGCGCCGACGGCGATCGGCGTGGGGTATTGGAAGTCGATGCCGCCTTCGGAAATGATCACCGGCTGCGGCTCGCCGATTTCACCGAGCACCGTCAGGGCGATGACCTGGCTGAGCAGGTCGATGCGTTTGTTCATTGTCTTGAGGTACGCCACGATGCTGCGTTCGCGCTCGCTGATCTGGCGCAGCAGGTGCTGTGACTCGAATTCGCTCAGGTGCAATTCACTGAGCAGATTGAACAATGGAGAAGCATCCTGCAACACTTCCTGGCCAGCAGCTTCAGGAATGGACAGGGGCCGAATTTCCAGTGCGATCGTGTCCTCGATACGGTAGTATTCGCGGCGATCTTCTTCATCTAATGTCGACATGGCGAACCCATGGTAGCGGCGGTGGTCTGAGTGTAAAGCTGGTTTGTGACCCCCGCCACAAGGACGTTCCTTTTCCCTCCGAACAAGCCCCGACATGTTCAGACCTCTCTTCGTATTTATAGGCACGCGTTATACCCGTGCAAAGCGTCGCAATCATTTCGTATCGTTCATTTCCCTGACGTCCATCATCGGGCTGGCCCTTGGCGTGGTCGTGATGATCGTCGTGCTCTCGGTGATGAACGGTTTCGACCATGAGATGCGCACCCGCGTGCTGGGCATGGTGCCCCACGCGACCCTCGAATCCGGCGAAGCCATCAGCGATTGGCCGAGCCTGGCGGCCAAGGTCAAGCAGAACCCGCAGGTGCTGGCCGTGGCGCCGTTCACCCAGATGCAGGGGCTGCTGACCCACGACGGCAAGGTGTCCAAGGTCTTGCTCAATGGCATCGACCCCGGGCTTGAGCGGCAGGTGTCGATCATCGACAACTTTATGCAACAGGGAAAACTCGATGACCTGGCGCCAGGCAGTTTCGGCATCGTCATCGGCGACAAGGCCGCGGCCAAGCTCGGCGTGGCCATCGGCGACAAGCTGACCTTCGTCGCCCCGGAGGTCACTGTGACCCCGGGCGGCATGTTCCCGCGCATGAAACGCTTTACCGTGGTCGGCATTTTCCATGTTGGCGCCGGCGAGCTGGACGGTTACCTGGGCGTCACCAACCTCCAGGACTTGGCGCGCCTGCATCGCTGGAAGCCGGACCAGGTCCAGGGCCTGCGGTTGAAGTTCGACGACCTGTTCCAGGCCCCGCGCGTTGCGTGGACCATCGCCCAGCAGCTCGGCGAAGACCGCTACTACGCCCGGGACTGGACCCGCACCCACGGCAACCTGTACCAGGCGATCCGCATGGAAAAAGCCATGATCGGCCTGCTGCTGTTGCTGATCGTTGCCGTGGCGGCGTTCAACATCATCTCCACGCTGGTGATGGTGGTGAACGACAAGAAGGGCGACATCGCCATCCTGCGTACCCTCGGCGCCACGCCGGGGCAGATCATGCGGATCTTCATGGTCCAGGGCACGGTCATCGGCGTGATCGGTACGTTCGTCGGCGCCCTGGTCGGGATGTTCGCCGCGCTGAATGTCAGCGCCGCGATTGCCGCCCTCGAAGGCCTGATCGGGCACAAGTTTCTCAACGCCGACGTGTACTTCATCGACTACCTGCCATCGCAATTGCAGGCCGATGACGTGTTGATGGTCTGCGGCGCCGCGTTGGTCCTGAGTTTCCTCGCCACCCTGTATCCTGCCTGGCGTGCCGCGCGCACCCAGCCTGCGGAGGCGTTACGTTATGAGTGAGTCGGGCATGAGTGAAAAAGCAATCTTGAGCTGCCGTAACCTGGGCAAATCCTACGAGGAAGGTCCGGAGTCGGTGGTGGTGTTGTCGGGCCTGCAACTGGAGTTGCATCCTGGCGAGCGCGTGGCGATTGTCGGCACCTCCGGGTCGGGCAAAAGTACCTTGCTCAACCTGCTGGGTGGCCTGGATACGCCGACCGCCGGCAGTGTCTGGCTGGCGGGCGAAGAACTGTCGGCGCTGAACGAGAAGGCCCGTGGCTTGCTGCGCAACCGTTCCCTGGGTTTCGTCTACCAGTTCCACCATTTGCTGCCCGAGTTCACCGCGCTGGAAAACGTCTGCATGCCGCTGTTGATCGGTCGCACGGCGATTCCTGAGGCCCGTCAGCGCGCCACGGCATTGCTGGAGCGGGTAGGGCTGGGGCATCGCCTGGAGCACAAGCCGGCCGAATTGTCCGGTGGTGAGCGCCAGCGCGTGGCGATTGCCCGGGCCCTGGTCAACAAGCCTGGCCTGGTGATGCTCGACGAGCCGACCGGCAACCTCGACTCCCACACGGCCCAAGGCATCCAGGATTTGATGCTGGAACTCAGCACGTCGATGCGCACCGCGTTCCTGGTGGTGACCCACGACATGAACCTGGCCCGGCAGATGGACCGCGTCCTGCACTTGCAGGAAGGTTGCCTGACACCCATCTGACCGACCGAAACCCGGCGTTTGCGACACACGCCGGGTCTTTTATTTTTATACGGTGCCCCGCGAATGTTCAGACCGTTATCGATCTTTATCGGCACGCGCTATACCCGCGCCAAGCGCCGCAATCGCTTTGTTTCGTTCATCTCCATGACCTCGATGATCGGCCTCGCCCTGGGTGTGCTGGCGATGATCGTGGTGTTGTCGGTGATGAACGGCTTCCAGCGCGAAATGAGCTCGCGCATCCTCGGCATGGTGCCCCACGCCACTATCGTCGGCGTCAATCCGATCGACGATTGGCAGCCGGTGGCCGCCGCGGCGCTGAAAAACCCTGAAGTGACCGCCGCCGTGCCGTTTACCGAGATGGAAGGGATGCTGAGCCATAAGGGCTCGATGCAGCCGATCCAGATCAGCGGCGTCGACCCGGCCCAGGAAGGCAAGGTGTCCATCGTCGCCCAGCATATCGTCCAGGGGCGTCTCGATGCGTTGAAGCCCGGGGAGTTTGGCGTGGTGATCGGCGAAATCACCGCCCGGCGTTTTCGCCTGAACGTCGGCGACAAAATCACCCTGATCGTGCCGGAAGTCAGCACGGCCCCCGGCGGCATCACCCCACGGATGCAGCGACTGAATGTGGTGGGTGTGTTCAAGGTGGGCGCCGAGCTGGACGGCTCCATGGCGCTGATCCACCTGGCCGATGCCGCGCAGATGCAGCATTGGCAGCCGAACCAGGTGCAAAGCGTGCGCCTGGCGGTGAAGGATTTGTACGCGGCGCCAAAGGTCTCCGGTGACATCGCCACCAGCCTTGGCGCGGCCTACAAGGCCGACGACTGGACCCACACCCAGGGCAGCCTGTTCAGTGCCATGAAAATGGAAAAAACCATGATCGGCTTGCTGTTGCTGATGATCGTCGCGGTGGCGGCGTTCAACATCATCGCCACCTTGATCATGGTGGTGAACGACAAAGGCGCTGATATTGCGATCCTGCGCACCATCGGCGCCACGCCGCGGCAGATCATGGCGATCTTCATGGTCCAGGGCACGGTGATCGGCGTTGTCGGCACGCTGATCGGTGGCGTGTTGGGGGTGATCGCGGCGCTGAACGTCAGTGCGCTGGTGGGCTGGCTGGAACGGGTCAGCGGCCAGCACATCTTCAGTTCCGACGTGTATTTCGTCAGCAACCTGCCGTCTGAGCTGCAGCGTGGCGACGTGGTGCTGATCTGCTCGGCCGGGTTCATCCTGAGCTTCCTCGCCACCGTGTATCCGGCGTGGCGTGCGGCGAAGATCGAACCGGCGCAGGCGTTGCGGTATTCCTGATACGACACAGACCGCTGTGGCAGAAGGGCAAGCCTTGCTCCCACAGATAAGTTCCTGTGCCACAGGGAGGGGCGTCGGGCTCAATCGCCCTTCGGCAACTCAATCAGGAACCGCGTCCAGCCATCGGCCGATTCACAGCGAATCTGCCCGCCATGGGCACGGATGATCGAGCGGGTGATGGCCAGTCCGAGCCCTGCGTGTTCGCTGCTGCCTTCCTGGCGGGCCGGGTCGGCGCGGTAGAAGCGGTCGAACAGGCGCGGCAGCAAATCCGCTGCAATCCCCTCGCCACTGTTTTCCACGCTGATGTTCACCCCTTGAGCCTCATCGACAATCCGCACCCGCACTTCGCCGTCAACGGGGGTGAAGCGCAGGGCGTTGTCCAGCAGGTTGGAAAGGGCCCGGCGCAGCATGTTGCGGTCACCCTCGATGCGGCCATCACCCTCGCGGCTCAAGCGGACATTGGTGTCTTCGGCCAGGGGCGCGAAGAAGTCCAGCAGCGCGTCCACTTCTTCGGCCAATTGCAGCGGTTCGCGATTGAGGGCCAGCAGGCCGTGGTCGGCCTTGGCCAGGTACAGCATGTCGTTGACCAGTTGCGCCATCCATTGCAGCTCTTCGAGATTGCTGTGCAACGCCTCGCGGTAATCCTCCAGGGGGCGTTCGCGGGTGAGGGTGACCTGGGTGTGGGTCAGCAGGTTCGACAGCGGCGTGCGCAACTCATGGGCGATGTCGGCAGAAAACGCTGAGAGCCGCTGAAACGCATCGTCGAGGCGTCCGAGCATGGCATTGATGCTGTGGGCCAGTTCCGCCAGTTCGGCGGGCATTTGCTCTTCGGGCAGTCGGGCACTGAGGGAGCGGGCCGAGACACTGCCGGCAATGGCGCCCATGCGCCGCAAGGGGCGCAGCGCGCGGCGGGCGGCCCAGGCGCCGAGCAGGGCGGTGGCCAGGGCCGAAAGGCCGACGGTCAGCCAGATCAGGCGCTGCATGCGTTGCAGGAAGTGCTGGTGATGGGTGATGTCCAGCAGCAGGGTCAGTTGCGGCGAATCGGCCCGATCGGAATACAACGGCGCATTCAGCACCCGGTAATCGGTGTCGGCATCGCTGAGCGTCGACAGGCCGGGGCGCTCTGGCAATTGAGCCGGAATCCGGATCGAGCTGTCGTACCAGCGCACGCCATCGCTGCCCTTGATGCGCAGCGCCAGGTCGGCCTGGCGGCTCAGCTCATCTTCCAGGCGAGCCTGGGTCTGCTCGGCGTCGAGGTCTTGCAGGGCCCGGCGCAGGCCGATCAGCTTGCCTTCAAGCAGTTGCTGGTCCAACTCGATGAAATGTGCCTCGCTGCCACGGCTGAACAACACCCCGGCGAACAACGACACCACGGCGGTGCAGGCGGCGAACAGCAGCGCCAGGCGACTGCTCAGCGACCACCGGCCCCTCACAGGCTGCGCTCTTCAAGCACATAGCCCATGCCCCGCACGGTATGGATCAGTTTGCTGGGAAAGTCATCGTCAATCTTGATTCGCAGGCGCCGTATCGCCACTTCGATGACGTTGGTGTCGCTGTCGAAATTCATGTCCCAGACCTGGGACGCGATCAGCGATTTGGGCAGCACTTCGCCCTGGCGGCGCAGGAGCATTTCCAGCAAGGCGAATTCCTTGGCGGTGAGGTCGATGCGCCGGCCGCTGCGTTCGACACGACGGCGGATCAGGTCCAGGCGCAAGTCGGCCAGTTGCAGGCTGGTTTCCTGTTGCGTCGAACTGCCTCGACGCAACAGGCTGCGCACCCGTGCCAGCAACTCGGAAAAGGCAAAGGGCTTGACCAGGTAATCATCGGCGCCCAGCTCCAGGCCGTGTACCCGATCCTGTACCGCATCCCGCGCGGTGAGAAACAGCACCGGAGTGTCCAGCCCGGCGCCACGAACGGCTTGCAAAATCTGCCAACCATCGCGGCCGGGCAACATCACGTCGAGGATCAGCAGGGCGTATTCACCGCTCAAGGCCAGTTGCTGGCCGGTGATGCCATCGGCCACCAGGTCGGCGTTGAACCCGGCTTCGCCCAGGCCCTGGCGCAGGTATTGGCCGGTTTTGGTTTGGTCTTCGACGATCAGCAGTTTCATGGGCAGCTCAGGGCAGGGTTTGAACGTGGGCGTTATACCGCGGCGAACATGGCCGTGGCGTAACCTGACAGAGTTGTAATGCAACTGTCAGTCAATTGGCAGCCGCACCGATCTAGAGTCTTGGGCAAGTTGAACCTTACCTTGTCGGAGTATGAACATGTTGATGGTAAACCGTCTGATCCTGGCCGCCTCTGCGTGGGTATTGAGTACCTCGTTGTGGGCATCGCCCGGCGCGCACTTTGATTTCGGCCAGCCCGCACCGGCGGCCAAGGCCAGTCGCACCATCGAGGTGGTGATGGGCGACATGTCCTTCAATCCCGGTACGCTGGATATCAAGGCGGGTGAGACAGTGCGGTTCGTACTGATCAATAAAGGCCAGTTGTTGCACGAATTCAACCTCGGTAACGCCGCGATGCACGCCCAGCACCAGCAGGAAATGCTCAAGATGCAAGAGAGCGGCATGTTGACGCCGACCGGGATGAAGCCGGGAATGGACCATGCCTCGATGAATCCGGCCTCGATGAATCCGGCCTCGATGAATCCGGCTTCGATGAAGCATGGTGGCAAAGACGGCATGATGCGCCACGACGACGCTAACAGCGTGCTGGTCGAGCCGGGCAAGTCCGCCGAGCTGACCTGGGCTTTTGGCAAGGCTACCCGACTGGAATTTGCCTGCAATGTCCCCGGTCATTACCAGGCCGGGATGAAGGGCGACCTGACAGTCAGTCAGTAAGCACTCAAAGGCTGCGGCAAAGGCTGATAGAATCGGCTGATTCTTCAGTCAGGTTTCCGTCATGCATCCCGCAGCCGAACATTCGCCGCTGGGCAAATCCAGCGAATACATCGCCACGTACACACCGTCACTGCTGTTCCCGATCCCGCGCACCGCGAAATGGGCGGAACTGGGCCTGACGGCCGACACCCTGCCGTACAAAGGCGTGGATTTCTGGAACTGCTTCGAGCTGTCGTGGCTGCTGCCGTCCGGCAAGCCGGTGGTGGCCATCGGTGAATTCGCGATCCCGGCGGATTCGCCGAACATCATCGAGTCCAAATCCTTCAAGCTGTACCTCAACTCCTTGAACCAGACCCCGTTTGCCGATACCGCGAGCCTGGAAGCGACCTTGCGCCAGGACCTGTCGGCAGCTGCCGGCAAAGCAGTGGGCGTGCGGATCCGCAGCCTCAAGGACGTGGAGCGTGAAGGCATCGTGGCGTTGCCCGGTGCCTGCATCGACGATTTGGACATCAGCGTCGACTCCTACGCGCACCCGCGCCCGGAGCTGCTGCGTTGCGATGCTTCGCGCATCGTCGAGCAAAGCCTGCACAGCCACCTGCTCAAGTCCAACTGCCCGGTGACCAGCCAGCCAGACTGGGGCAGCGTGGCGGTGGAATATCGCGGTGCGGCCCTGGACCCGGCCAGCCTGCTGGCCTACATCGTCAGCTTCCGCCAGCATTCGGATTTCCATGAGCAGTGCGTGGAGCGGATCTTTCTCGACCTGCAGCGGTTGCTCAAGCCGGAAAAACTGACGGTGTATGCGCGGTATGTGCGTCGGGGCGGGCTGGATATCAACCCGTATCGCAGTACCGAAGATGTCCAACTGCCGAACCGTCGCCTGGTCCGCCAATAATCCCCCTTGTGGGAGTCAGCTCTTGTGGGAGCGAGCTTGCTCGCGATGAGGGCGGCACATCCCACATTGAGGTTGGCTGACACATCGCTATCGCGAGCAAGCTCGCTCCCACAGGGGCCCACAGGGGATTGCATTTCAGGTCGTGAAACTAAAAAGCCCCGCTAGCGATAGCAGGGCTTTTTGCATTTAAAGGGTTCAGATCCCCATGTTGCCCAAGGTCTGCACGATGTTGCGCAAGGTCCCGGCAAGGGTGGGGTGCTCCAGCTCGAAGCGCTCGACAGCCAGGTTCACATTGTCAGCGAGGTTGGTGTCCTGTGTTTTGTTTTCCAACTCAAGCTCAAGTTCGATCTGTTGCATCAGCGAGTGCAGGTCAGCGCGCTCGACTTCGGAAAGCGGTGGATTCTGTTCCAATTGCTCGCGCAGTTTGTTGAGCTGTTCTTGCAATTCGCGGGCAGGCATTGGCGTACTCCCTTTATTGATAGGCACTGCCATGGACCGCGACGCCGGGTCAAAAGTCCATGACCTGCCTTAAGAGTAATCTACCCTCGTGCTCCCTGCATGATCCCGGTCATGGCTTCTCGCCTTTGAGCCGACGCAGGCTGATGTCCGCCAGGCAAGTGTCGAGTTCGCCCAGGTGATCGATCACTGAATGCACCCCCAGGCCGAACAATTGCACGGTGGCCTTGGCGCGCTTGGTTTCCCGTTCCTGTTGGCTCAGCGCCTGCCATTCGCCAGGCGCCAGGCCACACAGCGAGCCGCAGGACGCCAGGCCGATGGTCCATAAACCGGCGTTGAGCCCTGACTGCAACAACCGGGGTTCGCCACTGACCAACACGCAACCGTCCAATTGTTGAACGTTCAGCGCCATCAGCGCCTGCCAGCAGGCATGTGGCGCCGGCCAAGGATTATTTGTTGCAGGAAGTTGCGGCGGTTTGACCCATGCCGGCAACGAGGCCGCCAAGGCATGGCTGACGGCAGGCGGCAATTCATCGAGCCAGGCGCAGGGGATTTCCTGGCGCTGCAAGTGGTGCAAGCTCTCCAGGGCGCCCGGTGTTGGCTGCGCATGCTCGACCGGCGCTGCCCCTGGCTGACGGATGCGCGCGCCGAAATCCACCAGGCATCCGCTCAGGCCAAACAGTACGGCGGTCAGGCTCGGGGCGGGGAGGGGCACGGC
>NZ_CAKKMI010000121.1:0-13173 GCF_918698105.1 Pseudomonas brassicacearum | reverse complement strand
CTCCCGCTGGCCTGCGCAGCAGGCCCATTTTTGCGACTGCTGCGCAGCCGAGCGGGAGCAAGCTCCCTCGCCACAAAGGCATAGCTTGATTTCCAGAGGGATGTCAGTCCTTGGGCATCAACGCGCCCGGCACCTGGATCACCCGGCTCGCCAACAAATGCCCGGCCTCGGCCGCCTCCACCGGGCTGCCGCCCAGCAAACGGCTCGCCAGGTACGCGGCGCTGAAGGAGTCCCCCGCCGCCGTGGTGTCGACGACGCGCTCGACCCGCAGGGCAGGTACTTCATAAGACTGGCCGTCGCAACGAATCAGGCAGGCCTCGGCACCGCGCTTGAGCACCACCTCGGGCGTGCCGAGCTGCGCATAGGCGGCGAACACCGCCTCGCTGTCGGCATGCCCGAACAATGCCTGCTCGTCCTCTACGGTCAGCAGCGCCAGCTCCACATAGGGCAAGACGCTGCGATAGGCCGCCCGTGCCGCGTCGATCGAGGCCCAGAGCCGGGGCCGGAAGTTATTGTCGAACACCACCAGCGCCCCGCGCCGACGCGCTTGGACCAGGGTCTCGATGAGTTTGCCACGCCCCTGCTCACCGAGCACCGCCAGGGTGACGCCGCTGAAATACAGCACATCGTAATCCAGCAACGCAGCCAGGATCGGCCCGGCGGCCGGGGTGGTAAAACAATCGCGCACCGCCGCCTCGTTGCGCCAGTAAAGGAAGCGCCGCTCGCCCGCCGCATCGGTCTGGATGCAATACAGACCCGGCAGGCGTCCAGCCAAGCGCTGGACCCTCTCCAGCCCGATGTTCTCCGCAGCCCAGTTTTCACACATGGCGTCACTGAAACTGTCGTCGCCCAGGGCGGTGACGTAATCCACCGCGCCCCTGTCGCCCAAGGCACGAGCCAGGTACACCGCCGTGTTCAGGGTGTCGCCGCCGAAGCTTTGCAGCAGGCTGCCGTCGGCGCGTTGTTGCAGTTCGATCATGCATTCGCCGATCAGGGCGATGCGGGGTTTGGGGTTGCTCATGGATGATCCTGATAATTCAGCGGTGTCTGGCAGGCCGCTATCGCGAGCAAGCTCGCTCCCACAGGGGATCTTGGGTAAACACCCATTGTGTGTTCACAGTCGATCAGTGTGGGAGCAAGGCTTGCCCGCGATAGCCACAACTCGGTCTAAAGGCTAGAAACACGTCTCCATGCTCTCGACCACCCGCAACTGCTCATCCACCAGGCACCCCACCCGCCACTTGTCGAACGTCAGGCACGGGTGTGAAGTACCGAACGAAATAATGTCCCCGACCCGCAACTCGACTCCAGCCGCTACCGTCATGAACGCATGCTGGTCCATCACCGCCGTCACCTTGCAGCCACTCACATCGTCACCCGCCAGCGCGTCCGATCCGGGCTGGTAGCGCTTGAGCGGCACTGGCAAGCCGGCGTCGTAAGCCACGTCGCGCTTGCCCAGGGCGATCACCGCGAAACCCGGCTCCGGCAGCGATTGCACATGGGCCCAGACTTCCAGCGCCGGGCGCAGGCCTTCGTGCAGGTCGCTGCGGCGCTCCAGCACGCAGCACTGCGCTTCTTTGTAGATGCCATGGTCATGGGCCACGTAGCTGCCGGGACGCAGCACGCTGAGGAAACGCCCGTGGGCATTCTGGGCCTCGAAGGATTCGGCGATCAGGTCGTACCAGGCCGACCCCGAGGCGGTGATGATCGGCTTTTCGATGGCGAACGCGCCGTTGTCCTGCAACTGCACCGCCAACCGCACCAGGGACGCCGCGAACGCACGAATGCCACTGATGGCGTGGTCGCCGTGGATCACCCCTTCGTAGCCTTCGATGCCGGTCAACGCCAGCGCCGGTTGCGCCTGGATCGCCTCGGCCAGGGCCAACACCTCGGCTTCGGTCCGGCAGCCACAACGACCGCCGACCACGCCGTACTCGATCATCACGTTGAGCCGTACACCGCGCGAGGCGAAGTAAGCGCCCAGGTCAGCGACGTTGTCCGGATGATCGACCAGGCAGTGGAATTCGAACGCCGGGTCGGCGAGCAAGTCGGCAATCAGCGCCATGTTCGGTGTACCCACCAATTGGTTGGCCATGAGCACCCGGCGCACGCCATGGGCGTAAGCGGCACGGGTCTGCACGGCGCTGGCGAGCGTCAGGCCCCAGGCGCCGGCCTCCAGTTGCCGGCGAAATAGCGCCGGCGTCATGCTGGTCTTGCCGTGGGGCGCCAGTTCGGCACCGCTGTTGGTGACGAAATCCTGCATCCAGCGGATGTTGTGCTCCAGCGCCGCGCGATGCAGCACCAGCGCCGGCAGGCTGACGTCCCGTAGCAGGTGGGCGCCGACGGTGGCGGCGCCCTTCTCGACGCCGGCATTAAGGATGGCGGAAGGCATGTTCGAACTCCTCGCACACGGCCGCTAGTGCCGTTGCTGTCTATTCATTGATGCGACGGGCCAGGTGGTTGGCGCTTTCGATCAGCACCCGGCGGTAGTCGGCGTAATTGTTCTTGGCGTCGGCCCGCGGGGCGACGATGCACAGGGTGGCGATGGCCACGCCACTCGGGTCTTTGACCGGTGCGGCGAAGCAGTGGGTGAAGGTGTCGGCGACACTGTCGAAGGAGAAAAACCCATCGAGGCCGGCCTGGCGGATTTCCTTGAGGAACTGCTCCAGGGGCAGGCGCTCGCCGTCCGGCAAAACGAAGTCGTCGGGGTCGATCAGGTCGACGATCTGCTGGTCACTCAAATGCGCCAGCAGCAGGCGCCCGGACGCCGTCCACGGGATCGGCGCGTTTTCCCCGATGTCCGATGAAATGCGAAAATGCCGCTCGCCTTCCTTCATCAGCGCGACGGTGTATTTGCGCCCGTTGAGCAGGCACATCTGCGCCGTTTCCCGGGTCTGGCTCACGATGTCCTGCAAGGCCTGGTCAGCCTCGCGGCTCAAATCGAAATGCCGCAGGTGCGCCTGCCCGAGAAAATACAACTGGCGGCCCAGGTAGACATGGCCGTCCTTGCCCACCGGCTCGAGGATGCGCCGCTCCAGCAGCGAGGCCACCAGTTCATAGACCGTGGACTTGGGGCTGCCGATGCCGCTGGCAATATCGTTCGGGCGCAGCGGCTGGCCGATTTCCTTGAGGAAATCGAGGATATCGAACGCCCGATCCAATCCCCGGGCCCGGCGTTTGATGGTGTCTTCGGTCATGTCTTTGGTTCCTGAAATTTCACCCATAATCGCATGTATCTTTATTGTGGCGAGGGAGCTTGCTCCCGCTGGCCTGCGCAGCAGGCCCAACTTCTTGCGGCTGCTGCGCAGCCGAGCGGGAGCAAGCTCCCTCGCCACAGAAGCGAATTCGCCAGAATATCGTGTTCAGCCTTTTTTCTTGTAGGCCACACAATCAATCTCGACCTTGCAATCAACCATCATGCTCGCCTGCACGCAGGCCCTGGCCGGGGCGTGTTCCGGGCTGAAGTATTCGCCGAAGACCTTGTTGAAACTCCAGAAATCCCGCGGGTCCTCCAGCCAAACACCGCAGCGCACTACATCTTCCAGGCCATATCCGGCCTCTTCGAGAATGGCGACCAGGTTCTTCATGGTCTGGTGGGTCTGCTCGACGATCCCGCCGACAATGATCTCGCCGTTCACCGCCGGCACCTGGCCGGACACGTGCAGCCAGCCATCGGCCTCCACAGCGCGGGCAAATGGCCGTGGCTGACCGCCACCTGCGATGCTGCCGGTGCCGTAGCGCGTAATGCTCATGGGTTATCTCCTTATTGAATGAAAAGTTAAAAACGCGTGTTCTTGAGAAATTCTGCCAGGCGCGGTGATTGCGGCCGCTCGAACAGTTCTTTGGGTGGCCCCTGCTCTTCGATGCGGCCCTGGTTCATGAACACGATCTTGTCGGAGACCTCGAAGGCAAAGCGCATTTCGTGGGTCACCAGCAGCATTGTCATGCCGTCTTCGGCCAGGCCCTTGATCACGTTCAGCACCTCGCCGACCAGTTCCGGGTCCAAAGCCGAAGTGACCTCATCGAACAGCATCAGGCTGGGGTTCATGGCAATCGCCCGGGCAATCGCCACGCGCTGCTGCTGGCCGCCGGACAACTGGCCGGGAAAGTGATCGCGCCGCTCCAGCAGGCCCACCCGCTCCAGCCATTTCTCGGCCAGGGCCACGGCCTCATCCTTGGGCAGCTTTTTCACTTTGAGCAGGCCCAGGGTGACGTTCTGCAGCGCGGTCAAATGCGGGAACAGGTTGAATTGCTGGAAGGCCATGCCGGTCATGGCCCGGTGCCGGGCGATGACTTTTTCGGCGTGGCGCACACGCTTGCCGTCGATCTCGTCGTAGCCGATGGACTCGCCGTCGAGCACGATCTGCCCGCCCTGGAACTCTTCCAGCATGTTGACGCAGCGCAGCAGCGTGGTCTTGCCCGAACCGCTGGAGCCGATCAGCGTGACCACGTTGCCGCGCTGCATGCTCAGGTCCACGCCCTTGAGCACTTCCAGCGGGCCGTATTGTTTGCGCAAGCCGCGAATGTCCAGCAGCGGCTGGGTGTTGGAGAGCTCTTTGTTGGAGAGCTTCGTATTGGAGAGATTCGTATTGGAGAGATTCGAAACGTCAGTCATGGCAAGGCCACCCGCTTTTCAATGTGCCGCCCAAGCAATTCAATGGCGTAATTGATGATGAAAAAGAGAAACCCGGCGAACAGGTAAAACTCCAGGGTCATGAAGGTCCGGGCGATGATCTGCTGGGTGCTGAGCAGCAGTTCGGCAACGCCGATCACCGACAGCAGGGTCGAGGCCTTGACGATCTCGGTGGAGGAATTGACCCAGGTCGGCAGGATCTGCCGCAACGCCTGGGGCAACAACACATAGCCCAGCGACTGGTAGAACGTCAGGCCGATGGCCTGGCTCGCTTCCATCTGCCCGCGAGGCAACGCCTGCAAGGCCCCGCGCACGATTTCGGCCACGTGGGAGCCGCAGAACAGCGTCAGGCCCAGCACGCCGGCCTGGAACGCGCCGATCTGCCAGCCCAGGGCCGGGGCCATGTAGAAGCAGGCCAGCACCAGCACGAACACCGGCGTGCCGCGAATCAGGTCGACGTAGAAACGAAACGGCGCGCGCATCCAGGTCCGACCGTAAGTCAGCACCAGCCCGGCGACCAGGCCGATCAACGTCCCCAACACAATCGCCAGCAGCGAGCACTGCACGCTGGTCAAGAAGCCACTCCACAGGGTGTCGCGGGCAACCCATAACTCATGCAGCCAACTGGGGGATTCGTACATGGGACACTCCTAACGGCGGATCGCCAGGCGCTGCTCGAAATAGCGCAGCACCATGGCAATGAGGTAACAGGCCGCGACATACAGGGCCGTGGTCACCAGCCAGGTTTCGATCACCCGGTAGCTCTCCACGTTGATCTTGCGGGCGTAATAGGTCAGCTCCGGCACGGCAATCGCCGCCGCCAGGGAGGTGTCCTTGAACAGCGAAATGAAGTTGTTCGACAAGGCCGGCAACACGTTGCGCAGCATCACCGGCACGGTGACGTAGGCCTTCACCTGCCACTCGCCCAGGCCGATGGCCAGCCCGGCTTCACGCTGTCCCTTGTGAATGCTCAACAGTCCGCCGCGAAACACTTCGGTCAGGTAGGCCCCGGCGTAAAGCGAGAGGGTGATGACGAACGACGGCAGCTTGTCCAGGCGGATGCCCAGGCTTGGCAAGGCAAAGTAGATCAGCAGGATCAACACCAGGATCGGCGTATTGCGGATCACCGTGACATACACCGACGCCAGCACCCGCAAGACCCGATGTTTGCTCAGCAGCGCGAACGCCATCGCCAGGCCGATCACGCAACCGATGGCGATCGACACCAGCGCCAGGGAAAGCCCCAGGCCCAGCCCCGCCAGCAAGGTGTCGAAATCGCGCCAGACGGCGGCAAAGTTCAACTGATAATTCATGGTCGGCAGTACCTTAGCCGGAGCGCCCGCAAGGGGCGCCCCGGGCTCACAGGGTCATTTGAATTCAACGGGGAAACCGATCGCTGGCGACGGCAGCTCGACACCGAACCACTGCTTGAACGACGCCGCGTAGGTGGGGAATTCCACGCCGGTCATGGCTTCATGCAAGGTGGTGTTGACGAAGTTCAGCCAGTCCTGGTCGCCGCGCTTGACCGCACAGGCGTAGGTTTGCGGGCTCCAGGCGTAGGCCGGGCTGCGGTAGCGGCCAGGGTTCTGCACCATCAGGTATTTGACCGAGGACTGGTCAGTGGCGGCGGCATCGGCGCGGCCGGAGTTCACTGCCTGATACATCAGGTCGACGCTGTCGTACTGGTCGACCTTGGCCTTGGGCAGCGCCTGATGCACCAATTCCTCGGCGTAGACGTTCTGCAGCACGGCCACGGTGACGCCGTCGCCGGCGGCCTTGAGGTCTTCGATTTCCTTGTACTTGCTGTTGCCCGGCAGCAGCAGGCCCACGCCTTCGCGGTAGTACGGCAGGGTGAACGCCACTTGCTGGGCGCGGCTGGCGGTGACGGTGATGAACTGGCAACTCATGTCGACCTTGTCGGTCAACAGGTTGGGGATACGCGCATCGGAAGACTGCACCACGAACTCGACTTTCTCCGGGTCATTGAACAGGCCCTTGGCGACCATCCGCGCAATATCGATATCAAAGCCCTGCAACTTGCCATCCGCTCCCTGGAAGTGCCACGGCGCATTGGTACTGCCCGTGCCCACGATCAATTTCCCCCGCTGCAGCACGCTGTCCAGCTTGCTGTCGGCCGCCTGAGCGACCCCCATGGCAGCCGTCGTGGCTACGAAGAGAAAAACACACGCTTTAAACAAGGAAGGTCGGCGTTGCATGGCAAGCACTCCAGAGTGAGTTTATTCCGCTATACCGGAACATGGTATGTAACAACGGAATAGACAGCAGAAAGTGTGCCACAGGCTTGCAACGCGCGGGTGAGAAAAATGGAAGGTCAAGGAAATCAATGGGATGGAAAACCATCCATATCCAGGATTGCCCAGGGAGGGCTTGTTCGCTTGCTACCGTTGGCTACGGCGATCGGGTACCAGGGCCCCAAACGGCGTACTGCCGATCCGTTTCGCACCGAAACGGAGCCGCTCACCTGTCAACTCTGACAGTAGCGAAGCCTGGCCAGGCTCCTTATCGTTTCCTTCACCGTCAAGGAACAAGGGAGCTGGTCATGAGTTCGCTCATCACTCACGTAGCGGCACAAAAGGACTACCGCAAGGCCCTCAGGACCTGGCGCCCAGTGGTCTTCTATTTTGGCCATCCACACTGCTACGCCTGCGGCTGGGCCGAACCGGTGTTCTGCAAAGTGGCCGAGGCCTTCCAGGATCGAGCCATCATCTACAAGTTGAGCACCGACGAATCGCCCCGGCACCCGGAAGTCAGCGGGACACCGACCGTGCTGTTTTATAAAGATGGGAAGTTGTGCCGCAAGCTCAAGGGCATTGGTGACCAACCCTCGCTGATGCAGAATTTTGCCGAACACATCGGCCGGACAAAGCCCCGGCGCTCGCATCGCCCGATACGCCATGACGTGAAATGGCTGCGGCAGCGACTCCAGACTTTATGCACCACCGACCGAGGGCGAGCGCTGATGAGGATGCGGGCAACGTTTCAATAGCGGGGTCAGCCAATGTGGATACCCACCGACCTGACGCGCTCGCGAGCAAGCTCGTTCCTACCATTGTTCGGTGGTGCGCCCGGTCTATTTGCGCTTGTAGCTCTTGCTGCCACCAGGCGTGAGGCAATAGACCCCACCCCGGGGACCGACGCAATAATTGCCACTGCCACATTGGCAACCGTCAGTGGACTTGAGCAACGACTGCGGCCGGGCCTCGTTCCGAAGCCCCAGCACAGCGGAACAGGACTTTTTCGAAGCGCTGATGGAGCCGTCGTTGCACAGGAAGGTATCGCCGTCGCACCCGGCAATACCGCCCTTGCGCCCGGAACACGGTTGATTGGCGGCAAGGGCCGAAGTGCCCAGGGCCAACAACAGGATCGCGACACAGGCGCGAAGTAAAGCGGACGTTCCGTGGCAGAGTTTCATGGCAGCTTCCTGGCCAATAGATGGCCCTATGCTAGCACTGGATACCTGCTGCGCCTAACGCCCGCAAAACCTCACCCTGGATAACATCCGCAAATCCCCCTCGCGGTAATAGTCATCACTCCAGCTGTCGTCCACCGCCAGCGGCTTGACCTGCTTGAGGGCGAGTTTTTTCGCGAAGTAGCGAAAGCGGTAATGCTCATAAAAACGTAGCAGTTCCAGCCCGTAGCGGTCGGCCAGGTCGGTGTCACCCTGGATGATCAGGTAGTTCTCGTCGTTGCCGCTGCTGGCCGCGGCACTCAGGTTGTGGCTGCCGCTGATGATGGTCGGTGTATCGCTGGTGAAGTCGGTGACGATGGCTTTGGTGTGCACCAGCAGGTTGCCCTTCTGGCCTTTCATGTTCTCCTTGAGCCAACCTTCCAGGCCGGTGTTGAGCAGCGCGGTGGCGGCGAATTCGGCGGTGCGGTCGGCATGAAAGCCGGTGATGCGGCTCTTGGTGTTTTGCAGGCCGTAGCGCAGCACGTCGTCATTAGGCTGGCCGAGTACCGCGTCGAGGATGCGCTCGGGCAACACAAAGGCGGTGACGAACAGCAGGTCCTTTCGCGCGCCCTTGATGATGTCGACGAAGCGATCCAGGTCGCCCTCCCCGGTGCGCGGCGAGAACCCGGCGAACAACGCCTCTTGTGGAGCCATGGCATTGTGGTCAGTCAGCCACTGGCGAGTGGCACCGACGTCCTGGGGTTCGGCCCAGATTTGCTCGAACACCTGGAAGTAGCTGCCACTCACCCGAGGGTCGTCCAACACATGAACCACGTTGGCCTGGCGGTAGACGCCGTTGGCGGTGAAGTTGGTGCTGCCGCAGAGCACGGCTTCGGGTTGCAATGCGCCGCTGGCCTGCACCTTGCTCAGCACAATGAACTTGTTGTGGAAAATGTTGTGGGTGATTCGCCCACGCTTGTTGGCCGCCGGCATGTTCTCGAGGCTGGCTTCGTTACGCGCCGTGGTGTCGTCTCCCGGCTCGGCGTGATACAGCACCCGCACCTTCGCACCGCGAGCATGGGCGGCATTCACCGCGTCGACGATCACCGGCAGTTCGTATTCATAAATGGCGACATCCAGAGCCCAGTTGGCATCCAGCGCCCGGTCGATAAAACCGATCAGGCGTCCCAGCAGGCCATTCTCCAGCCAGCGACGCGGAGCGTCGGGCCAGTCATCGATGGACAGGTGCTTGTTGGCGCCGAGCAACGCATCCACTTCAGGAAACTTGCGCTGGAACGCCTGGCTGGCGGCCACCGCACGGTTGAAGATGACCTGCTGGTTGGCCGGCTGCCCGTCGTCACTGGTGACGGTGACGGCCAGGGATTCGCCCAACTGCGGTGCATCGGGGCTGCCGTAGGCCAGGTGCACGCGGTAGTGAATCGTCACGCCGGGGTTGACCGCATAGTCGGCCCAGCGAAATTTCTGCAACGGTGCCTTGTCGCTGGGGGTGGCGTGGAACTGGGGAAAGGTGTGGGCCTTGTCGGGGAAGGTCAGGCTGTTGAACAGGAACAGCCAGGGCCTGTCACTGTGCTGCTTCTCGATGGCAAAGCCCAGCAGCCCCTGGCGCCTTGATTCAGCCAGGTCCATGGCGAGCAGCACGCCATTTGTGCCGGCATAGGCCTTGACCCGAAAATCGTCCTGGGCGTTGGTGACGAGTATGCGCATGGTTCACTCCTGTGAGGGGGCTGCCTGAGCATAGTGCAGTGATGCGGGGTTGAGGGGGCAGATCCGGGACCGAGGTGATACCTTCGCGAGCAGGCTCGCTCCCACAGGGGGGCTGTGGTGTTCATCAGTTATGTGTGCACAGCGAAACCAAATGTGGGAGCGAGCTTGCTCGCGATGAGGCTTTCACAGTCAAAGAGCATTTCAAGTGGTCTCATCGATATGCCGATACTCAGCCCCCAACCGCCCCGCCAACTGCCGGGCCCGGCCCAGGCGGATCGGGCCTCTTTCGATGTCGATCAACAGGCACGGACAATCGAGAAACGGCGGTGAAAGCCCTTCCTTGACTCGCCCATCGGTCATCACCAACACTCGCTGCTGCTCCGCCGGGTAGCGTTTGCGCCGGGCCACCAGCCAGCGCCCGGCCTCCTCCAGCGCCGCCAACAACGGCGTTCCGCCACCGGCACCCAGCCCATCGAGCCAGTCGCGCAAACCGGCCGAGGCCTTGAGCCCTTGCACCTGCCAGTTCGGCTGCGTGCCACTGGCCGTCAACAGCGCCAGGCGGGCGCGTTGGCGGTAAGCGTCGTCGAACAACTGCGCCAGCAGGCCCTTGCCGTCACTCAAGGCGCGATGACGCCGGGTCGAGGCCGAGGCATCGACGATCACCAGCCACAGCTCATGGGGCGAGCGATGGCGAGCATGCCATCGCAGGTCCTCACGCAAACGTGGCCGGCCATTGAGCAATGTCCCCGGCCAGTTCACCACACCGCTGGCCGCCGCTTTGCTGCGGCCCTGGCGGCCCTGGTCGAGTCGTCCGGCACGGGGTCTGGCATTCGCCCCCGCCGGTGAACGGGGGCGAATGCCTAGGGCTTTTTTGGCCAGCTCGGCACGTCACGCCGGGCACCGGTCGGCAATGCCCGGGCCGGCAGGTCCCCCCACTGGCCCTGGCCTTCGTTCGGTTCAGTGATTTTTTCCGCGCCGGTCGGCGCCTGGGACGGTGCCGGTGCCGGTGCCGGTGCCGAATGCCCACGCCGCCGGTGCCGCAAGGCAAACTCGGCGACCGCATCGATGTCTTCATCGGCAATTGCAGCAGCCCCGCGCCAGGCAGCATGGGCCCGGGCCGCCCGCAGCCAGACCAGGTCGGCGCGCAAGCCATCGACCCCGGCGGCAAAGCAGCGCTCGGTGATCTGCGCCAGCGCCGCATCGTCCAGGGCGATCCCGGTCAAGCGCTCGCGCGCCTGCTGACAACGTTCACGCAAATGCTGCTGGGCCGTCTCCCACGCCACGCAGAACGCCAGCGGATCGCTGTCGAAATCCAGCCGCCGCCGGATGATCTGGCCGCGTTCAGCCGGTGCAGTGTGACCGTCAAGGGCGACGTTCAAGCCAAAACGGTCGAGCAACTGCGGACGCAGCTCACCCTCTTCCGGGTTCATGGTGCCGATCAGCACAAAGCGCGCCGGATGCCGATGGGAAATGCCGTCGCGCTCGATCAGGTTGGTACCGCTGGCGGCCACATCGAGCAGCAAATCCACCAGGTGATCGGGCAACAGGTTCACTTCATCGACGTACAGCACGCCACCGTCGGCCTTGGCCAGCACCCCGGGAGAAAACTGCGCGCGCCCTTCCCCCAGCGCTGCGTCCAGGTCCAGGGTGCCCACCAGCCGCTCTTCGGTCGCACCGAGGGGCAAGGTGACAAACTGACCGCTGGCCAGCAGGTCCGCCAGGCCCCGGGCCAACGTGGACTTGGCCATCCCCCGCGGCCCTTCGATCAGCACACCGCCGATTTTCGGATCGATCGCGGCCAGGCACAGGGCCAGTTTCAGATCATCGGCGCCGACCACGGCGGAGAGCGGGAAATGCGGGGTGTGGGTCATGTTGAATATCTCATGAGTGTTCGATAGTCCCCTGTGGCGAGGGAGCTTGCTCCCGCTGGGCTGCGTAGCAGACCCGAATCGGGCGCCTCGGTCTGACAGATGGATTGAGTCACGGCTTTTGGGGTTGCTTCGCAACCCAGCGGGAGCAAGCTCCCTCGCCACAAAGGTTCATCAGCCATCTTCTTCTATGTCCAACAACAAATTCTCCAGCGCCTCGCGGTACTCGCCCGGCGCCTGCCACATCCCCCGCTGCTGCGCTTCGAGCATGCGCTCGGTCATGTCCCGCAGGGCGTCGGGGTTGTGCTGGCGGACAAAATCCCGGGTGTCCGGGTCGAGCAGGTAGGCATCGGCCAGCAAGGCGTACTGGTGATCGTCGATCAATCGGGTGGTGGCGTCGAAGGCAAACAGGTTGTCCACCGTCGCCGCCAGTTCGAACGCGCCTTTATAGCCATGCCGCTTCACGCCGTCGATCCACTTTGGATTGGCTGCGCGGGAACGGATGACGCGGTTGAGCTCTTCTTTCAGGGTGCGGATCCTGGGCAAGTCTGGCTGGCTGTGATCGCCATGGTAACTGGCCGCCGCATCACCACTGAGGGTCTCGACCGCCGCCAGCATGCCGCCCTGGAACTGGTAGTAATCGTTGGAATCGAGCAGGTCGTGCTCGCGGTTGTCCTGGTTCTGCAACACCGCCTGCACCTGGCTCAAACGCCGGGAGAATTGCTCTCGGCCGGCCGTGCCTTCATCGCTGGCGCCGTAGGCATAACCGCCCCAGTTCAGGTACACCTCGGCCAGATCCTCGCGGCTCTGCCACAAGCGACCGTCAATCGCGCCCTGCACGCCCGCGCCATAGGCACCGGGCTTGGCGCCGAAGATCCGCCAACCGGCCTGGCGCGCCGCGGCCTCCGGCTCCAGACCCGATGCCAGCAGGGCTTCACGCTCGCCACGCACCTTGGCCGCCAACGGGTTCATGTCATCCGGCTCATCGAGGGCGGCGACGGCCTGTACCGCGGCATCGAACAAGCGGATCAGGTTGGCAAAAGCATCGCGGAAGAACCCGGACACGCGCAGCGTGACATCGACCCGAGGCCGGTCCAGCAGGCTCAACGGCAGAATCTCGAAGTCATCGACCCGTTGGCTGCCGGTGGCCCACACCGGGCGCACGCCCATCAACGCCATGGCCTGGGCGATGTCATCGCCACCGGTGCGCATGGTGGCAGTGCCCCACACCGACAGGCCGAGCTGACGCAGATGGTCGCCGTGGTCCTGCAAGTGCCGCTCAAGGATCAGGTTCGCCGATTGGAAACCGATGCGCCACGCCGTGGTGGTGGGCAGGTTGCGCACGTCCACCGAGAAGAAGTTGCGCCCGGTGGGCAACACATCAAGGCGCCCGCGGCTCGGCGCACCGCTGGGGCCGGCGGGCACGAAGCGCCCGCTCAAGGCATCGAGCAGGCCGCGCATTTCCGCCGGGCCGCAAGCGTCCAGGCGCGGGGCCACGACGGACCGCAGGTTTTCAATGATGCTGCCCACCCCCTCCC
>NZ_CAKKMI010000120.1:0-13234 GCF_918698105.1 Pseudomonas brassicacearum | reverse complement strand
AGCTTGCTCCCGCTGGGCTGCGCAGCAGACCCAAAAAACAGGGCCGCTGCGCGCCCCAGCGGGAGCAAGCTCCCTCGCCACAAAAGCGCTGTCGCAGGACTTCTTTAGCGGGCCGTCAGCTCAATCACGCAGCATTGACCGTGAGTGGAGACATCCACCAACCCGGCGTTACCGCTCAGTTGCAAACAGTCGTAGAGGCCCAAGTCCACGGCGGACTCACCGATCTTGATAGCCAGTCCCGGGGCGGCACTGAACACCAGCACCGTTTGCGCCTCGCTGAAAAACCGCTGCTGACCGCCCAACCACTGCAAGCGCGCGCGGTAACGTTGCGGCGCGTAGATCAGGTTGAAGTCGCGAATCGGTCCGCCCAGCAGCGTGCAATACACATGGCTCTCGCCGCTGAACGCGAAAGGGTCCAGCGGATGCAGAGGCCGCGTGGCCTGGCCATCGACGTTCAGCGTCATGCCGTCGCCCTGCAAAACACTGATGACCCGCTCGTAACCGGCAAAAGTGGAGAAGCCGCCCGACTCACCAATGTCGGCAATCGACAGGCGCCAACCGAAACCTTCCAGGCCGGTGCCGGCATCGCGGGTGATTTCTTCGGTGCTGCCGCCACCGTTTTTCCACGGCATGCGTGGGTAGTCTGCCGCGCGTAAAACCTTCAAATGGCTCATTTATGAAAGCGCCCTTCCAGGCTGTGACGGGAGCCCGGATGAATCAAACGGGCGGCGGTCACCGGCTGGCGCCCGGACCAGGTGCGGCGGCGGATCAACAGGCACGGCTCGCCCCTTTCGATCTGCAGCAGCTTGCATTCGTTCGCCTCGGCCAGGATCGCCTCGACCACATGCTCGCCCTCGGTCAACGGCGCGACCTGGTTCAAATAGGCGTAGGGCGTTTGCACGGTGAAGTCCTGCTTGAGGTAATCCGGCGCCACCAGTGCGTTGACAAAACGGTCCTCGATTTGCACGGGGATGTCGTTCTCGAAATGCACGATCAGCGAATGGAACACCTTCTGGCCTTCGCGCATGTCCAGGGCCAGGGCCCGCTCGGAACCGGCCGCCTCTTCTTCCAGGGTGATGACCTTGCAAGTGTGGCGATGACCACGGGAGGCGATTTCGTCGGCGATGTTATGCACTTCGAACAACGCGGACTGGCTCTTGGGCTCGGCCACGAAGGTGCCGACACCTTGCATGCGCACCAACAGGCCGTCGGCGGTCATTTCCCGCAGCGCACGGTTGATGGTCATGCGACTGAAGCCCAGTTGGCTGACCAGTTCGCTTTCCGACGGCACGCGGTAATGCGGCGGCCAGTTTCCACTGTCGATCTGCTGGGTGATCATCTGTTTGACGCGGGCGTACAGGGGTGCCGGACTGTCACCCATGTTTGCGGCCAGCGGCAGTTTGGCAGGCGGAGTCGGCACGGCGGTTCCCTGTTCTGCGGATAAGGTTGCTAGCTTGCCGGAGTTTACCGGCCAGGCAAACGTCTGTATATGTATATACAAATTACGCACGATGAGGTTGAACCATGTCCGCCTTCTTTGCCGAACGCGCGCTGCTGCCTAGTGGATGGGCCCGTGATGTACGTCTTGAGGTCGATGCCGAAGGCGTCCTGACCCATATCCAGGCCGACTCCCACGCAGACGGCGCCGAACGGCTGGGCGGTCCGCTGTTGCCGGGCATGCCGAACCTGCATTCCCATGCCTTCCAACGGGCCATGGCCGGGCTGGCGGAAGTGGCAGGCAATCCCAACGACAGTTTCTGGACCTGGCGCGACTTGATGTACCGCCTCGTCGGAAAAATCAGTCCCGACCAACTCGGCATCATTGCCCGCCAGCTGTACATCGAAATGCTCAAGGCTGGCTACACCTCGGTCGCCGAATTCCACTATGTGCATCACGACACCGATGGCTCGCCCTACGCCGACCCGGCGGAGCTGGCCCTGCGCATCAGCCACGCCGCCAGTGCCGCCGGCATCGGCTTGACGCTGCTGCCGGTGCTCTACAGCCATTCCGGTTTTGGTGGCCAGGCGCCCAACGACGGGCAACGCCGGTTCATCAACAGCACCGAAAACTACTTGAAGCTTCAGTCACGCTTGCAACCGATCCTGGCCGGGCAGTCGTCCCAGGCGCTGGGGCTGTGCTTCCACTCGCTGCGTGCCGTGACACCCGGGCAGATCCAGGAAGTGCTGGCCGCCAGTGACCGTGAGTGCCCGGTGCACATTCACATTGCCGAGCAGCAAAAGGAGGTCGACGATTGCCTGAGCTGGAGCGGCGTCCGTCCGCTGCAATGGCTGTACGAAAACACCGAGGTCGACCAGCGCTGGTGCCTGGTCCACGCCACCCACGCCAACGCCCAGGAAGTCAGCCTCATGGCCAAGAGCCGGGCAATTGCCGGCCTGTGCCTGACCACCGAAGCCAACCTGGGGGACGGGATTTTCCCGGCCGTGGATTTCCTCGCCCAGGGCGGGCGCCTGGGAATCGGCTCCGACAGCCATGTATCGCTGAGTGTGGTCGAAGAATTGCGCTGGCTGGAATATGGCCAGCGCCTGCGGGATCAACGGCGCAACCGCTTGTATCGAGCGGATCAGCCGATGGTCGGCCGCACCTTGTTCGATGCCGCGCTGGAAGGCGGAGCCCAGGCCCTGGGGCAACCGATCGGCGCCCTCGAAATCGGCAAGCGCGCCGACTGGCTGGTGCTCGATGGCAGCGACCCGTACCTGGCCACGGCCCAGGGCGACGGGATCCTCAATCGCTGGCTGTTTGCCGGTGGCGATCGCCAGGTGCGCGATGTGATGGTCGGCGGTCGGTGGGTGGTGCGCGATGGGCGTCATGCCGGCGAAGAGCAAAGCGCCCGGGCGTTTACCCAGGTACTGCGCGAGCTGCTGGGCTGATCCCAAAAAATCAATGTGGCAGAAACCAAATGTGGGAGCGAGCTTGCTCGCGATGAGGCCTTTACCTTCAACATAGATGTTGATTGAAAGTCCGCTATCGCGAGCAAGCTCGCTCCCACATTGGCTTTCGGGAGGCAGTTAGTCCGAGGTCTTGGCCATCTGCCGATCCGACGCGCGCCAGATCAGGCGCGTGGTGTCGTAGCCCTGCTGGCGTGCCTTGCTCAGCAGCTCCTCGCGCACGACGCTATTGACGGTCGGTGTACGGGACAGCAACCACATGTAGCGACGGCTTGGGTCGCCGACGATGGCGGTCTTGTAGTCATCGCTGACGTACAACACCCAGTATTGCCCTTTCGCCACACCCGGCACGATCCGCGAAAACCAGTTGTCGAACTCGACCCACAGCTTGTCGGTCTTGCCCGGCACCTGCGGCGAGGCGGTGCCCCTGGCTTCTTCCCACTGCCAGTCCGAGGTCAGGCAGCGATTGAGCACGCCCACGTTGCCGTCTGGCTTGAGGGTGTAGTGAGCTTCCGATTGCGCGCAATTGCGCTGGAAATACATGGGCAGGCGGGCCAACTCATACCAGGTCCCTTGGTAGCGCTTGAGATTGACGCTGTTGACCGTCTTGGGTGCCAGCGGATCTTCGCCAGAAGTGGCACAGCCAGCCAAAATCAGGCCAGCCAAAAGCACAAAAACTAACCGCATCATTATTTTTCTCCCGCAGGCCTCTGGCCTCGGTTTACTTCAGGCCTTGGCCGGAAAACATCAACACTTTGTCACCGGCGTACTGCACGCTGATAAAGCTTTTCTGGTCGCCCCAGGTGCAGCTGGACATGCCGAGCGCGCCTGAACAATCGGTCGGTTTCCCCAGTAACGTTTCGACTTCGGACTTGGGCATGCCAGCCGACAGTTTCGAGTAGTTTTCCTGGTTGACCTTGCTGCATGCAGTCAATACGACGCACACAAACAACAAGGCGATAGATCGCAGCGACATGGTGTAACTCCTGGAACGGAAGGGGGGTGGCAGGTGCCAACCAGAAGCTTAGAAGAGAAAACCCCTATCTGGTTCCCCGACGCCCCCGGTATTTATTGGGCCTGGGCAGGTGTTTCATCGGTGAAACAGCCACTTTGTGACGGCGTCGTGCATTTCGTCGGATTGAACCGCAACCGGGTGATGGGACGGTCTGGCACGCCGATAAAAAGAAACAGCGCAAACTCATGCGTTATGGCAAATTGACAGCCCGTCCTGACCCGTCCCTCCGCGGTAGTGTTATTAATGACCAGAAACATGAAATTCAGCCATAAAATCCTATTGGCTGCCGCCCTTGTGGTGGCCGTTGCATTCGCCTGTTTCATCCTGTTCAACGACTATCGTCAACGCCAGAGCTTGCACGCCAGCACCGAAACCTCCATGCAGGAACTCGGCAGCCTGACCAGCCGCAACATCCAGACGTGGGTCGACGGTCGTATCCAGTTGCTGCAATCGCTGGCCCAGCAAATTGCCGTGGACGGCAGCAGTGCCGACAGCCTCAAGCGCGCCGTGGGCCTGCCGGCCTACACCAGCAATTTCCAGCTCAGTTATTTTGGTGGCACCGACGGCGTGATGTTCTCGGTACCGGCCGGCAATCGCGCTGCCGATTACGACCCGCGCGCCCGTGGCTGGTACAAGGCCGCCAACAGCGCACAGCAAACCATCGTCACCGAACCCTACATCGCCGCCTCGTCGGGCAAGCTGGTGATCACCGTCGCCACCCCGGTGCAGCGCCAGAACCAGATGATCGGCGTGGCCGGTGCGGACATCGACCTGTCCAGCGTCAGCGCCATCATCAACTCGCTGAACTTCGGCGGCCACGGCCACGCGTTCATCGTCAGCGCCGACGGCAAGATCCTGATCCACCCTGACAGCAAGCGCGTGCTCAAGACCCTGGCCGAGGCCTACCCCAACGGCGCGCCTCAAATCAGCCCGGGCGTGAAAGAAGTCGACCTCGACGGCAAGACCCAATTCATCTCCTTCACCCACGTCAACGGCGTGCCGGGAGCCGACTGGTACGTAGCGCTGGTGCTCGACAAGGACACCGCGTTGGCGATGCTCAGTGAGTTCCGTACGTCGGCGCTGATCGCCATGGTCATCGCGGTGGTGTTCATCATCGCCCTGCTCGGCATGTTGATCCGCGTGCTGATGCAACCGCTGCTGACCATGGGCCGCGCCATGCACGACATCGCCGAAGGCGAGGGCGACCTGACCCGGCGCCTGGTCATCCACGGCCACGACGAATTCGGCGCGCTGGGGACTTCGTTCAACCGCTTTGTCGAGCGCATCCATACCTCGATCCGCGAGGTGGCCTCGGCCACCGGCCAGGTCAACGAAGTTGCCCTGCGCGTGGTCAGTGCGTCCAACTCGTCGATGTTCAACTCCGACCAGCAGGCTTCGCGCACCAGCAGCGTGGCCGCGGCCATCAACCAGCTCGGCGCCGCAGCCCAGGAAATCGCCCAGAACGCCGCCCTCGCCTCGCAACATTCCAGCGATGCGCGCAGCCTGGCTGAAGATGGCCAACAAGTGGTGGATAAAACCATCGCGGCCATGCAGCAGTTGTCGGCCAAGATCAGCGATTCGTGCGGCAACATCGAAACCCTGAACAGCAACACGGTGAACATCGGTCAGATTCTCGAGGTGATCACCAGCATTTCCCAGCAGACCAACCTGCTCGCCCTCAACGCCGCCATCGAAGCGGCCCGCGCCGGTGAAGCCGGGCGCGGCTTCGCGGTGGTGGCCGATGAAGTGCGCAACCTGGCCCACCGCACCCAGGATTCGGCGCAGCAAGTGCAGAAGATGATCGAAGAACTGCAAGTTGGCGCCCGGGAAGCGGTACTGACCATGACCGACAGCCAGCGCCAGAGCGAAAGCAGCGTCGGCATCGCCAACCAGGCCGGCGAACGCCTGGGCAGCGTGACCCAGCGTATTGGTGAAATCGACGGCATGAACCAGTCCGTGGCCACCGCCACCGAAGAACAGACCGCCGTGGTGGAGTCGATCAACGTCGACATCACCGAGATCAACACCCTGAACCAGGAAGGCGTGGAAAACCTGCAAGCCACCTTGCGGGCCTGTGCCGACCTTGAACAGCAGGCGGCGCGGTTGAAGCAGTTGGTGGGGAGTTTCCGGATCTAGTGCTTTGGCGGGCCCCTTCGCGAGCAGGCTCGCTCCCACATTAGAACTTCAGCGAACGCACATTTTGCGCTCAACGAAAATCCAGTGTGGGAGCGAGCCTGCTCGCGAAGACGGCATCAGCCTCGCAGAAAAATCAGAACCTGGACCCAGGCCTGTTCAAGAACTCCACTTCCTCAGCCGTGGACTCGCGCCCCAACACCGCATTGCGATGGGGAAAGCGTCCAAAACGGGCAATGATCTTCTGATGCCGTTCGGCATAATCCAGGTTGTCCTCAAACACCGCCCGCTGCGCCTCAGGCTGTTCTCGCACCAGGTCGATAAACCGCGACACGGCCTCGTTCTGCACCGCGAGGTTTTCGCAGTGTTCGAGCACCAGGTAGATGAATACGCGCTGGATCGGTGTGAGTTGCCGGTCGAAACCCGCCGCCATGCCCTGGGCCACCAGCGCTTGGGCACGCAGGTCACCGGAGAAGGCCTTGGGGGTGTCGCGAAAGATCATTCGCGGGAGTTGGTCCAGTAGCAGCACCAGGGCCAGCCAACCTTCCGGGCGTTGCGCCCAGTCGGTCAATCCGCCGGCCAGTGCCAGCTCGACCTGATCGCCGAAGCGCTCCTGCGCTTGGCGATCATGGCCTTTGCCAAACCACAGCTTGCCCTTGTCAGCGGATATTTCGTCCGGCGTCTTGGCTGAACCAAACCACCAATCGAGCAACGGCTGCCAGGGCTCGGCCATGATTTACTCCTTGTGGTAAGCCGTCACGCGCGCCACTTCTTCCTTCGAGCCGAGGAACACCGCTACGCGCTGGTGCAGGCCGTCGGGCTGGATGTCGAGGATACGCTGGTGGCCGTCGGTGGAAGCACCGCCCGCCTGCTCCACCAGGAACGACATCGGGTTGGCTTCGTACATCAGGCGCAGCTTGCCCGGCTTGGACGGCTCACGGCTGTCGCGCGGGTACATGAACAGACCGCCACGGGTCAGGATACGGTGCACGTCCGCCACCATCGCGGCGACCCAGCGCATGTTGTAGTTCTTCTTCAGCGGGCCTTCTTCGCCCGCCAGCAATTCTTCGACGTAGCGTTTTACCGGGGCTTCCCAGTGACGCTGGTTGGACATGTTGATGGCGAATTCCTGGGTGGTTTCAGGAATGGTGATGTCTTCGTGGGTCAGTACGAAGCTGCCCATCTCGCGGTCCAGGGTAAAGCCCTTGACGCCGTCGCCCAGGGTCAGCACCAGCATGGTCTGGGGGCCGTAGATGGCATAACCGGCGGCGACCTGCTCGGTGCCTGGCTGCAGGAAGGCCTTTTCATTCAAGGCTTCGTTCTGGCTCAGGTATTCGTTCGGGCAACGCAGTACCGAGAAGATGGTGCCAACCGGTGCGTTGATGTCGATGTTCGACGAACCGTCCAGTGGGTCGAACACCAGCAGGTAGGCACCCTTGGGGTATTTGCCCGGGATCTGGTAGGCATTGTCCATTTCCTCGGACGCCATGCCGGCCAGGTGACCGCCCCATTCGTTGGCTTCGAGCAGGATTTCGTTGGACAGCACGTCGAGCTTCTTCTGCACTTCGCCCTGCACGTTTTCGGTGCCCATGCTGCCCAGGACACCACCCAGCGCGCCTTTGGAGACGGCGTGGCTGATTTCCTTGCACGCACGCGCCACCACTTCGATCAAAAAGCGCAGATCGGCAGGGGTGTTGTTGCTGCGGGTCTGCTCAATCAAATAGCGACTCAAGGTAACGCGGGACATGGACGGCTCCGAAGAATAGGGGGCGGAAAAACCAGCGCAGTTTAGCGCGAGTCGGGACTTAATTCCTCCTATGAGACGGGGAATGGAGGATTGAGTTCACGGGGTGGGGCTCGCTTGGGTAATTCTGTTGGTTGAGAGGACGCCATCGCGAGCGAGCTCGCTCCCACAATAGACCGCGCTCGTCGGAACAACTCGGTCAACTGTGGGAGCGAGCTTGCTCGCGATGAGCACACCTCAGTTCTTGACCGGTGGCTTGCGCAACAGGCTGAACGCCATCGCCGCGAGGAACAGCACGCTGAGCAGCAGCACCGCCCACAAGCCGATTTTCTTCCAGTTGGTCTCGACCGTCGCCGGCACGGTTGCCGGGGTCACTGCCGGGGTCGACGTGGCCGCGCCGTTCACGGTCGCCGTACCCAACGTTGCCAGGCGCGACGGTTTGTAATCGGGCACCAGCGTGGTCAAGGGCAAGCTGGCCGCTTTCACTGTCGCGCTGCCCAGGGCCAGGCTGTAGGGCCCTTCGCCGCGCGCCAGGAACACCACCTGGGTCGGACGCACGGCAAAGCGCAGGGCCGGGGCTTCGCTGCCCAGGCCGCCGCCACGCTCGTCCACGGTCAATTTCAATTGCTGCACGGTCTGGCCGGACAGCTGCAATTGATTTTGCAGCACATCCTGGCCGTTCTGGGTCAGGCGATAGAGCAAGCCGCTGCCCAGCGGCTGCCACGGATGGCTGCTTTCACGGCGACCGGCCAGGGTCACCGGCGCCAGGCTGTTGGCCTGGCTCAACTCGACCTGCACCTGCTCGATGTTCAGCCCCATGGGCAACTGCCAGGTGTATTCGCCAGCCTTCACGGTACTGCCGGCCAACGGCTGCGACCAGGCCAACGGCAACGGCAGGCTTTCGCGGCTGGCGCTGTGCAGCTGGGCCGAGGTCAATACCGGCGCGGAGGATGGCGAATCCCACAACAATCGCAGGTAACGCGCCGATTGCCCCGGCAAGCTCACTTCATGCTGCTCGACTCGCTCATCGGCAAAGGTCAAGCGCGCCACCTGACCTTCGCCCCACGACTGCCAATGTTGCAAGTCGTCACTGGCTTCGATGGTGAACCGCTGGAAACCGTCGCGCTCGCTGGTCCAGTCGAGCACCAACTGCTGCAACGGCGCCTTGATCGCGCTGGCATCCAACAACCAGCCACGCAGCTCCTCCTCCCCCGCTTCGAGCCGGCTGGAGGGCTGGACTTCCACCAAAGTGCCGTTGGCGTTCGATTGCACCCGCACACTGGGCGCGCGCTCGTTGTCATCGGCGGCGTTGTACAGCGGGAACCACTTCACGTCGGTGAGGCTGCGGCTTTCCCGGCTCGAAGCCGACTCACGCACCAAGGCGTAGGCCTGGGCCTGGCCGGCCGCGTTGAAGACCCGCAGATCGCTCAGGTCGGTCTGCCGCGCCTGCAACTGCACGTCCAGCGGCAACGGAAGGCGATACCACGGCCCCTCGCCGCTCAAGGCCAAGGGCACCTGATGGGCGAAATCCGCCGGTTGCTCCTGGGCCACGGCCGACAATGCCGCCCATAACCCCACCACGCCCAGCCCGATCCGACTCAACTTGCGACTCAAGACGACACTCCCTCACTGACAGGCATAGGCGGCTCATCCTGCGCGACCGTCTCCGGGCGCTTGGGCGGCAGCGGCGCAAAATAGCCCACTACCAGCAGCAACACGCCTACGCCGATAAACGAAACAATCCGCGCCAGACCGCCACGGTTACTCAATTCGACAAAGAACAGCTTGGCCACGACCACCGCGATCAACGCCGCGCCGATCAGCCACACTTCACGGCGATGGCGCAAATGCCCACCGATCATCAGGCTCAGGGCGATCAGGGTCCAGACAATGGACAACCCGGCCTGTACGAACATCGATTCGAGCAGCGCGTCCAGCTCGTAGGGCACCCCCATCCACTGGTGGGCAGTGCGCATCACCAGGGCGGTGAAGAACGCGAACAGCGACACACCGGCGATCAACTGGGCGATGTGCCCGACGCGACTCCAACGGTTCGTCGATTGCTCCACGGCGTTGCGCGCCCACACATAGATACCGAACAAGGCGAACAGCAGGCCCAGCTCCAAGGGATTGAGCAACGGCACATAAGGCAGCGGCTCTGAGTTGCCATCGCTGAAGGTGTTGGTCAGCCAGAACCAACCGAGCATCAACAACGCCATCGGCGCCGCCGCGTAGACGCGGTATTCGCGCGGTTGGGCCGCTACTGGCCACGGCAAGGTACGCGGCGTGGCCATCAGCACCAGGTAAAGGCCTGGCAGGATCGCCCAGGCCAGCCAGCGCCAGGCGTTGTACTGCTCGGACAGCAACAGCAGGCCGTAACGCAACTCCAGCATCAACACCGCCATCAGCACCCAGCAACCGAGCACGTGGGCCGTACTGCGCGCCGTGGCCGGCAGCATCGGCGCCAGGCGCTTGAGAGAAAGGAAATGCACGGCAAATACCGCCAGCCAGGCCAGCCAGCCGAAATTCGCGGCCGGGTGATAGTGGCTGTGCCCTGTTGCCACCAGCACGCAGCCCGCCGCCGGAATCAACAAAGTGCACAGCAGCCCCAGTGCCGGCCATTTCAAGCGCTGCGCCAAGACTGTCCACACCGCCACGCTGATCGCCGCAACCAGCAGCAGCCAACTGCCTTGCAGGTTCGCCGGGGCAAAGCGCAATACTTCGCTGACCCACGCCAGCGCCCACCAACCGGCGCCCCAGACCAGCAGCAGCTCGGACAGGCGCTGCAAGCTCAAGGCCTCGAGTTCCTGGGCCGCGTGCGCTCGTTGCAGGCGCCATGCGCCCACCAGCGCTGCCAGCCCCAGCACCAGCGGCGTCCAGAAGCCGCTATGGGCCAGCGGTCGCAGATCCTCGGCATTGAGCGGCCCCAGCAGCGCCGGCCCCGCCGTCAGGAACGCCGCACCGCCAATCAGTTGCAGCAGCAGGCCGAAGACAAAGCTCACGCGTTGCTTCAGGTACAGGCTCAGCCAGATGATCAACAGGCCGCTGGCCGCCCACACACCGCTCGCCGTTTGCCACGGCAGGACGAACAGCACCGCAAGATTGATCAGCACCAACCCCGCCAGCAACACCACCGACAAGCCGCGCAGCAAGCGGACATCGTTGCGCACCATGTCGTCACGCGCCGCCAGCAACATGCCGCCAATCAACGCCAGGCCGATCAGCGAGGCGCTGAGCAAACCGCTCCAGCCCGCGCTGAACACCGCCGTCGAATCCACTTCGGCGCCTTGCAAGCGCAGCAGGAACAGCGCGCCGCCAAGCAATTGCACCCCAAATGCGCTGAACAGGAAGCTGCGCGACTGCAGGCGCAAGCCAACAAACAGCGTTGCCAACCCGGCCAGGGCCCAGGCAATGGCGGTGCCGTGGGTGAAGAAGAACAGCGGTGCCAGCAGATAGAGGAAACTCAACCCCAGCACAGCCAGCACCGGCAAGCCTTGCCGCTCCCATTGGGCGCTGTGCTCAGGCTCAGCCTTGAGCAGTTGATAGAAGGTGAACAACAAGGCGCCGCCGAGCATCAACGCGCCCAGCGCTGAACCATCGAGCAGGCTGGCGTCGCCGATACGCAATTGGCTGACGAACGCCACCGCCGAGCCCAATTGCAGCAACAAGGCAAAAGCCCGGGCGAATGGGCGCTGCTGGCGCAGGCCCAGCCAGAAAATCCCCGCGCCTTCCACGGCCCAGGCCGCTGCGGTCCAACGGGCATCGAGCCCCAGAGGGATCGCCAGGCTGGCAAAAATCACCCCCAGGGCCAGGCAGGTTTCCGCCAGCAGCAAGGCGCGACCGCCCATCAATACCCGCGCCAGGCCCATGTAGATCATGCCCAGAGCCAGGGCGCTGAACGCAGCGGCGAACTCGAAATGCTGCACCAACGCGAACTGCAAGCCGAAGCCCACCAGCGGCGGGCCGAACAGCATGGTGCCGTCCACGTAATCGCCCTTGCGCGCCGACCAGTGCAACAGCGCATCGCGGCTGGCGTTTTCGGGAGCATCACTCATTTCCAGCAATTTACGCCGGGTGAACAGCAAGCCAATCGCCAGGTAGATAAGGAAGAACAGGATCAGGAACGGTTCGGTGCTCCAGAGCAGTTCCGGTGTGTAGGAACGCAGGCCCCAGGCGAAACCGATGCCGAAGGTGCCGACAAAGCCGATCAGGTTGAGCAGGCGCCAGGCCTTGAACCAGGCAATCGCGAGGATACCGGCGTTGAGCAGGATGAAATAGCTGAACAGGGCGACGTGGTTGCCACTGCCGGTGGAGGTCAGGATCGGCGCGGCAAACCCGCCCAGCGCCGCAGCCGCGGCCAGGCCAAGGGCGTTCTGGGTAATCGCCAGGATGGCCGAGAACACCGTCACCGCGACCAGCAAGCCCAGGGCCGCCTTGGAATCGAGCAACGGATGCAGACGCATGGCCGCGAACACCGTCAGGTACAGCACCGCGATACCAGTGCCCTGGAGCATCAGCGCATAGCTGCTGTTGCGCTGGCGCAACCACCAGCCCAGGCCTAGCAGGCCCAACGCGCTGGCCGCGACGCCGGCGTAACGCAACTCGATCGGCACCACCATGCCTTCGGTGGCGTAGCGCAGCAAAAACGCCAGGCCGAGGAACAACAGCACCACGCCGACCCGCAGCACCGTGTTGCCGCCGAACAGCCAGTTGCGCGCGCCAATCACGGCGCGGTCGAACAGATTCGGACCGCGGGGGGCCGTGGGTTTCGAAGCCATCGGCTCCTGGGGCAGCGGTTCCAGGGGCAGCGGCGCGAAGTCGCGATCGGCACGCCGACTGGACGTGGTTGGCGCGGGCTTCCAAACGTCATCGGGCAACGGCTGGCTGGCCTGGGTGGCCATCGCTGGAACGGGTTCGAGGTCGGGCGGCAATTCCCAGATGAGCTCAGGCTCTGTGCGCGTCTCGGGCTTCGCAGCCTGGGGCACGACAACCTCCGGTGCTGGCGCAGGCTCACTCGGTGTGGCAACGGTGCCCCGTTCGAGCACTGCCAGGCGCGCTTCCAATGTGAGCAAGCTCTGCTGGGCCTCTTGCAACAAGATCTGTTGCTTGGCCGCCTGGATACCCAGGCGCCCCAATCGAAACGCCTGGGCAATGCCAAGCCCCACCAAGGCGCCTATCAGCGCATCGGCGAACGACTCGTCCACCACCCAGCCGAGTGCCAGGCCCAACAGCGTCAAGATCCATTGCATGGTCGATATCCCTAAGCGGCCCGTTGCGGGCGTAACCGGGGTGTTGCGGTGCCTGGATCAGTCTAGTGGAAACCCCCAAACCCTGTGGGAGCGGGCTGTGTGGGAGCAAAGCTTGCTCGCGATCCAGGCGCTGCGGTCCTCAAGAGACCGCGGCGTTTTCATCGCGGGCAAGCCTTGCTCCCACAC
>NZ_CAKKMI010000119.1:0-13275 GCF_918698105.1 Pseudomonas brassicacearum | reverse complement strand
AGCCTGCTCGCGATCGCGGTGTGTCAGTCAACACCCATTCTGCTGACCCGACGCCATCGCGAGCAGGCTCGCTCCCACAGTAGGGTGGTGTTGTGTTCATGAAAGTAAAAAGTAATCACGCCCTTCGACCTGTCCGCGCCGCAACGGGTTGCGGGTGCACCATGGGGCATAGGCGGCGTCGACGAAGCGGTAGGGCAGGTGCTCGTCGCGTCCCAGGGGAATGCCCAGGCGAGTGGTCTGGATCGCATTGACCGTCGGCACGCCGACATCTTCCACCAGCAAGCGCTCGGGGTCGAAGCGTTTGGCGTCCCAGTCCGGCACTTTCAGCCCCAGGGCTTTGCACAGCAGGGTCTGGCCGGCGCAAAGTTTTTGCGGTGTGCGCGGTCGGCCTTGGGCGTCGGGGTTGTTGAGCAGCATTTGCGCCAGGCTCGCCGGCCCGCAAAGGGCATCGACCCACGGGTACGCCGATTTGATCAGCACCGCGTTGCCGGGGCCTTGGGCGCTGAAGTTCAGCGAATCGCCGCCCCGGGCGTAGTACATATAGATGTGGCCGCCATCCAGAAACAAAGCCCTGCGTTTTTCTGTGTAGCCCAGCGAGGCGTGGCTGCCTTTTTCGGCGAAGTAATACGCCTCGGTCTCGATGATCCGCGCACTGAGCCACAGCTCACCGACCTTGTGACGGATGACTTTGCCCAGCAGGTCCTTGGCGAGCACCTGGGCGTCGCGATCAAAAAAGGCGTGGGGCAGGGCGTTGGGCGATGGCAAATCGGTCATGGCGATAAACGAAGTGAGGCCAAAGGAAGCGCGATGATAGCAATGGAAAGCTTAATCACCGCTGAACAGTCGCTTCAACCGGCTGTTTACAGCTGTTTTGCTCCTCCGCCGGTCACCACTGTGAGTCCATGCTGTTAGTCGAGGGTTACGACAGCTATAATCTGCCGCTTTCCTCATCGCCAAGACCACACAGACCATGACTGAGTCCGTTCTTGACTACATGACCCGCCTGGGTCGCGCCGCTCGTGCAGCGTCGCGCATCATCGGCCGGGCCAGCACCGCGCAGAAAAACCGCGCCCTGCAGGCCGCCGCCAATGCGCTGGACGCTGCGCGTGCCGAGTTGTCCGCCGCCAATGAGCTGGACCTGGCCGCCGGCCGGGCCAATGGTCTGGAACCGGCCATGCTCGAGCGCCTGGCGCTGACCCCGGCCCGCATCGACGGCATGATCGTCGGTCTGCGCCAGGTTGCGGCCCTGCCGGACCCGGTCGGGGCGATCCGCGACATGAGCTACCGGCCGTCGGGCATCCAGGTCGGCAAGATGCGCGTGCCACTGGGCGTGGTCGGGATCATCTACGAGTCGCGCCCGAACGTGACCATCGACGCCGCCAGCCTGTGCCTGAAATCGGGTAATGCGACCATCCTGCGTGGCGGCTCCGAGGCGATCCATTCCAACCGTGCCATTGCCGCCTGCATCCAGCGCGGCCTGGCCGAGGCCGATCTGCCGGCGGCCGTGGTGCAAGTGGTGGAAACCACTGACCGCGCCGCAGTCGGCGCGCTGATCAGCATGCCCGAATACGTCGATGTCATCGTGCCGCGTGGCGGCAAGGGCCTGATCGAACGGGTCAGCCGCGACGCCCGCGTACCGGTGATCAAGCACCTGGACGGCATCTGCCACGTCTACGTCAGCGCCCACGCCGACTTGCCGAAGGCCCAGCGCATCGCCTTCAACGCCAAGACCTACCGCTACGGTATCTGCGGCGCGATGGAAACCCTGCTGGTGGACCAGGCCGTGGCCAAGGATTTCCTGCCGTCGATGGCTGCCCAGTTCCGCGAAAAAGGCGTCGAACTGCGCGGTTGCGAGCGCACCCGGGCGATCATCGAGGCCGTTGCGGCCACGCAAGAAGACTGGGACACCGAATACCTGGCGGCGATCCTGTCGATCCGTGTGGTCGACGGGCTGGACGAGGCCATCGAGCACATCAACCGCCACGGCTCGCACCACACCGACTCCATTGTCAGTGAAAACCTGGGGGAAACCCGGCGCTTCGTGGCCGAAGTGGATTCGGCGTCGGTGATGATCAACACCCCGACCTGCTTCGCCGATGGCTTTGAATACGGATTGGGTGCCGAGATCGGCATTTCTACTGATAAGCTGCACGCCCGCGGCCCGGTGGGCCTCGAAGGCCTGACCTGCGAGAAGTACATCGTGGTCGGTGATGGCCAGTTGCGCGGACAGGAGCCGGTCTGACTTGGGCGACCTCGACCCGCCAGCTGCTGTGACGACAACCCCGCCCCGGCGCATCGGTATCCTGGGCGGCACGTTCGACCCGGTGCACATCGGCCATTTGCGCGGTGCGCTGGAAGTCGCCGACGCCCTGGCCCTCGATGAACTACGCCTGACGCCCAGCGCCCGGCCACCTCATCGGGATACGCCGCAGGTGTCGGCGCAGGACCGTCTGGCGATGGTCGAGTGCGCGGTGGCCGGTGTGGCGCCGTTGGTGGTGGACGCCCGCGAATTGCAGCGGGACAAACCGTCCTACACCATTGATACCCTGGAGCTGATGCGTGCCGAACTGGCCGCGGATGCCCAGGTTTTTCTGCTTCTGGGCTGGGACGCATTTTGCGGCCTGCCCACTTGGCATCGCTGGGAAGAGTTGCTCCAGCATTGCCACATCCTGGTGCTGCAACGCCCGGATGCCGACAGCGAGCCGCCGGATGCCTTGCGCAACCTGCTGGCGGCCCGCTCGGTGAGCGACCCGCTGGCCCTGAAAGGGCCGAGCGGACAGATTGCATTCGTCTGGCAGACGCCGCTCGCGGTTTCCGCCACCCAGATCCGTCAACTGCTGGCCAGCGGTAAGTCGGTACGTTTCCTGGTGCCCGACGCGGTCCTGGCCTACATCGATGCGCACGGGCTTTACCGTGCGTCGAACTGAACAAGGTGTGCTTCAAGGCACGTGAATGCGTGTAGCGAAGCGCCTGAACATACGAGCAAAACGAGTTTTATATGACTGACAAAGACGTAAACAAAGTAAAGCGCAAAGGCACGTTCAAAAGCGCCCCGCTGCCGGTAGAGGCCCACACCGGCGTCGTACTGGCCGGTGAAGAACTGGTCAAGGTTGCCGTGGCGGCCCTGGAAGACGTCAAGGCCCAGGACATCCAGGTGATCGACGTTCGTGAAAAGCAGAGCATCACGGACTACATGATCATCGCCACCGGTACCTCCAACCGCCAGATCGGCGCGATGCTGGACAAGGTCCGCGAAGCGGTCAAGGCTCAGGGCGTCAAGCCGCTGGGTGAAGAAGGCAAGGGTGACAGCGACTGGGTACTGCTGGATATGGACGACGTCATCGTGCACATGATGACTGCCTCGGCGCGCCAGTTCTACGACCTGGAACGCCTGTGGGCCGGTGCCGAGCAGAGCCGTTCGGCCAGCGCCGCGCACCACAGCCCGGAAAACCCCCATGAGCACTTCACCAAGCTCAACAAAGACCAGCAATAAGGGACCGCTGTGCGACTGCGCCTGATCGCCGTCGGTTCTCGCATGCCCAAGTGGGTGGAAGAAGGCTGGCATGAATATGCCAAGCGTCTTCCGTCCGAGCTGGCCCTGGAACTGGTGGAAATTCCGCTCAACACCCGTGGCAAGAACGCCGACGTGGCGCGCTTCATCCGCCAGGAAGGCGAAGCCATGCTGGCCAAGGTCGGGCCGAACGAGCGCATTGTCACCCTCGAAGTCCATGGCAAGCCCTGGAGCACCGAGCAACTGGCGGTGGAGCTCGATCGCTGGCGGCTGGATTCGCGCACGGTCAATTTCATGGTCGGTGGCCCGGAAGGGCTGGCGCCGGAAGTCTGTGCCCGGGCCGATCAGCGCTGGTCATTGTCGCCGCTGACGTTGCCACACCCGCTGGTGCGGATCCTGATCGGCGAACAGCTGTATCGTGCCTGGACAGTCCTGTCCGGGCACCCTTACCACAAGTAATCCTGCCCCATGCCCCAGCCGATCCGCATCAAGGACCACGAAAAAGACGCCCGCCTGGTGCGCGGCCGCGTCGTGTTCGGCGCTATTGCGGTGGTGACGCTGATCGGCGTGCTGATTGCACGCTTGTATTTCCTCCAGGTGATCCAGTACGAGTACCACTCGACCCTGTCGGAAAACAATCGTGTGCATGTGCAGCCGATTCCGCCGACCCGCGGGTTGATCTTCGACCGCAATGGCGTGGTGGTAGCGGATAACCGGCCCAGCTTCAGCCTGAGCATGACCCGCGAGCGCTCCGGCGACTGGCAGCACGTGCTCGACGTGATCGTCGAAGTGCTGCAACTGACACCCGAGGACCGGGCGATCTTCGAGAAGCGCATGCGCCAGGGCCGTCGCCCGTTCGAGCCGGTGCCGATCCTGTTCGAGCTGACCGAAGAGCAGATCGCCCTGATCGCCGTGAACCAGTTCCGCCTGCCCGGCGTCGAGGTGGTGGCGCAGTTGGTGCGACATTATCCCCAGGGGGCGCATTTTGCCCACTCGGTCGGCTACATGGGACGGATCAACGAGAAAGAGCTCAAGACCCTCGATCCGGTCAATTACAGCGGCACCCACCATATCGGCAAGACCGGCATCGAGCGTTTCTACGAGCCCGAGCTGCATGGCCAGGTGGGTTACGAAGAAGTCGAAACCAACGCCCGCGGCCGCGTATTGCGGGTACTCAAGCGCACCGACCCGATTCCCGGCAAGGACATCGTCCTGAGCCTGGACATCAAGCTGCAAGAGGCCGCCGAAGCGGCGCTGGGCGGTCGGCGTGGTGCCGTGGTGGCGCTGGACCCGAACACCGGCGAGGTGCTGGCGATGGTCAGTCAGCCGAGCTTCGACCCGAACCTGTTCGTCACCGGTATCAGCTTCAAGGCCTACGCCGAGTTGCGCGATTCCATCGATCGGCCGCTGTTCAATCGCGTGCTGCGCGGCCTCTATCCGCCGGGTTCGACCATCAAGCCGGCGGTGGCGATTGCCGGGCTGGACTCCGGCGTGGTGACCGCTTCGACCCGGGTCTACGATCCGGGTTATTACCAACTGCCGAACTACGACCACAAGTACCGCAACTGGAACCGCACCGGCGACGGTTATGTGGACCTGGAAACGGCCATCATGCGTTCCAACGACACCTACTTCTACGACCTGGCCCACAAGCTGGGGATCGATCGGCTGTCGTCCTACATGAACAAGTTTGGACTGGGTCAGAAAGTTTCCCTGGACATGTTCGAAGAATCGCCCGGCTTGATGCCATCCCGGGAATGGAAGCGCGCGACCCGGCGCCAGGCGTGGTTCCCCGGCGAAACCCTGATCCTTGGGATCGGCCAGGGCTACATGCAGGCCACGCCTTTGCAACTGGCCCAGGCCACGGCGCTGGTGGCGAGCAAGGGCAAGTGGTATCGCCCGCACCTGGCCAAGACCATCGAAGGCCAGAAACCCGTGGACCCGGACCCGATGCCGGACATCATCCTGCGCAATCCGTCGGACTGGCAGAAGGTCAACAACGGCATGCAGCAGGTGATGCACGGCGCCCGGGGCACTGCCCGCAAGGCGGCCATCGGCGCGCAGTACCGGATTGCCGGCAAGAGCGGTACGGCCCAGGTCGTCGCCATCAAGCAGGGCGAGAAGTACGACCGCTCCAAGGTCCAGGAACGTCACCGCGACCACGCCTTGTTCGTCGGCTTCGCACCGGCCGACAACCCGAAGATCGTCGTGGCGGTAATGGTCGAGAACGGTGAGTCGGGCTCCGGCGTCGCCGCGCCGGTGGTGCGCCAGATCATGGACGCCTGGCTGCTGGACGAGCACGGCCAGCTCAAGCCGGAATACGCAAGCCCCACCACTGCGGAGGCTACGGCCCGTGAAGAATAATTTCGACCGGATCCTCTCCAGCGAGGATGTGATGCGCCGTCGTGCCACCTTGTTGCAGCGCATGCACATCGATGGTCCATTGCTGATCCTGCTGCTGACGCTCGCCGCAGGCAGCCTGTTCGTGCTGTATTCGGCCAGTGGCAAGAACTGGGACCTGCTGGGCAAGCAGGCCACCTCGTTCGGCCTCGGCCTGGTGTCGATGATCGTCATTGCCCAGCTCGAGCCGCGTTTCATGGCCCGCTGGGTGCCGCTGGCCTATGTAGCGGGTGTGGCCCTGCTGGTGGTGGTGGACGTGATGGGCCACAACGCCATGGGCGCCACCCGCTGGATCAACATTCCCGGGGTGATTCGCTTCCAGCCTTCGGAATTCCTCAAGATCATCATGCCGGCGACCATCGCCTGGTACCTGTCCAAGCGCACCCTGCCACCGCAGCTCAAGCACGTGTGCATCAGTTTGTTGCTGATCGGCATCCCGTTCATCCTGATCGTGCGCCAGCCGGACCTTGGCACTTCGCTGCTGATCCTGGCCGGTGGTGCCTTCGTGCTGTTCATGGGCGGGTTGCGCTGGCGCTGGATCCTCAGCGTCATCGCCATCGCCGTGCCGGTATCGGTGGCCATGTGGTACTTCGTGATGCACGACTACCAGAAGCAGCGAATCCTGACCTTCCTCGACCCGGAGAGCGATCCGCTGGGCACCGGCTGGAACATCATCCAGTCCAAGGCCGCCATCGGCTCCGGCGGGGTGTTCGGCAAGGGCTGGCTGATGGGCACCCAGTCGCACCTGGACTTTTTGCCGGAAAGCCACACCGATTTCATCATCGCCGTGATGGGCGAGGAGTTCGGCCTGGTGGGCATCTGTGTGCTGCTGCTGATCTATTTGCTGCTGATCGGCCGGGGGCTGGTGATCACCGCCCAGGCCCAGACGTTGTTCGGCAAGTTGCTGGCGGGCAGCCTGACCATGACGTTTTTTGTTTATGTTTTCGTCAACATCGGTATGGTCAGTGGCCTGTTACCGGTCGTGGGGGTGCCGTTGCCTTTCATTAGCTACGGAGGAACTTCGCTGGTGACACTACTGTCAGCGTTTGGGGTCTTGATGTCGATTCATACGCATCGCAAGTGGATCGCGCAGGTTTGAATAAGGTGAAGAGTTCAATGCAAGCAATGCGTGGCTGGTCGACGCGATATGCGCCGTGGATCGGCCTGGTGGGCTTCCTGGGCGGTGCGCCGCATGCCCAGGCTGGCGAATACGAAGGCTCGCCGCAGGTGGCCGAATTCGTCGGTGAGATGACCCGCGACTACGGTTTTGCCGGTGAACAGCTGATGGGCGTGTTTCGCGAGGCTGAGCGCAAGCAGTCGATCCTCGACGCCATCTCCCGGCCCGCCGAGCGGGTCAAGCAGTGGAGCGAGTACCGGCCGATGTTCATCACCGAGGCGCGTATTGCCCGGGGCGTGGACTTCTGGCGCCAGCACGAGGCGGCCCTGGCCCGTGCCGAGCAGGAATACGGCGTTCCGGCCCAGTTCATTGTGGCCATCATTGGCGTCGAGACCTTCTTTGGCCGCAACACCGGGAATTTCCGGGTGATCGACGCACTGTCGACTCTGGGCTTCGATTACCCCCCGCGCGCCGAATTCTTCCGCAAGGAGCTGCGCGAGTTCCTGCTGCTGGCCCGCGAAGAGCAGGTCGACCCGCTGACCCTCAAGGGTTCCTATGCCGGGGCCATGGGCTTGCCGCAATTCATGCCCAGCAGTTTTCGCGCTTACGCGGTGGACTTCGACGACGACGGCCACATCAATATCTGGACCAACCCGACCGATGCGATCGGCAGTGTTGCCAGCTATTTCAAGCGCCACGGCTGGGAAGCCGGCCAGCCGGTGGTCAGCCGGGCCGACGTGCGTGGCGAGCAGGTGGACGAGGGCCTGACCGAGGGCATCGAGCCGACGAAAACCGTCGGGGAGTTGCGGGCGTTGGGCTGGTCGAGTCATGATGCGCTGCGTGACGACATGCCGGTCACCGCGATACGCCTGGAAGGCGAACAAGGCCCCGAATATTGGATGGGCCTGAAGAATTTCTACGCGATTACGCGTTATAACCGCAGCGTGATGTACGCCATGGCCGTATATCAACTGTCTGAAGAGCTGGTCAAAGCACGGGGCGTCAAATAATGCGGGCATTGCCTACCTATCAACCCCTGAAAGCCAAACCCTTCAAGCTCGTGGCGTTGGCCGCGCTGTCACTGTTGGTCGTCAGTTGTTCGACCAGCCGCGCGCCGACCCAGAAAAACTCCACCGCCGTGCGCGCGACGCCCGGCCTGGACATCAATCGGGCCCACAAGGACGGCGCGCCGTGGTGGGACGTGGATGTCTCGCGCATTCCCGACGCCACGCCAACCCTGCACACCGGCCCCTACAAGGCCAACCCGTACACGGTGCTGGGCAAGACCTATTTCCCGCTGAGCGACTCCAAGCGCTACGTGGCCTCGGGCACGGCGTCCTGGTATGGCACCAAGTTCCACGGCCAGAACACCGCCAACGGCGAGGTGTATGACCTGTATGGCATGAGCGCGGCCCACAAGACCTTGCCGCTGCCCAGCTATGTGCGGGTGACCAACCTGGACAACAACAAGACTGTGATCCTGCGGGTCAACGACCGCGGGCCGTTCTATTCCGACCGCATCATCGACTTGTCGTATGCGGCGGCGAAAAAGCTTGGATACGCTGAAACCGGCACCGCGCGGGTCAAGGTCGAAGGTATTGACCCGCAGGAATGGTGGGCCCAACGCGGCCGTCCGGCGCCTTTGATGCTCAACGAGCCGAAAGTGGCGCAAAATGCCGCGCCGACCGTGACGGCGTCCACCGGCACGGTCGAGCAGTGGACGCCACCGCCGCAGCAGCACGCGGCGGCTGTGGTGCCCGTTCAGCTCGACGCAAAAAAAAACGCTTCTGCAACAGCGTCTGGCCAGTATCTGCAAGTGGGCGCCTTCGCCAACCCGGACGCTGCCGAGCTGCTGAGGTCGAAGCTCAGCTCGATGGTGAGCGCCCCGGTGTTCATCAGCTCGATCGTGCGCAACCAGCAGACACTGCATCGGGTGCGCCTGGGGCCGATCGGTTCTCCGGGTGAAGTCCAGCAAGTGCAGAACAGTGTGCGCCTGGCCAATCTCGGTTCGCCGAGCCTGGTCAGCGCCGAGTAATTGATTGAGGCCCGCTTGCGGTTGGAGCGGGTCAGGTTGTTGGCTCCATCAATAATAAAAGCCCGGCAAGGGTTGTGAGTGAGCAACTAAATACGCGGCGGCCCGATAAGAGGCTGCCTGTTAGTTTTGCCTTCGGGCAGTCCCATTAGCGATTTCGAGAGACGGATGAACATCACCACCTTTGCCAAACGCCTTTGCCTGCTAGTCCCGCTGCTTCTCTCACCGGCCGCGTTCGCGGTCGAGATGATGCCGGCGCCTCCTCAATTGGCCGCCAAATCCTTTGTGCTCATGGATGCCAGCAGCGGCGAGGTCCTGGTAGAGAACAACGGTGACCAGCGCCTGCCACCGGCCAGCCTGACCAAGCTGATGACCGCCTACATCGCCACCCTGGAAATCCGTCGTGGCCAGATCGGTGAAAACGATCCGGTGACCGTCAGCGAAAACGCCTGGCGTACCGGCGGTTCGCGGATGTTCATCAAGGTCGGTTCGCAAGTGACCGTCAGCGACCTGCTGCACGGCATCATCATCCAGTCCGGCAACGACGCCAGCGTCGCCCTGGCCGAGCACATCGCCGGCAGCGAAGACGCGTTCGCCGATATGATGAACAAAACCGTGGCCGACCTGCGCATGACCAACAGCCACTTCATGAACCCTACCGGCCTGCCAAACCCTGAGCACTATTCGTCGGCTCACGACATGGCGCTGTTGGCACGGGCGATCATTCACGAAGACCCGGCGCACTACGCCATCTACTCCCAGAAGGAATTCTTCTGGAACGGCATCAAGCAGCCTAACCGCAACCTGCTGCTGTGGCGCGACAAGACCGTCGATGGCCTGAAGACCGGCCACACCGAAGAAGCCGGCTATTGCATGGTGTCTTCGGCTGTGCGTGACGGCATGCGCCTGATCGCCGTCGTCTTCGGTACCAACAGCGAAGTGGCCCGTGCCGCCGAGACCCAGAAGCTGTTGACCTACGGTTTCCGTTTCTTCGAAACCCAGACCTTCTACCAGAAGGGCACCGAACTGGCCCAGGCCCAGGTCTGGAAAGGCACCACCAATCAGGTGAAGGCCGGCCTGGCCCAAGACCTGACCATGACCTTGCCTAAAGGCCAGCTCAAGAAGCTCGCTGCCAGCATGACTATGAACCCGCAACTGACCGCTCCCATCGCCAAGGGCGACGTGATCGGTAAAGTCGAAGTCAAACTGGACGACAAAGTGGTGCACAGCGCCGACCTGATCGCTCTGGACGCGGTCGAGGAAGGTGGTATCTTCCGCCGCATGTGGGATAGCATCCGTCTATTCTTCTACGGCTTGTTCAACTGATTGAAGTGTTGACCTGCATGGCCTCGTTCCCATCCGGAGCGGGGCCATGTGCGTTACCACGGCTTACGAGGCCGTTACCCCATGACAGACTCTGAAGTAAAAGCACCAAAGATCGAATTTCCTTGCGCGGATTATCCGATCAAGGTCATCGGCGACACCGGCGTGGGTTTCAAGGACCGGATCATTGCGATTCTTGAAAAACATGCCACCGTTGACCACAAGACCCTGGCCGAGCGCCAGAGTACCAACGGCAAGTACACGACAATCCAGTTGCACATCATTGCCACTGGCCAGGAACAGCTCTACGACATCAACAGCGACCTGCGCGCGACCGGCTTCGTGCACATGGTGTTGTGATGCCGGGCACGCTGGGCTTTCGCGAGCTGGGCACGATGGCTTACGAGCCGGTCTGGCATGCCATGCAACGCTTCACCAACGAACGCGGCACCACCGCCGACGATGAAGTCTGGCTGGTGGAACACCCACCGGTGTTCACCCAGGGCCAGGCCGGCAAGGCCGAGCACCTGCTGCTGCCAGGGGATATCCCGGTGGTGAAGGTCGACCGCGGCGGGCAGGTGACCTACCATGGCCCTGGCCAACTGGTCGCCTACCTGTTGCTGGATGTGCGCAAGCTGGGGTTTGGTGTGCGCGAGCTGGTCACCCGCATGGAGACATGCCTGATCGAGCTGCTGGACAGCTACGGTGTGACGGCGGCGGCCAAGCCGGATGCGCCGGGTGTCTACGTCGACGGGGCGAAGATCGCCTCCTTGGGATTGCGAATCCGCCACGGCTGCTCGTTTCACGGCCTGGCGCTGAACGTGGACATGGACCTTGCGCCATTTCGACGGATTAATCCCTGTGGCTACGCGGGACTGGCGATGACCCAGTTGAGCGAGCACGCAGGATCGATTGAATTTGCCGAGGTAAGTGCCCGGCTGCGCGCGCAGCTCGTCAAACACCTCGACTATGCTGAGCAGACGACCCTCACGGGCGGAATCGACTGATATGACTACTGATGCAGTGCAAACCATTATCCCGACGCAGGACGTCACCGAGCGTCCGGCCCCACGTGCCAAGGTAGAGGCCGGCGTCAAGCTGCGCGGCGCCGAGAAGGTTGCACGCATCCCGGTCAAGATCATCCCGACCACCGAATTGCCGAAGAAGCCTGACTGGATCCGCGTGCGCATCCCGGTGTCCCCGGAAGTCGACCGCATCAAGGCCCTGCTGCGCAAGCACAAGCTGCACAGCGTTTGCGAAGAAGCTTCCTGCCCGAACCTGGGCGAGTGCTTCTCCGGCGGCACCGCCACGTTCATGATCATGGGCGACATCTGCACCCGTCGCTGCCCATTCTGTGACGTCGGCCACGGCCGTCCGAAACCCTTGGACACCAACGAGCCGCAAAGCCTGGCCATCGCCATTGCCGACCTGAAGCTCAAGTACGTGGTCATCACCTCGGTGGACCGCGACGACCTGCGTGACGGCGGTGCCCAGCACTTTGCCGACTGCATCCGCGAGATCCGCAAATTGTCGCCGAATGTCCAGCTGGAAACCCTGGTGCCCGATTACCGTGGCCGCATGGACATCGCCCTGGAAATCACCGCGGCCGAGCCGCCGGATGTGTTCAACCACAACCTGGAAACCGTACCGCGCCTGTACAAGGCCGCGCGGCCGGGTTCGGACTACCAGTGGTCGTTGACCTTGCTGCAACGCTTCAAGCAGATGATGCCGCACATTCCGACCAAGTCTGGCTTGATGCTGGGCCTGGGGGAAACTGATGAGGAAGTTATCGAGGTCATGAAGCGGATGCGTGAGCATGACATCGATATGCTGACCTTGGGGCAGTACCTGCAGCCTTCGCGTAGTCACCTGCCGGTGCAGCGTTTTGTGCATCCGGATACCTTTGCCTGGTTTGCTGAGGAAGGGTACAAGATGGGGTTCAAGAACGTGGCTTCGGGGCCGTTGGTGCGGTCTTCGTATCATGCGGATGAGCAGGCTAAGTTGGTTAAGGCTGAGCTTTTGGGGTCCTGATTTTTGGCGTTGGTTTTTGGGGTGGTGTGTATATCCGTTTCTTCGGTAACGGCTACTTAAGGTTCCGCTCTTACAGCGGGTCACTTTTGAAGAGCGCAAAAGTAACCAAAACGCTTTTGCCCCACCACTCGGTGCCTCGCCTAGGCTCGGCATGCCTGAACGAAGGCATCGCTCCGTGGGCCGCCGCGAAGGGCCATCCATGGCCCAGCGCGGCTAACCCGGCATCCATGCCGGGTTGCCCACTGCGCAATACCTTCGTTCAGCCAGCGTGGTTAACGGGGCGCCCCAGATCAAAAACTGAACCGAGGCGGCCTAACAGCCGGCCTGGTTCTTGGTGGGACCGCGTTTCCCCCTGTGGGAGCGGGCTTGCTCGCGAAGGCGGTGGGTCAGTTTGCGGTGAATGTTTGGATGTGCCGGCCTCATCGCGAGCAAGCTCGCTCCCACAGGGTTTTGCGGTGTATATGGGGTTTTGTGGCTGCTGAAGATCCAATGTGGGAGCGAGCCTGCTCGCGAAGGCGATGTCACAATCGATGAAGCTGTTGGATGTGCCGGCCTCTTCGCGAGCAGGCTCGCTCCCACAGGGTTTTGCGGTGTATATGGGTTTTGTGTCTGCTGAAGATCCAATGTGGGAGCGAGCTTGCTCGCGATAGCGGTGGCTCAGCCACATAGATGCCGGCATGTGCCCGCTCTTGCTTTGGCTTTGGCTTTGGCTTTTGATCTTGGGCGCCCCGTTAAACCACGCTGGCCGAACGCAGGCATTGCGCAGTGGGCATCCCGGCATGGATGCCGGGATAGCCGCGCTGGGCCATGGATGGCCCTTCGCGGCGGGCCCACGGAGCAATGCCGGAGTGAGGGCACACC
>NZ_CAKKMI010000118.1:0-13375 GCF_918698105.1 Pseudomonas brassicacearum | reverse complement strand
ACCCACCCCTATCGCGAGCAGGCTCGCTCCCACAGTTGTTTTTGGGGTGGCCACAAGATGTGCATACACCAAAGATCCCCTGTGGGAGCGAGCCTGCTCGCGATGGCGTCGGGTCAGTAGCATTGATGTTGACTGACCCACCGCTATCGCGAGCAGGCTCGCTCCCACAGTAGTTGTTTATTCCGCCAACAACACCGCCGCATCGAAGCCCACCCGCAAGTTGCCCCAATGACGGCCACCGAAGAAGAACGGCACGTCGATCTCGGTCATGATTTCCCCGGTATCGCGCAGGTAGGTCTGCAGCAGGAAACGCTGGACGTTACCCGCCGCACGCAGGCCGATCGGGTCGTTGAAGATGCGCTTGTTGCGGCACACCGGCAAATCCACCGCCCGGTCGCCGGTCGGCTGCTTGGAGACCCAGCTGTTGTTCACCGGGCAATAACCCTTGCTGTCGACAATGAACGAAACCTTGCCACCCGGCGTACTGCGGGTGAGTTTGTCGCATTCTTCCTGGCAGACCTGGGCAAAGCGTTCGGTGTAGCTGGCCATGTACTGCTTGGGGTCGGTGCCGGGAATCAACTGGTAATTCTGATCGAACAGATTCAGGCCTTCGCCTTGCAGCGCCTCCAGGCGAACCTGGAGCGTGTCTCGGCACTCACTGGCGCGGGTGATGGCGGCGTCCAGCTTGCCGTGGCCGAGCACGAAGCGACCCAACAATGCCTGGACTTTTTCGGCCACGCCGGACAGGTCGCGGGTGGCCGTCGCCGAATGCTGCATGCGCTGGTCGATCAACTGGCTGTCGGCGTGGATCTGGGTGACCCGGTCGTTGATCCCCGTGTTGCTGTCGGCGAACTGCTGGATATGGGTCGCGATGTCCGCCAGCTTGCCGTTGGTGGATTCGAAATCGCCAATCATGCTTTCAAAATGACCGGAGGCGCGCTCCACCACTTTCTGGGTTTCCCGGGCGCTGTGGCTGATCTGGGTGGTCTGTTCGTGGGTGGAACTGACTTCATCGAGCATGGCGTCGATGTTGCGCGAGATGTCATCGGTGGCCCGGCTGACGTTTTGTGCCAGGGTCCGCACTTCATCGGCCACCACCGCGAAGCCACGGCCGCTTTCGCCGGCCCGGGCGGCTTCGATGGCGGCGTTGAGGGCCAGCAGGTTGGTCTGGGCAGAGATCTGCTGGATCAACCCGACAATCGACTTGATGCTTGAGGACCGCTGGTTCAAGGCGCTCACCAGCGTGGCAAATTCACCGAGGCTGCTCGAAATTTCGCTGATGTTGCCGGTCACTTCCAGCAGCTCGGCGTAGGAGTCGCGGGCCATGCTCAGGTTCTGCGCGGTGGTGCTGGAGATGCCTTGGGTCTGGCGCGAGACTTCTTCGATGCGGCCCACGGCGGTGTTGCTTTGGTCCATCACTTCCTTGGCGAAGCGGGCCTGGTGCGTGGCGCTGTCGCTGGAGTCGCTGATGTTCTTCAGCGAGCGGGCCGATTCGACGGCTATGTGCACGGTCAGTGCCTGGACGTTGCTGATGATTTCCCGCTGCTTGGCCAGGAAACGGTTGCAAGTGCCGGCCAGCACGCGGATCTCGTCGTGAGTCACCAGCGGCAGGTCCTTGGACAGGTCGCCTTCGCCGTTGGCGATCTCTTCCAGGGCCTTGGTCATGACGGTGACGGGGCGCACGATGAGGTGGCGGAAATACCAGACCATGAAGCTGATCATGCACAGCGTCAGGAACGCGCCGAAGAGCAGGGCATGGGTGAGGCTGTCGAGCCGGCCTTCGATCTGCCCCAGCAAGGCGCCGTCCAACTGCGCGTTGCGCAACTGCAGCAGGATCTCGGCACGGGCGCTGAGGGCTACCCAATACAGCAAGCCACTGACCAGCACCAACAGGAAAAGGCTCGACAGTTTTTTGGTGAGGGTATCGAAAAACTGCATCTCGATAGACTCGTACAAGGCCTTTAACGTCTGCATGCCGCTGCTCCTGGGCAAAAAAAACTCTCAATGGAATACATTCGACCGCGCACGCCAAAGCTTTAGGGGAGGATAGGGCGATTTGATATCACCGTTCGCGAAATCCGTGGAGCGAGCTTGTTCGCGATGGCGTCAGCACATCCAACATCAATGCAACAGACCCACCGCTTTCGCGAGCAAGCCCGCTCCCACAGGGGTTTGCGGCGCTTATCATTTGATACAAAAGATTTACTGGGAATGATTCTCAAAGTATATTCGCTCTCATTAACGTCCCTTCTATGAGTGCGCGTCTTGAAACGTTCCACCCCCCTCGCTAATCGCAACGTCTTTATCAAGTGTGTGTTGCCAACGCTGTCCTGCTGCTTCATTGCCAGCCCATTGTGGGCGCAGGACGCTCTCGAACTGCCGGCCACGGACATCCAGGGCATTCGCGTCTCTCAGGACGAGGGCTATACGACGTCGCAAGCCAGCACGGCGAGCAAGAGCGATGTACCGATCAAGGAAGAAGCGCAATCGATCAACGTGGTGACCCCGCAGACCCTGGAGGACTATCAGGTGCGCTCGCTGAGCGACGCGATGAAGTTCGTCAGCGGTGTCAGCCAGGGCAACACCCTGGGCGGTTCGCGAGACTCGCTGGTCAAGCGCGGGTTTGGTACCAACGACGATGGCTCGATCCTGCGCGATGGCGTGCGCTCGAACCTGGGCCATAACTTCAGCGCCACCACCGACCGCGTCGAAGTGCTCAAGGGCCCAGCCTCGATGCTGTACGGCGCGCTGGAGCCTGGTGGCCTGGTCAACGTCATCAGCAAGAAGCCCGAATACACCCAAAGCACTACGTTGAGCGGCTCGGCCTACAGCGAAGGCGGCGGCACCATGGCCCTGGATACCACCGGGCCGCTGGGCGATACCGGCCTGGCCTATCGCTTGATTGCCGAGCGTGGGCACGAGGACTACTGGCGCAACTATGGGGTCAATGAGAGCACGCTGGTGGCGCCGTCCCTGGCGTGGACGGGGGAGCGGGCTTCGTTGAACCTGAGTTACGAGTACAACGAATACTCCAATCCGTTTGATCGGGGCTCGGTGTTCACCAACGGGCATCCGGCCGATATCGATTATGACAAACGTCTCGATGAGCCTTGGGCCAAGAGCGTGGGGATTCGCGAAACGGCGACGGCGCGGTTTGAGTATGAGCTGAGCGAGGCTTGGAAGACGCGGGTCACCTATGGCTGGAACAATGATCGGTACAGTCTTTCGATTGCGCAGCCAAGCCTGTCGAAAACCGGTGTTTTTCAGCGGGCCGCCAACGGTGCTCATTACGACGATGAAACTCGTTATGCCAGTTGGGATTTCATGGGTAAGCAGCAGCTGTTCGGTCAGCGCCATGATCTGCTGGTTGGTATCGATAATCAGGTGTCAGATCAGTTCCGTGGCAAGACTTATCGTGGGGATGCGCAAGGAGGGTTCGACATCACCGCACCGGTTTATGGCGGCCTGGCTGAACCCAGTAAGCTGAATGCCAAACAAAGCAATTTGAGCAACAAACTGACTTCCAGCTCGGTGTACCTCAAGGACAACTGGCACCTTGATGATCGCTGGATCCTGGTCTTCGGGGGGCGCTACCAGCATTACGATCAATACGCCAACCAAGGCATGATTACGCGCGTCAATGTTCGTGACGACAATGGTGATGCCTTCGTTCCGTTCCTGGGACTGGTCTATAAGGCCACCGAGACCCTGTCGCTGTACGGCAACTATAGCCGGTCGTTCAAGCCTAATGATGTGGTCGACAAGAATAGTCGTACCTTCCAACCAGAGGAGGGTCGCAGTTACGAAATCGGTGCCAAGTACGATCCGCTGCCGGGACTGAACATCAACCTCGCGCTGTTCGACATCGTCAAAAAGAACGTCGTCACCACCGTTGACGAAGTCTCGGAAGCCGCCGGCAAGGTCGGCTCCCAAGGCTTGGAACTCGATATCACCGGCCGCCTGGCCGAGCGTTGGGATCTGATCGGCACATACGCCTACACCCACACGGAAATCCTCGACGATCCGGATGACGAAGGCCATCGCTTGGCCGACGCCCCCAAACACACCGCCAGCCTGTACCTGAGCCACCACCTGAACGTGCCTGCCGAATTCGGTGCCTGGCACGCCGGCGCCGGTGCGCGTTATGTCGGCGAACGCGCCGCCAACAACGCCAACGATTTCTGGCTCAGCAGCTACACCGTCGCCGACGCCTTCCTGCGCTGGGAATCGCCGGTGCTGGGGCACAAGACTTCGCTGCAGTTGAACGTGGACAACCTGTTCGACAAGCAGTACTACCCGTCGTCTACCGGCAGTCAACTGCAAGTCAATGTCGGTGAGCCACGTACCGCTCGCCTGAGTGCCAGCGTCACGTTCTGATCCATCCCAGAAAGCAAAATGCCCGGGCTTTGAAGTCCGGGCATTTTTTTGGGCATCACTTTTACATTCAGACCGCTATCGCGAGCAGGCTCCCTCCCACAATGTCCGATGATGTATACCTAATTTGTTGTCGCATCAGAAGCTCAACTCATCCACCCCGAAGTCCGGCGCGTCAGCTATCGTTGAGCTAAGCCCGGCGTTTGAGCGTTGGGTATAAATTTCCCCTTTTCAGGGCATTCGACGCTGGCTTCCCGCCTGGCTGCACCGATTCGACCCGTTCGTGGCGTCGACGCCGGATATGGCCATAAACGATTCAGCCTCCAAACAGGTTTTCGTCGCAAAATCGAAAAGAAATTTCGCTTTTTTGTCGTTATGCGTCGGTTTTTCCAGCATTGTCTCGATGCATCGCACTTAGGCATAGCCTTTGCTACAACTCCATGACCAAAGAACCAGCGAGGGGTGTTCGATACGTAGATAAACAGGGGGGCGCACGTCATCCGGACGCAAAGGCCTGATCAGAGACCCAATTGCCTAACGAGGTACTCAGAGAACCAGGGCTCATAAAAAAGGCAAGGCCGTACTGAGTGGAATGACGACGTAATAAGAAATGCCGTGTACGACACGGCTGGGAGTTGGCTATGCCCCACGCTTTTTTTAATGAAATGTATGACGCCAAGGGTGACTGCCGCCCGCATTACCAAGCCTTCTCGCGCTGGCTGGCGGACACACCGCTTGAACTGCTTGAGCAACGCCGCCGCGAAGCCGACCTGCTGTTCCATCGCGCCGGTATCACCTTCACCCTCTACGGGGACGAGCAGGGCACCGAACGGTTGATTCCGTTCGACATCATCCCGCGCAGCATCAAGGCCAGTGAATGGCAGATGGTCGAGCGTGGCTGCATCCAGCGGGTCCAGGCCCTGAACATGTTCCTGGCCGACATCTACCATGGGCAGCACATCCTCAAGGAAGGCATCATCCCGCCCGAACAGGTGCTCGCCAACGAGGGTTATCAGATTGCGATGCAGGGCCTGAACCTGCACCGCGGCATTTACGCCCATATCGCCGGTGTCGACCTGGTTCGCGACGGTGACGGCAGCTACTACGTGCTGGAGGACAACCTGCGCACCCCCAGCGGCGTGAGCTACATGCTCGAAGACCGCAAGATGATGATGCGCCTGTTCCCCGAGCTCTTTGCCGCCCAGCGCGTGGCTCCCATCGATCATTACCCGAACCTGCTGCTCGACACCCTCAAGAGCTCAAGCCCCCTCGAGAACCCCACCGCCGTGGTGCTGACTCCGGGGCGCTTCAACAGTGCCTATTTCGAACACGCGTTCCTGGCCCGTGAAATGGGCGTGGAGCTGGTGGAGGGCGCCGATCTGTTCGTGCGTGACGACCACGTCTACATGCGCACCACCGCCGGCCCTCGGCAGGTGGACGTGATTTATCGTCGCCTTGACGATGCCTACCTTGACCCGCTGTCGTTCAATCCCGATTCGATGTTGGGCGTGCCCGGGCTAATCGCCGTGTACCGTGCGGGCAACGTGGTGCTGGCGAATGCGGTCGGCACGGGCGTGGCCGATGACAAGTCGATCTACCCTTATGTCGACGAGATGATCCGCTTCTATCTCACCGAAGAGCCGATCCTGAAGAACGTGCCCACCTGGCAGTGTCGCAAGCCCCAGGACCTGTCCCATGTGCTGGCCAACCTGCCGGACCTGGTGGTCAAGGAAACCCAGGGCTCCGGCGGCTACGGCATGCTGGTCGGGCCGGCCGCCAGCGCGGCGGAGATCGAAGATTTCCGCGCACGCCTCAAGGCCCGTCCCGAAGCCTACATCGCCCAGCCAACCTTGAGCCTGTCGACGTGCCCGACCTTTGTCGAGAGCGGCATCGCGCCGCGCCACATCGACCTGCGCCCGTTCGTGCTGTCGGGCAAGGAAACGCGCCTGGTGCCCGGCGGGCTGACCCGCGTGGCGCTGCGCGAAGGCTCGCTGGTGGTGAACTCGTCCCAGGGCGGCGGCACCAAAGACACTTGGGTAGTGGAGGACTAAGACATGCTTTCAAGAACTGCTTCGGACCTCTATTGGATGTCCCGCTACCTGGAGCGCGCCGAGAACCTGGCGCGCATGCTCGAAGTCAGCTATTCGCTGTCGCTGATGCCCCAGGCCGGGCGCAGCGATGGCCATGCCGAGCTGGCGATGTCGCTGCTGGCGGCCGGTACGCTGGACGACTACAACGCCCGTTACGACGCGCTCAACACCGAGCGCATGCTGCATTTCTTCGCGCTGGATGAAACCAACCCCGGCAGTATATACAGCTGCCTGCGGGCCGCGCGGACCAATGCCCATGCCGTGCGCGGGCGCATCACCGCCGACATGTGGGAGAACATCAACGCCACCTGGCTGGAAATGCGCAACATCGCCAGCAACGGCCTGGGGCGCTACGGCATCAGCCATTTCTGCGAGTGGGTCAAGGAGCGCTCGCACCTGTTCCGTGGCGCGACGTCGGGCACCATCATGCGCAACGATGCCTACTGCTTCATTCGCCTGGGCACTTTTATCGAGCGCGCCGACAACACCCTGCGGCTGCTGGACGCCCGCTATGAAATGTTCGGCGAGGAGTCGGAGGAGGTCAGCGACAACTCGGCCCGTGGTTATTACCAGTGGAGTGCCTTGTTGCGCGCGTTGTCTTCGTTCGAGGCATTCAACGAGATCTACCGCAACGCGCCCAATGCCGAGCAGGTGTCCGAGATGTTGCTGCTGCGCGCTGACGTCCCGCGCTCGCTGCATGCCTGCATCGAGGAGCTGGACCACATCCTCGCCAGCTTGCCCGGCAACAACGGCCGGCCGGCGCAACGCCTGGCCGCCGAGCTGAATGCACGCCTGCGTTATTCGGGGATCGACGAGATCCTGGCGTCGGGCCTGCATCAATGGCTGACCGACTTGATTGGGCAGATCCGCCACTTGGGCCAGACCGTCCATGAGTCTTACCTGGAGGTCGTATGAAACTGTCCATACGCCACGACACGACCTACAGCTATGCCGATGAAGTCTGCACCAGCATCCAGTTCCTGCGCCTGACGCCCCGGGACACTCAGCGCCAACGCATCCTGGAATGGCACCTGGAGCTGCCGCGACTGGTACGCAGCCAGATTGATCCCTATGGCAACATCTTGCATGTGATGACCATGGACGAGCCCCACGGCGCCTTGGTGCTGACGGCTTATGGCGAGGTGGAAATCCATCAGTCCATCGTGATGGAGCCGGACGTCCAGTCGCCGCTGCCTTTTTTGCGCACCAGCCGCCTGACCCAGGCGGATGAGGCCCTCAGCGCCTTCGCCGTCGAGCAATGCGCGGGCCGGCGCGATCGTTCGGCCTTGACCGATTTGATGAACGGTTTGGCGGCGCGAATGCCCTACAGCCCCGGCACGACGGCGGTCAACAGCACCGCCGCCGAGGCGTTTGCCGGCGGAACGGGGGTTTGCCAGGACCATACTCACGCGTTCCTGGCTTGCGCGCGCAGCCTGGGCATTCCCGCGCGCTATGTTTCCGGCTATTTGTGCACCGAAGATGAAAGCCACCTGGCAAGCCACGCCTGGGCGGAAGCCTGGCTGGATGATGGCTGGTACAGCTTCGACGTGACCAACCGCCTGACCCTTCCAGACCGTCACCTGAAACTGGCGGTCGGCCTGGACTACCTCGACGCCTGCCCTGTACGCGGCATGCGCCGCGGTGGCGGAGCGGAGCAGATGCAGGCAAGGGTGCAGGTGAGCTCGATGGTGCAGGTGCAGCACCAATAAAGGGACAAGGCCCCATCGCGAGCGGGATATGTGTGGCGAACATGGAGTTGGTGAACACCGGAGAACTCTGTGGGAGCAAGGCTTGCTCGCGATGACGGTTGCCCAGCCGACATCGTTGCAAACCGACCCACCGCTTTCGCGAGCAAGCTCGCTCCCACATGGAGGTGGTGGTGGACACAAACCTTTTACCCACCCGAGCCCCCTGTGGGAGCAAGGCTTGCCCGCGATGGCGGCAGCCCCTCCGACATCAATGCAAACTGACCCACCGCTTTCGCGAGCAAGCCCGCTCCCACAGGGTATTTGTGGCGAACATCGAGTCGATGAACACCCGAGAACCCCTGTGGGAGCCGAGCTTGCTCGCCCCCACAAAACCTCCCTCCATATCCTAAAAATGAAGCTTTCATGACAAAAGTTCGGTAGCACATCGCCATTCCCGTCATGCCTGTGTGACGTGTTCGAGGGGGCCTTTCAGGTCGTTTGGAGCCGGGGCGCGAAGCCGGGAGTGAGGCAATGGGGACTATGGAACGTTATTCGAAAGTGGGCATGCAGGAGCTTGACCAGCGGCTGTCGAAGATCGTCGAGGCGGCGCGCAAGCAGCCGGTCTCGGTGTATCGCTACGGCGCGCCGTGGGTCTGGATCGTTTCCCAGGATGACTGGCAGGGCGCCCTCAAGGAAGTGTCCAGCTACATTCCGCAAGGCCATTCACTGGTCTTGCTGCGTCCGCAGATCGACGACCTGCTGGATGACCATCGCGATGTGCTGCAAGGCCTCAACGCCGGCGCCCAGATGCTGATCGCACCGCAAACCGCCATGCATATCCTCCTGCTGCAACTGCTCTATTCAGTGCCCAGCGAGCAGCAACTCTATGAACAACTCAATTACAACCTGCTGTTCCGCTGGTTCGTCGGCCTGGACCTGAATCAGAAAGTCTGGAGCTTCAACGTCCTGAGCAAAGACCTCGCCACACTGCTGGGCGACGCGCGGGCCGTGCGTCTCATCCAGAAAATCATCGGTGAAGTGTTCTGTGGCGCCTTGCTGCAAATGCCGGAGTTCTCCTTGAACTTCGCGCTGCTGCACACCTGGCTGGCCCGGCACGCCACGACATCGACCGCAAGCAATTGAGCCGTACTTTGAATTCAGGGGGTGGTGTGGAGCATTTCTTCAAATCGCGGCCGGCGCTGTGGGGCTGGTTGCTGCTGGCGGTCGGGGGGCCGTCGGCATTCGCCGCCGAAGGAGGGCAGGAGGCCGAAGCGGCGCCGGCTCGCCTGGTGGACGTGAACGAGTATTTCGTGCGCGGCAACACCGTGCTCGATGCCCGGGCCATCGAGGAAGCGGTGTACCCGTTCCTCGGCCCGCAAAAAGCCTTGAGCGACATCGAAGGCGCCCGGGAGGCCCTGCAAAAGGTCTATCAGGCCCGGGGTTATCAATCGGTGTTCGTCGAGTTGCCGGAGCAGAAAGTCGAAGACGGCATCGTCTACCTGCAAGTCAGCGAGACCAAGATTGGCCGGGTGCGGGTGGTAGGGGCCAAGCATTATTCCCCCGTCGAAATCCGTGATGACGTGCCAGCGCTGAAGGAAGGCGAGGTACCCGATTTCGCCCAGGTCCAGGCAGAGCTGGCGCGGCTGAACAAAACCCCGGGGCGCCAAGTCATGCCGCTGGTGCGCGAAGGCCAGCGCCCAGGGACGATGGACGTGGATTTGCAGGTCGAAGACCAGGACCCCTGGCAAGCCAGCCTGGGGTTGAACAACGACTACAGCGCCGACACCGAAAAGCTGCGCACGGTCGCCAGCCTGGGCTACAACAACCTCTGGCAACTGGGCCACAGCGTGTCGCTGACCTTCTTCACCGCGCCCCAGGACACCGAAAACGCCAAGGTCTGGTCGGGCTCCTATACCGCGCCGCTGAACGAACGCTGGAGTGTGCAGTTCTCGGGTTACCAATCCGACAGCAACGTCGCGACCGTCGGCGGCAGCAACGTGTTGGGCAAAGGTCATTCCTATGGGGTGTCGGCGATCTACAGCTTGCCGTCCAGCGGGGCGTGGGCCAACAGCTTCTCGGTCGGGGTGGATTTCAAGGATTTCGAAGAAGAGCTGAACCTCGGTGGTGCCAGCGACAAGGCACCGCTCAAGTACGCGCCGTTCACCTTCGCCTACAACGGCTTTCGCTACACCGAAACCAGCCAGTTGGGCCTCGGCCTGAGCCTGGTGGCGGGTACTCGTAGCCTGCTGGGTTACGGCAGTTCCGACGAAGAGTTCGACTACAAGCGCTACCGCGCCAGCCCCAGCTTCGCCGTGCTCAAGGGCGACGGCAATTACACCTTCACCTTCGCCAATGATTGGCAGACCGCCTCCAAGGCCGCCTTCCAACTCGCCTCCGGGCCGCTGGTTTCCAACGAGCAATTCTCTGCCGGTGGCGCCACTTCGGTGCGTGGCTACCTGGCCGCCGAGCGTACCGGTGACGACGGCTACCTGCTGTCCCAGGAGCTGCGCACCCCGTCCCTGGCCAAGTTTCTCGGCAGCTACGTCCAGGAGTGGCGCTTTTATGCCTTCGCCGAAGGCGCGCAGTTGTACCTGCGCGACGAACTGCCCGACCAGGAGGCCGACTACAGCCTCGCCAGCGTCGGCCTCGGCACCCGCGCCAGCCTGAGCAAATGGTTATCCGGCAGCCTCGACTGGGGCTATCCGCTGCTCGAAGGGCCGAACACCTCGAAACAGGAATCGCGCCTGCACTTCAACCTGCAAGCGACGTTTTGAACCCAGGAGTCATGTCCATGCAACGCTTATTGTTATCCCTGTTTATCTGCCTGGGGCTGGTGCTTCCGGCGACCGCCAACGCCTGGTGGCAGGACGATTGGCACTACCGCAAACAGATCTCGGTGGACACCACGCCCCAGGGCGCCGCCATCGCCCAGGCCTTGGGCCGCACCGCGCTGCTGGTGCGCCTGCACACCGGCAATTTCACCTTCGACGGCGTCAAGGACGACGGCTCGGACCTGCGCTTCGTCAGTGCCGACGACAAGACCGTGCTCAATCACCAGATCGAAAGCTTCGACCCGCTGATGGGCATGGCGCTGATCTGGGTCGATGTGCCGAGCGTGGAGGGCGGCCAGCGTCAGGACGTGTGGATGTATTACGGCAACCAGAAGGCACCGGCCACGGGCAGCGGTCAGTTGACCTTCGACCCGGACTACACCGCGCTGTACCACTTTGACGGCGCCACCGGCGTACCACCCAAGGACACCACGGCCTACGGCAACAATGCCCAGGGCGCGGCCGGCGTGAGCATCGATGGCGTGATCGGGCGGGCCGTGCAGTTCAACGGCCAGCCGCTGTTGTTGCCCGCCAGCCCGTCGTTGCAACACAGTGCCGGCGCGGCGTTCACCTTCAGCACCTGGCTGCGTCAGGACCAGGCCAGTGGCGAACAAATCATTCTGGCCCGTCGTGAAGCCGACACCAGCCTGTTGGTTGGTGTTAACCAGGGTGTGCCGTTCGTAGCGATCAACGACCAGCGCGCGGTCTCGACCCAACCGCTGAACCCCGGCCAGTGGCAACACCTGGCGTTGACCGCCTCGGGCGACCGGGTCGTGCTGTACGTCAATGGGCGTGAAACCGCGAGCCTGGCGGTGGCCATGCCTGCATTCAATTCGCCGATAGCCCTGGGGGCTGATGTTGCTGCCGGTGCCTTCGCACCTTTCAGCGGTGCCCTGGACGAAGCGCGTCTGTCCAAGGTTGCCCGTCCGGCGCCACTGTTGTTGGCCGACGCCAATGCCCAGGGCGCCGAGTCGAAACTGGTGGCCTACGGGGTCGATGAAGAGCAGTCCGGCTTCGGTTTCGGCAGCCTGGGCTTCCTGCTCAAGGCCGTGCCGCTCGATGCCTGGGTGATCATCGCGGTGCTGGTGCTGATGATGTTCCAGTCGTGGGTCATCATGATCCGCAAGAACCGCATGGTCAGCCGTCTCAGCGCGGCCAACGAAGCCTTCCGCGAACAGTTCGCCCAGATCGGCACACGCCTGGAGATGTTCGCCGACGACCAGGACCTCGCCCAGCGCCTGCAACATTCGTCGCTGTGGCGTTTGTACCTGGTGGCCGTCAAGGAAATCCGCACCCGCCGCGAGCAGGGCGCCGACACTTCGTCGGTGTCGGCGGCCACCATCGAAGCGATCCGCTGTTCCATGGACGGCGTGCGCACCCGCGAGAACCAGGCGCTGAGTTCGAAGCTCTCGACCCTGTCCAACGCCATCGCCGGCGGCCCGTACATCGGCCTGCTCGGCACCGTGCTGGGGATCATGGTGGTGTTCCTCGGCACGGCCATGGCCGGTGACGTGAACATCAACGCCATTGCCCCGGGCATGGCTGCGGCATTGCTCGCCACCGCCATGGGCCTGTTCGTCGCGATCCCTGCGTTGTTTGGCTACAACCGCCTGATCACCCGCAACAAGGAAGTCAGCGCCGACATGCGGGTCTTCGTCGATGAGTTCATCACCCGCCTGGCGGAGATGCACGGTGAAGGCCAGTCCGGTGAAGCGACGCATCGCCGCAGTCATCACGCCCAATCGTCCGTACCGGCCTGAGGAAATCGCCATGGCTAGCGTAAACGCTTCACACGATGACGACGATGACGCGGCGGTCGACAGCATCAACATCACGCCGCTGGTGGACGTGCTCATGGTGGTGCTGGTGATGTTCATCCTCACGGCCACGGCCCAGGTGTCGGGTATCCAGATCAACCTGCCCAAGGCCAGCGCCTCGGTGTCGTTGTCCGAAGCCAAGACCAAGGCGATTTCGGTGAACGACGGCGGGCAGGTGTTCCTCGACGCCTACCCGGTGACCCTCGCCGAGCTGGAAGAGCGCCTGCGCATCGAAAAGGCCCAGAGCCCGGACTTCCCGGTGATCGTGCGCGGCGACGCGACGGTGCAGTACCAGAAAGTCATTGAAGTGCTGGACCTGTTGCGGCGTCTGGAACTGTCCCAAGTCGGTCTGGTGACCGGCAAACCGAGCCAGGGCTGACCATGACCGCCAGACTTCCCATCTATCCGCCCCCGGTGAAAACGTCGCCGTTGCGCCTGCTCAAGTGGGTCGCCGGCCTGGCGCTGGGTGCCGTGGCGGCCTGGCTGCTGTGGCAGTGGGCCAACGACATGAGCGGCGTGCGCCGCGAAGCACCGAAGGTGCCGACCATTATCCCGCTGCCGCCTCCGCCCCCACC
>NZ_CAKKMI010000117.1:0-13454 GCF_918698105.1 Pseudomonas brassicacearum | reverse complement strand
CCCTCGAAAAAGCCCCGCGTCCTTAAGTGAACAGCATCGCGCCTTGATGCGGGCTTTTTTCCTGTGATGCATGGGTTCTTATTCCTGGATGTCAGGCAAAATGAGGACCCGGCGCATCAGGCCTCCCTCCAATAACGACAAGGACGAGTTAAATCCCCATGAAAACAACTGCCAGCTGCACATTCCAGATCACGGGCTGGGACGAGAGGCCGTCGCAAATTCTTGAAGACGCTCCAAAGCTCTCGCATGCCAAAATCACGCAGTCCTATTCCGGCGCTATCGAGGGCACCAGTAGCGTCGAATACTTGATGTCCTACAGCGTTGACGGTACAGCGTGCTTTGTGGGTTTTGAGCGGGTTTGTGCGGTGCTGGCAGGTAGGCGCGGAACATTTGTTGCCCGGCATTCGGGATCATTCTCCGAAGGTAAGGCGCGCAGTACGTGGAGTGTCGTAGAGGGCGCCGGCACTGGGGATCTGGTCAATCTGAGTGGCAGTGGCAGCTACGTGGCTGGCCATGGTGAGCCGGCGCAAGTGTCATTTGAGTACTCGTTTGAGCCTGAGAGCTGAAGTGTGTTGGTGGACGCGAATCTGTAGTCTGGTTTTTCGCCGTCTGTCCTGACGCCTTCGCGAGCAAGCTCGCTCCCACAGAGGATCTGTGGTCGTACAGAGAACCTCCTGTGGGAGCGAGCTTGCTCGCGATGAGGCCAGTGAAGACAACAAAAAAGCCCGCAGACAATCACTCATCTGCGGGCTTCGTCATTTCAAGTCCTGAGACTCAGGCCTGGCGTTCGTGCATCCGTGCCAGTTGCCGTTCCAACATCGATGGATAAGGTTCCATCAACCGCTCCACACAGCACGCGCCTTCGGGGCTGGCGATGGGGCGGATGCGGGCGCGCTGGCGGATCAGGGCGTCGTCGTTGATCTTGCGCTCCACCAGCAGCAGGTTGCGGCTGTGTTGCGACAGCGCCAGGGCGTCCTGGGCGGTTTCGGTCAGCAGCAGGTCGATCTGGCTCAGGCTAAACAAGCCATCGCCCAGGGTCAGGCCCAATTGCAGTTGCAGGGTGATGCCGCTGTCGGCGACTTCGATCTGCAACTGGTGACCCAAGGCGCGCAGCAGCTCACCGCAGCAAATGGCGTTGGTCAGGTAGTCGTCACCGCTGTCTTCGGTGTGGAACAGCATCAGCGTGCTGCCGTCGTTCAGGGTGTGCAATTCGCCCTGATAGAGCGATGCGGCCTGGTCGAGGCAGTCGCGGTAGCGCTCGAGCAATTCCTTCAGGCGCGCCTGGGGCAGGCGGCGCAGTTGGTCCTGGGCGCCCAGTTGCACGGCCAGAACGGCGCTGTGCTGGGGCAGGTTCGAGGCGACGGGCCTGGCGACCGGTTGAGGGGCTCCATCGACTGACTCGTCCCGCAGGTCGGCGAACGCGTCGTCGTCTTCCTCGTCCTCTACCGTGCGTACCACGTGGCGTGGAGCCGGTTTGGAAGCAGGCATCGGCTGGCTTTCATCGAAGCCCGGGTCGCGCAGGTTACGCACTTCGAAGCCTGGCTCGGCCTCGTCGTCGTCCACGTAGTCGATGTCTTCAGGTTCTGGTACGGGCTCAGGCTCCGGCGCGAAGCTGGCGTGCAGTTGCCGGGCCAGGTCGCCGATTTCATCCTGGCGCTGGGTGGCCGGCGTGTGTTCGTCGATGTCCCGCAGCCAGACACGCAATTGCAACAGCGGCGTAGAGATGTGCCGGCCCAGGCGCAGGCTCAAGGCCAGTGCCAGCGCCAGCAGGATCGCGCTGAGGATACCCATGCTTTGCAGGCTGATGGTCATCGGTTGCTGGAACTGATCCATGTCCAGGCTGATGCGCAGCTGCCCGGCGGTCACGTCCTGGAAGGTGATCTTGCTCTGGTACATGCCGCCGGACTCGCCCAGCAGGCCAGGCTTGGGACGCTGGCCGGCCTCGGCGAGGATGCGGTTGTCCACGCTGTAGATGGCCGCGTGGGCCACCAGCTTGTTCTTGGTCAGGTTGTTGAGCAGCACGTTGAGGCTGAGGATGTCGTTGGACACCAGCAGCTCGGTGGCGGACGTGGCGGTCTGGGTGGTCAGGCTTTCACCCAGGGCATCGGCCTGCTCGTGCATGGCTTGCTTGAACTGCAAGCCCATCACGCAGGCATAGATGACCAGGGCCAGGGCGACCAGGATCACGTTATGGCTGGCAATGCGCAATGCAATCGGCACACGACGGTGACGCAGTGCACGGAAGATCAGCAGGAAGAAGTTGTCGGTTTTGACTGGCGTGGGCCGGTTCACTGAGCTCGGCTCTTTGTCCGTGAAATTGACGCGCAGTATAGCGACAGCCCCATGACCGGCAAAGCACTGGCGGTGCCCGATGGTCACTGAATGTGGGTAGAATGCGGTTTTTTTCCACCTGCGGGGGTGCGCCTTGCGCGAAATCGTCCTGATAAACATCACTGGCAGCGACCGTCCGGGTCTGACTGCGGCCATTACCGGCGTTCTGGCCCAGGGTGGTGTGAACATTCTCGACATCGGTCAGGCGGTGATCCACGACACGCTGTCGTTCGGCATCCTGGTTGAAATCCCGGACGCCGAACAAGGCAAGTCGGTGCTCAAGGACATCCTGTTCACCGCCTACAAGCTCGACCAGCAGGTGCGCTTCACGCCGGTGTCCGAGGACGATTACCGGCATTGGGTGGCCGGCCAGGGCAAGAAGCGTCACATCGTTACCCTGTTGACCCGCAAGGTTACCGCCGAGCAGTTGCAGCGCGTCAGCTCGATCACCGCCAAATATGACCTGAACATCGACCACATCGACCGACTGTCCGGGCGCATGCCGCTGGACACCCCGGAAGACAAGGGCAAGGGCTGCATCGAGTTTTCGGTGCGTGGCGAGCCGGCCGATCCCCAGGCGTTGCGTGCCGAGTTCCTCAGCGTGGCCCAGGAATTGAACGTCGACATCGCCTTCCAGGAAGATTCGCTGTTCCGCCGTAACCGCCGCCTGGCGGTGTTCGACATGGACTCGACGCTGATCGAAGCCGAAGTCATCGACGAACTGGCCAAGGCGGCCGGCGTGGGCGACAAGGTCTCGGCCATCACCGAGCGAGCCATGGCTGGCGAATTGGATTTCCGTGCCAGCTTCAAGGAGCGCCTGGCGCTGCTCAAGGGCCTGGACGTCAGCGTGCTGGATTCCATTGGCGCTTCGCTGCGCCTGACCGAAGGCGCCGAGACGCTGTTCGCCGAACTCAAGCGCCTGGGCTATAAGACTGCCATCCTGTCCGGCGGCTTCACCTACTTCGCCAAGCAATTGCAGGCCAAGCTCGGCATCGACTACGTGTTCGCCAACGAACTGGAAGTGGTGGATGGCAAGGTGACCGGCGTGGCCGTCGAGCCGATCGTCGATGCCCAGCGCAAGGCGGACCTGCTGCGTGAATTGGCTGAAAAAGAAGGCCTGCGCCTGGAACAGACCATCGCCGTGGGCGACGGTGCCAACGACTTGCCGATGCTGGCGATCGCGGGCCTGGGCGTGGCATTCCGCGCCAAACCGCTGGTCAAGCAGTCGGCCAGGCAGGCGATTTCCACCCTGGGGCTGGATGGGGTGTTGTACCTGTTGGGCTTCAGGGATCGCGACGGGCAGCTCTGAGTAACACGCCGGTTTTGAAGTGCATGCTTTTGTGGCGAGGGAGCTTGCTCCCGCTGGCCTGCACAGCAGGCCCATTACGGTCAGCCTGACACACCCGGGTGTGTCAGGCTTCAGGGCCGCTTCGCGCCCCAGCGGGAGCAAGCTCCCTCGCCACAAAGGGCTGTGCGTCGTTTAAAGCGACTTCCACAACGAATCAAAATTCCCTTCCTGCTCGCCGCCATCCCCGGTGGCGGTTGAGTCTTCCGGGTGATAAGCAAACTGATTGAAACTGTGGGTGCTGGTGACCCGGCGGTCCAGGCCGGCGCGGCGCTCCTGGCCGTTGGTGTTGATCAACACCCGCTGGCCCTCCTGGAACGGCAGGCGCGGGGCGATCATGGTCGGGGGGAGGTCAATGGCACTGATCTCGGGCAGTAACAGCCCGCGCAGGTAGTGACCGTGCTCATTTTCTTCCCGGACCAGTTGCAGCCCGCAGGGCTGGGCATGGGGTGCGACCAGCTCGATGCCCATTTGCATGGCGCCGTTGCGCACCTGCCGGATCCAGCGCACCACGGCCACGCTCCAGGCCTGGTCGCTGGCGTCCCGGATGCCGATCATTTCCCCGGCTTGCAGTTGTTCCGGCACTTCCTTGGGCCAGCCGAGGCAGTAGCCGCCGGGGCTGTGGTTGATGATCGGCAGGTCGTAGGTGGGGAAGTGATGCTGGTTGTCGGATTGACTGCCGTCGTCGTCGCTCGGGCTGACCGGGTATTCGATTTCTTCATAGGGCAGCAGGTCGCTGTCGCCGGCGGGGGCGGCGTCGAAGGCTTGGCCCCAGGTGTCGTTTGTCTTGCTTGGCGAGGCTTCGAAGCGGGCCTTGCGGGTGGTGGGGCTTTTCAGTATTTCGTTGGAAGAGCGCTCGCCGCCGAGGTAGTAGTGCAGTGCACTCATGCCCACGCACAGGGTCAGCGTGCCGTTGCCCTCGGTGCGCTGGAAACTGCGTTCCGCTGCTTCGCCCCAGGCGGCTTGCAGGTGATGCAAGGTGTCGACGCTCATGCCGCCCGGTACCGGCAGGTTGTGCTCGGCGGGTTGTTCCAGGTGCGTGGCGATTGCGCGCACCAGGGGCTGTGGATCGAAGCCCTGCAAGGTTGGCTGCTGTTCGGCGCGGAACTTGGAGCGGTAGCGCGGCCCGACATCCAGCTCCGGAGCGACCGCGAACAGGCTGGCAGCACTGGAGGTGGGATCGAGCTTGACCCACTGGCTCCAGGATTCGAGCGCCTGGGTCAGCCAGCCGATTTGGCTCTGGCGCAGCTGATTGCTGCGTGATGATCCCAGCAACAGGGCAACGACATAGGTCTGCTCGGGGTTCAATTGATGAACCTGGCTGGCCAGTTCGTCACCCACGCTCAGATGCTGCAACCGGTGCAGGCAGGCGATCCGGTACAACTGGTGCAAATCGAGCCACAGCCCTTCAGGCACCGGGCTGTACAACTGACTGGCACGCAGCAGCGGGCCATTGAGGGCATGCATCGCCCGTTGCAGCGCGGTGCTCAGCACGCGGGCGCGATCCTTGGTGTATTTCGACGCGATACGCGCCACGATCTGTTTGTAGCCCATCGCCAGCTGGGTTTGCAGCGCCTGGCACAGGTTGACGATCTTGCGCGAGCGTTCATCCAGCACGATGGCCTGTTGCAGGAAATGCCGCTCCAGGTGCTTGCAGACGTAATACACCTCGGGCCGCAGCAGTTCGAGCAGTTGCAGGCGATTGTCGCTGGGCGTGAGCAGTTGGTTGAGTTCGCCAAGGGCTTGGTACAACAGGCGGGCTGTTTCGCCGATGTTGGCCTTGGGCAGGTTGGCGATCCAGCGCTTGAGGTCCCGTGGCGTAGCCTCGCAGAACGACAGGCGTGATTGTGTCGGGGTCAGGACGCGCAATAGCTGGAGAGGGCTGGTCTCATTCATGCCGTGTACGGGCTCCGGCGGGAAATAAACGTGATGTTCCCAACTCTAGCAGCTGACAGGCCGGCGTGTTGCCCTGAATGAGCTGTGGGAGCAAAGCTTGCTCCCACAGGGCTGAATCCCTCCGGATCTTCTACAAGGCTTGCTTCAAGGGGGATCAGGCTTTAGGCAGTGCCAGCCCCTGGCCCATCTGCACTGGCGAACCGGCCACCAGGTCTTCGGCCCATTTCACCTGGTCCGGCCCAAACAGCACGACGGCCGTCGAACCCAGCTTGAAGCGACCCAGTTCGGCGCCTTTTTCCAGATGAATCGGCGCGCGGGCGGCTTCGTCATAACGGAAGGTTTTCAGCTCACGCTTGGGTGGCGTCACCAGCCCGGCCCAGACGGTTTCGATGGAGGCCACGATCATCGCGCCCACCAGCACCACGGCCATCGGCCCGCGCTCGGTGTCGAAAATGCACGCCACGCGCTCGTTGCGGGCGAACAGCTCCGGAACGTTTTCGGCAGTGGTCTGGTTGACCGAGAAAATCCGCCCGGGGATGTAGACCATCTCCCGCAGGGTGCCGGCCAGTGGCATGTGCACGCGGTGGTAGTCCTTGGGGGACAGGTAGATGGTGGCGAAGTCGCCGCCCATGAACGGCGCCGCGTTGGCCGCATCGCCGCCCAGCAGTTCCAGCACGCTGAAGCTGTGGCCCTTGGCCTGGAACACCCGGCCATGCTCGATCGGGCCGAGCTGGCTGACGGCGCCGTCGGCGGGGCTGAGGATCGCGCCCGGGGTGTCGTCCAGCGGGCGTGCGCCATCCTTCAGGGCGCGGGTGAAGAAGGCGTTGAAGTGCTCGTAGGCAGTCAGGTCTTCCACCAGGGCCTGGGACATGTCCACTTGGTAGCGCTTGGCGAACCACGCGGTGAAGGCGTTCTTGAACCAGCGCACGCGGCATTCGGCAATGCAGCCGGCCAGCCGCGACAGCAGGTGGTGGGGCAGCAGGTATTGGGTGAGGATGAACAAACGGTTTTTCATTAACTGTCCTTAAGAACCTTCAAAGCTCGATGGGTGTGTCGGGGTGGTTGCCCCATTCGCCCCAGGAACCGGCATAGCCTTTGACCCGTGGGTAACCGAGCGCCTTGGCCACCAGGTAGGTGAAGCCGGAGCGGTGGTGAGTCTGGCAGTGGGTGATGATTTCTTTGTCAGGCGTGATGCCCAATCGTTCGAGGATTTGCGGCATGTCCTTGCGGATGCGCAGGTTGCGCGCTGGGTCCATGCCGGCCGTCCATTCGAAATTGACCGCGCCGGGAATGTGCCCGCCCCGGGCCGCGACGACTTTCTCGCCGGAATATTCCAGCGGGCCACGAGCGTCCCAGATCGCCAGGTCGGCCGCGCCGAGACGGCTTTGCAAGTATTCGCGGGTGGCGGTGGGCTCGTCGTGCAGCGTCAGGCTGACCGGGCCGGCAACCGGTGCAGGCACTTCGACGGACACCGGCCGGCCTTCGTCCAGCCACGACAGCAAGCCGCCGTCGAGGTAGTGGTAGTTCGGATGGCCGATCACGTCCAGCAGCCAGATAAACCGCCCGGCCCAGCCGCCGCCTTCATCGTCATAGACCACATAGACCGCATCCGGGTTGTGCCCGAGCTCGCCGAACAGCGCTTCGAGGTCGGCTTGGGCCGGCAGCAGCCCCGGCGCTGGTGGTTGACCGAGTTGGGTACGCTTGGGGTCGACGAAGCGTGCGCCAGGGATATGGCCGGTGCTGTAGCGGGCGGCGCTGGTCAGGTCCACCAGAATCAGGTTTTCAGCCTCGAGGCGCGGGTACAGCTCGTTCGGCTCGATCACCAGCGGCAAGCCAGAGAAGTCAGGCATGTGAGGTCTCCAGGGGCGCAAAGGGAAAAGATTGTAGCAAGTTCAGCGGCCGCGGTTGGTAAAGGTATGCAGGGCTCGTTCGATGCATTGCACGGTTTTGCCGAAGGCTTGCACGGTCACGTCCGAGAACGGCCCGCCGCCCTGGTCCACCACCACCAGCATGATCACCCGGCCATTGCAGGTCAGCGAGCGCAGCAGCAGATGCTCCCCGCGGAACAGGCTGCGCAGGCCCGGTGGCAGCAGCGCCGAAAACTGCGCGTTGTTGTCCGGGTTCAGGCGAACCTGGGCCTGCTGGGCCAGCAACCGCTGCACTATTTTGCTCTGGCTGATGGAAAAGCTCATGGCCGCGGCTTCGTTGGGCAGGCCGGCGGTCTGGTGCACGCGCACGCTGGTCTGGTTGCGGTCGGCCATCAGGATCATCACCCGGCGCATGCCGCAGGCCACCAACACGTCCCGGGCCGAAGTGGTCAAGTGCATGGCATTGCTGAAGGGGCTCGGTTCCACCAGCAGTGCGGAACATTGCTTGCGCCACTGGCTCAGGTCCGCGGCGCTGGGCGGGGGAGGCGGTAGCAAGCCGGGGTGGATGCGACGGCTGCCCCAAGGCCAGAGCAAGGCCACGGCCGGATGCCAGAGGTCCGGCATGACGTCATGACGGGCGCTCGTGACGGCTTGTTGGTGCAGCTGTTGCTGGAGTTCATCCATCGGCATCTGCAGATACAAACTGGTGAGGTATTGCCAGCGGGCACTGTGGGGGCCGTCCCAGGCCTGTTGCGCTGAAAGTGCCAGGCCGTTGGCCAGCAACACGGTATTGGCCGGTTGATTCAGCCAGCGCCGCAGGGTTGGGTCGTCGTCCAGGCGATTCTGCTGGCGCAGCGGGTGCTCGCTGTCCCGGGCGATGCGCAGAACCTGCACCAGCTCGCGGCGTTCATTGAGCAGCAGGCGATAACCTTGCATCACCCAGATCGGCAGGCGCCAGGTCTCCACCAGCGCCAGGCAGATTTTCAGCAGGCTGACGCCGAACAATTCGCGCTCAACCTTGCGCGCCGGCTCGCGTTTGTGAACGACCCGCAATTCCCACTCCCCCAGCAACCGCGGGTGAGTCAGGGCCAGTGGCCAGAGCGGCGAGAGAAACAGCAGGCTGCCCCAGTGAATGTCCTGCCATAGCCGCGCCAGGCGGCTGGCAAAAAAGCCATTGGCCTGTTGCGTGGCGTGTTGGCTGATCAATTGCAGCTGGCGCAAGGCGACGGGGATTTCGTGCCCCGGCAACGACGGCAGGCGAGCGAGCAGTTCCTCGGTACGCTTGAGGCCGAGGCGGTTGATGGCCACTTCGAGATTTTCCGCAGGTTCCGCAAGGCTGCCATGGGTGTGATGGTTGGCCTCGCGGATGACGCTCAGGGCCAGGGCGGGGCTGTCCTGCATCAGTTCGGCGATGTCACGCAACGAACGGCGGCTGTCGGCAATGGCCTTGCAGACCAGGTCATGGCTGGCCTGGGGCACCGGTAGGTGCACGCCATCGAGCAGCTTCACCCAGCCTTCGAGGGTGGTCGGTCGTGGCGTTGGAACCTTGGTTTCGTTAGTCATGGCTGGACGTGATCATCGTATGAATTCTCTACGCCCGGAACGGGGCAAATTGGCTTTTCGCCAGAACAGCCTATAGTCTGGCGCAGTTTTGCCGATAAGTAGAAGAAGAGATTTTTCAGCTTCCGAATATGACCTTGAACCCGACTTAAATAAGTACTTTCTATCTATGGCTAAAATTATCGGCATCATCGTCGTGTTCGCGAGCGTGCTCGGCGGATACGTGCTCTCCCATGGCAAGATCGCCGCCCTGATCCAGCCCTTCGAGGTGTTGATCATCGGTGGCGCGGCCCTCGGTGCATTTCTTCAGGCCAACCCTGGCTATATGACGATGCACGTGCTCAAGAAATCCCTGGGCATGTTCAGTTCGCGTTTCAGCCACACCTTCTACCTTGAAGTGCTGGGCCTGATCTACGAGATCCTCAACAAGAGCCGCCGTGAAGGCATGATGGCGATCGAAGGCGATATCGAAGATGCCGCCGCCAGCCCGATTTTCGCCAAGTACCCTGCGGTGCTCAAGGACGCCCGCATGACGGCGTTCATCTGTGATTACCTGCGCATCATGTCGTCCGGCAACATGGCGCCCCATGAGCTCGAAGGCCTGTTCGACATGGAGCTGTACAGCCTCAAGGAAGACCTGGAGCACCCGTCCCACGCGGTCAATGGCATCGCCGACGGCATGCCCGGCTTCGGTATCGTCGCGGCGGTACTTGGGATCGTGGTGACCATGGCATCCCTGGGCGATGGCGACCAGAAATCCATCGGCCTGCACGTCGGTGCGGCCCTGGTGGGTACCTTCTTCGGTATTTTGGCCGCGTATGGTTTCTTCGGCCCGCTGGCCCACTCCCTGGCCCACGACGCCAAGGAAGAACTCAATGTCTACGAAGCCATCAAGGCTTCCCTGGTGGCCTCGGCCTCGGGCATGCCGCCATCGCTGGCGGTGGAGTTCGGTCGCAAGGTCCTGTACCCGGCGCACCGTCCTAGCTTCGCCGAGCTGGAACAAGCGGTTCGCGGTCGCTAGTGCTTTGCTTTACAAATACGTTCCTTTTTTGGCGAGTGACTGTTGCTGCCAGACAAGGCGCCGCGACGAGTCATAGCCCGCTATGGCGAGGAGCGGCAACGCAGTATGGCAGCAACAGGCACCGTCAAAATGGAACAGTATTTGTGAAGCAGAGCACTTAGGTCATGGAAAATAACCAGCCGATTATTGTAAAGCGCGTCAAGCGCATTGCCGGCGGGCACCATGGCGGTGCCTGGAAAATCGCCTTCGCCGACTTTGCGACGGCGATGATGGCGTTCTTCCTGGTGCTGTGGCTGCTGTCCACGGCCACCCCGGAACAGAAGATCGCCATTGCCGGTTACTTCAAGGACCCGGTTGGCTTCTCTGAAAGTGGCACGCCGTACATCATTGACCTGGGCGGTTCGCCGACCTTGGCACCGGACACGACCCTCAACCCCGAGGTCAAGTCCCAGCCGCAACCCGATAAGGTGACGGTGGATGCCGAACAGGTCGAAGGCATGGCCGAACAGGTCGAGCGCGAGCGCCTGGAATTGCTGCTGCAGGAATTGCAGAACAAGGTCGAAGAGAATCCTGAACTGCAGAAGTTCAAGGACCAGATCCTGTTCGAGATCACGCCGAACGGCTTGCGCATCCAGATCATGGACGCCGAGAACCGGCCGATGTTCGACTCCGGCAGTGCGCGCCTGAAGCCTTATTTCGAAGACATCCTGCTGGCCATGGCCGACACCATCAAGGCGGTGCCGAACAAGATCAGCATCAGCGGCCATACCGATGCCAAGCCCTACATCGGCAAGGGAGATTTCGGTAACTGGGAACTGTCCGCCAACCGCGCCAACGCGGCCCGTCGCGCCCTGGTAGCCGGCAGTTATCCGGACGAGCAGGTGGCGCGGGTGGTCGGTTATGCGTCTTCGGCGTTGTTCGACCGCAAGGACCCGTTCAACCCGGTCAACCGGCGTATCGATATCGTGGTGTTGACCAAGAAGGCGCAGAAAGCCATCGAGGGCTCACAAACCGATGATCCGGCGCCCGATCCTGCCCCGGGCCAGGGCGCACCGGGTGAAGTGCCCGCCACGCCTGGCGCGGCGGTCGATCCGAACGCGTTGCCGGCGGACCAGCAACCCGTGCCGGCCCATGAACTGCGCGAGCGCCTGAACCTGTTCGACGACGCCGCGCCAAAACCGGCCGCGCCGCCGGCGCAGTGACCCATAAAAAAGCCGACATCATTGTCGGCTTTTTTATGGGTCACTGTTCACTTGAGGCGTGCTTGTCATTGTGGCGAGGGAGCTTGCTCCCGCTGGGTTGCGAAGCAGCCCCACCCAGGATGAGTGCTTCGCACTCAAGCGGGAGCAAGCTCCCTCGCCACAAAGGCGTCCGGCCGCATCAGTAACTGCTTTCCGGCAAGCTGGCGATGATCGAGCGGTAGCTGTTCATCCGTTGCTGATGCACGCGGCCTTCTTCCAGGGCCTTGAGCAGGGCGCAACCGGGTTCGCGATCGTGCTTGCAGTCGCGGAAGCGGCAGGTGCCGATCAGCTCGTTGAACTCAATGAACCCGGCTTCCACATCGGCCCGGCTAACGTGGCCCAGGCCGAACTCGCGGATGCCCGGTGAGTCGATCAATTCACCGCCGCCAGGGAAGTGGAACAGCCGCGCGGTGGTAGTGGTGTGGGTGCCCTGGCCGGACAGCTCGGACAACGGTCCGACGCGCGTCTCGACGTCCGGCAGCAGGCTGTTGACCAGCGATGACTTGCCGACGCCGGACTGGCCGACGAACACACTGATGCGTCCGTCCAGCTGTTGCTGCAATTGCTCCATGCCGTTGCCGTGGTGGGCCGAGACTTCCAGCACTGGGTAACCCAAATCCCGATAGACCGACAGCAGGGCGTTCAGCGCCGGGGCGTTGTGCTCGTCGATCAGGTCGAATTTGTTGAGCAGCAACAACGGACGGATGCCGGCGTGTTCGGCGGCCACCAGGTAACGGTCGATCAGGTTGGCGTGGGGTTCGGGCAGCGGTGCGAACACGATGACGATCATGTCGACGTTGGCGGCCACGGGCTTGAGTTGGCCTCGGCTGTCCGGGCGGCACAGTTCGGTGTGGCGCGGCAATTGCGCGACGATCACGCCGATGCCCTGGTTGCCGGCACGCCAGACGACCTGGTCGCCGGTCACCAGCGCCGGCAAGTTGGCGCGCAAGTGGCAGCGGAATACCTGGCCGGCCAGTTCGCCTTCCCGGGCCTCGACCTCGACCTGCACGCCGAAGTGGGCGATGACCAGGCCGGTCTGTTCAGGGCCCAGGTCGCCACCCTCCAGGGCTTCGACAGCACTGGATTCGCGTTTGGCGGCGCGGGCGGCGCGCTCGCCCTGGATCTTTTCGATGCGCCAGTTTTGACGACGATTGAGTTGGCGTTTGGCCATGGGTGTTCCGTATGAAGAAATGCAGCGAATAGGGTAAAACGGCCGCGAGTTTAGCACGCCCAAGGGCCGGCCTAGGCTAAACTGCGTGGCTACGCCGAGGAGCTTCCCTATGCAAAACCCGCAAAACCTGATCTGGATCGACCTGGAAATGACCGGTCTGAACCCGGACACCGACGTCATCATCGAAATGGCCACCATCGTCACCGACAGCGACCTCAACACCTTGGCCGAAGGCCCGGTCATTGCGATCCATCACAGCGACGAGATCCTGGCCGGCATGGACGAGTGGAACACGCGCCAGCACGGCGGCTCGGGCCTGACCCAGCGGGTGCGCGAGAGCAAGATCAGCATGGCCGAGGCCGAAGCCCAGACCCTCGCCTTCCTGGAGCAGTGGGTGCCCAAGGGCAAGTCGCCGATCTGCGGCAACAGCATCTGCCAGGACCGTCGCTTCCTGTACACCCACATGAAATCCCTGGAAAGCTATTTCCACTACCGCAACCTGGACGTCTCCACCCTCAAGGAACTGGCTGCCCGCTGGGCGCCGCAAGTACGCGACAGCTTCCAGAAGGGCGGCAGCCACCTGGCCCTGGACGACATCCGCGAGTCCATTGCCGAGTTGCAGCATTACCGTAAGCACTTCATCAAGTTCTAACCGGCACCCCAGCGACGGGCGGGATTGCTTTTGTGGCGAGGGAGCTTGCTCCCGCTGGCCTGCGCAGCAGGCCCCAACAGCTTCAGGTAGACCGAGTTGTCCGGTTTGGCGTAAGCACTTCATCAAGTTCTAACCGGCACCCCAGCGACGGGCGGGATTGCTTTTGTGGCGAGGGAGCTTGCTCCCGCTGGCCTGCGCAGCAGGCCCCAACAGCTTCAGGTAGACCGAGTTGTCCGGTTTGGCGTAAGCACTTCATCAAGTTCTAACCGGCACCCCAGCGACGGGCGGGATTGCTTTTGTGGCGAGGGAGCTTGCTCCCGCTGGCCTGCGCAGCAGGCCCCAACAGCTTCAGGTAGACCGAGTTGTCCG
>NZ_CAKKMI010000116.1:0-15306 GCF_918698105.1 Pseudomonas brassicacearum | reverse complement strand
GGGTGGGCTTTAGTCTGGTGTTGTCAGGGCTGCCGCCATCGCGAGCAAGCTCGCTCCCACAGGGTTCACTGCAGATCAATGTGGGAGCGAGCTTGCTCGCGAAGAGGCCCGAACAGCCACTCGATATCTCTCAGTTCTGGTCGCTCTCATACCGATCCAAAGTATCGCTGGCAATCTCCCGCCCCAACGCGATCAACTCCGGCGCCTTGTAGAACTCGAAGAACCGGCACACCCGTTTCGGCACGTTGATCAGTACATCCGGCGGGTAACCGGCGATCTTGTACTGGGCCAGCGAGGTCTGCATCACTTCGAAGCTCTGGTTGATCAAGTCCAGCAACGACGCCGGGCCGACGTTATCGATGATGAACGAGCCGGTGGCGGATTTCGGTGCGCCTTCGTTCTCTGGCGCGGCGGCCGGTTGTTGGCCTTCGGGCTCGGCCGAGTCGATCCACGGGTTGATATCAGCGGCTTCGGCCTTCAAGGCTTCCTGCTCCAGCAGCAACAGCTGTTCGGCTTGCTTGCGGCGAAACGGCAGGCGCGAACCCAGCGAGCTGACCAGGGTGTCGAAGCGTCGCCGGAACGCGGCGGGGCGCGGGATCACCGGTAACCGATACTGTTTCTGGTTGGTGGCGTTGAGGTTGACCGCGATGATCAGGTCACAGTGGCTCGACACCACCGGCACGATCGGCAACGGGTTGAGCAGGCCGCCATCGACCAGCATGCGGTTGCCTTGCATTACCGGCGTGAACAGGCTGGGAATCGCCGCCGAGGCGCGCATAGCTTGATGCAGGCACCCTTCCTGGAACCAGATTTCCTGTTGGTTGGTCAGGTCGGTCGCGACGGCGGTGTAGGGAATGCGCAATTGTTCAATGTTGATTTCGCCGACGATCTTGCGGATCTGCCCGAAGACCTTTTCGCCACGGATCGCCCCCAGGCGAAAACTGACGTCCACCAGGCGCAGGACGTCCAGATAGTCCAGGCTTTCAATCCAGTTGCGGTACTCCTCAAGCTTGCCCGCCGCATAGATCCCACCCACGACCGCGCCCATGGAACAACCGGCGATGCAGGCAATGTCGTAGCCACGTCGTTCGATTTCTTCGATCACCCCGATATGGGCATAGCCCCGGGCGCCACCGGAACCCAATACCAATGCGACACGTTTTGTCATGACCCGGCCTCTTGTCGAACAGATTTCAACAATGCACCCATCGACGGCTTGGCTCAATCGCTGTAGCGCACGCGTCGTTTTTTGACACGCCGTGGCGGCATTTGCGTATGCTCGGCCACACTTGAATTTACGCGGTCAAGCAAGGCACTTTTCGCCGTTGCCACCGTCTTAATAGCACGACTGTTGACCTGACTTGAGGTGTTATTGATGAAAGCCCGGATCCGCCTGCCCTTGGTGGCTTCTTTGATGGTTTTGGCCTTGGCCGGTTGTGCAGGCAAAACCGCTTACCGCGACAGTTGTGGCAGCCAACTCGACAGCGCCTGGCATGAACTGGACCTGGCCAAGGCCGAAGGTTTTGCCGGCACCGTCAGCTATTCCAAGGCCCTGTCCCTGCTGACGGGCGCCAAGACCCAGCAGCAATTCGAAGCGTTCGAAGGCTGCGCCAAGAAAGCCGAGAAGGCGCGGTTCTACATTCGCGAATCCCGCGCCGGACGATAAAGGCAGCGACAAGCACTCAACTGCAAGCTACAAGGGAAGGATGCAAAATCGTTTTTCACTGGTAGCTTGCGGCTTGACGCTCAACGCTGTGTACGGAGTACGTCCATGATCGATCGGCTGGTGGCCCGGATACTGGGCCTGGAAGTCCGCCTGTTGGCCTGTCAGGCCCGCTTGAATGCCCATACCGACAGCGAAGCGCTGCATGACCTGCGGACCACGGTACGCCGTTTGCGCAGCCTGCTTCGTCCATTGCGTGGGTTGCCCGGCGTCGAGCAGTTGGAAACGGCTGCTTCGGCGGTCGGCACCCTGACCACGCCCTTGCGCGATAGGGAAGTGTTGGCCGCTTACCTGGAGCAGCATGGCCAGGCCGAGGCGGCGCGGCGACGCCAGGTGCAAATGGCCCATGCGTATCCCGCCGTGGCCGCGAGTGTTGAGTTGGGGCAGTTGTTGATGATCCTCGATGCCTTCCCGCGCTTCATTCGCGCCGCCCAGCGTGAGGGGCTGTTGAAGGGCTTGCGCAAACGCATCGAAAAGCGCCTGGACAAACAGTGGAAAAAACTCGGCGAAGCCCTGCGCGATCCGGCCCATGACCGCCATCGATTGCGCCTGCTGATCAAGCGCGTGCGCTACGCCATCGAAGCCTACCCTGAACTCGACCGCCTGCCCGAAGCAGCCATGCCCCGGCTCAAGTCCGCCCAGGCCGCGCTGGGCGATTGGCACGATTGCTGGCAATGGCTGGCCAGGGCCAAGGAAGAAACCGACCTGCACGCTTGTGTGCCGACCTGGCACGCCGCGATGGAAAAGGCCGAGGCCAAGTCCGACAAGGTGCTCGACAAGCTGATTGCCAGTTGCTTCGAAAAGTCCTGAACCCCAGCACATCCCCCTGTGGGACTTCCCCCCCTGTGGGAGCGAGCTTGCTCGCGATAGCGGAGGGTCAGTTCGCGTACAGATTGACTGATACACCGCTATCGCGAGCAAGCTCGCTCCCACATTGGTTTGGGGGGAATTCAAAGACTGCGGCTTTTCTGTCAGTCTCTTTGGCCGGAATGAGCCCTGTGCCGCCGGCCCGGGCTGGTTAAGATCCCTTCATCTTTTTCCCCTGTTTTCGAGGTCGTCATGCGCTTTTCCGATTTGATCGATGCCGTGCGCCGGCAGCCCGGTGCGGTGAGCATCGCGCCTGAATGGGGCCAGGGGCGTGCCAGTTTTGGCGGGTTGGTGGCGGCGCTGCAATACGAGGCGATGCGTGCCCAAGTGCCGGCGGACCGCCCGGTGCGCTCGCTGGCGATCACCTTTGTCGGCCCGGTCGAACCCGACGTGCCTGTCAGTTTCGAAGTCGACGTATTGCGTGAAGGCAAGGCCGTGAGCCAGGTGTTGGGGCGCGCGGTGCAGAACGGCCAGGTGGTGACCGTGGTGCAAGGCAGTTTCGGCGCGTCGCGCTCATCCGTGGTGGCGGTGCAGGCCGATCCCGCGCCAGAATTCAAAAGCGTGGAGCAATGCCAGGAGCTGCCTTATGTCAAAGGCATGACCCCGGAATTCATGCGTCACTTGGCGATGCGCTGGAGCGTTGGCGGCTTGCCGTTCAGCGGCAACAAGTCCCGGAGCATGGGCGGTTGGGTGCGTTTGCGCGGGGACGTGAAAGAGGAACCGCTGAACGAAAGCCACATCCTGGCCTTGGTCGATGCCTGGCCGCCGGCCTTGTTGCCTCACCTTTCGCAAATGGCCCCGGGCAGCACGCTCACGTGGACCATCGAGTTCGTCCAGCCGCTGCTGGAGCTCACGACACTGGACTGGTGCAAGTACCTGGCCGAGATCGAACATGCCCAGGACGGCTATGGTCATGTCGCCGCGAAGTTCTGGAGCGCCGATGGCCGCTTGATCGCCCTGAGCCGGCAGACGGTCACGATCTTTGGGTAAGGCTGCTCCGGTTAAGACTTGCTCCGGTCAAGGTTTGCGGTGGTGACGGTGGCGCTCCCGCCAGGCGCGCCACCAGCCACCGCTGAGAAAGAACCGTGGGAAAGTCAGGAACTGTTCCACCAACAGGCGTGACACGGCATCCTTGCGATCGCTGAACGGCTCGGAGGCCTGGGCCTCCAGGCTGTGCCCGTGACGTTGCAAGCCGAGCGCCGCGAGCAGGCCGATGATGCCGATGGCGACATCGCCCAGGCTCAAGCTGAACACCCCCGACACAATCAGCAGAAACGCGATGATGAACAGCGGCACGGCAATCAGGTGCAACACCAGGTTGGCGGGGTGCCGATGATTATCTGGGTAGGCGCGCCATTGCCAGGCCGGAAGATTGGGGTGACGTTTGCCCATGATGCTGTTCCTTGATTCGTGTGCACTTATGCTTGAAGAATAGGTGCCGCCCAAGGCGCCTGCGAATCGAGGTTGGTTATCGGGTCGATAGGGTTTCAAAAGTTGTATTTGGGGTGGCTGTTCTGGCCTCTTCGCGAGCAAGCTCGCTCCCACATGGGACCTGCTGGTTCACCGCATTTGTGTCCGACTCGATTCAGTGTGGGAGCGAGCTTGCTCGCGAAGGCGTCCTCAAAGTTTCAACTGCCCAATCGCCTTGCTCAACTCGCCCGCCAACGTCGCCAATTCATCGCTGGTGGTCGCTGAGTCGACGGTCTGGCGCACGGTGTTCTCGGTCACGTCGCGAATACTTACTACCGCCCGGTTCATTTCCTCGGCGACGTGGCTTTGCTGCTCGGCCGCGACAGCGATCTGGGTGTTGCTTTCGCGCATTTGCGCCACCGCTGCGGTGATCTGTGCCAACGCGTCACCGGCCTCGCGGGCCTGTTGCACGCAATCGTCAGCCTTGAGCGAACTTTCCTGCATGAAGTCCACGGCGTCTCGGGTCCCGGCCTGCAGGGCCGAAACCATGGTGGTGATTTCATCCGTGGAGGTCTGTACCCGCTTGGCCAGGTTGCGCACCTCGTCCGCCACCACGGCAAAGCCTCGGCCCATTTCTCCGGCCCGCGCCGCTTCGATGGCCGCGTTCAGGGCCAGCAGATTGGTTTGTTCGGCGATGCTGTGGATCACACTGACCACGCCATTGATCTTTTGGCTGTCTTCGGCCAGGCGCTGGATCATTTCGGCGGTCTGCTGCACACCCGAAGACAGCCCGGTGATCGACTGTTGCACCCGACCGACCACTTCCTGACCGTTGCCGGCCAGGGTGTCGGCGGTTTTCGACAGGTCGCGGGTGGCGCCGGCATGCTGGGCGATGTGATAAACCGTGGCGGACATTTCGTTGATCGCCGTGGCCGCCTGGTCGGTTTCGCTTTGCTGGCCGAGCATGCCGTGGCGAACATCGTTCATGCTCGACGCCAGACGCGCCGCACCACTGTCCAACTGCCGGGCGGTGCTGGCAACAGTGTCGACGACTCGTTGATAACCGGCCTGCATGGCGTTGAATGCGGCCGCCATCTGGCCCACTTCGTCCTTGCAGGCCAGGGGCACGCGGGCGGACAGGTCACCGGTTTTTTCCACGTGCAGCATCACGTCTTTGAGCGTGTTGAGCTGGCTGAGCAAGAAACGGATCAACAACTGCGAGGCGCCCAGCATCGCCAGCATCAACACGAACACGGCTGCGGCGTATTGGCTGAAGCGTTCGCCGAACACTTGGCTCAGGCTCACACCTTGGGCCAACACGGCGAGTTGTTGGCCGTCACCTCGACGGATCACTTGGGCACCCAGCAGCGGGTCGTCGCCAAACAGCAGCCCGGCGTCGAGTTCGACCCAGCCGTTGGCCTGGGCCAACGAAGGCAATGGTTGTTCGTTGAGAACGGGATTCTGGTCGCGCTGGAATGCCAGGAGACAGTCGACCTTGGGCAAGGGCGTTCCGGCCGGCCAGGCATCCAGCAGGTGTGCCTGGGCCTGGGCGTTCGCCTGGGCCGCGTGGTTGCGCGCCTGCTGTTCGAGATGCACCGCGTAGAGCACCAGCAGCAAGGTGGTGACAAAGGCGACCGCATTGACCGCCCAGAATTTGTATTTCAGCGAGATATTGCTAAGCCAGGCACCCATGGAAGGTCTTCTCTGATAGCGGAAACAGCATTGGCAAGGTGCCATTATTCTGCCGCTACTCAGGTGACGGGATTTTGATGTGGGTCAACAGACAACACCGACCCCAGGGTTTTGATGTGGGCCCACAGGCAACGCCGATCCCTGGGTTTGATCTGATCTAACAGACAACCAGATCCCCTTGTGGGAGCGAGCTTGCTCGCGATAGCAGTGTGTCAGTCAGCCAATGTGCAGGCTGATCCGCCGCTATCGCGAGCAAGCTCGCTCCCACAGGGATCTGCAGGATTCAGGAGAGTGTGGGTAAACCAAAAAACACCCGGGCGCAGGCGGTGCTGTGGGCTGCCAGGTCCTCCTGGGTTTCGCCCCGGTGCAAGGCCACTTCGCGCAACACCTCTGGCAGGTAGGCCGGTTCGTTGCGGCCGTTCTTGGGTTTGGGGCGCAGTGTGCGGGGCAGCAGGTACGGTGCGTCGCTTTCGAGCATCAGCCGACCACGGGGTATCTCGCGCACCAACGGGTGCAGGTGCGTGCCCCGGCGTTCGTCGCAGATCCAGCCGGTGATGCCGATGTGCAGGTCCAGGTCGAGGTAGCTGAACAGCGCCCTTTTTTCACCGGTGAAGCAATGCACCACGGCTGCCGGCAATTGATCGCGAAAATCCCGGAGGATGTCCAGCAAGCGCTGGTCGGCGTCGCGTTCATGCAGGAACACCGGCAATTGCAACTGGACCGCCAAGGCGAGGTGTTCTTCCAGGACCTTTTCCTGTTGCGGTCGGGGAGAGAAGTCCCGGTTGAAATCCAGCCCGCATTCGCCCACCGCGCGCACGCGGCTGTGCATCAGCAGATCCTTGAGGTGCCGGGCGCTGTCGGCGGTCCACTCGCTGGCGCTGTGGGGGTGAATGCCGGCGGTGGAAAACAGTCGCTCGCCCGTATCGTCGAGGTGTTGGCACAGTTCGAGGGCCTGTTCGCTGCCCTCGATACTGGTGCCGGTCAAGACCAGTTGGCAGACCCCGGATTCATAGGCGCGCTCAAGCACCGCCTGATGTTTGTCGGCGAAACTGGGGTTGGTCAGGTTGACGCCGATATCGATGAGTTGCATGGTGCTACCTCGGCCCAAAGGCTGGAAAGCATATCAGAGCTGTAGATTTATAAGAAAAGCCAAGAACTACAACGAGTTGAGGCTGTCTGTTAAGGCCGCGAGACACATCGGGTTGGTATAAAAGCCATCACTGTGCCAGTCTTCCGCACTTTTTCAGCGCCCCAGGCGCTCTGTTTCTGTCGACTCAGCCTCGTTTTTCAAGGGAGGCGGTCCGCAGTATTCCTTCCGGAGAGTGGATGACACGTCCCCAGGTATTGCTACTGTTGTGTTGTTCGCTGTGGTTGCCAATGCCGGCCGAGGCGCGGCTGCCCGGGCCGGTGCAGGCGGTGGCGCCGGGCACGGTGCGCGACCTGGCGCAAATCCGCAGCAGCCGTGTGTTAAAGGTCTTGGTCAACCAGAGCCGCAACAGCTCCGGTGAAGTCCAGGGCCAACCCATTGGCGTCGAATACCATCGGCTGCGAGCCTTCGAGCAATACCTCAACGGCCACGCCCGGGATGGCCAGGAAATTACCCTCAAGATCATTCCCATGGCCAAGGACCAGTTGCTCGGCGCCTTGCAGCGCGGGGAGGGCGACCTGGTAGCGCCGGGTGAGTTGCTTGAGCTGCAGGCCGGCCATGCGGTCAGCGCCAGCGATCCGATCCGTACCGACGTGCCGTTGCTGCTGGTGGGTATCAAGGGCGAGAAGCGCTACACCCGTGTGGAGCAACTTTCCGGCAAGACCCTGGCCCTGCCCAACGGCAGCGCGGCGGGGGACGCGGTGAGCCAGATCAACCAGAAACTGGCGCTGCTCAAACTGCCGCCGGTGAAGGTCGAATGGGTCGATCCCACCCTGGCTGTGGAGGATGTCCTGGAAATGGTCCAGGGTGGGATTTTCCATTTGACCATCGTCGAGCAGCCCATCGCCGAGCGCTGGAGCAAGATCCTGCCCAAGTTGCGCTTCGACCGTCAGGTTCTGATCGGTGAGCCGAGTGACGAGTATTGGTTCGTTCGCCGTGACGCCGCCATGCTGCGAGCGAGCATCGACCGATTCCTGGCGACCTACAAGGTGCCCGCCAACGAAGACGCGGCATTCCTGCGCATCTACCGTCGTTTGTACCAAGTCCACTATCCGCTGGCCCGGGCTGATCGCCAACGCCTGGAAAAACTGCGCCCGGTGTTGCAAAAACATGCCGATGCCCAAGGCATGGACTGGCTCAACCTGGCGGCCCTGGCCTTCAAGGAATCAGCCCTGCAACCCAACGCCCGCAGTGGCACAGGCCCCACCGGCCTGATGCAGATCACCCCATCGGCGGCTCAGCGGGTCGGCGTCGATAACATCCAGAACCTGGATGCCAATGTGCAGGCTGGCGCCAAGTACCTGGCCCTTATCCGCCGCAAGTTCTTTGCCAGTCCCAAGCTCAACGAGCGCGAGCGCATGGCCTTTGTCTTGGCCGCCTACAACATGGGCCCCGAGCGCGTCCAGGGCATGCGAGCCGAGGCCCGGCGGCGGGGACTGAACCCCAACCAATGGTTTTTCCAGGTCGAGCGCATTGCCATGGAGCAGGTGGGAATGGGCGCCGTCAGCTATGTTAATAGTGTGAATAAGTACTACCTGGCATTTGATCGTGAACGGGAGTCCTTGGAACCGAAGGAGCAAAAGGTTGCACTGCGTAAATGATCGAATAAATTGATTGGTATTACGGATTTTTTCCGCTTTTAACATGAATTTTATTGATTAATATAGCGGCCACTCTCTACTACTCCCAAGGAATGACCTTATGAGCACTCTCATCAACAAAGTTCTGTTTAGCCGCGCAGGCTACGGCCTGACTGTCCTGCGCATCGCCGTTGGTGTCATATTTGCTGCCCACGGCTCGCAGAAACTCTTCGGCCTGTTCGGTGGCTACGGCCTGGCAGGCACGGCGCAGTGGATGGAAAGCATCGGCCTGACCCCGGGCTACGTGATGGCGACACTGGCGGGCGGTACGGAGTTTTTCGCCGGGCTGGCGCTGATCATCGGTCTGCTGGCGCGTCCTGCGGCACTGGGCCTGGCCTTCCTGTCGCTGGTGGCGATTTTCTCTGTGCACATCGGTAATGGCTTGTTCATGGCCAACAACGGTTATGAGTTTGCCCTGGCGTTGCTGGCGGGCAGTATTGCCGTGCTGATCGAAGGGGCGGGCAAGCTGTCGGTCGATCGCGCCATCGCGGGTTGATTGCTCGATTTGAATTCGAGGCTCGTCTTGTACGTAATGTTGTTCACTTAGGAAAAACGGCGCTTCTTCCAGAAATGGGACGCGCCGTTTTTTTGGGTTTTTTTTGGTGTGTATATCCGTTGCTGCGGTAACGGCCGCTTAGGGTTCCGCTCTTACAGCGGCTCACTTTCGAAAAGCCCGGAAGCCGGCCCAGTCGAAAGTAACCAAAGCGCTCCTGCCCCACCACTCGGTGCCTCGCCTAGGCTCGGCATGCCTGAACGAAGGCATTGCTCCGTGGGCCGCCGCGAAGGGCCATCCATGGCCCAGCGCGGCTATCCCGGCATCCATGCCGGGATGCCCACTGCGCAATACCTTCGTTCAGCCAGCGTGGTTAACGGGGCGCCGAGATCAACGTCCACCGCGAGGCGGCCTAACAGCCGACCTGGCTCTCCTGGTCGTACACCCGTTAGATCTGTGGGAGCAAAGCTTGCTCGCGAAGACGATGTGTCAGTTTGCGGTGATGTTGGATGTGCCGGCCTCATCGCGAGCAAGCTCGCTCCCACAGGTTTTTGTATCGTGTGCAAATGTTGTGAACGCCCACAAATCCATGTGGGAGCGAGCTTGCTCGCGATAGCAGTGGCCCAGCCACATAGATGCCGGCATGTGCCCCGCTATTGCTCTTGCTTCAGATCTTGATCTGGGGCGCCCCGTTAACCACGCTGGCCGAACGCAGGCATTGCGAAGTGGGCAACCCGGCATGGATGCCGGGTTAGCCGCGCTGGGCCATGGATGGCCCTTCGCGGCGGCCCACGGAGCAATGCCGGAGTGAGGGCACACCGAGCCTAGGCGAGGTGCCAAGTGGTGGGGCAAGAGCGTTTTGCTTACTTTTGCGCTTCTCAAAAGTGAGCCGCCGTCAGGGCGGAACCCTAAGCCGCCGTTACGCAAAAAACGGATATACACACCAAACCACGCCTCTCAGAACAGATAATCAGAATTCTCAATAAGGGTGGCTCAAGTGAACAGCATTACCTCTTGTACGGGCCTTTTTTATGGGAAGTGATTCTTGACACTGCCCAGTCAGCTTCTCTAGGATGCCGCTCATGCGCCGATTTAAACAGCTACTTGCGGGGCGCCAGGTGACTCAATCCAGTCGCCGATAGAAGCCGAAGACAAGGCTTCGAAATACCGCTAAAGCGCTGGTTCGGTGTTGCCTCTCACCTGCCATGCAGACTTTTGAGGCAGAGACACGACACAATGAACGCACCCAGCCCCCTAGTACGTCTTGCGCCGATCACGGCGAACCTTGTCCAACGTAACCCGAAAATTCTCCTGGGCGGCACCCACCAGCCAACGCTCTTGCGCTATCTCGATGGCTGGCCGCGTCGCAACCATGGGCCCGCTGCGTTCCTGATCCAGTTTGTCGAAGACGGCGAGTCACTGGCGCGTTTCGCCAATGACAGTTTCGACCTGGCCGTCATCCAGTCCCCCAGTGCAGCGGACGCGCCTGAAATGATCCGGCAGTTGACCCGTGTCGCCCGACAGGGATTGATCACGCGCCGCTGAGGCGAGGATTACGGATACGCGATGTCCACGATGTAGACCCGTTTCTCGCCGGTAGGCGTCTGGACGCTGACTTCGGCGTCCAGGGCCTTGCCGATCAGGGCCCGTGCCAACGGTGAGTCGATACTGATCAGGTTCTGCTTCAGGTCCAGCTCGTCCGGGCCGACGATGCGATAGCGTGATTCCTTGCCATCCTCATCTTCGACCGTCACCCAGGCACCGAAGTACACCTTGTTTGGATCGCTGGGTTTTTCACTGACCACTTTAAGCGCTTCAAGGCGCTTGGTGAGGAAGCGCACGCGACTGTCGATTTCCCGCAGCATTTTCTTGCCGTAGGTGTATTCGGCGTTTTCCGAACGATCACCCTGGGCCGCCGCCTCGCTGACCGCCTGGGTCACCTGGGGACGGCGCACATGCCACAGCTCATGGAATTCAGCGCGCATCCGCGCTTCACCCTCGGGGGTGATCAGCGCGGTGCCGGCGGTGCGGGGTGGGCGATAACGGCTCATGGCAACTTCTTGTAATAGCGAAGCCTGGAGTCTATCAACCCTCGCGCAATACTGTCAGCGGGCTGGCATTGAGCGCCCGACGGGTGCCAAACACACCGGCCGCGCCGATCAACAAGGCCCCCAGCAGCGGCAGTGCCAACAGCCAGGGATGCGGATGCCAGGGCAGGTCGAAGGCGTACCGGTAAAGCACCAGGCTCACCAGCTCCGAACCCAGGGCCGCGAGCAGGCCACTGACCGCGCCCAGCAGGCCGAACTCGATGCGCCGGGCCTTGACCAGCAGGGGCCGTTCGGCGCCCAGTGCGCGCAATAGCGCGCCTTGGCGAATGCGCTCGTCGAGGGTCGCCTGCAGGCCGGAAAACAACACCGCCATCCCCGCTGCCAGCACGAACAGCAACACATACTCCACCGCCAGGGTCACCTGGGCCAGGATGCTGCGCAGTTGCTCGAGCAGGGCCTCGACTTGCAGGATCGTCACCGCCGGAAAGGCTCGGGACAGGTCGACGATCTGTTGGTCGTGGCCCGCCGCCAGGTAGAAACTGGTGAGATAGGTCGTCGGCAGATCCTTCAATGTGCCGGGCTGGAAGATCATGAAGAAGTTGGGCTGGAAATTGTCCCAGTTGATCTCCCGCAGGCTGGTGACCTTCGCTTCACGGTTGACGCCGCCCACGCTGAACACCAGGCGGTCGCCCAGCTTGATCTTGAGGTTCTCGGCCACTTTGCCTTCCACCGAAACCCCCGGGATATCGTCCGGTGGCTGCTGCGGCCACCAGGTCCCTGCGGTGACGATGTTGCCCGCCGGCAGGTCCGCGGCCCAGGTCAGGCTCAGGTCACGTTGCAGCGCTCGGTCACCCGCCGAGTCCTTGGTGACGAACTCTGTGGCCGGTTCGCCATTGATGCTGATGAGGCGCCCGGGGACCACCGGGTAGAGCGGGGCTGATTGCGCCGACAATGCCAGCAGCTTGTCGGTGAAGGCCTGCTTGTCGTTGGGCAGGATATTCAGGGCGAAATAGTTCGGGGCGTTTTTGGGTAACTGGTTTTGCCAGGTGTCCAGCAGCTCGCCGCGTAACAGCGCGATCAACGCCATGGACAACAGGATCAGGCCGAACGCCAGGGCCTGGCCGGCTGCCGCCAAGGGATGACGCAGCAACTGGCCGAGGCCCAGCCGCCAGGGCAGGGAAGCGCGGGCCAGCAGGCGACGCAGGCTCTGGAGCAGCAGCAATAGCAAGCCGCCGAGCACCAGGGCGGCGACGACGCCACCACCCAGCAGGGCGAAGGTGAGGACCAGGTCCAGGCTCAGGCGCCACATGATCAGGCCCAGGGCGCCCAGCGCGGCACCGTAGATTACCCAAGAGCTGGAGGGGATCGGCAGCATGTCCCGGCGCAACACGCGCAACGGTGGTACCCGACCCAGCGCAGCCAGTGGCGGCAGGGCGAACCCCGCCAATGCCACCAGTCCGGTGCCGATCCCGGCGATCGCCGGCAGCAGGCCGCCCGGCGGAACGGTAGTGGGCAGCAGGTCATGGAGCAGGGCGAACAGGCCCAGTTGGGCGATCCAGCCAAGCAGGGCGCCACTGATGCTGGCGAGCAGGCCCAGCACCGTCAGTTGCAGGCTGAACAGCACCATGGTTTCCCGGCGTGACAGGCCCAGGCAGCGCAGCAGCGCGCTGGCATCGAATCGTCGGGTGGCGAAGCGGTTGGCCGAGAGTGCAACGGCGACACCGGACAGCAACACCGCCACCAGGCTGGCCATGTTCAGGTAGCGTTCGGCCTTGCCCAGGGCGCCACCGATTTGCCGGTTACCGTCGCGGGCATCCTGCAGGCGCTGGTTGGCTTCAAGGCCAGGCTTGACCAGGTCGCGGTAGGTTTGCAGCGCCGATGCCGGGCCGCGCCACAGGTCGCGATAACTGACACGGCTGCCCGGCTGGACCACGCCGGTGGCCTCCAGGTCCTTGAGGTTGATCAGCACCCGCGGGGTGAGGCTGTAGAAGTTGCCGGCGCGATCGGGCTCATAAGTCAGCACGCGGCTCAGGCGCAAGGTCTGGTTGCCGACGTCGATGCTGTCGCCGATCTTCAGGTCCAGTGCCGTCAGCAGCCGAGCTTCGACCCAGGCCTCGCCAGGGTTCGGACGTCCGCCGATTTCTTCCGGGGCGAACGGGGTGGGGGTGCTTTTCAGCTCGCCGCGCAAGGGGTAGCGGTCATCGGCCGCCTTGACGCTGGACAGCTGGATACCATTATCGGTGGCCACGACACTGGAGAACTCCACGACCCGGGCGTGTTCCAGGCCCAGTTCGGTGCCGCTGCGGATCTGCTCCGCACGGGCGGGGGAGCTGCCTTCAAGCAGCAGGTCGGCACCGAGGAACTCGGTGGCGCGCATCATCATCGCGCCGTTGAGGCGGGCACCGAAGTAACCGATGGCGGTACTCGCCGCCACGGCCACGAGCAGGGCGAAGAACAACACCCGCAACTCACCGGCGCGGGCATCGCGAAGCAATTGACGGACAGCGAGACTGAACAGGCGCAACAGCGGCAAGCGTGCCATCAAGGCTCCAGAGGGGCGACCATCTCGCCGGCTTCAAGTCGGATCAGGCGCCGGCAGCGATGGGCCAAGCGTTCATCATGGGTCACCAGGACCAGGGTCGTACCGCGTTCCTTGTTCAATTCGAACAGCAGGTCGCTGATGCGCTCGCCGGTGTGGCTGTCGAGGTTGCCGGTGGGTTCGTCGGCAAACAGCACGTCGGGCTCGGCGGCAAAGGCGCGGGCAATCGCCACGCGTTGCTGTTCGCCACCGGAGAGCTGGCGCGGCGAGTGAGTCAGGCGCTGGCCCAGGCCGACGCGCTGCAACAGTTGCGTGGCGCGTTCGCGGGCATCCTTGCGCCCGTCCAGTTCCAACGGCAGCATGACGTTTTCCAGCGCATTGAGGCTGTCGAGCAACTGGAACGACTGGAAGACGAAACCGACATGCTCGGCGCGAATCCGCGCACGCTGGTCTTCATCCAGTGCGCTGAGGGCCTGGCCGGCCAGCGTCACCTCGCCGCTGCTGGGCAGGTCGAGGCCGGCCAGCAGGCCCAGGAGCGTGGATTTGCCGGAACCGGACGCGCCGACGATAGCCAGGCTATCGCCTTTGTTCAGTTCCAGGCTGAGTTCGTGCAGGATGGTCAGTTCACCTTCCGCGCTGGAGACCACTTTGCTAAGGTCCGTCGCGGTGAGAATGCTTGAGCCCATGGAGAATCCGATGCGTGTGTGGTTTTTGAGTGCCGGCCTGGCCTTGATGTGCATGGCCCAGAACGCAGCGGCGGGTACAGTCCTGATCGTTGGCGATAGTATCAGCGCGGCTTTCGGCCTGGATACCCGGCAAGGGTGGGTGGCGTTGCTCGAACAACGGCTCAAGGCCGAGGGTTTTGACGATAAAGTGGTCAACGCGTCCATCAGTGGCGACACCAGCGCCGGAGGCCAGGCGCGGCTGCCAGCGCTGCTTGCAGCCCACAAGCCGGACCTGGTGATCCTGGAGCTGGGCGGTAACGATGGCTTGCGCGGACAGCCTCCAACGCAATTGCAACAAAACCTTGCAGCGATGATCGACAGCGCCCGCGCCAGCGGTGCCCAGGTGCTTTTGCTGGGCATGCAACTGCCACCCAATTACGGACGGCGCTACACCGACGCGTTTGCCCGGGTCTACAGCACCCTGGCCGAAGAGAAAAAAGTCCCGCTGGTGCCGTTTTTCCTCAAGGACGTCGGTGGCGTCCCGACCATGATGCAAGGCGACGGATTGCACCCGTCCGTCGCGGCCCAGGGCAAGTTGCTGGAAAATGTCTGGCCGACACTGAAACCGCTGCTTTGACGCTTTTCTAGCGGCGGGCTTTCGGCTAATGTGGCGCCCCCGATTTGGAGCCCCCGATGCCGCGTCCCGCCTGGTCCCTGTTTGCCTACCAACTGATCGAGCCTGACGAGCAGCTGGATCTGTTCGCCTGCCAGGAAGTGCGGGTGCACCTGGTGACCCGGCAGTTGGAGCTGGGTGGCTCGGCCGACCGGACCCTCTGCGGCAGCCTGCTGCCTGCCCAGCCACGCTGGTCGAGCGTCGATCGCAAGATTTTCCAGGATCATCGCCTGTGCTCGTTGTGCCGGGCGATCCTGGAGTCCCAGAAGCGCGGCACGTCGCCAATCTGGCCGGAGCTGCGGTTCGAGTTGTAATCCCTCGGATTCCCGACATGTCCCTTGTGGGAGCGAGCCTGCTCGCGATGGCGGCGGCACATTCAACATTAATGCACGCAGACCCGCCGCTATCG
>NZ_CAKKMI010000115.1:0-15448 GCF_918698105.1 Pseudomonas brassicacearum | reverse complement strand
GAATTAGGGTGGCCTTTGATTTTCTGAGCCCCGCAAACACCTGTGGCGAGGGAGCTTGCTCCCGCTGGGCTGCGTAGCAGCCCCCTTCCGGCGGTCGCTGCGCAACCGAGCGGGAGCAAGCTCCCTCGCCACAGTCATCATCTCCTTCAAACATCACCTAACCAGCCGCCAGCTAACCGCTCAGCTTCTGGCATCCAGACCTAACCCTCCGGCCGCAGGATCAATACCGCCAACGGCGGCAAGTTGAGTTCCAGCGACAGGGCCTGGCCATGGCTGGGCACTGCTTCGGTGGAGGCACCACCGCCATTGCCATAGTTGGAACCGGCGTAGGTGTCAGCATCGCTGTTGAGCAATTCGACCCAGCGCCCGCCGAACGGCACGCCGACCCGGTAGGCCTCGCGCGGCACCGGGGTAAAGTTGGCGACCACCAGCACCGGCCGACCCTCCTTGCTCCAGCGCAACCAGGCGTAGACGCTATTGAGCGCATCGTCGCCAATCAACCACTGGAAACCCTGGGGCGCATCATCCTGGTCGTGCAGCGCCGGTTCTTCGCGATACAACCGGTTGAGATCGCTCACCAGTTTCTGCACGCCACGGTGCTCAGGGTATTGCAGCAGGTACCAATCCAACTGCTGGTCGTGGTTCCACTCGCGCCATTGGCCGAACTCACACCCCATGAACAACAGCTTCTTGCCGGGATGGCCCCACATGAAGCTGAGGTAGGCCCTCAGGTTGGCGAATTTCTGCCAGCGGTCACCGGGCATCTTGTCGATCAGCGAGCGTTTGCCATGAACCACTTCGTCATGGGAGATCGGCAGGACGAAGCGCTCGGACCAGGCATACACCAGGCCGAAGCTCAGTTCGTTATGGTGATGGGCGCGGTACACCGGGTCTTGCTGGATGTAGTGCAGCGAATCGTGCATCCAGCCCATGTTCCACTTGTAGGCGAACCCCAGGCCGCCCTGCTGGGTGCTCTGGCTGACGCCCGGCCACGCCGTGGATTCTTCAGCGATGACCAGCGCACCGGGGGTTTCCAGCGCCACCACATCATTGAGGTGCCGCAGGAAATCGATGGCTTCGAGGTTTTCCCGTCCGCCGTGGCGGTTGGGCACCCACTCGCCGGCCTTGCGCGAATAGTCGCGGTACAACATCGAGGCCACGGCATCCACCCGCAGGCCATCGACGTGGAAATGCTTGAGCCAGTGCAGCGCCGACGCCAGCATGAAGCCGTGCACTTCAGTGCGGCCCAGGTTGTAGATCAGCGTGTCCCAATCCTGGTGGAAGCCTTCCAGCGGGTTGCCGTATTCGTACAGCGCAGTGCCGTCGAACTGGGCCAGGCCATGGGTGTCGGTGGGAAAATGCGCCGGTACCCAATCGAGGATGACGCCGATATTGGCCTGGTGGCAGGCGTTGACGAATGCTGCGAAATCGTCCGGCGAGCCGAAGCGTGCCGTCGGCGCGAATTGCGACAGCGGCTGATAGCCCCAGGAACCACCGAACGGGTGCTCCATGATCGGCATCAGCTCGATGTGGGTGAAGCCCAGGTCCTGGACATACGGGATCAGCCGCTCGGCCATTTCATGCCAGTTGTACTGCCGGGCCACCTCCCCTGCCTCGTCGATTTCGCATTGCCAGGAACCGGCGTGCAATTCGTAGATCGACAGCGGCGCACCCGGGAGATGCCGCTCGCGACGGTGCTGCATCCACTCGTCGTCCTGCCACTCGATCTTCAGGGGTGAGGCGACTCTCGAAGCCGTGTCTGGCGGCATCTGCGTGGCCAGGGCCACCGGGTCGGCCTTGAGTGGCAGGATGCCGTGGGCGCCGAGGATTTCATACTTGTAACCTTCGCCGGGACCCAGCCTGGGGATGAATATCTCCCACACGCCGGACGGATAGCGAATGCGCATCGGATGCCGACGCCCGTCCCAGACGTTGAAATCCCCGACCACCGAAACGCGCCGGGCGTTCGGCGCCCAGACCGCGAACCGCACGCCGTCGATGCCATCGACGGTGGTCAGTTGCGCACCGAGGCAGGAACTGAGATCGCGGTGATTGCCCTCGCCAAACAGGTAAAGGTCCATCTCCCCCAGCAACGGACCGAAGCTGTAGGGGTCTTCGGACACCTGCTCGCCGCCGGCCCAACGGGTGCGCAGCAAGTATGGCTGGGCACGGTCGAAATGGCCGACGAACAGCCCCGGGGTTGCGGTGGGTTGCAGTTCCCCCAGTTCTTCGCCGCCATCGCGGGCCAGCACATGCACGCTCAGGGCACCGGGCAGATACGCGCGAATGAATTGGCCGCCGGCGTCGTCGCCATGCGGCCCGAGGATGGCAAACGGGTCGTGGTGTTCGGCGCGCACCAGCGCGTCGATGTCATGGGGCGTCGGCAGCAAGGACTCCTTGGCCTGCCCCTGGGGTTCTTTGTTCGAGACACTCATGATTCTCTCCACTAAATCGGTCCGGCTACGTCGGAAAAGGGTTGCAGCCCACTTAACAACCCGATCAGACCGTGCAACGGCACGGGCAGCCAGGTGGGGCGATTCTCGGCTTCATAGGCCACTTCATAGGCCGCCTTCTCCAGGCCGAACAACGCCAGCGCGGCGTCTTCGCCTTCAGCATCCTTCCACTCATGGGCAAGACTAGCTGCCGCCAGCCGATATGCCTCGACAAATGCCTGGCGAGCCTCTTTCAGATAACGCTCGGCGACCCGTTGCCGCGCCGCATCGGCATCGGCCGTGCTGTCGACAGTGTGCAAGTGAATCGCCATGGCCGCCGCGTAATCGAAGGAGCGCAATACGCCGCTGACGTCCTTGTACGGGCTGTGCTTGCCCCGCCGTTCATGCAATGGCCGCGCCGGCTCACCTTCGAAGTCGATCAGGTAGGCGTCGCCCTTGATCACCAGGACTTGGCCCAGGTGCAGGTCGCCATGGACGCGGATGCGCAAGCCACCCGCGGCCTTGCCAGCCAGTTCCTGGATATGGGCCAGGACGGTTTTCTTGTGTTCCAGCAAGCGTGCGACCATGGCTTGGTCGGCGGGGTTCAATTGGCCCTGGTTCTGCTTGAGCAGGCGCAGGGCGTTTTCCACTTGGGCTGCGACGTCCTTGCCGATGGCCTGGGCTTCCTTGGCGTTGGTGGCCTGGGGTTCGAAGTCGGGATCGTCGGTGGCCTGGGCCAGTACCTGGTGCATTTCCCCCAGGCGCTGGCCGAGCATGCCGGCAAAATCCTTCAACTCGCCCAAGGCGTTGTAATGCTGCTCCTGCTCGGACACCGCGTCCGCCAGCTCATCGCGCAGGGCGCGTTCCAGGTTGTTCTGGGTCCATTCCCAAGCGTCGCCCTGATTGCTCAAGTAGCCTTGGGCGATCATCAGCAGCGCATCCTCACCCTGGGCGTCGCGGCGAACCACCGAACCCAGCAGCGGTGAAATGTTGCTGAAACCGGCAGCGGTCAGGTAAGCGCTCATTTCCAGTTCCGGGTGCACACCCGAGGCGACCTTGCGAATCAGCTTGAGCACCAGGCTACCGCCCACCACCACCGAACTGTTGGACTGTTCGGCGGACAGGTAACGCACCTCTGGCTCATCCCCGAGGTTCAGCGCGGCCAAGCCTTCGGTGGGTTCGAAGCGCAACTCACCTTCGGTGCACGGCAGTACCGTGGCGGCCTGCATGCTTTGCAGCACGGCGCGCACGAAGCTTTCCAGGCTGAAGGCATCGGTGATCAAGCCCACCTGACGCACCCGACGTACCCGCGACAACGCCAGTTGCTGCGGCAACGCCGCACCGACCTGGTCTTCGGCGAGCAGACCGAACGGCAGCTGATAACGCAGGGTCTGGCCGCCACTGGTGACATCGATTTCACTGAGCAGCACGGGGTGCTGCGGATCGCCGAAGCGCACGCCATAGACAATCTCGACCTTCTCGATCGCACTGTCCTTGCCGGCGAACCAGCGCCGGTTCTGCAGCCAGCTCGGCAGGATGGTTTGCTCCAGCGTGGTGCGCGATGGCGCTTCGAGCAATTCTTCCAGGCGTTTTTTCAGCACCAGGGTGGTGAAATCCGGCAGGCTCTGGGCCGGTTCCACGTGCCAGCTCGGCATCTGGTTCTCGGTTGCCAGGACGAACCAATAGAAGCCGTACGGCGCCAGGGTCAGCAGGAAGTTCAACTGGCCGATGGGGGGAAAGGCATTGCCGCCGAGCATCTCCACCGGGACCATGCCGGCGTAGGTCGACAGGTCCAGTTCGGCGGCCTGGGCGCTGCGGGACACGTTGGCCACGCAGAGGATGATTTCGTGCTTGCCGTCGGGCCCGGTGTATTCGCGGGTATAGGCCAGGATCCGGCGGTTGCTCGGCGAGAGCATCTTCAAGGTGCCGCGACCAAAGGCCTTGGACTGCTTGCGCACCGTCAGCATGCGGCGCGTCCAGTTGAGCAGCGAGTGTGGGTCGCCGGCCTGGGTCTCGACGTTGACCGACTGGTAGCCGTACTGCGGGTCCATGATCGGCGGCAGCACCAGGCTGGCCGGGTCGGCGCGGGAGAAGCCGCCGTTGCGGTCGATGGACCACTGCATCGGCGTACGCACGCCATCGCGGTCGCCCAGGTAGATGTTGTCGCCCATGCCGATTTCATCGCCGTAGTACAGCGTTGGCGTGCCAGGCATCGACAGCAGCAGGCTGTTGAGCAGCTCGACGCGACGACGGTCGCGTTCCACCAACGGCGCCAGGCGCCGACGAATGCCCAGGTTGATACGCGCCCGACGGTCGGCGGCGTAGTAGTTCCACAGGTAGTCACGCTCCTTGTCGGTGACCATCTCCAGGGTCAACTCATCGTGGTTGCGCAGGAAAATCGCCCACTGGCAATTGGCGGGGATCTCTGGGGTCTGGCGCAGGATGTCGGTGATCGGGAAGCGATCTTCCTGGGCCAGCGCCATGTACATGCGCGGCATCAGCGGGAAGTGGAAGGCCATGTGGCATTCGTCACCGTTCATCCCCTGGGCATCGACATCACCGAAGTACAACTGGGTGTCTTCCGGCCACTGGTTGGCTTCGGCCAGCAACATGCGGTCGGGGTAGTTGGCGTCGATCTCGGCGCGGATCAGCTTCAGGACGTCATGGGTCTCGGGCAGGTTTTCGTTGTTGGTGCCGTCGCGCTCGATCAGGTACGGGATGGCGTCCAGGCGCAGGCCGTCGATGCCCATGTCCAGCCAGTAGCGCATCACCGACAACACCGCCTTGAGGACCTGCGGGTTATCGAAGTTGAGGTCGGGCTGGTGAGAGTAGAAGCGGTGCCAGAAGTACTGGCCCGCCACCGGGTCCCAGGTCCAGTTGGACTTCTCGGTGTCGAGGAAAATGATCCGCGTGCCGTCGTACTTGTGGTCGTCATCGGACCAGACGTAGAAGTCCCGCGCCTTCGAACCTGGCTTGGCCTTGCGCGCGCGCTGGAACCAGGGATGCTGGTCCGAGGTGTGGTTGATGACCAGCTCGGTGATCACCCGCAGGTTGCGCTTGTGGGCTTCGGCAATGAACCGCCGCGCATCGGCCATGGTGCCGTAGTCGGGGCTGACGCCACGGTATTCGGCAATGTCATAACCGTCGTCGCGCCGGGGCGAAGGATAAAATGGCAGCAGCCAGATGGTGTTGACGCCCAAGTCGGCGATGTAGTCGAGCTTTTCGATCAGGCCGGGAAAGTCACCGATCCCGTCGTTATTGGAGTCGAAATAGGATTTTACGTGGACCTGGTAAATCACCGCGTCCTTGTACCAGAGCGGATCTTTGATGAAGGTGGCAGACCGGGGTTTCTTCGCCATTTGCAACTCCTGATGAATTCAATAAAGCCGCGGGAGACAGGCTTGTGAGGTCTTGTTATGCGACGAGAGCTTTTTGTGGCGAGGGGATTTATAAATCCCCTCGCCACAACAGCCCTCATTCAATCCCACAGCATCACGCCACGCTGATCCGCCAAATCCCGAACGGCTGGTACGCCGGGTCAATCCGCATGAACTGATACTTGCCGTACCAGGTCCAGCGATGTCCGTTCATCAGATCCTCGCCCTGGGTCTGGGCGTCGTCGGGCAGGCCCATCTCCCACAGCGGCAATTCGAAACTGGCTTCCTGCGGGTTGTGCGGATCGAGGCTCACCGCCACCAGGATGAAATTGCTGCCGTCGGCGGTGCGCTTGCCGAAATAGAGAATGTTGTCGTTCCAGGCGTTGTAGATCTTCAGGCCCAGGTGGGTATGCAACGCCGGGTTCTGCCGGCGGATGCGGTTGAGCTGGGCGATCTCGGCAATGATGTTGCCCGGCGCGGTGAAGTCGCGAGGACGGATCTCGTATTTCTCCGAATCGAGGTATTCCTCCTTGCCCGGTACCGGTGCCGATTCGCACAACTCGAAGCCCGAATACATGCCCCACAGGCCCGAGCCCATGGTTGCCAGGGCGGCGCGGATCAAAAACCCGGCGCGCCCCGACTCATGGAGAAAGGCCGGGTTGATGTCTGGCGTGTTGACGAAAAAATTCGGCCGGTAGCATTCACGCCACGGCGATTCGTTGAGCTCGGCTAAGTAGGTCGCCAGCTCCGCCTTGGTGTTGCGCCAGGTGAAATAGGTGTAGCTCTGGGAGTAACCGACCTTGCCCAGCCGCGCCATCATGGCCGGCGTGGTGAACGCTTCAGCCAGGAAGATCACTTCAGGGTATTGGGCCCGGACATCGGCGATCAGCCATTGCCAGAACGGCAGCGGCTTGGTGTGCGGGTTGTCGACGCGGAATATCTTCACGCCTTCCTCGACCCAGCCCACCACGACGTCCCGCAGTTCCGTCCACAAGCTGGGAATCGCATCGGCCGCGTAGAAATCAACGTTGACGATGTCCTGGTATTTCTTCGGCGGGTTTTCCGCATATTTGATCGTGCCGTCCGGCCGCCAGCTGAACCAGCCTGGGTGCTGCTTGAGCCAGGGATGGTCTTGGGAACACTGGATCGCGAAGTCCAGGGCGATCTCCAGGCCGTGGTCGGCGGCCGCCGCCACCAGGCGCCGGAAGTCCTCGCGGCTACCCAATTGCGGGTGAATGGCCTCGTGCCCGCCCTCCTCGCCGCCGATGGCATACGGGCTGCCCGGATCGTCGGGACCGGCGGTGAGGGAATTGTTCGGGCCTTTGCGGAAACTGCGACCGATGGGGTGGATCGGCGGGAAGTACAGCACGTCGAAGCCCATGTCCTGGATCACCGCCAGGCGCGAGTGCACGTCGTTGAACGTGCCATGGCGCTGGGGATCGTCGGTGATCGAGCGGGGAAACAGCTCATACCAGCTGGCAAACTCGGACAGCTTGCGCTCCACATCCAGCGGGTACTCGGGGCTGATGCTCAAGTACGGACGATGATCGGCCAGGGACATCAGATCGGCACTGCGCGGTGCCAGGAACAGCGCCACCTGCTCGGTCGGCAACAGGCCGGAAAGCTCATGATGCAAGGCCGCCAGTTGCTCGCTCAGTTCACCGGTGCTGCGCTCGACGGCCATCTGCACTTGATTGCGGCCTTCCTGCAGCTCCAGGCTGATCGGCACCCCTGCACCGAATTTCTTCTCCAGCTCATAGCGAAAACTGGCGAACTGATCGATCCAGGCCTCGATACAAAACACATAACGGCCTTGCTCCGGCACGGTGAACTGGCCGCGCCAGCCGTTGTTGCCCAGGTCACTCATGACCTCGCTGTTCCACACTTCGTCCTGCAGCGCACGCCAGCGAATGCGCACGGCCAGCTTGTCGTGGCCATCGGCGAAGACCTTGCTGGTCACTGTCACGTCCTGCCCAGCCACGGCCTTGGCGGCAAATTGTCCACCGTCAATCACCGGCATGGTGCTTTCAATAGCAATACGCGGCAACAGCAAGGCTTGAGACAGCGGCAAATGCGGGTTGTAGGCCAGTTCAGTCGGGTGTTCGGCAGTCATCGAGCATCGCTCCTTTTACGCCCCATGGACGCGCTTGTGGCGGTAAAGGCCCAACGGGTCCCTGAAAAAACTCACTTAAACTCCGAACCGAAGCAACGACTAAAAGTTCAGAGGGATTTGCCCGATGCATCCGGGGGATCAAAGCCGGTACAAGGTGGTCAACAACAATAAGCACGACTCAAGCCATGTGCGTCACGGAGACCCGTCCCGATGAATATTCCCATCCCGGCCGAAACACCCGATCCGAACATCGATGACCCCAACTTGCCGCCGCCCGGTCCTGACCCGGAACCGATTCCCGAGAAAGACCCGCCACTGGACCCACAACCGCCGCTGGGTGACCCGCCGAGCGAGGCGCCGCCGGAGCGGGTTTGATTCAATGATTTGGAGCTAATCCCTGTGGGAGCGAGCTTGCTCGCGATAGCGGACTGTCAATCAGCATAGTGGCTGGCTGATCCTCCGCCATCGCGAGCAAGCTCGCTCCCACATGTCTTATTCAGGATGGCTTGTCGTCCTTCTCCAGCGCCCGAACAATCACCGGCATCACACTGAAGATCGCCAGGGCCAGCACCGTGCTGAGTACCGCTGTGGCTTCCCGGCCCAACCCAGCGGCGACGCCAATGGCGGCGGTCATCCAGAGGCCCGCAGCGGTGGTCAGGCCCTTGACGTGACCTTCGTCGCCGTCGGTGTTTTTCAGGATGGTGCCGGCGCCGAGGAAACCGATGCCGGCAACCACGCCTTGTATCACCCGGCTCATGGCGTCGGCCTGGGACCCGGACATCTGTGGCACCAAGACGAACAACGCCGCCCCCAAGGCCACGAGCATGTGGGTTCGCACGCCGGCAGCCTTGCCCTTGTGTTCGCGCTCGAAACCCAGGATGCCGCCGAGCAGCGCGGCCATGAGCAGGCGCACCGTGACCCGGGTCATCTGCTGGGCATCGGTGATGTCGGCGAATTCCGCCTGCAGGGTTACCCAGACTTCATGCCACCAGGCGTCCATGGAAGGTCCTCTTTTTCAGTCGATAAACGATTGACCGCAAGCGGCGCCAGAGGTGCGCCTGACCGCTGATCAGCCGCAACGAACCCTGGCTTGGCCGCGCGACCTAACGTTCATAACCCCTGAAGGAGCAACACCATGACTGTTCGTATCGATGACAACCAAACCTGCCACTTCGAAACCCCCAACGGCACCGAACAGCGCCCCGCCAGCGAGCTGACCATCATCACCGACTCGGACAAGGCCATGTCAGCCGTGGAGCTCAATGGCGACCGGGTCTACATCACCGAGGCCGAGGCCGATGCACTGACCGTGGCCGGCGCAATCGACGGGCGCAAGCACCTGAAGGCCAGCGAACCCGACTCGGCGATCTGAACTTATCTGCCAGAGCAATGCAGCCCCTGTGGCGAGGGAGCTTGCTCCCGCTGGGCTGCGAAGCAGCCCCAACACATCGCAACCGGTGTATCAGGACGACCGCGTCGAGATTCTTTAGGGTCGCTTCGCAACCCAGCGGGAGCAAGCTCCCTCGCCACAAGGTGTTGTTCGCCCAACTGCAGGTGCGTCAGCCATAAGGTGTTGTTCGTCCATCCGTGGGTGCATCAAAGTGTCGCAGGGCCTGGGCTTCGCGGCATCTGATCCGGTTTTTATCGAAACACCTGAGTCTGTTATGCAAACAGTTCCATGGTCATAGTGCGCCGGCCAGATAGAGGCTGATGAGCGACCGACCATGAGCGATAGAATCCCCGTCCAGTTGATACAGACGTTCGAACCTGCGCCAACGAAGATAAAGGCCAGGACCACCGACAACCTGATCCACACCCGCAGCTTCACCGGTTTGTTCCGCACCTTGCGCATCAGCGGTGCGGGGGTTCTGTTCCTGCTGTTCTTCGGCACAGTGTGGTTGAACTGGGGTGGTCGCCAAGCGGTGCTCTGGGACCTTTCTGAAAGCAAATTCCACATCTTTGGCGCGACCTTCTGGCCCCAGGATTTCATCCTGCTGTCGGCGCTGCTGATCATCGCCGCCTTCGGCCTGTTCGCGATCACCGTGTTTGCCGGCCGCGTGTGGTGCGGCTACACCTGCCCGCAGAGTTCCTGGACCTGGATCTTCATGTGGTGCGAGAAAATCACCGAAGGCGAACGCAACCAGCGCATCAAACTGCAGGCCGCGCCCTGGGGACTCAATAAACTCTTGCGCCGCAGCGCCAAGCACACGCTGTGGCTGGCCATCAGCCTGCTCACCGGCCTGACGTTCGTGGGGTATTTCACGCCGATCCGCCCCTTGGCCGAGGAACTGTTGACCCTGCAAATGGCCGGTGTGAGCTTGTTCTGGGTGCTCTTCTTTACCGCAGCCACCTACCTCAACGCCGGCTGGCTGCGTGAAGCGGTGTGCATGCATATGTGCCCCTATGCACGCTTTCAGAGCGTGATGTTCGACAAGGACACGCTGACCATTTCCTACGACACGGCCCGCGGTGAAATCCGCGGCCCACGCAAACGCGAGGCAAACCCGGCCAATATTGGCCTGGGCGACTGCATCGACTGCCAGATGTGCGTGCAGGTCTGCCCCACCGGCATCGACATCCGCGACGGCCTGCAGATGGAATGCATCGGTTGCGCGGCCTGCATCGATGCCTGCGACTCGATCATGGACAAGATGGGCTACGCCCGTGGCCTGATCAAATACACCTCCGAACATCAGTTGCAGGGCGGCAAGACTCACCTGCTGCGACCTCGGCTGATCGGCTATACCGCCGTGCTGCTGGTGATGATCGGCGCGCTGGTCGTGGCGCTGATGCAGCGGCCCATGGTGTCGCTGGACGTCAGCAAGGACCGTGGTTTGTTCCGCGAAAACAGCGCGGGCCAGATCGAAAACATCTACAGCCTGAAAATCATCAACAAGACCCAGCAGCGTCAGGATTATCACCTGTCCCTGGTGGACGGCGACGGCTTCATCCTGCAAGGCAAGACCCAACTGAGCCTGGCCCCGGGGGAAATCGTCGACGTGCCGGTGTCGGTGGCGATGCTCAGCGAACGGCCCGGCAAAGGCTCCCAGGAAATGACCTTCAAGGTCGCCGACCGTGACGAGCCGGGCATCTACAGCGTTGCCAAAAGCCGTTTTGTCGCACCGATGAACCGATGAAGCTTTAAGATGCCGGGCGCCTGTGGGAGCGAGCTTGCTCGCGATAGCGGTGGGTCAGTTTGCATCAATGTTGGATGTGCCACCGTTATCGCGAGCAAGCTCGCTCCCACAGTCAGTTCACAAGTTCACTGGGCCCCACCATGAAACGCTACGAGAAATTTGCCGACGACATCGCCGAACTGATCCGCTCGGGCGTGTTGGGGCCCGGCCAGCGCGTGCCGTCAGTACGCTACGCCAGCCAGACCTACGGTGTCAGCCCGTCCACGGTGTTCCAGGCCTATTACCTGCTGGAGCGACGCGGCATGATCCGGGCCCGGCCGCGTTCCGGCTACTTCGTCAACACCCATGCACCGAGCCCGTTTTCCGAGCCTGCGATCAGCAGCCAGGTACACGAGTCCACCGAAGTCGACGTCAGTGAGCTGGTATTTTCGGTCCTCGACTCGATCAAGGACCCAGCCACCGTGCCGTTCGGCTCGGCATTCCCCAGCCCGATGCTGTTCCCGCTGCAACGGCTGTCCCGTTCGCTGTCCAGCGCATCACGGGACATGGACCCGCGAATGGTGGTCACGGACATGTCGCCGGGCAATCCACAGTTGCGGCGACAGATCGCCCTGCGCTACATGGTCGGCGGGTTGATGCTGCCCATGGAGGAACTGCTGGTCACCAACGGTGCCCTGGAAGCCTTGAACCTGTGCCTGCAAGCCGTGACTGAGCCCGGCGACCTGGTGGCGATCGAAGCGCCGGCGTTCTACGCCAGCCTGCAAGTGTTGGAGCGCCTGAAGCTCAAGGCCGTGGAAATTCCCGTCCACCCGCGCGACGGCATCGACCTGGACGTGCTGGCGCAGACACTGGAGCGTCATCCGATCAAGGCCTGCTGGTGCATGACCAGCTTCCAGAACCCCATGGGCGCGACCATGCCCGAGGAGCGCAAACAGGCGCTGGTGGAGTTGCTGCGCCGCCATCAGGTGCCGCTGATCGAGGACGACGTGTACGCCGAACTCTATTACGGCCAGCAGGCCCCCAAGCCCGCCAAGGCGTTCGACACCGAAGGCTTGGTGATGCATTGCGGTTCGTTCGCCAAGAGCCTGGCACCGGGTTATCGCATCGGCTGGGTCGCCGCCGGGCGCTACGCGCAGAAGATCGAACGGCTCAAGCTCATGACCTCGTTGTGCGCCTCGATGCCGGCCCAGGCCGCCATCGCCGACTACCTGCAACACGGCGGCTACGACCGTCACCTGCGCAAACTGCGCTATGCCCTGGAAGAACAGCAAAACGCGATGCTCGCTGCCATCGCCCGCTATTTCCCCGCCCAGACCCGGGTCAGCCAGCCGGCGGGCGGCTACTTCCTGTGGCTGGAACTGCCGGAGCAGATGGATTCGCTGAAATTGTTCCAGATGGCCCTGGCCCAGGGCATCAGCATCGCGCCGGGACCGATCTTTTCACCGACCCGGCGCTTCAGGAATTGCATCCGGTTGAATTACGGCAGCCCGTGGACCGAGGCCTCGGAAAAGGCCATGGAGACGTTGGGGCGGATTATTCGTTCGTTCTGATATCGGGTTGTCCGTCAGACCACCATCGCGAGCAAGCTCGCTCCCACATTGGATCTGCTGTGTATCCAAGATATTTGACTCACCGCCTATCAATCTGTGGGAGCGAGCTTGCTCGCGATGGCGCCAGAAAAGACACCCCAAGACTCAGCGCCCGCCCCCCAAATCCACAAACGTCCCGGTCGCATACGAAGCCTTGTCTGACAACAGCCAGATAATCGCTTCAGCCACTTCATCCGGGCGACCGCCCCGGGCCATGGGGATCGCTGATTCCAGCTTGCTGACCCGATCAGGGTCGCCGCTCAGGGCATGGAAATCGGTGTAGATGTAGCCGGGGCGCACCGCGTTGACGCGAATGCCTTCGCCGGCCACTTCCTTGGACAGGCCGATGGTGAAGGTGTCCAGCGCGCCCTTGGAGGCCGCGTAATCGACGTATTCTCCCGGGGCGCCCAAGCGCGCGGCCACCGACGAGACGTTGACGATGCTGCCGCCCTGCCCGCCGTGCCTGGGCGACATGCGCAGCACCGCGTGCTTGGCGCAAAGAATCGGCCCCAGCACGTTGGTCTTCATGATCTTGAGGATGCGAAATTCCGACATTTCATCGAGCCGGGACTTGTGGGCGACCGTGCCGGCGTTGTTTACCAGGGCGGTGACACGGCCCAGCTCGGCATCCACCCGGTTGAACAGGCCGATCACTTCGTCTTCGATGCTCACGTCGGCCCGCACGGCAATCGCCTGCGCGCCCTTGGCCCGGACCTGTTCGAGCACCTCCTGAGCGGCACTTTCGTCGGACTGGTAATTGATGCAGATCCGATAACCCAGCTCGGCCGCCAACAGCGCCGTGGCCGCCCCGATTCCGCGGCCGCCACCGGTAATGACGATGACTTTATCCACGTTTGCTTCCCCCATTCCACGGATAGACGTCCGGCCCAAGAATAGCGTTCACGTCACGCTTTGCACAAACCGCTGCGCTTACCGGGCCAGGGCGCGTAGATCCAGGCGTCCGTCCAACAGCGGCGGGCACCAGTAATAGCCGCCGGTGACTGGCCGGCTCATGCGATACAGGCCATCGGTGATGCCGTCTTCCAGGCCACTCATGCGGCGCAGTTGCGCCTCGAAGGCATCGAGGGAGAAACCGAACGCCAGGAACATCAGCCCTGCACGGTCGCCTTCGATCCACGGCATGGAACGACGCACCACAAACGCCTCTGGGGCGAAGCTTTCCTGGGCAGTGCGCTTGACGTGGGCCGATGCCGGCGCGTCGTCGAGTTCTTCGTTGTCGCTCAGGCGACGGCCCATGATGTTGTCGCGCTCATGGGGTTGCATCGCCGCGAAGCCATCCAGGTCGTGCTGCCATTGCTGGATCGCGGCGAAGCTGCCACCACGCACCCCATCGGCGCCCTGGGCCAATGCGGCGGCGATGGCCGCTTCGTCGTGAGGGTTTTCGGTGCCGTCTTCGTAGCCGGTCAGGTCATGGCCGGTCATATGACGGAAGGTTTCGTTCATCTGCACCAGGCGCAGCGCCGGGGCCAGCGCCGCCTCGATGGCGCGACTGCGGTGCATCAGCTCGCCGCGATCTTCGCCGTGCAGCCAGCACCACAGCGCGTGCTGGGTCGAGGGGTTGTCCACGCCCACGCCGGCCAACGCAGGAAAGGCGCGCAGGCCTTCGATCTGGGCGCCCAGCGCCTGGACCAGTGACTCACCCAAGCCGACCACGGCCCGCCCATCGACCAGCAACAGGAGTTTGTCTAGCGCAGCCGGCAATGCCTCGACCGATTCCAGGGCAAAAAACAAATGACGGGCCTGAGGCGGAACAGGGGTGGCGAGAATGCCGGGCTGGTAGTAACTCATGTGAACTCCTCTAGAAAGAGCCGCGAGTTTACCCGGCGGCTGCCGCTTTGTGTGGTTTGGCTTGAGGTCCGCTCGCGTCGGATTGTCGGGCAGCCAAAAACCCCCTAGATTGACCATCCCTCAAGGAAGGCCAACGAGAGCGCTGCACCATGCACATTGCCAGATCGATACTCGCCGGGACTTTTTTCCTGGTGTGCGGGACGCCCACAGCTTTTGCCCAGGAACGCATTGAAGACACGGTCAATGCCGTCATCCAACCCTTGATGAAACAACAGGACATCGCGGGTATGGCGGTAGCGATTACGCATAACGGCCAACGTCTGTTTTTCAATTATGGCGTCGCCGCCAAGGACACGAAAAAACCGGTCACCGACCAGACCCTCTTCGAAATCGGCTCGGTCAGCAAGACCTTCACCGCCACCCTCGGCGCCTATGCCCAGGCCCAGGGCAAGCTGTCCCTGGCGGACCCGGCCAGTCGCTTCGCCCCCGAGCTGCGTGACAGCGCGTTGGGGGGCATCAGCCTGCTCAACCTCGCCACCTATACCGCCGGTGGCCTGCCGTTGCAGTTTCCCGCCGAGGCGGACCATCCCGACCGCATGTTCAGTTATTACACGACCTGGAAGCCGCTCTACCCGGCCGGCACCCAGCGGCTCTATTCAAACCCGAGCATCGGCCTGTTCGGCTATCTGGCGGCCCGCAGCCTGGGGCGGCCGTTCGACGAGGTGATGGAGCGCACGCTGATGCCAGGGCTGGGCCTCAAACACAGCTATGTGCAGGTGCCGCAGGATCAGGTGGGCCGATACGCCCAAGGCTATGCAAAAGACGGCAAGCCCGTGCGGGTCGGACCGGGAGCCTTGGATTCCGAGGCTTACGGGGTCAAAACCAGCTCATCGGACCTGATTCGCTTTCTTGAGGCCAACTTGCGAGCTGAAACACTGGCCGCGGATCTGAAGCAAGCGATCGCTGCGACGCAAACAGGTTTATACAGGGT
>NZ_CAKKMI010000114.1:0-15652 GCF_918698105.1 Pseudomonas brassicacearum | reverse complement strand
GGGACTTCACCACAGGTGTACTTTGCAAAATCCCTTTTAGCTCCTCAGGAGCAATAGTAAATACAGAACGCGAGTTAGATATTTCTCTATTAAAATGCCCCTCTAAAACGTGTTCGAAGCCCGCAGACACGGGCTGACCACTATCCCGAAGAGGTGTCGTTTCAGTACGGCCATTTGCAATGTTTATGCGAGACTGTACGCGGCCCGGGACCGATCCCCGAGCGGAAAGTGACATCAAAATAGTGGCGCGATATTAATGAGCCATCATTTTGACGTCAACTAAATGGATTGGGCTTTAAGGCTCTTGCGGGAACCATTCATCTGAAATTAGAGGGTCGGGGGGATTGGCAGACCACAGGCCCGCTAATGAACTTTCCACCCTGAGCAAAAAAGGGGACAGATTTATTTTTCCAAATCAATCCTTGGCCGGCCCTGCCCTCGTTGCTCTATTCGTACACCAACAATCCGCTCCACCTCGTCCACAAAACGGCTCGTCCCCGTCAACTGACCTCGCTGCAGAGCATCGCGAATCAATCTGATCTCATCCGCTGGAACGGCTTGGCGTACGAACTCTTCATACCGACGACAACGCTCCGCACTTGTATTACCCAGAGCAACAAAGCATGGATCAGCATCCAGCCAATGGTTGTCTGGCATATCACCTACCCGAATTCGATAGCTCGACCATGGATAATCCGTAGCATCAGGTACCATACGGGCTCGCACAGGATTCAATTCGATGTAACGGCAACAGGCAAGCAAGTAAGAATCCGACTGCACCACACTGGATTTGTAACGGCTTTCCCATAAAGTGCCAGAACGCCCCTCCAGCCGATTGCGGTAGCGCGTCGCACGCGCCGCCAGAGCCTTCATCAACTGCCCCAATCCAGCGACCGACTCCCCCGGGGCCAGCAACAGATGAACATGATTGATCATCAGGCAATAGGCGTAGACCTTCACGCCAAATGCATCCTTAAGTTCACGCAGGTCCGTGAGGTAGCGCTGATAATCCTCGGCAACGGCAAACACCACCTGACGGTTATGACCGCGTTGTATGATATGGTGTGGGTAATTCGGTAAAACAATACGTCCCATCCTGGGCATATGTGATTCCTCCTCCGTGGAAGCTTTCATCGTAGCAAAGAATCAATAAATAAATCTGTCCCCTTTTTTTAGAATAATTCAAAGTGGACCCCTCAGGGACAGACCACGTTTTCTATCTGAGAAACGCACAGATAACGTGGTCTGTCCCCGGTTCTGCTTTCAGGTCAAAACTTGTCGAACATGCTCTGTTAGGCCTACCAAGTCATCGTAAGCGATTGCCCCAAACTCCGGTTCATATTTGGCAAGATACTCATCTGGGGCTAGCCCCAGCTTTAAAGCTTCCTCGCCAACCTCCCTGACTCTGCGTGGTTTTATTGTCCAGTTCCTTCCTGATAACCCATCTCGCTTATGTTCATTCAAACTCCAAGAAACTTTCCCGAGATAGCTCTCCACTGCCAACCTCAGCTTCTCTATAACCAAGTCACCCTCAACTACAAATCTAAATGAAAGGTAAGGTGGATATCCACTGCGGTCTACTTTCTTAAAACAATTTGCGACCCAAATCTCTGGATACCGCTGTTGATATTTCCGCCACTCAAGCGGACTGACTTCATGAAGTACATTTAATAAGTCTCCCTCAGGTGCCGTGATCTTATGCACAGTCATTTTAGCCCCTTTAGTTTATTAGAAATGGTGACCCCATCAGGGTTCATCCCCTTAATATGTTTTTCCCAGTCGCCCTTAGGAACTGGAGTAGAGGACAAGCGAGGATCATCAAAAAAGGGGACAGATTTATTTTTCCAAATCAATCCTTGGCCGGCCCTGCCCTCGCTGTTCTATTCGTACACCAACAATCCGCTCTACCTCGTCCACAAAACGGCTCGTCCCCGTCAACTGACCTCGCTGCAAAGCATCTCGAATCAATTTGATCTCATCCGCTGGAACGGCTTGGCGTACGAACGTCTCATACTGACGACAACGCTCCTCAGTTGTATTACCCAGAGCAACAAAGCATGGATCAGCGTCTAGCCAATGGCCGTCTGGCACATCACCTACCCGGGCTCGATAGCTCGACCATGGGTAATCCGCAGCATCAGCCACCATACGAGCTCGCACTGGATTCAATTCGATGTAACGGCAACAGGCAAGCAAGTAAGAATCCGACTGCACCACACTGGATTTGTAACGGCTTTCCCATAAAGTACCTGAACGCCCCTCCAGTCGATTGCGGTAGCGCGTCGCACGCGCCGCCAGAGCCTTCATCAACTGCCCCAATCCAGCGACCGATTCCCCCGGAGCCAACAACAGATGAACATGATTGGTCATCAGGCAATAGGCGTAGACCTTTACGCCAAATGCATCCTTAAGCTCACGCAGGTCCGTGAGGTAGCGTTGATAATCCTCGGCGACGGCAAACACCACCTGACGGTTATGACCGCGTTGTACGATATGGTGTGGGTAATTCGGTATAACAATACGTCCCATCCTGGGCATACTTGATTCCTCCTCCATGGAAGCTTTCAGCGTAGCAAAGAATCAAAAAATAAATCTGTCCCCTTTTTCCAAATGGGTGTCTGGCACGACTCGGTCGTAGCCATTGATGAGGAAACGGGTACGACAGGTTCAACCAGGCAGGTTGAGATAAAAGGGAACCCTACAGTTAAAAGCTGCAGGGCGAGTTGGCTTTTAGCCTTGACTTGAGACCGGCTAATGGGTGCCCCCTTTTTCTCCAGGGTCTGCCCCCGATTTTCTCCGCTCAGGCTGACAGTAGCGCCGTGACAGTCACGAGAGGCAAGGTTTTTAAATACCGCATCAAACAATACCCATTAGAAAATCGATGAATAACAAACGCCATAATATCAATCAAAACCAATTAACGATCTGTCAAACCAGATGGAACCTCTGTTTGCTTAAACAGATAAACCTTCTCAACAGGGCAGTCGGGATATATCCATTTAGCCCAGTTCTCGACTATCCACTCTCTTGAAATCTCTCGAGTTCCTGAAAAACGACTTTCAACAGGCAGGCGCACCACTAAAAGCCCCGACTTATTACCTGACGCAACGGCAATAGAATGCCCATATTGCTTATCAGGAATATCAACAACCATGAAGTCTACAATTTCTTCATACGGCCAACGGGCAGGGAGCCGGAATATCTGCCCTCGGGTTATCGCTGGAGCCAAACTATCGACTAATTTAATGCCTTTCATTACTTAACCCTCAAATCATGCCCACCAGACTTGTCCCTTGAATCAGGGACAGCAACCAAATTAAAATAAAACTCGCTAATGTGCTTTCCTGTCTTACCGTTCACTTGCTCAAGCCTACCATGCTGAGTGTCCAAAGCATAAAGGAATCCGTCCCCCATCGTGTACACGTCTCGATCGTTTATTCTTGTTAGGCGATTATCTTTCTTCCAACCTAATGCCTTAGCCAGCTCTCTGGCCCTGCCTTTTACAACAGCGACCCGTTCATCGGAGGGAAGCCCAACTAGGCTCTTCTCAAAATCGTCCGCGGACTGCCCCCAAGGCAAACTGTAAAGAATACCCGGCGAAGGATTGTCAACAGAAGGATTGGTATAACTGGTGCCTCCCCCCTCAACAATCGGACTACCATCGGTACTGCCTGGCAAAGAAGGTAGATCAACTCCATCCCCGATGCTTACAGGATGAAGCACGTCGGTATCTTCTGCCAGGTAGTCTAGTATCCCGTATTTAGGATCAAGCAAATGGACCGGAAAGGTAGTTTTAAAAATGAACAGCCACAATTCTGCCGACAAACTCAACTGTTGTTGCCCAGTGTAGCCCGCGTCCCCAAAAGACTGTACCACCGCGTTTGCCGCGTCCTGCATGTTTTCTTGATTCTGCGGCGAGCTTGCTGTAGTTAACAGCATAGCCCCTAATGCACCAATCGCCCCACCAGCCGCAAGCGCTGGTAAAAAACTATCACTCCCTAAATGACGTTTTTGTGAATCTTGGAGTAAATCTAATAACCTTAAAGCCTGATCAGGATCATCGCCTGCTATGTCTGTAATTCTCAGGACCAAAGCTGTGATTTCGGGGGAGCTAGCACCATCGGTAATTTTTTTCAGCGCGTTATCGACAGCAGTCATCCTACGTTCGGCGTCCTGACTTCCAAGCTGCCTTTGGAAAGCACGGCGCAACATTATCCCATCTGCAACCTGAAAGTCCTGCCACTTAACAGCTGCCGCAGATCCAAACAGGAAGTCGGTTAAAACATTCAATGTCTCAAGGCTATTCTCACCATAGTTTTCAACGCTCTTCTGCCATCTATCGAGGGTTTTCCGAGGGCTAACCACAGCCTCAATAGAAGTATTGGTTACATACAACTCCGTCCGATGTTCCTCATCCCGAGTCACCTCGTACGCCTTGCTCACATCTCGATTGAGCCCCGCTGTGGAGTTGGCACCCGTGACCTTGTCGTCACGCACCACAATTTCGCCTTCTCCCACCGTGGCTCGAAGAATCTGTTCACGGTCCTTGTTGTAGTTGTAACCCTCCACCGACCAGCTGTTCTTTTCCTTACCCTCCATACCTTTGTTGGGCTTATCGGCTTGCGAGCCGCTGCCCATGTTGTAGCTACCGCCGACATTAAGGTAATAGCCATGCTCATTGTCTTTACCGGTAATATCGCGAGAGCCCAGGGTACCGGTATCGAGTTTCAGATTGCCGTTGTCCGCCGCCAATACCGCCCCGTCCAGTTGGGTATGGTTCTCTGTGCGAATATCGACTTTGTTCGCGCCGCTGATGACGGTCTGGTTCTCGACCCAATTGGTTTTGCCGTTGGTCTGGCCGTAGCCCACCGAGCCGCTGACGGTGACGCCATAACTCACCGCCACCGTGAGGCTGGCGTCGAACTCTTTACCCTCGGCTTTGCCCGTATTCGGTACGGAAGTTACGGTGAGGTTGCGACCGACATCGCCGATGACTGCATCTCCACGCAGGGTGGCACCGGCGACGGTGGTGTCGCGAGCACTTTCGAAGTTCAGTTGGTTACCGGCGTAGAGGTACGCCTCCTGTTGCTGGACTCCTTCGCGCTCAAGGTTACCCAGGCCGATGTTGGCGCTGCCATAAACACCGATACCGTCTTGCCCGAGGATGAGGCCGCCTTCGGCCCCCCAGCTGCGTCGATTGCTATCACTGCTAGAGGCATTCTGTGCAGACAAAATTTTCAGGTCGTTGCCTGCCTTGAGCTTGATATCCCGCTCGGCGGTCGCCTCGGTACCAATCAAGGTCAGGTCATTTTTGGCGTTCAGGTTGATGTCATTACCGGCGTTGAGCTGTGTCGCCGTTGAAGTGCCCTGTGTCGACTCGTCTTTGCCGCCGGCGTTGCTTACCCCGACACCCAGTTTGAAACCGCCAGTGGTCCCGCCCTTCACACCGCCTTTGCTTTGGGTTTGACGGCTATCCGAGCTTTCAGCTCCGTGAGCCACATCGAGCGTGATGTTGCGTCCACTGACGTTGATGTCATGTCCGGCGTCGACCCGACTGCCAGCTACATTCACGTCGTTACCGGCCTCAAGGCTGATATCGTTACCGGCCGAAAGACTTGAAGGGCGATTAGTCAGTGATGTTAGGGTCTGACTCTCGCTCGTACTTGAACCGCCAATGTGCCCGTCAAATTTGGGTCCGCTAAAGAACTGATCCAGCGCATCGACAGTTTTCAACAGGCTCGACGTTTTGCTGACACCGTCTTCACCCTTACCCGAATCGCCCAACGTATCCATGGTCTTGCCGAAGTTGTAAGCAACGGTGGTCGTGGTGCCGTTACGCTTTACACTTTCGGTGGTGGTGACTTGATTACGCTCGTTGACGGCAAGGATGTTGATGTCATGAGCCGCTTTCAATCTGATGTCGTTATCGGCCTGTAGGTCAGACCCCAACTGATTGATGTTGTGTCCGGCATCAATCCGTACATCATGCCCTGCTTCGACAAGGCTACCTGCCGCCGTATTGCCGTTGGCATCACGCCCTTTCTTGATCGTTTCATTGCCCACGAACGTGGTGAAGCCGTTGCTATCGACATCCTGCTTGATGCCGTAGCTTTTATCGGTTTTCCAGCTATTGCTCCTGTGTTGATTGGTGCCGGCGAGTATGTTCACGTCACGGCCGGCATCAAGCGTCGCATTCCGATCAGCGCTGACGCCACTGCCGACGATGTTGATATCCCGGGCAGCGTCCAGTATGGCATCGTTCCCCGCCGTGATCTGACTGCCGACGCTGGTGTTGCTGACCACTTCGCGGCCTTTTTTATGGGATGCACTCAGGGTAATGTCGGCCCCTGCCCCAGGCGTGCCAGCAAATAGGCCGACCGTGTCCTTGAAAGACAGGCCCACCTTTTTCTTGTATTCCTCGACCCGGCTGTAAGCTAGATCATCCGCAGCGGTGAGACTGATGTCGCCAGTCTTATCGACCAAGCCCGCGTGCAGCTCTGCATTGTTTTTCGCTGTGATTTCACTCGCTTGCATGCCAATGTCATGGCCGGCAATGACCACCACATCGTTATCAGCGCTCAATTCGCTACCCACTTGAGTCACATGAGTCTGCAACTGACTTTTGCCGCTTTTGGACAGGCCGAACAAACCGGTTTTAGTCTTTTTGCTGTAGGCCCCGCTTTCTTCAGTACCGGAAACTACCGCCACGTCTTCGGTGGCGCCAACGACCAGATCATTGCCGGCCTTCAGCGCGCTACCGATAACCGTGACATTTCGCCCGCCATTCAGACTGACATTGCCATCTCCGTCGACGGATGTGTTAACGGTCAGATCCCGTCCCGCCTCGATGACCGAGGCGACATTGGTACTGCTGTAACTTTGTCTCTCCGTCGTCTTGCTCCGACCGAACGAACCTTTTTTCTTCTTGTAGTAGTAAGAAGAACTTTCGTCTTGCGCTGAGGCAATGATGACGTCTTGATCAGCGTCCAGGCTGATGTCTTCCTCGGCCTTGATTCGGCTGGCGATAACGCCTAGATCATTGCCCGCATAGAGTGCAATATCGCGGCCTGCATTGAGTGAGGAAGCTTGCTGTGTGACGATGTGTTTTTCCTCTGCCCGCCTCTTGCTGCGCGAGACAAAATCGCTCGTATCGGCGGCCGACGTGATCAGGAGATCGGTGCCCGCACTCATCTCAATATCGCGCTTGGCATCCAGCCGACTGGCAATGGCTGTCACATCACGCTCGGCGCTAATCGAGAGATCCCGTCCAGATGTCACTTCCGCGCCATACTGCTTGACGGTCTGGTTGAGGAAGTTGTTGCCTCGCGAAACCGAACTGCGGTCCTGAATGGATGTGATGTTCACGTCACGCTCGGCAGTGAGCGCCATATCACGTCCGCTTTGAATAACACCGCCAATGTTGTTGATGTCTCGACCGGCCTCGATTTGCAGGTCATTTGCTGCCTCGATTCTGGAGGCATTATCGAGATAATCGCGATGAGTCGAGTTATAGCCAAACCGGGTACCGATACCCGTCACATCACGCTGATTGATCACATCCCCATTGGTTGTCGTCAGGCTCACATCACGACCAGAAATGATGCCGCCCGAATTGTTGACGAGGTCGTTACCAGCCAGAAGTTCAAGGCGACCACCCGCTTCGATCAGCCCAGAGTTGGTGAGATCACTGCCCGCTTTAGCGGAAAGATTGTTCGTGGCGCGTAACGTGCCTGCGTTAGCAAGCCCTTGCCCAGCGATCAGAGAGACATCACCGCCTTGAATCAACGCACCATTAGGTGCCAGACGATTATTGGCCTGGGCCATATACAGAACCGGCACCAGCACCTTTTCGCCGTTCACTTCGTGCTCTTCGAGCCAGACGATGTCGTGGGTCAGGGCGGCGACTTGTTGGGCGGTGAGGGTGACGCCTACCGACAGGTTGAGGGCGTCCTTGCTGGCGATGGCGTTGTTCATCAGGTACTTGAACATCGCCTCGTCGGAGGTCTGGCCGTCGATGAAGCGTTGGCCGGTGCGGGCGACGACGGCCTGTTGGATCAGACGTTGTTCGAACAGGCCGTCACCCAACCGCTTGGCGCTGATGTCGGGGTCGTAGCCGAGGTTCCGCAGCAAGTAATCCGAGCTCATGAATGGCTTGAGGTCGGTGAGAACCGGATTGGTCTCGATCAGGTATTTTTGCGGTTTGGAAGCGACGGTTGCGCTGGGTAGCCCCGTGACCCGCGCCACCGTTTGGCCGGTGACAGGCACTGGCACGGGGCGACTTACACTGATCGGCGGCGTGCCCGAAGTGCCCAATGCAGTGTCGGCACCATGGGTGATGGTGCCGCCAAGGGAATGCCCTGGCAGTTGCGGCGTGCCCGTGGATGAGTCCGATGGGGCGGTGACCTGAATGGCGGACGCGCCAGCGGTGACGCCACCGCTCTCACGATTCAACAACTGCACCTGTCGTTCGGCGGCGGAAACCTGGGTGATATCGGCGATCTGGATGTCGCGCACATTGGCGGTCGGGGCGGCGGTAGATCGATTCGATGCGCTCACGCTGGCGCCGCCAATTGTCCAGTTCTGCGACACGGCCGGCGTCTGAGAGGCTGACGCGTCGCTGGCGCCCTGCCCGCTCAGCCGGAACAGGCCGTTTTGCCCGGTGGGGAGGCTGAAACCGGGGAGTGTCAGGGGGTTTATTTGTTGTTGGGCCAAGTCCGGTGGGAGTTGGCTGTTCAGGGTCACGACCGTGGTTTTGCCTGAGCCTGAGGCGGCGGTTGTGGTGTTGCGAGACGAAGTGGTTATGCCAGTGGAAAATGGGCGCTCCACGCCGTTGGTGATTTTGTTTGTTGCGGTAATGGAGACGTTGCCGCCGGCTTGGATGATGGCCGGGGCAAAATTGTCGGATGCAGTGGAAGTAAAAACCTCCTGTTTGAATGGATTGAGGTTTTTTATAAAGTCAGGTAGCTCTGCACGATTGCCCGCGGCAAACTCAGACTGTCCGAATATAATTGCCGATGATGTATTCCAAGCCGACGCGAGCAGAAATACCACCGGACCGATAACTTGATAAGTCTCTTTATCCGGATTCTTGGAGCCCGTACGCAGAACATTAGAATAAACTGGGGATTCAGTACCCGCCGCGTTCCAGAAACGCAGATCCTCCTTGTAGCCCGCGTCGTTACGTATATTGTAATTTACAACCTCCCTCATCTCCGCCAAAGAAAGATTATCGTCAAAATATTGGTAGCTCGTGTAGTCACCCAGAGCCGTACCTGAGTTCTCAAACTCGCTTACTGCAACATCAATATCACCTCCAACACTAACAAGTGAATTTGAATTCAAAAAAGAGGAACCCTTAACGGTCAAATTTTTTCCTGCACTCAACGAAGCAGGTTTAGCCGTCGCATCTCCAGAAATCTTGACTCGATATTGCTGTAGATAAACCAAATACAATGAAGGCTGCCGATCTCTCCAACTACTTGGAACCGAATCACAGCTATAGCAGCGAACCCCCAACGCCGACGAATACAACTCCACCTCAGTCTTAAAATCCCCCCGCTTATTAATAATCGAATCCGCATTAATAGAAAAATCCAGCCCACTCTCCATGGTGCCCGAATCATTCTCCAGCAACGCCGACCGTCCCCCCAGGTCATTGCGGGCTATATCAATATTCCCCAACGCATAAACATCCGACTTACGGTTGGTAAAACTCCCCACCCGCAACTTCATGTCCCCACCGCTGAACAAAAACCCACCTTGGTCATTCAGCAAGGTCGAAGCCGTCAGCTTCAATCCATCCGCACCGGCAACTGTCCCATAGTTATTAATGGTGCCCGCAGTGATATTCAGCGCACCCGCCGACGTCAACCGCCCGTAGTTGTTCAGGCTGCCCAGGCCGCCGCGCCCACCGATCGTCGTGGTCCCGCCGCCGGTAATACTTGCTACGTTGCTCAAGTCGATCGCAGCGGCGTCTACCGCCATATCGCCCAGGCTGGAGACTCGACCATTGCCGCTATACCGCCCGGTCAACTGCAATTTCAGGCCACCATCACTGGCGATCAACCCGTTGTTAATCCAGTTCCCGCCCTTACCTTCCAGTTGCGTCGAAGCCAGCAGTTGTCCAGTCTCGGTCTGGGTGAAGTTGTTGACGTCGACCGTCAGCCGTCCGGCCTGGATGGCGCTGGTGTTGGTCCAGGTGTCGGCTTTGAGAGTCAGGCCGCCACGGGTGACGATGTCGCCACCGGCGCCGGTGACGTTGGCCAGGGAGATGTCGAACGCGCCGTCGCCCAGATGCAGCAATTGGCCGCCGCTGTTGAGGAAGCTGTTGGCAGCCAGAGTGAGGTGAGTGTTGGCGCTTTCCAGCTTGCCGTTGCGGTTGTCGAAGAGGCTACCGATCTGGAAATCGGTTTTGCCTGCTCCCCCAAGCGCTCGCAGTTGACCGGTCTGGTTATCGAGGCTTGCAGCGCTAACCACTAAGGTGCTGTCGCTTTCCAGAATGCCGCCACGGTTGGTCAGCGCGCCGTCCAGATCCAAATGGATGGCGCTGCCGGCGAGTTGGCCAGCGGTGTTGTCCAGGCTGGCACCGGTGCCGGCGACCTTGATCAGCCCAGAGGCGTAGAGACCACCACTGCGGTTGTTCAGGCTGGCGGTGTCGATGACGATATTGCCGGCCTGCGCGGCGATTCGACCACCGTTGTTGTTCAGCCCGGCCAAGGCGCGCAGGTCCAGGCGTTGGCCTTGGATCACGCCGCCCTGGTTGTTCACATTGAAGCCGTTGCGCAGCACACCCACGGTGCTCGCCTCAAGGGCGCCCTTGAGGCTGGCGAGGGTGCCGCCACGGTTGTCGATGTTGGCTGCGGTCACGTTGACATCGCCGGTTTGGGCGATGAGTTTGCCGCCCTGGTTGTCCAGGCCTGCGCGCAGTTCAAGACTCAAGCCGGTCTGGCCTTGCATCTCGCCCTGGCCGTTGGCAAGGCTCGCGGCGTTGAGTGCAACGTCGGCCGTCTGGCTGTAGATCAGGCCGTTGCTATGGTTCTCCACGGCTCCGGAGGCAGTGATCACCAGCGCATTTTTCGCGGCGACGGTACCGGTATTGCTGTTGTCCAGGCCATCGGTGAGCAAGGTCAACAAGCCCTGGCTGGCGATCTGGCCACCCTGGTTATTGATTTGCGTGGCGCGTTCGACCCGCAATGGGCCGACACTGGCGACTTTGCCATTGGTATTGGTCAGGGCGCCGAGCAAGTCCAGGGTCACGGCAGCGTTGCCGATCAGCTTGCCGCCGCTGTTGTCCAGTGTGGTGCCAGTGAAGCTCAAGGCCTTTTGCGCGTTGACGGTGCCGCCGGCGTTGCCCAAGGTCATGGCGTTCATGATCAAGAGGGCGCCGCTGTCGATCAGGCCGCCTTGGGCGTTGTTCAGCAAACCGCCGGTGACGGTCAGGGTCTGGTCGCTGCCGCTGGACAGAATCCCGCCACGGTTATCCAGGCTGGCGGCGCTGACGGTGAGGTTTTTCTGGCCGACCAGCGCACCGCCAGCGTTGTTGAGCAGTGCCCCGCTGAGGGTGACGCCGACGTCTCCATTGCGGCTGGAGAGTGTGCCGTTGTTGCGGTTATCAAGACTGGAACCGGTGACCTGCAGCCCTTGCCAACCAGAGATCAGGCCGTTCTGATTGATCAGGCTGGTGGCGTTGAGGGTAAGCAGGTCGCTGCTGATCAGCTTGCCGCCCGTGTTATCGAGGATGCGTCCTGCCAGGGTGAAGCTCTGGCTGCTGGAAACTTCACCGCCCTGATTATTCAGGTCGCGCAGGCCGTTGATGGTCAACGGACCTTTAGCGGTGATCAAGCCATTGCGATTGTTCAGGTCATGGTTGTCCAGGTTCAGCGTGACGGCTTGATCGCCCAGCAGGCGCCCGCCGTTTTGGGTCAGCGCGGCGAGGGTCAGGTTCATATCGCCCTTGGCCGACACTTCGCCGCCGTCGCTGGAGTCCAGCGCATTGGCAGTGAGCGTAAGGTCACCCTGGGCATTGATCAGGCCGTTGGCGCCGTTGCTAAGCGCCATGGCATTGAGAAGCAAGGTTCCGCCCGCCAGCACGCTGCCGCCCTGGTTGTTCAGGTCGCCGCTGTTGAGCGTGAGCAACTGCGCGGCGCTGATGAGACCTTGGGCTTGGTTATCCAGTTGCTGATCGATCGTCAGGACGAGGTTGCCACGGCTGGTGAGCGTGCCGCCGTTGTTGTTCAGGCTTTGGGCGTGGGTATCGACGCTGGCTGCGCCGATCATGCCTTTGACGTTGTTCAGCGCCAGGGCGATGCGCAGGGTCAGGCCCTGGTTGCTGAGCAGCCGGCCACCATCGTTGTTGAGGTCTTTAGCCGTCAGGGTGAGGGCTTGGGCGCTGGAGATTTCACCGCCCTGGTTGTTCACGCCGTTGAGGTTTTTCAGCAGCAACGTGCCGGGGGCGTTGATCAAGCCGCTCTGGTTGTTGAGCTGGCCGTTGTTCATGTCCAGGCTCAGCGAGGTGTTGCTGAACAGCTGACCGCCCTGTTGATCCAGGCCGGAAACCGAGGCGGTCAACGCGCCTTGGCTGCCGATGCGACCGCCCTCTTGGTTGGTGACCTGGGCGGCGGTGAGGTTCAGTGTGCTGCCACTGTTGAGCCGTCCTTTCTGGCTGTTATCGAACGCACCGGTGGTGACGTTTACCGCGCCTTTAGCGCTGATGTTGCCCTGCTGACGATTGTCCAGTGCCGCGCTGGTGAGCAGCAACGCGCCGTCGGTGACCAGTTCGCCGCCCTGGTTGTCCAGACGCCCCAGGCTGTGCAGGGTCAGGTCCGCCGCGCTGGACAGGCTGCCGCCGGTGTTGGTCAGGTTGGCGGCGCTGACATTCAGCGCGCCTTCACTGCTGAGCTGGCCTTGGGTGTTGAGCAGATCACGGCTCAAATTGATGCGCTGGTTCTGTTGGCTGATCAGGTAACCGCCGCTGTTGTCCAGCGCGCCGCCCTCCAGGTCCAGCCCGGTCTTGGCACTGAGCAGGCCCTTGGTGCGGTTGAGCAATTTATCCACGGTCAGTTTCAGCGCTTGCCCGGCGAACACCTGGCCGCCATCGCTGTTGTCTAGTTTTTGGCTGACCAGCGTGACATTGGCGTTGCCGGACAGCTCACCGCCACGGTTGTCGAGATCGTCAACGTCGAGGTCCAGCGCTTTTGTCGCGCCGATCAAGCCGGCCTGACGGTTGTCGAGGCTGGCTGCCTTCAGCGTCACGGCGTCGGTGCTGATCAGCGTGCCCTGGCGGTTGTCGAAGCTGTCGAGGGTGGCATCGAGCCCGGCCTTGCCGGCGATATTCCCGGCACGGTTGTCCAGGCGATCAGCGACCAGCAGCAGCGCACCGTCGGCAATCAACGAGCCGCGCTGGTTGTCGAGCAGGGCGTCGACATTCAGATCGAGTCGGTCTCGACTGCTGATCACGCCATCGCTGTTGTCCAGGCTGTCGCTGCGACTGTCCAGAGACGCTGCCGAGATGACGCCGCGGGCGTTGTTGAGCACCTGGGCGGTTCTCAGCATCAGGCCTTGGCTGCTCAGCAATTTACCGCCGCTGTTATCGAGGTTTTGCGTGGTCAGTGTGAAGGCTTGCTGGCTGGAGATTTCCCCGCCCTGGTTGTTGACGTCCTTGAGGTTGCTCAGCAGCAATGCACCCGTGGCGTTAATCAGGCCGCCCTGGTTGTTCAACTGACCGTGGTTCAGGTCCAGGCTCAGGCGGGTGTTGCTGAACAGTTCACCTTGCTGTTGATCCAGCCCGGTGACCGATGCGGTCAGGGCTTGGCTGCTGGCAATACGGCCTGCGGCGTTGTTCACCTGCGTGGCGTTGAGCGTGAGCGTAGTGCCCGAGGTCAGGCGCCCGCCCTGGCTGTTGTTGAGGGCGCCGGTGGTGACTTGGGTCGCGGCCTTGCCCGAGATAAGGCCTTTTTGGCTGTTATCCAGACTGGCGCTGGCGAGGGTCAACGCGGCGTCGGTGCTGATGGAACCGCCCTGGTTGATCAACGCGCCAGCACTGATGATCGACAACAGGGCGGCGCTGCTCAGGCTGCCCGCGGTGTTATCGAGGCTGCCTGCGTCAACACTCAACTCGCCTTCGCTGCTGATCAAACCTTTGCGGTTCAACAGCGCGTGATCGAGGGTGATCACCAGGCCGTTGAGGCTGTTGAGCACGCCTTCGCTGTTGTCCAGCGTGGTGCCGCTCAGGGTCATGTGGCCTTGGGCGTGGAGCAGGCCTTTGCTCTGGTTGATCAGTTCAGCGACTTTCACTTCCAGGTCAGTGCCAGCGATGAGTTTGCCGCCATTGCTGTTGTCCAGTCGCTGGCCGCCCACCTTAAGGCCAAGACCTGCGGACAGTTCGCCCGCGCGGTTGTCGATCTGCCCGACCTGCAGATCCAGCGCTTTTGTGGTGCCGACCAAACCACCGTTACGGTTATCCAATGTGTTGCCGGTCAGGCTCAAATTGCCTTGGGCCACCAATGCGCCGCCCTGTTGTTGCAGGGTCTCGATCACAGCGGTGAGGTCGGTTTGGCTGGAGATACGACCGAGGCCGTTCTGCACTTCAGCGGCTTTCAACGTCAGCGGGCCGACGCTGGCCAGCAGACCCGCGCTGTTGTCCAGGCGCGAGCCTTCGAAGGTGACGCTGCTTTTGCCCGTGATGATGCCGTTATCACGGTTATCCAGTTGATCGACCGTCAATTGCAGCGCCTTGTCGGCGCGCAGGTTCCCGCCACGGTTATCGAGCGAATCGCTGCGCAAGGTCAGCAGGTCATTGCCGGCCAAGCGGCCACCGCGGTTATCAATATGGCCGGTTTGCAGGTCAAGCGCGCCTTTGGCAAGCACTTGGCCTTGGTTCTGATTGTCCAGCAAACCGCTGATGCGCGCGCTCAGGGTGCCGTCGCTGATCAATTGGCCGCCGTTGCTGTTGTTCAGGCTGGCCGCCTTGATATCCACGACCTTGCCCGAGCCGAGCACACCATTGCGGTTGTCCAGCGCGCCGCCAAGCTCAATGCTCAAGGCGCTGTCGCCCAGTACCTGGCCGTTGCTGTTATTCAGGGCCATCGCGTTGAGCCGGGTCAGGCCCGCGCTGGAGATTTCGCCATCGAGGTTGGTCAGCGTGCCGTCGACGTTGATGGTCAGGTCCGCATCGCTGCCCAGGTTGCCGCCGCTGTTGTCCAGGCTGGCAGCGCGAACCTCAAGGCCGTTGGCTGCGATCAGGCCTTTTGCGTTATTCAACGCCTGGGCAATGACCAGATCGAGACGCTGTTGACTGACGATCGAACCGCCGCGGTTATCCAGACTCGCCGCGTTAAGGGTCAACAGGCCCGCCGATGACAACAATCCGGCCTGATTAAGCAACTGCGCCGAGATGCTGGCGGTGAGCGTGCCGTCGCTGAGCAATCGGCCTGCCGCATTGTCCAGCGACGTGGCGGTCAACTGAACACTTTTGCTGGCGGAGAGACGCCCACCCCGGTTGTTCACCTGACCGCTGGCGTTGATGTTGAGCATCTGCCCCGCCACCACCAGACCTGCCACGTTATCCAGCGAGGCGACCCGCAACGTGACGTTGCTCAAGCTGTTGAGTTCACCGCTGCTATTGTTCAACTGCCCGACATTGGCCGTCAGGTTG
>NZ_CAKKMI010000113.1:0-16024 GCF_918698105.1 Pseudomonas brassicacearum | reverse complement strand
CGATAGCGGTGTGTCAATCAACGGAGGTGTTGAATGTCATACCGCTATCGCGAGCAAGCTCGCTCCCACAGGGGTTCGGGGAAGGTTAGAAATCGCGCTTGTAGAAGATGTCCAGCGAGCTGGCGACGCCGCTCGCGGCTTCGAGGTAGACCTTCTTGCTGAGCTTGTAGCGCAGGGCGATGGTGTTGGCCGGTTCGAACACGCCAACGCCGTAGCGCAGGCTGAGTTTTTCCGACAGGTTGCCGCTGGCGACCACGCTGGTTTCATTGCCGCTGCCCTGGGTGTCGAGCTGGAAATCCTCGATCCCCAGGTTATTGGCCAGGCTGGTGGTCACGCCCGAGCTGCCCATCAACCCCAGGCCCAACGCCGCCTGGGCGAGCATGTTGTTGTCCTCGCCGGTGGTGCTCAGTGGTCGGCCCAGCACCAGGTAGGACAGCGCCTGCTCCTGGCTCATGGCCGGTTCCGAGAAAATTTGCGTGGTCGGTTGCTCGGCGCTGCCGCTCAAGCGGATGCCGGCGATCACGTCGTCGGTCTGGCGGATCGCTTCGATGTCCAGGTAGGGCTGGTCGATGGGCCCGGCGAACAGCAGCCGCGCCCGGCGCACCGTCAACCGTTGCCCGTAGGCCCGGTAACGACCGTCGTTGAGCCAGAGTTCGCCGCGGGTGTCCATGTTGTCGCCGATGTGCACCTGGCCCTGCACGTTGGCCGTCAGGCCGAAACCCGAGAACGCGAGTTTGTCCTGGCCGACGATCACGTCGATGTCCATCGCCATGGCCATCGGCGCCTTGCCCTCTTCGGTCTGGTGGCCGACGATCACCGTGTCATCCGAAACCTTGACGGTGGACGGCGGCAGTTCGCGGATGGTGATCTCGCCTTTGGGCACCAGGACCTTGCCGGCAATGGAAAGCCGCTCGCCATGCATCGTGATGTTCAGGTCCGGCGCCACGTCGAGCACCGCGTAAGGCTCGACGGTGACTGGCAGTTGCGAGCCCTTGAGCGCCAGATTCATCGTCAGAGCGTCGCCCCAGCCGATGTTGCCGTTCAGGCTGCCCTGCCCGTTCTTGCCACTTTTCCAATTGCCATTGAGCTGCACCGCTTCGCCGGTAATCGTTGCCCGCATCTGCAAGGCTTCGAGGCTGACCGGCAGTTCCGGGCCGGACACTTCGCCGTCGCTGAGCACCAGGTTGCCGTTGACCTGGGGCGCGAGCAGACCACCGGACAAGGTCCCGCTGCCGTTCAGGTGGCCGGTGAGGGTTTCCACCATCGGCACGAATGGCCGGGCCACGGACAGGTCCAGGCCGGTCAGGCGGAACGAGCCGCTGATGGGTTTGCTGGCCGGTATGGGGTTGATTTGTGCCTGCAGCATCAGTTCGCCGAGCCTGGCGCCGACGAAGTTCAGGTCGGTGTCGATGCGCTTGGGGGTCAGGCGGCTGTTGAGCGTCAGGGTCTGGTAGGGGAAGTCCAGCCACTGCGCCTTATCGCCCTCCTTGTCCCGAATCCGTAAAGTACCGCCGCTGGCGTCCACCAGGACCCGGCCATTCGGACCGCTGGCCGGCAGGTCCAGTTGCAGGTCCGCGTTGAGCCGGCCCTGCCAGGCAAAATCCTTGGGCATCCACTGGGCCAGGCTTTCGATGGGGAATTGCTTGAGGTGATAGCGCAGCTTCGGCTCCGGCATCAGCCGCTGGTCTTCACCGCACAGGCTGGCCTCACCGGAACGCCAGCAATGCGCGCCGACGTTGAGCGTGCCATCGGCCAGGCGCTCCAGTTTCGCCGGGGCTTGCAGGCGCCAGGCTTGACCGCCGGCCTGCACGTTGCCGCTGGCCAGGCGCCCGCGCCAGTTGCCCTGGTCGAGCGCGCCATCGAGGGCCAGGGTCGTGTCGAGCTGCGGCCCTTGCAGGTCCAGGTTGAGCTTCTGCTGTTTGATATCGCCCTGGCCGCTGACCGTCAGCACGCCCAGTGACGTTTCGCCGACGCGAATGCCGCTGGCCTTGAGGTCAAGCTTGCCGCGCTGGGCGCTGTCGAGGGTCGCGTCCAGGTTCAGGCTTTGCAGGCGGTTGTCCTGGAAGGCCAGTTGTGTACCATGCAGGCCGAGCTTGCCTTGGGGGGCCTTGAGCGTGCCGGCCACGTCGACACGGCCGACGACTTGGCCGCGCAATTGCGGCCAGAGCTGAGCCAGGCGCGCGAGCTTGATGTCGATCTGGCCGGTCAGTTTCTCTTGCAGGCTCGCGCTGCCGTTGATGCGGTTATCCCCCAGGCGAATATCCAGCGCGCTGAGGTTCCACTGCTCGCCAGCGCCGCTGGCCTTGGCCTGAAGCACCGCTGGCTGGCCCCGCAGTTTGCCCTTGAGGTCCAGGCCCGCGTCGAGGTCGAGGCGGTCGTTCTTCATCATCCCTTTGCTGCGCAACGGCCCGGCCAGGGTTCCGGGCAGTTCGCCAAGCCAGTACGCCGGGTTGATGGCCGACAGTTGCAGCGCCGTATCCCAGGCAATGCCGTCGGCAAATTGCAGGCTCAGGTGCCCTTCGGCCTTGCCCTGCCCCGCCGCGAGCTTGAGCTGCGGCAAATGGATTTGCGTCAGGTCGCCGCTGAACGGGCTGCCCAGGCTGAAGGCCCCGGCGGGTCCGTCCAGCGCGGCCTGGAAGTTGCCCAGGTATTGGCCGTCGGTGTAGGAGACTTCGCCGTCGAAGCTGCGCAGCGTCACCTGCGGCTCGTCGATCAGCGGATAGAGGCGATGCCAGGGGAAATCCAGCCAGGCGACTTTCGCCTCGGCGCGCAGGCCTTCGCGCCAGTCCACTTGGCCGCTGAGTTTCAGGCTTTGCTGAGCGCCGGCATCCAGATCCAGGCCGGCGATCTGCGCGCCATTGGCGTCCACCGTGCCTTGCAGCAACAACGCCACCGGCCCTTTTTCGGCGGGCAGCGTCGCCTTGCCGAGCAATTGATAGCCGTTCTTCAGATCGCCTTCGCCGGTCAACTCCAGTTGATTGAGCAACAACGTGTCGGGCAGATCGGCACTGGCCTTGAAGCCGTCGGCATTGATGCGCACCTTGGCGGGCAGGTTGTCCGCCAGCGGTTGCAGTTCACCGCTCAATTGGCCTTGCAGGTAGCCGCTGCTGTCGGCCGTGAGGGTGAGGGTCTTGAGCAGGTTGCCGTCGACTTTCAGGTCCAGCGCCCAGGGCGTGGCGCCCGGCGCCGGCAAGGTCAACCGGCCCTCTGCGTTCAACGGCCAGTCGCCGCCCGGCTTCAGCAGGCCGGAGAGTTTCAGGCTCAGCTCATCGCGCTGCAATTGCACCGAATCGATCTGCATGCCCTCGGCGGTCCAATGGGCAACCAGTTGCAAGCCCTTGAGTTGCTCGCTGCCGTTGAACGACAGGCTGCCGACCTGCACATCGCCCAGTTCGATGGCGAGTGGCAAATCCAGGTCCGGCAAGCTGATCGGGCCGCTGCTCGGTTCATCGGCAGAGGCTGGCAATTGCAAGGCGACCTGGTCGGCCTTGAGCTGTTCGATGCACAGGGTCATGCGTGCCAGGCACAGCGGCGACCAGGCGAATATCAGCCGATCCACTTCCACCCGACTGGCGTCCTGCTGCCAAAGCAGGTGATCGGCGCTCCACTGCCCGCCCAGCCGGCCCTGGAAATTCTCCACGGTCAGCCCCGGCACCAGGCCGAGGGCCCAGCGGCTGCCGAATGCCGTGCCCAGCACAATGCCCAAGGCCAGCACGAGCGCCACCAGCACCCCGGCGAGCGCCAGCAGCGTTATCTTCAAACCACGCGTCACAGCTCGGGCCCCATGGAAAAGTGCAATCGGATACCGCCGTCGTCGTCCATCGCATGGGCCAGGTCGAGGCGGATCGGGCCCACCGGCGAAACCCAGCGCACGCCGACGCCCACGCCGGTCTTGAGGCTCGGCAGTTCCAGGCTGTTAAACGAGTTGCCCTGGTCGATGAACGTCGCCACCCGCCATTTTTCCGCGATTGAATATTGATACTCGAGGCTGCCGGCGACCATGTAGCGACCACCGATACGGTCGCCCTCGGCGTTTTCCGGCGACAGGCTCTGGTAGTCGTACCCCCGCACGCTCTGGTCGCCACCGGCAAAAAAGCGCAGGGACGGCGGGATGGATTTATAGCCATTGGTGGCGCTGCCGCCGATCTGCGCCCGCGCCAGCAAGCGATGCTTGTCGAACACCGTGGTCAGGCCCTTGACCATGGCGGTGCCGTATAAAAGGTTGTTGTCCGAGCCCAACCCTTCCTTGGCGACCTTGGTGTCGAACTGCAAGCGGTAACCGTTGTGCGGATCGATGCGGTTGTCGCTGCGCAGGTAGGAATAACTCACGCCCGGCATCAGCAGCGTGCTCAGGCCCGCATCGTCGCCGAGGCGGTACTCCTCACGCTGCCATTTGAGCGACACCACCCGCTGCCAGCCGCTGGGCAACTTGCTGTGCCATTCCGGCCCAACGGTGAGCAGTTTGCTGAGGCTGTCGGTGCCGGCCAGTTCTTCATATTGATAACCGCCGGCGTAGCGCAGCTTGTCAGTCAGCGGCGGGTCCAGCGGCACGTCGTACCACAGGCCGACGTTCTGCCGGGGCGCCGACACTTCCGCTTCCCAGCCATAGCTGTGGCCCTGGGGGTTGACCCAGTGGCGCGTCCAGTTGGCTTTGGCCCTGGGCCCGACGTCGGTGGAAAACCCCAGGCCCAGGCCCATGGTGCGCGGCTTGCGCGTGTCGAGCTTGACCGCCACCGGGATCACGTTATCGGTGGCCGCCGTCGGTGCGGCATCCACCCGGACGCCTTCGAAATAACCGCTCGATTGCAGTGCCTGGTTGAGCTCTGCAATGAGTTCGGAGTCGTACGCCGTGCCGGCCTTGAACGGCACCATGCGTTGCAGCAGGTCTTCGTCGAACGGCGTGTCGCCTTCAAAACTCACCGGCCCCAAGGCATAGCGCGGGCCGCTGTCGTAGATCAGCTCGATGTCGGCGACGCCCGCCTGGGGATCCACCAAGAGTTTCTGCCGGGTGAAACGTCCGCTGAAAAAACCATAGCGCGAGGCCTGGTTCTGGATGATTCGCTTGGCGTCTTCATAGCGGCCATGGTTGAGCACCGCGCCGGGCTTGAGGGCGGCGTTGCTGGGTACGCGAAAGGTTTTGAGCGATGCCGCCGGGCCATCAATGCGCACGGTGACGTTGCGCAAATGCACCGGCTCGCCGGGGTCGATGGTCAGCACCAGGCGTGGGTCCTTGCCGCCTGTGACCTCACTGTCGATCTGCGGCTGGTAGTAGCCCAGCGCCTGGGCGGCCTTGCGCGCCTGTTCCTCGGCGCCACGGCTGAAGCGCAGCAAGGCCTCCTCGTCACGATCACCCACACCGCCGATGTAACCTTCTACGTTGGCCTTGAGTTCATCGTTGGACGGCTTGACCCGTACGTCCAATTCACTGTTTGCCAGCGCTGCGCAGCTGAGGGACAGCAGGAGCGCGCCACTGGTCATTCTTCCTGAGAGGTTCATGGCGCGGATGCTATCACGAGCGTAGGTGCTTGATAGAGCCGGACATTTCCCAAAAGTTCGTCCGACTATGCCGTTGCGCTTTGCAGAACCTGCGGGTTGGCGTGGAAGAACACATGTTCGCGGATCGGTCCTACCGCCACTTCACCGATTTCCTCGTAACCCTGGCGTTTATAAAACTCAAGGTAACGCGGGTTGCCCGTGTCCAGCACCACGCCTTGGGAATGCTCGTCCACCGCGCACCAGTTGTGCACCGCCTCGAGCAACTGTTCGCCGAAATGCTTGCCCTGGAACTGTGGGTGCACGCCCAGCAGCGGCAATACATGGACCGCCTCCGACGGCAGGCAGGCCAGCACCGCCGCGTGGTATTCCAGGTAGCGCCGGGTGCAGCGAAAACCGGTGCTCAAGACCATGCGCAGGCGCCAGGCCCAGCTTTCGGTGATGCCCAGGCGCCGCTGCGGCGGGGCGATCAGGGCGATGCCGATCAGGCGGTCGTTGACCAGCAAGCCGATGGCCGGCAGGTCCTGGAGAAAATGCTGCTTGACCAGCTCACGCACCGTGGCCCGTACCCGCTGTTCATAACCGGGACGCTCGGATTCGAACAGGTAGCTGAAAGTCGGCTCGTGGCGATAGGCCTGGTACAGCAACGAACGGGCTTCACGGGAATAACCACTGTCGAGCATATGGATGTCGGCGATGGCGGTGGCGGTTTCAGGCATGACGTTGGATCTCCTTGGCGAGGCTCGATGAGGCCCCACTCTTATTGAGTACGAACCCGATTGGGTTGCGATCGTTCCTACACCCACAGGACATTAGCAGCGCATTTGTCCTACTGCCACGCTGGCCGTGTTCCGACATGTCAGCTAGCATCGCAGTTTTGCCAGGACAGCCGACCATGAAGATCGTCTCCTTCAACATCAACGGGCTGCGCGCCCGCCCCCATCAGTTGGCGGCGCTGATCGAGAAACACCAGCCGGACGTGATCGGGTTGCAGGAAACCAAGGTCCACGACGAACAATTCCCCCTGGCCGAGGTGCAAGCCCTGGGCTATCACGTGCATTACCACGGGCAAAAGGGCCACTACGGCGTCGCCCTGCTCTCGCGCCAGGCACCACTGAGCCTGTACAAGGGTTTCGAGGGCGACGACGAGGACGCCCAGCGACGCTTCATCTGGGGCACCTTCGCCGATGCCAACGGCGTGCCGGTGACCATCATGAACGGTTATTTCCCACAAGGTGAAAGCCGCGACCACCCAACCAAATTCCCGGCCAAGGAACGTTTCTACAGCGATTTGCAGCAACTGCTGGAAAGCCGCTTCAGCAACGACCAGCCGGTGGTGGTGATGGGTGACGTGAACATTTCCCCGGAAGACTGCGACATCGGTATCGGCCCGGACAACATGAAGCGCTGGCTGAAAACCGGCAAATGCAGCTTCCTGCCGGAAGAACGCGAATGGATGGCGCGCCTGAAGAACTGGGGCCTGGTGGACAGCTTCCGTCACCTGAACCCGAACGTCACCGACCGCTTCAGCTGGTTCGACTACCGCAGCCGCGGCTTCGAGGACGAGCCCAAGCGCGGCCTGCGCATCGACCTGATCCTCACCTCCCACGGCCTGCTGCCACGGGTCAAGGACGCGGGCGTAGACTACGAACTGCGGGGCATGGAAAAACCGTCGGACCATGCGCCGATCTGGTTGCAATTGGGCTGATTAGCAAAACGGCTCGCCGCAGGCGAGCCTGTCTGTCAGAGAGCACCCAGCTGTTTGAACAGGCTCAAGTTGTCCTCGATGTGCCAGTTGGCGACGATTTTTCCTTGGTCGACCTGATAAATATCCGTCGCGATGAACTCCACGGGTTGGCCCTGGCCCCGGAGCTGGCCAAAGGTGCCGGTGAAATGGCCGCGAAAGCGCAGGTGCACCACGACCCGATCCCCCACCACCAACATCTGTTCCACGACACAACTGAGATCCGGCACTGCGCCACGGAAGGCTTGAGACGCCAGTAACGGTCCTTCCGGGCCTTGCTTGCGCCCGGCAGGTGGCGTCTTGTCGATGAAGCCAGGCGCCAGGGCTTCGCGGGCCAGCGCTTCGTCTCCGGTGTGCCAGAACGTGTCATAACGCCGGGCCGCGAGGATCATGGCGGACGCCTGCTGCGCCGACAGGCTCTGGTCGACAATCAGACTCTGGGGCGCCACGAGCGCATCGGTGGCGGCCGAGGCCCCCAGCGACAGGCCCAGGGCCAGGGAAAAACCGGCCAGGCGCAAGCCGCCAGGCAGGGCAAGGAATGAGAACGGCATGGTAGGTTCCTTCGGGTCGATCAAGGGCCGGGGCCCGGTTTTGTAAAAAGGCTTCAGAGCGTTTCGGCTTCACGCACCGACAGCGCACTGGCGAGGGTGTAGCGGGCAATATCGTCCTTGCGCATGAACGTCACGCCCGGGTGGCTTTTGGCGTAACGCAGGAACTCATCCCAGACCCGCACCATTTGCGGCGTGCCGCTGATGCGGTCATGGGCGCTGATCGACATCATTCGCCGCCGTGTGCCGGCTTCTTCGTAGAGCTGGTCGAAATCGAGCTTTACCTGCTCCAGAAAGGCCTGGGGCGAGTAATGCCGGCCTTCGATCAGCACGATGTCGTTATTGCGCAATGTGTAGGGGACCACTGCGAAGTCCTTGCCGTTGACCGATTCGATGAAGGGCTCGTCGCGGCTGACGTCATCGATGTGGTAGAGGTAGCCCAGCTCCTGCAGCAACGCCAAGGTATTGGGCCCCCGGCGCAACCAGTTGCAGTTGTAACCGGTGACCGGCTGCCCGGTGACCTCCTGCACCATCTGGGCGGCCTGGCGCAGGAACGTCCGTTCCTCCTCGCGACTCATCGCAAACTGCGAACTCCAACGCGGGCCATGGCCGGCCGCTTCGTGACCGCGCGCAACGATCTCCCGTGCCAGGGACGGCTGGCGCCGCGCCGCTTCGCCGATCATATGGGACGTGACCTTTACGTCATGGCGGTCCCACAAATCCAGCATGCGTGGGATACCTTCCCGATAGCCGTAGGCAAACCAGGTATTGGTCGCCGGATCGGAGGGGACACTGTCAGGGAAATCCACTGGGGGAAACGGGCTGTCGGTCCCCTTGGGCGGTTGCCCTCCGGCTTCGAATTGCATGGAAATCGAAATCACCAAGCGGGTGTCGCCCGGCCAGAAACCACTCCTGGAAGCGCCGACGGCTTTTGTCGAGATGCCGGCCTGCGCCGCGCCTGTCGTCAACAGGTCCCCCGCCGCCAGCAACGCAGCACCAGCGCTCGCCTGGGCCAGGAAGGTCCTGCGTTCGGGGTTGTGAGTAGCATCGGGTACCTCGGAAATGGCCATGGCGGACTCCTGGAAAAAACGCTGAAGTGCAATCGTCTGAGGCACTAAGGTATGCCTTGCGCGTTTTCCTGATAATTGATCCACTGGCGAAAATACATTTCGGAATTACCGAATAATGTTCCTGAAGAACCTCGAGCTTTTTCTACTCATCGTTGAGAAAGGTGGACTCTCTGCTGCCGGCCGGGAGGTGGGGCTGTCCCCCGCTTCGGTCTCGGAACGGCTCGTCACCCTGGAAACCTACTACGGCGCCACCCTGCTCAATCGCACCACGCGTGCGATCAGCCTGACCGACGAAGGCAAGTTGCTGGTCGAAGGGGGCCGCCGGTTGCTGGCCGAAGCCGGCGAGCTGCACAGCAGCATTCGCGCCGGCACCCAAACCCTCAGCGGGCCGATTCGCATGAGTGCCCCGCAAGATTTGGGACGCCAATACATCGACCCTATCCTGTCGCAATTTCTCGACGAGCATCCGGATGTCAGCCTGGATTTGGACCTGGGCGACGGCTACGTGGACCTGGTCAGCCAGGGGCTCGATTTCGCCATTCGCTATGGCGCCTTGGCCGACAGCTCACTGCGCGCCAGGCCCTTGGGGGAAAACCGTCGCGTGGTCTGTGCCGCGCCCACTTATCTGGCGCGTCATGGCACGCCAACGCACCCCACCGAACTGACCCGACACGAATGCCTGGTAATGCGCCTGGGCATCAATGCGGCGCGGGAATGGACCTTCAGCCGACGCGGCGAGGTGCATCGCGTGTTGGTCCAGGGTCGGCGAATCGCCAATGACGGCGGCCTCGTACGCCAGTGGTGCCTGGAGGGACACGGCATCAGTCTCAAGTCGATCTGGGATGTGCGCGACGATCTCAAGAGCGGGCGGTTGGTGGAGTTGCTCACGGAGTTCACAGCCGGCAGCACGCTACTGCAGATCGTCTACCCGACTGCCCGCGTCCAACCCAAGCGCGTGAGGGCGTTGATCGAACATCTGGTGACCGAGCTGGCAGCAATGGAGTCCGGCGCTTAAGAACGCAATCACCCTGTCATCGTTTAGTCATCTGCCTGACTTATTCTCCTGGCACTTCCCTGGGTTCTGAAGGTGTCGGCATGCGTCTGTGCGTGGTCTGGATAATGGCGTTGTGGCTGCCGTTGGCGATCTGCGCTGAACGCGAGCCTGTTCCCGGCTTGCCTCTTCCAGAATCCGGCCCGGCCCTGCGCCTTCAAGGCTCCAATACCATAGGGGCAACGCTCGGCCCGGCACTGGTCAAAGGGCTGATGGAAAACCAGGGGTTGCTCAAAGTGAGCGCCGAAATCACCGGCAGGGACAATGAGCAGCGCATCGTCGGCCAGACCACTGACGGTCGGCGAGTAGAGGTCGACATTGCCGCCCACGGCTCCAGCACCGGTTTCACCGCCCTCAAGCAGGGCAACGCCGACCTGGCCGCCTCTTCGCGACCGATCAAGGACAGCGAGCTGAAGGAACTGTCGTCCCTGGGTGACCTGAAAAGTCCCACCGCCGAGCAAGTCATTGCCATCGATGGCCTGGCGATTATTCTTCATCCGCAGAACCCGTTGCGTCAGCTCGATACCGTGCAACTGGCACGAATATTCAGTGGCGAGGCGAAAACCTGGGAAGCCGTCGGCAGTGTCGGTGGGCCGATTCATCTGTATGCCCGGGATGAACAGTCCGGCACCTACGATACCTTCAAGGAACTGGTCCTTAGCCGACAGGGAAAACGGCTGGATCCTACAGCACGGCGCTTCGAATCCAGCGAACAGTTGTCCGACGCTGTCAGCCAGGACCCGCAGGGCATCGGCTTCATCGGTTTGCCCTATGTGCGCCAGGCCAAGGCGCTGGCGATTGTCGACGGTGATTCCCAACCCATGTTGCCGTTGAACAACCTGATCGCCACCGAGGACTACCCCTTGTCCCGGCGCCTGTTCTTTTATTTGCCACCCCAGGCAACCAACCCGTGGGCCGAGGCACTGGTGGCGTTCACCCAAAGCGAGCAGGGCCAGGCCATCGTCGCCGCCAATGGGTTCATCGCCCAGACCGTCCAGGCCATGGCCGTCACACCAAATGCACTGATGCCCGAGGGTTACCAGGCCTTGAGCCGCCACGCCCAACGCTTGAGCGTGAACTTCCGCTTCGAAGAAGGCAGCGCCAGCCTGGACAACAAGGCCCACCAGGACCTGGGCCGCGTGCTCGACTATATAAAGCAGCACGGCAAAACCGACCGGCGCGTGACATTGGTGGGTTTTGGTGACGCCAAGGACAACCCGGCGCGGGCCGACCTGTTGTCCAAACTGCGGGCCATGGCGGTGCGGCGCGAATTGGTCAAATACGGCGTCGCGCTTCGAGAGGTACGGGGGTTCGGCGCATTGATGCCGGTGGCGGCCAACAGCGAGGATGAAGGGCGGGTCAGGAATCGGCGGGTTGAGGTTTGGGTTTACTAGAAACGACGCCCTCAAAAAGCGAACCCGCTTTTGTGGCGAGGGAGCTCGCTCCCGCTGGGTGGCGCAGCCGCCCCAATATGAGCTGACGCGGTCCCCCAGGCAAATCGCGCCAGCCGGTTTTACGACTGCTGCGCAGCCGAGCGGGAGCAAGCTCCCTCGCCACAAAAGCTCAGCGTTTATCGCATTGGTTTCGGTGTAGGACCAAACTCCATCGTCTTGCGCCATTACCTACAACTACGCCAGAATCCGCCGGCTTGTGCGCCTTGGGGCCAGGGCTTTATCGTTTCCGGGTCGCTGACGAATCAGCGATCGGGTTTGGTAGCCCGGTTTCCTGGCGCACGTGCATCCTGATGCAAGGGACTTCTACGTCCTCTGTTTTATGGTGGTCATGCGCAGGGCGTTCTCGGACGCGCCGGGTTGCCAGGTAACCGGTCTACCAACCTTCGTATGGCCACCACCCTTCGTTTGGTAGCGAGAGTGATGGCTCCAATTTCTTATCTGGAGTTTCATCTATGTTCAAACCAACACCCAACCCGCCGGACACCGATCCAACCAACTCAAAAGCGTTCGACAAAGCCGCCGACCGCATCCTCGACCACTACCTCAAGCCCAAACCCAGCAAACCCGAGGCTGATGCCGGCCAACTCTTCACGGTCGCCAATGGTGTCGACACCGAATCCCTACTCGCCAACCTCAGCGAAACCCTGGCCTCGGCCAACGCCATGCTCAGCGACCTGGCCTTCGACCTGGAAGGCTCAAGACGCCACATTGTCCTGGGCATCCACCAATTGATCGAATTGAGTGGGCAACTGGCAAACCGCGCGCTGGACAACGTCGAAGCGCGCTAGCCGCTGCAGCACATTCCCCTGTGGGAGCGAGCTTGCTCGCGAAGGCTGTGTGTCAGTCAACACTTGATCGACAGACAGATCGCTTTCGCGAGCAAGCTCGCTCCCACAGGACGACATAGCGCTTTACCGCCCCGCCAACTCCATGATCATCCGCGACAACAGATAAATTCGCGGCACCACGCTCTCGACTTCGGCGTATTCCTCCGGTGTATGGATGTTGCCGCCCACGATGCCGAAGCCATCCAACGTCGGCGTACCAACCCCGGCTGACAGGCTGGCATCCGCCGCCCCACCGCTGCCTTCTTCAGTGAGTTTGCGCCCCAATTCGCCATAGATGCCTTGGGCCATGGCCATCAACCGGTCCGACTCCGCCGTCTGCGGCATCGGTGGCAGGCCGCGCTTGAGGCTGGTGGTGACTTCGGTGTCGGCGATCAACTTGTCCTGCGACACCCGGGCCAGGTCTTTTTCGATGCGGTCGAACTCTTCCGGCACCGCCGCCCGCACATCCGCCTTGGCGCTCGCCTGGTCGGGGATCACGTTGGTCCGGTCGCCGGCCTTGATCACCGTGAAGTTGATGGTGGTTTTCTTTTCCGCGTCGCCGAGCTTGCCCAGTTGCAGAATCTGGTGCGCCGCTTCCATCGCCGCATTGCGCCCCAGTTCCGGCGCGACACCGGCGTGGGACGCCTTGCCCTTGACCTCCACCAGCGCCGTGGCGCTGCCCTTGCGCCAGACCACCAAGCCGTCGGCCGGGCGACCCGGTTCGAGGTTGAGCGTCACGTCATGGGCCTTGGCGGTTTTCTTGATCAGGTCGGTGGCGGCGTCCGAGCCGGTTTCTTCGCTGGCGTCGAGCAGGAAAGTAATCTGCGCGTAATTCTTGAAGTCCAGGTTCTTGAGTACCTTCAAGGCGTAGATCCCGGCGACGATGCCGCCCTTGTCGTCCATTACCCCCGGCCCGTAGGCCCGGCCATCCTTGATGTGGAAGGGACGCTCGGCGGCCGAGCCTTCCTTGAACACCGTGTCCATGTGGGCCATCAGCAGGATTTTTGCCTTGCCGGTGCCCTTGAGGGTCGCCAGGATGTGCTGGGTGCCGTCCGAGTTAGGCACTTTTTCGATGGTGGCGCCCAACTTCGTCAATTCATCGATGGCAATGTCACCGACCTGGGTCAACCCCGGCACATAGCCTGAGCCGGAGTCGATGTTCACCAAACGTTCGAGCAGTTTCAGGGCCTCGCCCTTGTACTGTTCGGCGTCGCTCAGGACTTGTTGATGGGGCTGCGCGAAAGCAACGGGAGCAAAGGCGCCGAGGGCCAGGCTCAGGCCAAGACTGACGGCCAAACGGGAGCGAAGAGCGGTCATCATCATGATTTCATCCTTGTTCCGTATCGAAAGAGTGCCATAGGCACCCTACCCGACAATGGGTCAAGGCTCTAGACCGCAGGTGGCCACCTCAGGGGGAAATGGCCGATTCCTCCATCGCTTGCCGATGCCGGTAACACGTGACCCGGTTGCGCCCGCTGGTCTTGGCCTCGTAAAGCGCCTGGTCGGCATCATTGAGCCAATGGGTCGCATCGCCATAGGCCGGGTTGAAGGCCGCCAGGCCAATGCTCAGGCTCACCTTCAGCGCCGGGTTCTGTTCATAGCTGAGCGTCGCAAAGCGCTCGCGCAACCCGTCCATGGCCTGCACGGCGTTGTGAAGCGTCAGGTCCGGCAGAATCACACAGAACTCGTCCCCGCCATAACGCCCGACCACATCGGCGGCGCGCAGGTTTTGCTTGAGCATCTTGCCAAGCTGGCGCAGCACGATGTCTCCGGCAACATGGCCATAGGTGTCATTGATGGCTTTGAAATGATCGATGTCGATCAGCGCAATCGCGCCACGCCCGGCCCCGTCATTCGGGTGACGCAGGCAACGCTGGAACTCCTCGTTGAGACGATCTTTCCAGGCGCCATGGTTAAGCAAGCCGGTCAGACTGTCGGTGCGACTCAGGGCCAGCAACTCGCGCTTTTGCAGGCCCAGGGCGAAGGCCTGGCGAAAGCAGAACCAACCCAGCGCCATCGGATACAGGCACAGCAGGGGTAAACAGGCGTAGAGCTGCGCCGGGCTGGTCATGGGCACGCTGGTCAATGGGAAGATCATTTCGCCGACAAAAATACCTGCCGCTTGGGCAATCGCTCCGACAAACAAAAAGCGCAGGCCGCCAATGGCGACGTTGTTCATCGCCATCATCGCCAGCGTGACGGCTGTAGGCAGTGGGTTGAACTGCATTGCCGCGACCCAGAAGCCGCCAAGCGCCGCATCGATCAATAAATTGATGTGTTCGGCTTGGTACGGCCTCGAGCAGCGCCGGGCCCACCAATAGGACACGTGTGGCCAGAGCAGGCCGTTGAACAGCATGAAACCCCAGACCCACGGTGCCGGTTCGAGGGGAAAGATGGCAGCACTCACCAACAGTAACCCCAGCGACAGGCCCAGAATGCGCGATATATAAAGCCTCCTGGCCAGCGTCCGTCCCTTTTTTCCCGTTTTTTGCATAGAAGCCTCTGCACCGCGGGTTTCCCAGGTCATTGGGACGGGGGGTAGCTCGGAGTCTATCAGGGCGGCATCAAATAGCCACCACTGAATGAAGGGCTATTTATTCTCGATCAAATGTCGGGCCATGCCGCGGATCTTGGCTATACATGAGTCATCCGGCGGCTGTCATAGCAAGTAGCAAAGCAAATGCGCCATGTCATCGCGATGTGCTCGGGTTTCAGCTTCACTTAAGCGTATCTGACCCGTCGGCTCAGACTGGCCGATCACATTCTGTCCTGACCCCTGGAGGGCAAAACATGCTGGTGTTGTGGGTAGTCCTTGCCGTGTTTATCGCCTGGAGTTGGTTGACGTATCCAGGCATCGGCCATGTGCTGTACGACGTGAGCATGGCGCTGGAGGCACGTCTCTACCGTTTGCACAAGATCACCGTCCCCATCAGCGAGATGACCGTATCGACCTGGCAAGGCGGGCCCTATGAAGCGTCCGGCAGCATCCTGATGCTGCATGGCTACAGCGCCGACAAGAATCTCTGGCTGCGCTTTGCCCGGCATTTTGTCGGCGACTACCGGGTGGTGGTGCCCGACCTGGCCGGCCACGGCGAAACCGGCTTCAAGGCCGGCGGCGGCTATGACATCCCGACCCAGGCCCGGCGGGTCATCGAGTTGCTCGACGCCTGTGGTCTGGACAAGGTCCATGTGATCGGCAATTCCATGGGCGGATACCTCGCCGCATGGCTGGCGGCCACGTCGCCCGAGCGCGTGCTGACCCTGGCGTTGATCGATCCGGCCGGCGTCACCGCGCCCCAGGCCAGTGACATGGAACGCCATCTGGCCGCCGGGCATAACCCGTTCCTCGTCGACTCGCGGGACGATTTCGCGCCGTTCTACGCCATGACCATGGCCTCCCCGCCCTGGGTGCCCAGCGTGGTGCTGGCGGCAATGGCCGAACGTTACGAACAGCGCCGCGATGAATTGGCGGAAATTTTCGTCGACTTTCGCGCCAGCCCGCCGATGGAGCCGCGCCTGGCCGACATCCGCGCCCCGTCGCTGCTACTCTGGGGGCGCAAGGACCGGCTGATCGACGTCAGCAGCGTGCCGGTATGGAGCAAGGGCATCGCCGATCTGCGGGTGGAAATCTGGGACGGTATCGGCCACATGCCCATGGTCGAACGACCGGGAAAAACCGCGGCGCTGTACCGGGAGTTTCTCAAGGGGTTGGGGCAGTGACGGCGATGCGAAAATAACAAAATGAATCCCATGTGGGAGCGAGCTTGCTCGCGATAGCGGTGACACATTCAATCTGGATGCAAGCTGACCCACCGCCATCGCGAGCAAGCTCGCTCC
>NZ_CAKKMI010000112.1:0-16029 GCF_918698105.1 Pseudomonas brassicacearum | reverse complement strand
CCCCTAGCGTGCCCTCCCAGTTGCCGGGCCATTGCCTGGCGGATTTCCGGATTCCTGGGGAGGACCACCATGTATCACCGCACAAGCACTGCCGGGCTCGTCGGTTTCACATTCACCGCATTGGCGATGGCCATTGCCAGTGAGCGACTGAGCGCCGCCGAGCAGGCGGCCACTGAACACGTTGAAGTGGTCGGCCAGGCGGCCAGTATCGATCAGGCCCTCAAGGAACAGCGCAGCGCCGACAGCATCAAGAGCGTGGTGCATGCCGACGGCGTGGCGCAGTTGCCGGATGAAAACGTCGCTGAAGCGGTGCAGCGCCTGCCCGGTGTCAGCGTCGAACGCGACCAGGGTGAAGGCCGGTTTGTCAGCGTGCGCGGCCTGGGACCGGACCTCAACAGCGTGACCATCAACGGCACGCTGGTACCGGCCCCGGAAAGCGAGCGTCGGGCCGTTGCCCTGGATGTGTTGCCCTCGGAGCTGGTGCAATCGTTGTCGGTGATCAAGACCCTGACGCCGGACATGGACGCCAATTCCCTGGGCGGCACGGTGGACGTCAAGAGCCTCTCGGCCTTCGACCACAAGGGCCTGTTCTACACCGGCAGCAGCGAAGCCAGCTATGACAAGAACACCCGCCAGACCAGCCCGAAATTCTCCGGCGCCGTCAGTGACCGTTTCAGCCTCGGCGACGGCATCGACAACTTCGGCGTGGCCGCGGCGCTGAGCTGGCAGAAGCGCGACTTCGGTTCGGACAACGTCGAAACCGGCGGCGCCTGGGATTTCGAGCAAGGCTCGCGCCTCGAAGAGTTCGAACAGCGCGACTACGACATCCGTCGCGAGCGAGCCGGTGGCGGGTTGAACTTCGACTACAAGCCCAATGATTTCAGCAGCTATTACCTGCGCACGCTGTACAGCCGCTACAAGGACAGCGAAACCCGCAACGCCGCCAGCATTGCCTTCGAAGACCCGCAAGCCGCCGGCGAATTGGGGGATGCCGAAGGCAAGCGCAAACTCAAGCAACGTGAAGAAACCCAGGAGATCCAATCCTACGTGCTCGGTGGCGAACGCCTGTTCGGGCTCTGGACCCTGAGCGGTCAGGGCGGCTATAGCCAATCCAGCGAAGACAGCCCCGGCCACATCGCCGGCGCCACTTTCGAAGGCATCGACGGTTTCAACGGCGGCTTCTACGACAACGACAAACCGCGGCCGATCATCGGCTCGGGGTTCTACGATCCGGCCAACTTCAGCCTCGACAAGGTGGATTGGGAAGAACAGAAGACCACCGACACCGAGAAAAACCTGCGCCTGGACCTGGCCCGGGACTATGACCTGCGTGGCTATGCGTCCCAGGTCAAGTTCGGTGGCAAAGTCAGTCGACGTAACAAGGACAACGACCTCAATGCCTGGGTCTACAAGGATTTCGACGACTTGGGATTTACCGACGAGCAGTTGAACCTTGGGCAGTTCCAGAAAGGCAACGTGGACTATCGCCTCGGCCGCTTCGGCCCAGGCATCAGCGCCGATGCCATCAAGCAGCTGCTGGGCGGTCTGAATCGCGATGAGTTTTTTGACGAGCAGGAGTCGCGAGTCAACGACTTCAAGATGAGCGAGGACATCAATGCCGGATACCTGATGAACACCGTCGATATCGATGACTGGCGCTTCATCGCCGGCATGCGCTACGAAGGCACCGAGTTCGACGCCAAGGGCACCGGCGCCACCGACGGCGTCTTCACCGACACCGAGACCCGCCGCAAGTATCACCACTGGTTGCCGGGCCTGCACGCACGCTATCAACTGGACAAGAACACCCAGGTGCGTGCGGCCTGGACCAAATCCGTGGTGCGTCCGACCTTTGGGCAACTGGCGCCGGGTTTTGTCATCGACGATGACGAGGCCACCTTCGGCAACCCGGAGCTCAAGCCGCTGGAATCGAGCAACCTGGACCTGGGCATCGAGCACTTCATGGGCCACGCCGGCACGGTCTCGGCCTTCGTGTTCTACAAGGACATCAAGAACTTCGTCTACAACACCGACCTGGCCGGCACGGGCGCCTGGACCGATTTTTCAGAAGCCCACAGCTACGCCAACGGCGACAGCGCCAAGCTGTATGGCCTGGAATTGGCCTACTCGCAAAAATTCGACTGGCTGCCTGCGCCCTGGAACGGCCTGCTGCTCGGCGCCAACACCACCTTCAGCCGTTCGGACGCCGAGATCGAAGGCTTCGACCAGGCCAGTGGTACCCAGCGCAAACGCAGCATCGACTTGCCGAACCAGTCGGACACGGTCGGCAACCTGATGCTGGGTTGGGAAAACGACAAGCTGAGCCTGCGGTTGTCGGCCAACTACAAGTCGGCCTACCTGTTCGAGCTGGCGTCCATCGGCGACCGCGACCATGACCTGCACGTCGACGCCCAGACCTTCGTCGATTTCAGCGCGCGCTATTCGCTGACCAAGAACCTGCAAGTCAGCCTGGAAGCCCAGAACCTCACCGACGAACCCTATTTCGTCTACACCGGCCACCGTTCCTACAACGGCCAGTACGAAGAGTACGGCCCGACTTACAAGCTGGGGCTGACCTTTACCCATTTCTGAATCGCGAGCATGCCATTTCTGAGTTCAGCTCAATGACAAGGATTTTCCCGTTGAACACGATGTTTTTCTTACCCAAGCGCTACCTGTTGGCGATGGCGATCAGCCTGACATCAGCCGCCGCCCTGGCGGCTGCCCCAGCGCCCAAGCTAACGCTGCAACCCTGGTCTCAAGCCGAGCAACTGTCGATCAACGCCCTGGCATTCCTGCCTGGCCCTTCAACGACCGAGCGACTGGCCAGTGCCCGCGAAGGTTTGTTCTTGCTCGATGCCCAGGGTCGCGAACTGACGCGCCTGAAGGGCACCTTCGAAGGTGTCGATAGCCGTGCCCAAGGCGCGAACGTGTGGGTCGCCAGCCTCGACAGTACACGCCAGCAAGCGCTGATCGTCAGCCTCGATCCACACAAAGGTCAGTGGGGCGTGCCGGTGTACCTGCCCACGCGGGATTTCCCGGTCAACGGCCTGTGCCTGTATCGCGACGAGGCGAGCAACCTGTTTGTGTTCCTGGTCGGCGAGGAGGGCAAGGGCGAGCAATGGCTGGTAGGCAATGGCGAGCGCCTGAGCGACAGCGCGCAACGGGTGCGCGGCCTGCCATTGCCGCCGGACGCCAAGACCTGCCAGGTGCAGGACAGCGCGAATCAATTGTTCGTTAACGAGGAACGGGTGGGTTGGTGGGCCTATCCGGCGTCCTCTGAGGCCGAGACCGTCAGGGTTCCCGTGGCGATGCGTGCACCGTTCGGCGACATTCAGCAGGCGGCCGGCGCCATGGCGGTGTTGCCTGGCGGCGTGCTGGGCCTTGATCCCGAGGCCGCGCAACTGCACCTGTATCAGCAAGGCGCCGAGGGCTGGACGTCACGTGCGAAGCTAGCCCTGACGGGCCTGAAGGAACCGGAAAACCTCACAGCGCGACTGACGAAACGTGGCATCGAAGTGCTGCTGCGCGACGATGACAACGGGCACCTGTACCAAGGCGAAATCAGCTGGCAACCCACGCCAGTGCCCTTGCCGCCGGTACTGCCCACTGTGGCTGCCATCGCCCAGAGTGAGCCGGTGGCCCGCCAGGGCGATGCCGCCGATGACCCGGCGATCTGGGTGCATCCGACGACGCCCGGGCTGAGCCGGGTGCTGGGCACCAACAAGAAGCAAGGCCTGCTGGCCTATGACCTGCAAGGCAAGTTGCAGCAGGAACTGGCGGTCGGGCGCCTGAATAACGTCGATGTGCGGGCGAACTTCAAGCTGGGCACGCAAACCGTCGACCTGGCCGTGGCCAGCAACCGCGATCGCAACAGCTTGAGCCTGTTCAGCATCGACCGCACCAGCGGCGAGTTGCGCGAAGCCGGTGAGATCGCGACGTCATTGAAGGAAATCTACGGCATCTGCCTGTACCAGCCGGCCGAAGGCGAACTGTATGCCTTCGCCAACGGCAAGGACGGACGCTTCGTGCAGTACCGCCTGAGCGCGCCGGACGGTGTGGTGAAGGGCGAGTTGGTGCGCCAGTTCAGCGTCGACAGCCAGCCCGAAGGTTGCGTGGCCGATGAGCAGCGCCAACGTTTGTTTCTCGGTGAAGAGGACGTTGGCGTCTGGGCGGTGGATGCCCGGGCCGACCAACCGGCGACGTTGAACAGTGTGATCAAGGTTGGCCCGTCGTTGCACGCCGACGTCGAGGGCATGGCCTTGTACCAGGCCAACGGCCACGATTATCTGGTGATCTCCAGCCAGGGCAACGACAGCTACCTGGTGCTCGATGCCGAGCCTCCCTATGCCGTGCGCGGCGCCTTCCGGGTCGGTCTGAACGCGGCCGCGGGCATCGATGGCGCGTCGGAAACCGATGGCCTGGAGGTGACCTCGGTGAACCTCGGCGGGCCTTGGAGCCAAGGCATGCTGGTGGTCCAGGATGGTCGCAAGCGCATGCCCGAGCAGACCCAGAACTTCAAGTTCGTGCCCTGGGCCGAGGTGGCGAAAGCGCTGCGCCTGCCTTGAGCGCCGCTGTCATCAACCGGTCACGAACATTTCATCGAATAACCGCCAGACAGGAGTTTCAACCATGCAAGCCACTCTGGAACACATGACGATCTGGGGCCTGATCAGTGACGCAAGTCTGCTGGTCAAGGCGGTCATGCTCACGCTGCTGCTGGCCTCGTTATTGAGCTGGTATTTGATCATCCAGCGCAGCGCCGTGCTGCAACGCAACGAGCGCCAACTCAACGGTTTCATGCAGCGCTTTCGCAGCAGCCAGGATCTGCTGCCCCTGTATCGGGAGCACGCACAGGGTCGCGAATACGACGGTGGTATCACGCCGATTTTCCAGGCGGGTGTGCTGGCCTTCACTCAGCTCAACCAACCTTCAAGCACGCCGCAAGTGGTGCTTGAAGGCGTCGAGCGCTCGCTGCAAGTGGCGATCAGCGAACAGGAAATACAGCTGGAAAAAGGCCTGCAATTTCTCGCCACCGTCGGTTCGGTCAGCCCCTACATCGGTTTGTTCGGCACCGTCTGGGGGATCATGAATGCCTTTATCGGCCTGTCCCAAGTGCAACAGGCCAGCCTTTCCACCGTGGCGCCAGGCATTGCCGAAGCGTTGATCGCCACGGCCATCGGCCTGTTCGCGGCGATCCCGGCGGTGATTGCCTATAACCGTTTTGCCGCTCGCGGCCAGACCTTGTTGACCCGTTACTACGCCTTCGGCAACGAGTTACAGGCGCGTCTGCACCGCAAGCTGCACGGCGCCCCGGTGAACCTGGCCACGGCCGCTTGAGAGGAGAGGGCAGATGCTCGTCAAGCCACAACGCAAGCACGGTCCCAAGGCCGAAATGAACGTGGTGCCGTACATCGACGTGATGTTGGTGCTGCTGGTGATTTTCATGGTCACCGCACCGATGCTGACCCAGGGGGTGAAGATCGAACTGCCCAAGATCGCCAGCCAAGCACTGGCCAACGACAGTCGCCAGCAAATCCTCACCCTGTCGGTCAAGGCCGAAGGCGGCTATTACTGGAACCTGGGCGATGAGCTGGACACCCACCACCAGACCGACAGCGCCGTGGACCTGGAGCAGATGCGCGCCAAGGTGGCGCAGGTCGTCGCCGAGCGCAGCGATACCCAGGTGTACATCCGTGCCGACGCGCATGCCGATTACGGTCGGGTCGTTGCCGCCATGGCCGCGTTGCAGCAGGGCGGCGTGAGTAACCTGGGGCTGGTGACCGAGGCGCCGCAATGACGGCGATGATCATGCACAGTCCCGCCTTGAACGTGCCTGCACCAGGCCGCAGGTTTTGGAAAAACAGCCTGGCGGCGGGGCTCGCCGTGGCCTTGCACGCGGGTGTGGTGGCGTTGTTGGTGCTGGGTTGGAGCGTGGAGAAGCCAGCCGCCGAGGCGCCCCGGGTGTTGCGCACGCAACTGGTGATGTTGCCGCCGGCGCCCGAAGCCCTTGCCCCGGTCCCTGTCGCGCCTGTTGCACCGCCACCGGTCGAGCCGGCCTCGGCGCCGGTAGAAGCGCCGCGTCCCGCGCCCACCCAGCCGGTTGTCGACCCGCGTGTCCAGGCACAGAAACTGGAACAGGCGGCCCTGGCCCGCAAACGGGCCGAGGAGCAAAAGCGCGAGCAACAGGCCCAACAGCAGCGCGAACGCCTGGAAAGCGAACGACGCAGGCAAGACGCCGAGCAGCAGGCCGCCGAACAACAGCGCCAGGCCCGGCAGGCACAAGCACTCGCCGAGCAACGTCAAGCCGAGCAAGCGCGCCAGGCCGTCGCCGACAGCCGCAGCTACCAACCGCTGAGCAAGCAAGCCCCGGATTATCCGCAACGCGCGCTGGACAAGGGCCTGGAAGGCGATTGCACCGTGGAATACAGCGTGACACCGGACGGGCGGATCGATAACCCCAAGGTCATCGACGGTTGCCACCCCTTGTTCATCCGACCGTCCCTGGCCGCCGCCCAGACGTTTCGTTATCAGCCACGGATCATCGATGGCAAGGCGGTGACAGTACCGGCGGTGCGCAATACCTTTCACTACCGGATCAAATAATCGCCATATATTGCCCCCCGGGCAGTTGAAGCCATCTACGAACCATGTAGGAGCCGCGTAGGAGCTGTGTAGGAGCTGTCGAGTGCAACGAGTCTGCGATCTTTCCCCAAACACTTGAATCTTAAGCGAAAGATCAAAAGATCAAGAGATCGCAGGCTTCGCCAGCTCCTACAAAGCCCGCCAAGAGCCTGCCCCCCACCCATTCCATCCCGTGTTCAGACACACGCTGCATAAAGAGCTTGGATTAACGCGCGAACATTAATTAGAATCAGTCTCATTTAACACTTTGCGCAGGCTCTGGACATGTGTGATGCAGTAACGCCGACGGAGCATTCCCTCCATGCGTTGTATCGTGACCACGGTAGCTGGCTGGAAGGCTGGTTGCGGCGGCGCATGGGCAATGCCTGGGATGCGGCGGACCTGCGTCAGGATACCTTCCTGCGGGTGCTTTCCAGCTCCCAGGCATTGGTTGACCTGCAAGAACCCCGGGCGTATCTGCTGACCGTCAGCAAACGCCTGCTGAGCAATTTCTACACCCGGCGCAATCTGGAACAGGCGTATCTCGACGCCCTGGCAAGCCTGCCTGAAGCCTGTGCGCCGTCGCCAGAACAACGTTGGCTGTTGCTGGAAACCCTGCAAGCCCTGGACGAATTGCTCGATGGCTTGCCGCCCCTGGTGCGACGGGCTTTTCTCTGGAGCCAGCTTGAAGGCCTGGGTTATCGCGAGATCGCCGAACGCCTGCAAGTCTCCGAACGCACCGTCAAACGCTACATGGCCCAGGCCTATGAGCATTGCCTGTTGGTGGACTTCTGATGCGCCCAGCCCCTTCACCCGAAGCCCGCGAAGCGGCGCACGCGGCGGCTCGCTGGTTGACCCTGATGGAGTTCGACGGGGATGCGTTCGACTCGGCGGCCCTGCAACGCTGGCGCGACAGCAGCGCTCATCATGAGGCGGCCTGGCAGAAGGCCCAGCGATTGCGCCAGCGTTTTGCCGCAGTGCCCGCGTCCCTGGGCATGGCAACCCTGGACCGCCCAGTGCTGGCTCGGCGCGAGGTGCTCAAGCGCGCATTGGGCGTCGCCGCATTGGTCCCGACCGCTTGGTTGTTGGGGCGAGAGCTGCCGTTGGAGGCTTGGCGCGCTGACTTGCACACCGCCACGGGCGAGCAACGGCGCTGGTCGCTGGTCGATGGCAGTGCGCTGCAACTGAACACCGACAGCGCCGTCGACCTGGACCTCAAGGCGCGGCGCCTGGTGCTGGTGCGCGGTGAGATGGCGCTTAAACTCGCCGGGAGCGCGCCACTGTCCGTTCAATCACCTTATGGGCTTATCACGGTCAGCCGTGGCGAACTCTGCGTGTACCTGGGCGAGCGCGATTGCCGGGTGTCGGTGGTCAGCGGCTCGGCGCAACTGCAACCTCGGCGCGGTCCATTGCTGAGCTTGGAAGCGGGCCAGCAGGTCAACGTCCAGGCTTCTGGCGCGGGGCCAGTGAAGGCATTCGACGTGACACAGCTGGGTTGGCGTGACGGCGTATTGGTTGCGCAGGACCAGCCGCTGGGGCACTTCCTGCGGGAACTGAGCCGCTACCGCCCCGGCGTGTTGCGCTGGGATGAAACCCTGGAGCCCCTGCGAATCACCGGCAGCTTCCGCCTGGACAACACCGATCGAATCCTCACGCTGCTTACCGCCAGCCTGCCGCTGGAGGTGCACATGCGCACTCGCTACTGGGTCACGTTGACGCTTCGCAAAGATCTGGCCTGAGGCCGGTTGATGTCGATCAGTCAAACGCACTAAGACGAGCAGTCATACCCCCTGTGGCGAGGGAGCTTGCTCCCGCAGGGTTGCGCAGCAACCCCTAAACCAGACCCGTGGGGTGTCAGGTGATTCATTTCGCTTCATTTTGGGGGCGCTTCGCACCCCAGCGGGAGCAAGCTCCCTCGCCACAGGTGGGGGTAGCCTTGCAAGTTTCGCCAGGAATCAATCCTGAGGCCTGTCCCCTTTTTTTGTCTCGCTTGTCATTCAAGGCAACTGAACAAAAACGAGAGCGCTTTCCAATGTCCGCAGTTGTCCCTTTGCGTGTGCGTCCGGCCTTTGCCGGCCGGCGTTCGCTGTTGAACCTGAGCCTCCTGCTGAGCCTGGGTGCCAGCCCATTTTTCGCGTCATCGAGCCTGGCCGAAGAGGCTGGCCGGCGCAGTTACCAGGTGCCGGCCGGCAGCCTCGGCGCGGCGTTGACCCGGTTTGCCGGGCTGGCGGGCGTCAACCTGTCGGTGGATCCGGCCTTGGTGAATGGTCGCAACAGCGCCGGGCTTTCGGGTGAGTTTGCGGTCGAGGAGGGGTTTGCCCGGCTGTTGTCGGGCTCGGGCCTGCAATTGCAAACAGTGGGTGAGCAGGCCTACATCCTGATGCCAGCGCCAGAAGGCGGCAGCCTGCAACTGGCACCCACCTCGATTCTCGGCGCCACGGCTTCGACGGACAGCCCGGTGTACGCCGGCGGTCAGGTGGCGCGGCGTGGTTCGCAAGGCCTGCTGGGCGCGCGGGATTTCATGGAAACGCCGTTCAGCATGACCACCTACACCAGCGCGGCGGTCAAGAACCAGCAGGCGCGCACCTTGGGCGACCTGATCGCCAGCGACCCGTCGGTCCGCGCCACCAACCCGGCGGGCGGGCGCTTTGAGCAGTTCACCATTCGCGGTTTCAGCCTGTTCAACAGTGATGTTGCGTACAACGGTCTCTACGGCATCCTGCCGACCTACACGATCGACATGGAGATGGCCAAACGCGTCGATATCCTCAAGGGCCCGAGCCAGCTCATCAACGGCATCTCGCCGCGGGGCAGCGTGGGGGGCGGGATCAATGTGGTGCCCAAGCGTGCCACCGACAAGCCCATCACCTCGTTCACCGGCAGCTATGCCTCCAACAACCAGCTTGGCGGTGCCGTGGATGTCGGTCGGCGTTTTGGTGAAGATGACACGTTCGGGATTCGCTTCAATGGTGTGAAGCAGGCGGGCGACACCGAGTGGGATCACCAGAGCGTGGACCGCGAGATGGCGGTGCTGGGCCTGGATTTTCGCGGTGAGCGCCTGCGACTCTCGACGGACATCGGCCGCACTGAGCGTGACACCGACGCGCCCCAGGAACGCGTGCAGGTGGGCGCCAATGCCCAGGTTCCTCACGCCAGTGATGTGCGCGACAACTACGCCCAGTCCTGGAGCAAGGCACGCACCAAGGACACCTTCGGCACCGTGAACGCTGAATTCGACGTCAACGATTCCGTCATGCTGTATGGCGGTGTGGGGGCGCGCAAAAGCGACCACGACTTCCTTCGGCACAACGTTTCGGTGACCAACGACGCCGGTGACTTCACCGTCCAGCCCCGAGACTTTACCCGCGACGAAAATGTCCGCACGGCCACGGCCGGGGTGCGCAACTGGTTCCATACCGGACCGGTGAGCCATGAGCTCAACCTGGCTGCCAGCTATTTCTACATGGACTTCGAAAATGGCGGCGCCCGTTACGCCAACGGTCGCAGCAACCTGTATGACCCGGTGCTAACCCCGACGCCGAGCAACCCGACGCGACAGGACGACAAGGTCTACACCGAGAACCGCTTCAGTGGCGTGACGTTGTCCGACACCCTGGGGCTGTTCGACGATCGCTTGCTGCTGACCCTCGGCGCCCGCTGGCAGCGGGTGAAAGTTGACGACTGGACGAATAACGTCAAGGGCGACACCGCCTACGATGAGGAAAAGGTTTCACCGTCGGGCGGCATCTTGTTCAAGGCGACCGACAGGCTGTCGTTGTATGCCAACTACATGGAAGGCCTGAGCCAGGGCAAGATCGCGCCGTCGACATCGGTGAACGAGGATGAGATTTTCCCGCCGTTCATCAGCCGTCAGGTCGAGGTGGGCGCCAAGTATGATGCCGGCCCATTCGCCGTCACCGCCGCGCTGTTTCGGATCAAACAGCCGGCCTATGCGACCGACGCGACGACGCGTGTCTTCGGCCCGAACGGCAAGCGAGAAAACACCGGCGTGGAGTTGAGTGTGTTTGGCGAACCGCTGAAGGGAACCCGTTTGCTAGGTGGCGTTATGTACATCGACAGCGAACTGACCCATACCACCAACGGCACCTTCGACGGCAACCGCGCACCGGCCACGCCGAAGTACAACATCAACCTTGGCGCCGAGTGGGACGTGCCTACGGTACAGGGCCTGACCCTGACCAGCCGCGGCATCTACTCCAGCTCGCAATACCTGGACCAGTCCAACACCAAGGAAATCGATTCCTGGGAGCGTTTCGACGTGGGCGCCCGCTACGCATTCAAGGTCGACGAAAAACACATCACCCTGCGGGCCAACATCGAAAACGTGGCAGACAAGCGCTACTGGAGTTCGGCCGGCGCGTCGGATGACAGTGAGGCGGGCTTGACGCTGTCGACCCCGCGCACCTACCTGCTTTCCGCAACGGTGGATTTCTAGGCCGAAGTGCTGCTCCAGGGAAGGAGCGGCCTGGGTTCAGATATCGCGAAACAGATCGTGGGCATCCAACAGCCGCCAGGCGATCTCGGGGCGCTTTTCCAGCCCACGGCGGATGGCGGCGGGAATCGACTGGCGAATCTTGCGGCACAGGCCGGGCTGGTCCTGAAATTCAATGGCAATGCCGCGCATGGTCCGCACTTCGTTGTAGCCAGGCTCGACGCTCAGGCGGATCCCCAGGTTTTCGTACAGGCGTTGCTGCAGGCGCTGGAGTTCATCGAGGCTCTGGATGTTCTCCAGGCGCTCAAGCAGGCGTTTTTCTTCCTGGCGATTCAGGCACAGGATGCGCAGGTCGCTACCCGGCGCTTGCAGCAAGGCATCACGGCCACAATCGCAGACGCCGGGCGGGCAGGGGGGACGGATCGGAATCGACGCGGTCATGGGCTCCACAAAAATCTGCTGCACAACGAAACAGCGAGCTTATCGCCGGCCCAGGCAATGTGATGCCTGGCGGCATGTGGGTCAAGCCTGTTGGAGGGGCCGCTTGTCTGGCGCTGCTGTGGGAGCTTGCTCGTGATAGCGATGAGTCATCCTGCACCTTTGTCGGATTTGCCACCGCCATCGCGAGCAAGCTTTGCTCCCACAGAGCTGATGGGTACGGCCGGGAGAGCCAGGTCGGCTGTTAGACCGCCTTCGCGAGCAAGCTCGCTCCCACAATGGGATCGGAGTACAACCGGGAGAGCCAGGTCGGCTGTCAGGCCGCCTTCGCGAGCAGGCTCGCTCCCACAGTGGGATCGGAGTACAACCGGGAGAGTCAGGTCGGCTGTTAGGCCGCCTTCGCGAGCAAGCTCGCTCCCACAATGGGATCGGAGTACAACCGGGAGAGCCAGGTCGGCTGTTAGGCCGCCTTCGCGAGCAGGCTCGCTCCCACAGTTGGATCGGAGTACGACCAGAGAGCCAGGTCGGCTATAAGGCCGCCTCGGCGTGGACGTTGATCTCGGGCGCCCCGTTAACCACGCTGGCCGAACGCAGGCATTGTGGAGTGGGCAACCCGGCATGGATGCCGGGTTAGCCGCGCTGGGCCATGGATGGCCCTTCGCGGCGGCCCACGGAGCAATGCCGGAGTGAGGGCATGCCGAGCCTAGGCGAGGCACCGAGTGGTGGGGCAGAAGCGTTTTGCTTACTTTTGCGCTTCTCAAAAGTGAGCCGCCGTAAGGGCGGAACCCTAAGCCGCCGTTACCACAGTAATGGATATGTACTCAATGGAGAGAATTACAACCCCAACTCAGACAACCCCGGATGATCATCCGGCCGGCGGCCCAGCGGCCAGCGGAACTTGCGCTCGCTTTCCTTGATCGGCATATCGTTGATGCAGGCGTAGCGGTTATACATCAGGCCTTGCTCATCGAACTCCCAGTTTTCATTGCCGTAGGAGCGGAACCAATTGCCCGAGTCGTCGCGCCATTCGTAGGCATAGCGCACGGCGATGCGGTTATCGGTGAAGGCCCAAAGCTCCTTGATCAGCCGATAATCCAACTCCTTGGCCCATTTGCGGGTCAGGAACGCCTTGGCTTCCTCGCGGTTATGGACGAATTCAGCGCGGTTGCGCCATTGGGTATCCAGCGTGTAGGCCAAGGATACTTTCTGTGGGTCACGAGAGTTCCAGCCGTCTTCGGCCAGGCGAACTTTCTCGATCGCCGATTCACGAGTGAACGGCGGCAACGGCGGGCGAACTTCGGAAGAGGCAGACATGGCGGATCTCCAGTGAATTGACGAATGGCACAGTGGTTCAACGGGTCAGACGTGTAGCAGTTTTTCGAGCATGTCCTGGGCGTCGTCAGCCGCGCTGTGGTCGCCCATGACCAGCGCCACCGTAATGGCGCCGTCAATCAGGATCAGCAGCTGGCGGGCCAGTGCGTCCGGGTTCTGGACACCTTGTTCGACGCACAGCCGGGTGACGTAATCGAGCAACTTCTGTTTGTGCAGCTTCGCCACCTGGCGGACCGGATTCTGTGGATCACCGGTTTCGCCACTGGTGTTGATGAATGCACAGCCGCGGAAACCCTCGCTGTCGAACCAGCCCTTGAGCACGGTGAACAGGTTGAGCAGCCGCGCAGTTGGCGTGGGCGCCTTGTCCACTTCGCTGCTGAACCAGTGCATCCAGCGCTCGTCCCGCCGCTTGAGGGCGGCCACGATCAGCTCGTCCTTGTTGGCGAAGTAGCGATAGACACTCTTTCTGGAGACGCCGGCGGTTTTCACCAGAAGGTCCATGCCGGTGGCGGCGATGCCACTTTTATAGATCAACTTTTCGGCGACATCGAGGATGATGTCTCGTGTTTCATTACCAGTGATTTCGTTCATGAGATAAAAGTAGAATGATCGTTCTCCTTGGTCAAATCTTTTTTTCTTGAGGACAGGAAGACCCAAACCCATCCATGGTGTAAGCTCATCCGTTCTTCGGAATCGACCTTTTGCGAGCCCTATGCCGTCGCTTTTCAAACGCTCCCTGCTGCCCAAGCTGCGCAGCTTTGCACTGACCGCCGACGCGGTGACCATCCTCGATGGCGCTGCCCAATTCCGCCGTTGCCTGCTGGAGAAAATCGCCCAGGCCACCCAGCGCATCTACATCGTCGCGCTGTACCTGCAACAGGACGAGGCCGGCCAGGAAATCCTCGATGCCCTGCATGCCGCCAAGGCCGCGCGTCCGGAGCTGGATGTGGTCGTGGTGGTGGACTGGCTGCGGGCCCAGCGCGGGCTGATCGGCGCCAAGAAGCAGCCGGGCAACTCGGCGTGGTACCAGGAACAGACTCGTACCCATGCCAGCGAAGTGCCGATCTACGGCGTGCCGGTGCAGACCCGCGAGCTGTTCGGCGTGCTGCACTTGAAAGGCTTCGTGATTGACGACTGTGTGCTCTACAGCGGCGCCAGCCTGAATAACGTCTACCTGCACAAGTTCGACAAATACCGCTACGACCGCTATCACCTGCTGCAGAACACGGCACTGGCCGATTCGATGCATCACCTGGTGCAGCACGGCCTGATCACCTCCAGGGCCGTGCACCGCCTGGACCTGCCGAACCTGCCCAGCACCCGCAGTTTGCGCAAGGATATCGGCGACTTGCGCAGTCGCCTCAAGTACGCGACCTATGACACCAGCGTTGGCAGCCTCGACAAGAGTGGCCTGTCGGTAAGCCCGTTGCTGGGCGTGGGCAAGAACAATCCGCTGAGCCGAGTGATCGGTGAACTGATCGCCAGCAGTCGCCAGCAATTGACCATTTGCACACCGTATTTCAACCTGCCCCTGGCGGTGACCCGGGAGCTCAATCGCGCCTTGGCCCGTGGGGTCAAGATCGACATCATCGTCGGCGACAAGACCGCCAACGACTTCTACATTCCACCAAGCGAACCGTTCAAGATCATCGCGGCGCTGCCATACCTCTACGAAATCAGCCTGCGGCGCTTCGCCAAACGCCATCAGCGCGCTATCGACAGCGGCCAGTTGAACCTGCACCTGTGGCGTGACGGGGACAACACCTATCACCTCAAGGGTATGTGGGTCGATGAGCGCTACACCTTGCTGACCGGCAATAACCTCAATCCACGGGCCTTTCGCCTGGACCTGGAAAACGCGCTGTTGCTGGACGACCCCAAGGGCGAGTTGCTGGCGCCGCGCCAGGCCGAGCTTGAACAGATCTACCGCCACACTCGCCGGATCGAACGTTACCTGGACCTGGAAACCCTGCCGGATTACCCCGACGCCGTGGCCAGGTTCTTGAAACGGGTCAGCCGGGTGCGGATAGAACGGCTGCTTTACCGGATCCTGTGAACACCCGCGCCATGTCGAAAAAAGACACCATCTCCATCCAGTTGGTGCGTGAGGCGCTGCTGCAAAGCTGCGCCCCCGGCGCGGCTACCGATGAGGTCCTGAACAAGGTAGGCATAGACCCTGCGTTGCTCGACGACGCCCAGGCACGGGTCCCGGCCCATGCCTATGCGCGGCTCTGGCGTTTGCTCGCCCGGCGCCTGGATGACGAGTTTTTTGGCATGGACCCGCGCAAGCTCAAGTCCGGCAGCCTGGCGTTTCTCTGCCAATGCGCCATGGCCCAGCCCACGCTGGCGAGCGGCTTGACGGCGGGGCTGGGGTTTCTGTCACTGATGCTCGAACACCTGCCGGCCCAGTGGGTGCGCCAGCAAAGCCTGGCAGAGATCGTGCTGCTGGAAGACGATCAGGAGCCGCGCCGGGCCTTTACCTATTTCACCTACTGGATGATCGTCCATGGCGTGGCCTGCTGGCTGGCCGGGCGACGCATTCCCATTCTCTCCGTCGAACTGCGCTGCCCGGCGCCGGATTTCTGCGACGACTATCGGGTGATGTTTTCCCAGAACCTGCGCTTTGACCGGCCGCGTACCCGGATGATTTTCGCGGCTGAATGCCTCGACCTGCCGATCAGGCGCAACGCTGATGAGCTCAAGCGCTTCCTGGCCCAGGCCCCAGCCAACATCCTGGTCAAGTACCGCAACCCGCAAAGCCTGGCCAGCCGTATCCGCCACGACCTGCGGCAGTTGCCTGCCGAACAATGGCCGGAAACCGAGGCCCTGGCCCAGCAATTGTGCGTGTCCGCGTCCACCTTGCGCCGACGCCTGGCGGAGGAGGGCCAGACTTACCAGGGCCTCAAGGACAGCGTGCGCAAGGATCTGGCGATCACCTGGCTGGCCGAACCCTCCATCAGTTTCGTCGAAATCGCCTCGCGCCTGGGTTTTGCCGATGCCAGCTCCTTCTACAAGGCGTTTCGCAAGTGGTCCGGTTCCAATCCGGGGCATTATCGCAGCCTGATTCTCAACGACCCTGATTGATTTCGTTGAATCCGACACCGGAAATCCCTGTGGGAGCGAGCCTGCTCGCGATAGCCATCTAACCATCAACATCTGTGTCAACTGATCCACCGCTATCG
>NZ_CAKKMI010000111.1:0-16914 GCF_918698105.1 Pseudomonas brassicacearum | reverse complement strand
GCGGTATGTCAGTCAACATTGATGTTGTCAGTTACATCGCTATCGCGAGCAGGCTCGCTCCCACAATGGAATTGTGTCGTTACTGGACGATTTCCTCGCCCTTGATCGTCTGCTCCAGCGCCTGGATGCAGCGTTCTTCGGCGGTGTCGAGTTCCAGCTTCATCTGTTCGATGTCCAGCAATTGCTGTTCGAGCTGTTCCCGGCGTTCGGCGATTTTGGCCAGCATGCTGTGCAACTGTTTCTGATTGCCGCTGGTGGGGTCGTAGAGTTCGATCAACTCGCGGCACTCGGCCAGGGAAAAGCCAATGCGCTTGCCACGCAGGATCAGCTTCAGGCTGACCTTGTCCCGCGGCGAATAAACGCGCTCCTGGCCCCGTCGCTCCGGGCTCAACAGGCCTTGTTCTTCATAGAAGCGAATGGCCCGGGTGGTGATATCCAGTTCGCGGGCGAGGTCGGAGATGCTGTAGGTCTGGCTGCTCATGGAAGCGCTCGAAACGAAAGGGGCTGGCGCTAAGCTAAAGGCAGGTTGACGTTCGCGTCAAGCAATGAGGTTCTGCACACAAAACCCTGTGGGAGCAAGCTCGCTCCCACAATTTAGATCTTCTAAACCTTGTCGAGCTTCTTCTCATGGGCCGTGACCTGCTGGCACAGCTCAATCATCTGCTCGCGCATCCAGCGGTTGGCCGGGTCCTGGTCGGTGCTTTCGTGCCAATAGAGGTGGGTTTCCACCGGTGGCACATCGTTGACCGGTAACAGGAAGGCATGCAGATCGTGACGACGGGCAAAGCGCTCGGGGACGGTCATGACCATGTCCGTTTGTTGCAGGACCTGGGAGGCCATCAGGTAATGCTGGGAGCGCAGGGCGATCTTGCGCTGGATACCCATCTTGCCGAGGGCCAGGTCGACATAACCCAGCCCGTTGCGGCGGCTGGAAATATGCACGTGGGTCTGTGCCAGGTAATCATCGAGGCTGATCTTTTCCTTGCCCGCCAACGGATGGCCCTTGCGCATGGCGCAGACGTAGCGATCTTCCATCAACTTGACGTGGCGGACCTGCGGGTCGGTGTTGAGTGGTGCGTCCACGGCGAAGTCGAGACGGCCGGCGGCCAGTTCCTTGGTGGTTTCACGGCGCTTGGAAAGGAAGCTCTCGATCGCCACGGTCGGCGCCAGGCGACGCAGGCGCTGGAACAGCAGCGGCAGGATCACGCCTTCGGTGAGGTCGGTCATGCTGATGCGGTAGGTCTTGACCGCCTGCAGCGGGTTGAAGATCCGGCTTTCCTGTACCGACACCCGCAGCAGCGACAAGGCGTTGCGCACCGGACCGATGATGTTCTGGGCCATGGGCGTCGGCACCATCCCTTGGGCGGTGCGCACGAAGAGCGGGTCGTTGAAGGTCTCGCGCAGACGCGCCAGGGCATTGGACACGGCCGGCTGAGTGATGCCGACGATCTGCCCGGCGCGGGTCAGGTTGGCTTCGGTGTAGATCGCATCGAAGACAATGAAAAGGTTGAGGTCGACCTTGCTCAGATTCATGGCGCTGCACTCTTGTTCTTGGGCTTGTTGTGAGGTGCCGGGTGGCGATGAGAATCAGTGAAACATATATCGGTGATGAATGTTAATACACGCCGAGAATAGGTTAGGTAAATTTTCGTAGCTGAACTAGCATCGATTTCATGACCTAAAACAACCTCTGCCAAGAAGGTGCTGCTCATGGATTTTGCCTATTCCCCCAAGGTTCAGGAACTGCGTGAACGCGTCACGGCGTTCATGGATGCCTACGTCTACCCGGCCGAAGCCGTGTTCGAACGGCAAGTGGCCGAAGGTGATCGCTGGCAACCCACGGCCATCATGGAAGAGCTCAAGGCCAAGGCCAAGGCAGAAGGCCTGTGGAACCTGTTTCTGCCTGAGTCCGAACTGGGTGCCGGCCTGACCAACCTGGAATACGCGCCGCTGGCAGAGATCATGGGGCGCTCGTTGCTGGGACCGGAGCCGTTCAATTGCTCGGCGCCGGACACCGGCAACATGGAAGTGCTGGTGCGCTACGCCAATGAAGAACAAAAGCAACGCTGGCTCGAGCCACTGCTGCGCGGCGAGATCCGCTCGGCTTTTGCCATGACCGAGCCGGACGTTGCTTCCTCGGACGCCACCAACATGGCCGCCCGAGCCGAGCGCGACGGCGACCAGTGGGTCATCAATGGCAAGAAGTGGTGGACCTCAGGGGCCTGCGACCCGCGTTGCAAGATCCTGATCTTCATGGGCCTGAGCAACCCTGATGCGCCACGCCATGCCCAGCACTCGATGATCCTGGTGCCGGTGGACACCCCCGGGGTCAAGATCGTCCGGCCGCTGCCGGTGTTCGGCTACGACGATGCGCCGCACGGGCATGCCGAAGTGCTGTTCGAGAACGTGCGGGTGCCGTACGAAAACGTCCTGCTGGGTGAAGGACGCGGCTTTGAAATTGCCCAGGGCCGCCTTGGCCCGGGCCGGATTCATCACTGCATGCGTTCGATCGGCATGGCCGAGCGCGCATTGGAATTGATGTGCAAGCGTGCCGCCAGCCGCACCGCCTTCGGCCAGCCGTTGGCGCGCCTGGGCGGTAACATCGACAAGATTGCCGACTCGCGGATGGAAATCGACATGGCGCGCCTGCTGACGTTGAAGGCGGCGTACATGATGGACACGGTCGGCAATAAAGTGGCGAAGAGCGAAATCGCCCAGATCAAGGTCGTCGCGCCAAACGTGGCTTTGAAGGTCATCGACCGGGCGATCCAGATCCACGGCGGCGCCGGGGTCTCCAACGATTTCCCGCTGGCCTATATGTACGCCATGCAACGCACCCTGCGCCTGGCTGACGGCCCGGATGAAGTCCACCGCGCCGCCATCGGCAAGTTCGAGATCGGCAAGTACGTGCCCAGGGAGATGTTGCGTAGCGGGCGCTGAAGGTTCGTCTGGCCTCCCACATGAGTTGTAAAACCCTGTGGGAGCGAGCCTGCTCGCGAAGACTGATGCACATTCAATATTGATGCAAACTGACACGACGCCATCGCGAGCAAGCTCGCTCCCACAGGGAATGGGTGTGTGCCCGAGATATACGTCTCACCGCAAACCCACTGTGGGAGCGAGCTTGCTCGCGATGGCGGCCTCCTGAATAGCGAATCCGCTTACTCCTTGACGCTCATGTACTCCTCGGCCCAGCGGATGTAGTCCTCGGGTTGGGTGTAGGTGTGGGTCAGTTCGGTGGCGCTCAGGTCCGAAGCCTGGGTGAAGATCTGCCGTTGTTCGCGAAGGCTGTCGTAGGTCGCCTTGATCGCGGCGAAATAGGCGCCGTGGCCGTCGATGGTCACGCGCACGCCCAACTCGGCCAGGCGCTTGTCGTCGCGCAGCAACGGGTTGCCATAAGTGACAAGCATCAGCGGCACGGTCAGGTTTTCGCTGATCTTTTCCAGATGATCGAAGTCTTGCACGCCCACCATGCAAATCCCGTCCGCCCCGGCACGCTCATATTGCTGGGTACGGCTGATGATCTCCTGGACCGGCAGAATCGCGGCGTTGGTCCGGGCGATGATCGCCATTTCCGGATCGACGCGCGCCTCCAGCGCCGCACGAATCTTGCCGACACCTTCTGCGACGCCGATCAGGTCGGTGGATTTACGCCCGAACTGGGCCGGCAGCAAGGTGTCCTCGATGGTCAGCGCGGCGATGCCGGCCCGTTCCAGTTCGACGATGGTGCGCATCACGTTCAGGGCATTGCCGTACCCGTGGTCGGCGTCGGCAATGACCGGCAGCTGGGCCACGCGGCCGATGCGAGTGGCCTGTTCGGCAAATTCGCTGAGGGTGATCAGGGCGAAGTCCGGCGCGCCCAATACTTGCAACGACGCCACCGATCCTCCGAGGATGCCGACTTCAAAACCCAGGTCCGCGGCAATGCGCGCCGACATTGGGTCGAACACCGAGGCGGTGTGGTAGCAGGTGTTGGAAGCCAGCAGTTGGCGAAAGTTGCGACGCAAATCTTGATGGGAAAGCCTGGACATATGAGTTCCACCAATGGAATGGAAAGGCTTGAGCAAAAGTGTCAACGCCGAAAGACCCAAAGGCTATCACGTGGCAGGGATAAAGATGATGACGAATGCGCATAGGTCATGCTTTTCATTGCACCAGAAAAAAGGCCGCAGACCGAGAAGGTCTGCAGCCTGGCAGGATGGCGCTTAGTTACATGTTGTTAATCTTGGGTGGGCTTGACCCACAGGGTGTCAGTTTTGAATCGGTGCGTTCCAGAACTGCTTGATTTCATGGATGTTGCCTACGTTAAGGCGAGGTGTGAACGGCGACACGCAAGGGGCGCCGCCCATGATCTTGATGGGGGTGTCCAAGACATTCGTACTTGCACGCAGCAGTGGGGATTTTTCCCAGCTTTTCAGTGATATTTGCATGTTCTTATTTACCTGTTTGTAGTGAGAAAGCAATGGCTAGATAGACTCAACGGCAGCCGCATTCCAGATCTTCTTTATCTCATGGATGTTCCCGACGCTGTAGCGGGGTATAAATCCTCCACAATGAATCTCGTTAGACAGCTGTGTCGCGGTATCGGCCACGCAGGCACCGGCTCGCAGCAATGGCACTTCATCCCAGTGACTCATCAGGTTGTTCATTTTTATTTCTCTTTTAGATTATAGGGCAGCCAATGACTGCCCCGCATTGAGCAAGGACAGCGTATCGGTAAATAGCGCTGTTTCTTGCGAAGCTATGCCAGGGTAAAGCGGCTTGTAATTATGATCGAAACACCAGGCTTCATCGGCTCTGATTGAAAATTTCGGATGAATAAGCAAACTCAACGATGCGGACATTAACCGAGGTGCAATCTGTCTGTGAACTTCTCGCAAGGCGGGCATGAATATCGCTTCGCCTGGCGCCAGTTTTACAGCTCGCTCTGTGCCTAGTCGCGGCGCCTTGCCCATTTGTAATGGAAGCTCATCAAGAATTTCACGAATGATTGTCGTGTATCCATCTCCGCTATAGCCGACCGCATACATGTCGAAATCATGATTGTGGTTGAGGTCGTAAATGAATGTTTCACTCTCGTCATGGGTTTCTACGGGTGCCCAGAATCCCAGACGGAGGGTGAACTCATCATTGCTGTGCAACACAAACGCATAAGCATTGTAAAGGCTATTACGAATGGCGAATCCGTCTGCTTGGATCACGGCATGAAGATGTTGACTCAGAATAGAGCGATTCGAGGCCAGCTGGCGCAAGTCTTCTATGACATCAGCTTTGTCTCGCAGCAGATCATATGTTTTTATGCGTTCTATGAAGGTGTCCAGCTTCATGCCGCCTGCTCCAGCGGATGAAGCAAACTGTCGAGGCGCGCACTCTTGTGTTTTTTCAACAGCGGAATGTGCGTCAACGCCTTATGGCGGTCAGCCTGGTAGAGTATTTGGAAGGCCTTCCATACCACGGCGGGGTGATAGTGATAGACCAGCTCCTCGGCAACTTTGGCACTGCCGGGGTCTTGGATTGTTTCAAGCAGCTCGAGGCTGGTCAAATAACGGGCAGCGCTTTCGTCGTGGGGCAGCCAGGCTATTTTGCGCAGGGTAATACGATCGAATACGCTGATGTCCGCAGCTCTGTCTGGCAAATTGATTCGACCTGTCAGCTTGGCCGGCTTACGGTGGGTTTGTATGTAATCGAATAAAGTATGGCGGCCGTCAATGATTAACGGATTTTTTTTGTCGATCATAACCCTGTCCGTTTTTTCGATGCGATGTTCATGGATAGTGTATCGCTGGATTTCGAAGGGTCGATCAAGCGCGAATAAAATGCTTTGGCCAGGCACCGAGTACAGCGGTGACGAGCTAGAATCAAATGTGCCGGATTTGATACTTATATTGCCTGTGCTCGTCTGGTGCAGTATCAGGGTTCCGGTATGAACGTTGGTGATGTTCATGATTGTCGCCCGCCGGAGTGATTCCTTGGAGAACTCGGGATTGTCGATCAGTTGGGAAATCAATTGCTTTGTTTCTGACGTCATGTCCAATGTTTTGATTGTTTTCGCTATATGCGTCGGCGAAAATTTCTTGGTAATTAGTTTTTTTATCATGATCGTTTTCGTTGCAGTGGTTCGGTTTGGAAAGTATGGAGTTGGGTGGATAGGAGGGCAACGTTGTAATTGTCGATAAGTATTGCTGGTCGACTATCAGGGCGCTTTCTGGCGTGTAAGAAAAGTTGTTTTTTTATTTGCTTCAATCGCTTCGTCCTCACATTGCGCGAGGGGAAAAAGTGCCAGGACGGGAAGCCGGGAGCTACGCCGCCTCGGTCTGTCGCCATTGCCTGGGCAATGCCACGGCGCGCACCGTATCACCCGGTTGTACTTGCAGGCGTTTGGCGGTGAGGCGATCGACGAGCAGCGTATGGCCATGCTGGTGCGCACGGGCGCAGGTTACACGGCAATTTTCCTGGCGCCGGTTGTGGATCAGCCACACCGGTGCCTGTTCGTCCGGGGTACCAATGACCAGGGTCAGCATCTGGCTGTCGCGCACGGTACGGATCTTCGAGACTGGCGCCTCGATCACCGGGCCGCCGTCAAAGATGTCGATGTAGCCCTTATGGCTGAACCCTTCGGCACTGAGGATTTTCAGGGCCGGCTCGGTGTTCGGGTGAGCCTTGCCGATCGCCGCCTGGGCCTGTTCGGTGAGCAGGCACGTATACAGCGGCTGGCGTGGCATCAGCTCGGCGATGAACGACTTGTTGCCCATGCCGGACAACTGATCGGCGTAGCTGAAATCCTTCTTGAAAAAATGCCGTCCCAGGCTGTCCCAGAACGGCGAACAGCCTCGTTCGTCGGCATGGCCGCGCAGTTCGGCGATCAGTTTTTCGCCGAACAGTTGGGGGAACTCGGCCACGAACAGCAGGCGCGCCAGGGACAGCAGGCGCCCGTGGTGACCGCGACGTTGCTCGGGGTGCAGGAACAACGAGCAGATTTCCGATTGCCCGGACATCTCGTTGTTGAGGAACAGGGTCGGGATCTGTCGCTGGATCCCCAGCTCCGGCGCCGAGCTGACCGTCAGCCCGACCCGATAGTTGTACCAGGGCTCGCGCAACCCGACCGCGCCGGTCAGGGCACTGATGCCCACCACCTGCCGATCATCGTCTTCGAGCACGAACAGGTAATCGGCGTCAGCACGTTCGACTTGCCCGGCGAAGGTCCGTTGGGCCCAGCGAATACGGTGGGCCAGGCGCTCTTCGTTGGCCGGCAGGCTGGTAAACCCCGGGCCCGCGCAACGGGCCAGGTCCAGCAAAGCGGGCAGATCGGTGATGGCGACCGGACGGACAATCATGCTGCAGCTCCTTCATCGTGTCGGTCCAAACGTCGGTGCAAGCCATGGGATCGAGTGAGGTTCATAGGGCAATCACCCGGACCCGCGCGCCATCCTGGATGTCCAGGGCTGTCAGCATGGCGACAGACAGGGCCACCGGGCCATCGGCATCGACGTCCAGCTCGGCGACGATGGCCCGGAAGTTTCCAAGGCTGTCGTTGCTCACCAGGTACTCGCCCCGTGCGTCAATCTGAGGGCTCTGCCTGGCCGTAGTGGTGCGACTTTGCGTGATGGAGCGGATGTTGGCGATACGGGCATGCAAGGTCGGTCCACCGTCGAAGATGTCGACGTAGCTGTTGGTCTCGAAACCTTCGCGCGCCAGGATGTCGAAGGCTTCCTGGCCGTCGGGATGCACCCGGCCGATGCAGGCCTGGGCCGCTGGCGGCAGCATGGGCACGTAGATCGGGTACTGTGGCATCAGCTCGGCGAGAAAGGTCCGGCTCTGCAAACCACACAGTCGCTCGGCTTCGACGTAGGGCAGGTCAAAAAAGTGCTGGCCGATGGCGTCCCAGAAGGGCGACTGGCCGTCATCGCTGCTGAAACCGACGATTTCGGTGATGACCGATTCGGCAAAGCGCTGGGGATGGGCGGCGATGAACATCAGCCGGGCCCGGGACAGCAGCTCCGATTCCGGCGTGCGCACCCGTTCGGCGTCGATGTGGAAGCCACGCAGCAGCGTCTGTCCGCTGAGATCCTGGCACAGCGACAGCGCGGGCACGCCATGCTGGATATTCAGCTCCCGGGACTCGCTGGAAAATGGCCGGTTGCGCAGGCTGTAGAACGGTTCGTTACAACCGGTGCTGGAGAGAATTTCCGAACAACCGACCAGCCGTCCGGACGCCTGGTCTTCCAAGACAAACAAATAATTCTCCGCGCCAGGGCCCTGCACATTGGTCTCGAACGAGGCGCACGAGTCGAGAATCTTTTCCTCCAGGCGCGCGATATCGTCCGGCAGCGACGTGACACCCACCAGGCTGTCACGCGCCAATTGTTGCAGTTGCGGCAGGTCGGTTAATTGAACTGGACGTAAGGCCAGCATGGATTGCACTCCTGTTCCAGAGAGCCCGGTGACCAGCACCGGGCTTGACGATCACTGTCGATGTCCACGCGTTGTAACCACGATTGGCCGAATCCTTCAGCCGCGGGCCCTCACTGACCGGCCGGATCGGGCACGGTGCCAGGGTTGCCGAATTTGTTGAGCACACACAGATAGACCACGCCCGCGGCGATCCAGATCAGGCCGAGCTTCTGCGCAGCCACGCCCATGTTGTACATGATGGCCGCGACGATCACGAAGCCGATCAGTGGGCAAATCACGTGGCGAATCAGTTGGCCGGACTGCTGGCGGCGCCAGTAATGGTTGATGACCGTGATGTGCAGCAACATGAAGCCGCTCAGGGCGCCAAAGTTGACCAGGGAGGTGAGGGTGTCCACGGCGTCGATGAACAGGTAGCAGATCAACAGCGACAGCACTGCCACCAGGTAAATGCTCAGGTACGGGGTGTTGTGGGTCGGATGGACTTTGGCCAGCACCTTGGGCAACTGGCCGTCCCGGGCCATGCCGAACAACAGGCGCGATACCGCCGCCTGCGAGGTGATCGCCACGGCCACGCCCCAGGCCAGGGCCGTGGCAACCGCGGTCAAGGTGGCCAGCCAGCTGCCGGCCGCCAGCTCGGCGATTTCATAGAATGCGGTGTCGGCAGACTTGAAACCCATGCCGGCGGCCAGGTCCGTGGCGATCCAGGTCTGCACCACGAAGATCGCGCCCATCACCAGCAAGGTCACCAGGGCAGCCTTGCCGACGCTGCGGCCCGGGTCGTCCTTGATCTCTTCAGCGAGGGTGGAAATGGCGTCGAAGCCCAGGAACGACAATACCGCGATGGACACGGCTTGCATCAGCAAGGCGAAGTTGAAATGTTCCGGGCTGTACAGCGGCGCCAGGGTCAGTTGGCCGTTACCGGCCCCGCCGTGCAGGGCGTTCCAGGCATAGAACAGGAAAATCCCCAGCACCACCAGCTGCGCCAATAGGAAAATGATGTTCATCCGCGCGGTGAAGGTGATGCCGCGCAGGTTGACGAAGGTCGCGCTCACCAGGAAGGCCAGGATGAAACCGACCTTGGGGATGTCCGGGTACAAATGGTTCAGCGCCATGGCGGCGTAGACATAGAGCAGCGGCGGGATCAGCAGGTAGTCCAGCAGCATCAGCCAGCCGGCGATGAACCCGACGTGTGGGTTAAGGCCCCGTTGCGCGTAGGAATAGACCGAACCTGCCACCGGAAAGGCCCGGGCCATGCTGCCGTAGCTCAAGGCAGTAAACAGCATCGCCACCATGCCGATGATGTACGCCAGCGGCACCATCCCCGGGGCCTCGGCGTTGACATAGCCATACACGCCGAACGGGGCGATGGGGATCATGAAAATCATCCCGTACACCACCAGGTCTGTCAGCGACAGGCCGCGTTTCAATTCCTGTTTGTAGCCAAATGCCTCGATGCTCATGAGCCGTTTTCCTTTTCAGCTGTGTGGGGTTGCTCTTGCTTGCTGTCTGTCGCTGGAAGATTGCCGCTGCCGCGCTACAGCAGGGGCGCCAGGTAGGCGCTCCAGGTCCGTACCCCCTCGGCGCTGCGCAGTTGGTCGTTGCGCACTTCGATCAACACCGAATCCAGGCCGCGGCCATCGCCGTGCACCGGGACTGTCATGTCGGTCAAGGGGTTGATTTTGTAGGGCTGGTTGCCCGCTGCCCGCAGCGAATGCCGGCTCAGCCCGTCGACAATGTGCTGGGCGTATTCCTTGGCTTCGCCGAACAGCACGCCCGCTTCGAGGGCGCGCGGCTGGCCATAGAACACCGGGGTGAAACTGTGGATGCCGACCACGCGCACCGGTCGATTGGCGGCCAGGCGTTCGTCGATCAACGCCCGCAACCGATCATGAAAGGGATGGAACAGGCAGTGCTGGCGATATTCGCGCGTGGCTTCGTCCAGGGCATGGTTACCCGGAACCTGGTAGATCTCACTCTGGGCCGGAATGCTGTCGGGTACGTGCAGCGGACGGTTGAGGTCGATCAACAGCCGTGAGTAGTTGGCAGACAGCAACGTCGCGCCGAGGGTTTCGGACAGGCGTTCGGCCAAGGCCAAGGCACCGATGTCCCAGGCAATGTGCTCCTGGGAGGCCGTTTCATCCAGGCCCAGGTCGTTCAGCGCATCGGGAATGAAGCGGCTGGCGTGTTCGCACACCAGCACCACCGGGTGTTCGGACGCCTCCCGGGTCAGTCGGTAGGGGGGCCTGGTATAGAGGCCCGATTCAGCACATTCAATAGATTCGTGCATAGTGCTCACAACGCTCGGCAGGTGACAGTGCCTCGGTCAAGGCCAGCTCCTGGGCCTTCAAGGCGAAGTAGGTTTCGACCAACGGGCCGGGCAGGGTATCGAGCAGCGCCCCGCTGTGGCGCAGGCAGTCCAATGCCTGGGCCAGGGTGGTCGGCAGGGCGATAATGCCACGGGCGCGCCGTTGTGCTTCGTCCAGCTCATCGGGTATTTCATCGGTGACAGCGTTCAATGCCAGCTGTTGCTGGATGCCCAGTCGCCCGGCAATCAACAGCGCCGCCATCGCCAGGTGCGGCGAGGCGGTGGCGTCCATGGCGCGGAACTCCAGGTTGTACTGGTTTGCCAGCGGTTTGCCGCTCAGGCTCACGGTCGGGCAGATGCGCAGCGCCGCTTCGCGGTTGCGCTGGCCCAGGCACGCATAGGAAGCGCTCCAGTAATGAGGTTGCAGGCGCTCGTAGGACACCGGCGTCGGCGCAGTCAGCGCGCACAGTGCAGGCAGATAGTGCAGCACCCCGGCGGCCCAATGCTGGCCGAGGGCGGACAAGCCGTTGCTGCTGGCGGCGTCATGCAGCACCGGGTCCGCGCTCAGATTCTGCAGGCTGAGGTGCAAATGCACGCCGTTGCACACGGCATGTGCCGAGGCCTTGGGAGCGAAGCTCACGTCCAGGCCCATTTGCCGGGCGATCTCGCGGGTGATTTCCCGTACGTTCACGGCCCGGTCGGCAGCGGCCACGCCCAAGGTCGGGCGGCAGGTGATCTCGTATTGATGCTGGCCGTATTCGGGCAGGAACATTTCCGGCTCGACGCCGCCGGCCCGCAGGGCGCTGAGCAACCATCCGGCGAATCCGGCCTGCTGGCGCTGGGCCTGGAGGCTGAAGGCCAGGCGATCAGGCTGCACAGGCGTGGCAACCAGGTTGAATTCATGCTCGAACGCGGCAAAAACCTGCAAGCCCAGTTCGGTGCGATACCGCGCCACTTCGTTCTGCAACAGTGTGCGCGGGCAAGCGCTCCAGGGCTGGCCGTCAGTCTCGCGCACGTCGCAATGGATGAAGTCGAGGGCGGGCGCCTGGGCGTCGGGGCCGTTGTTGACAGTCACCCGGCTGGACAGGTCCGGCACCAGCCGCAGGTCGCCATAGGCGCCCCAGGGGTTGGCCGAGGCGATGATGTCCTGGGGCGTCAGCGCGCTGTTGGCCGGCACCCAGCCACAACCGGCGGTGACGTAGTGGGGCAATTCGTCGCTGGGAAACGAGCGCCCGCGAGTCACGCCGATCAGGTCGGTGGTCACCAGGGTCGTGATGGGCAGCGGGGCGAGGACGGCGGCAGGATCGAGGCGGCTCATGGCTGCATCTCCTGCAAGCGCGTGAGCACGGTGTCGGTGTCGGTGATCCAGCAATAGCCCTTGATCGCGTTCAGGCACGCCAGGTGGCGTTGTTCGGTGTAGGTGGCGCAGGCGTCTTCCACCAGCGTGACCAGGTAGCCACGATCGGCGGCGTCGCGCACGGCCATGTCGACGCACTGGTCGGTGACGATGCCGGCGACAATCAAATGGCGGGTCTGCAGGTTGCGCAGCACGTAGTCGATGTTGGTGGAATTGAAGACCCCGGAGGAGGTCTTGGGCAGCACGATTTCGTTTTCCTGCGGCGCCAGTTCGGCAATGATCTGCGCCTCGGGGCTGCCCTTGGGCAGGTGCATGTCCGACAGCTTGTGATCCAGGGAACGGTCCCGGCCATCGGCGGTGAGGCTTTCGATGTGGGTGTGCAACACGTTGTGCTGCCCTTCGCGCATCGCGTTGAGCAAGCGCTGCTGGTTGGGGATGACCTGCTGGCGGGCCCGCTGGATGAAATACTCGCCCTCGGGGCTGTGCAAGTGGGCGTCGAAGTGCGGTTCCAGCCAGGCGCGTTGCATGTCCACCAGCAGCAAGGCGGTGTGCTGGCGGGTAAACGGCAGATCCCGCGGTGAGCGGTGGGGGAGCGAGAACATCCTTATTTTTCCTCCAACAGGTGCGTGTTGAATTCCGTGCGCAAGGCATCGATGCCTTCCAGGCGTTCGGCCAGCTCAGGGCATTGCAGGGTCAGGCAGGCAATCAGCGCCTCGACCTGGGCCAGCGCCGGTACCAGGCTGTCGAAGGCCGAGACCGATTCCACCGGGGCACTGATGATCAGGTCGGCCAGCTCGCGCAACGGCGAAGCGTAGACGTCGCTGAACAGCACGACCCGGGCGTGGCGTTCCTTGGCCGCGCTGGCCACGCGCAGGGCCTGGGCCTGGTAGCGACGGTAGTCGAAGATCAGCACCACGTCCTGGCGTTGCACGTCGAACAGCCGGTCAGGCAGTTGGGCGTTGTCTTCCAGGGCAAAACAGCCGGCGCGCAGCAGACGCAGATGATTGAGCAGGTAGTGGGCCAGGAAACTGCTGAAGCGCCCGCCGAAGCAGTGCACCTGATGGCGGCTGTCGAGCAGCCACTGCACGAGAATGCGCACGTCTTCGGGTTGGGTCAGGGCCTGGGTGTCGATGAGGTTGCGTTGGCTGGCGGCCAGGTACTGGCTCCAGGTATCGCCTTGCTGCAATTTGGCCCGCGGTTTCAACAGGGTGCGGGGGGAGCGCAGGCGATGGTCCATGTCACTGAGCAGCGCATCCTGGAATTCGGCGTAACCGCCAAACCCGAGTTTTTTCACCAGCCGCACGATGGTCGGGTCGCTGACGCCGGCATGGTCTGCCAGGCGTGACATCGGACCGAGGCCGTTGCGTGGGTAGTGATCGAGCAGGGCACGTACGACCTTGCGTTCCGACGGCGTCAAAACCAGGCCGGGATCGGTGATCAGGTCTCTGAGAGGCGGCATCCGTGCTCCTTGCCAGGATGGGTGTTGAATTTCTTTCATAACTCCTGAAAACAGTATTTATGTAGCTGGTGCTACATGTCCAGTGGTTTTTACGTTCCGTTTAAAATGCCCCAAAATTGTGCGAAACCCTTGTAGGAATTGGTCTCGGCTGGGTAGATCAGATATGTCAGTCGATGCTTTTGGCCATGTAGGACATAACGCCTTTTTGTCTCACTTATTTGATTTCGTATAAGGTGCTGTACAGCTAAAGGCGTGAATATCCCGCCCATGCGACCCTGCCGATTGCCTGAGAATCCAGTGTGCAAGCCACTCGTCTGACCTTGATCTGCCACGCCCGTACCAGTGCCCAGAAGCAGGCATGCTTTGGCTTGGACGAATCGCTGGACGCCGACTGGCTGACACGCCGCGCGCAGGTCGGTCCCAGCTACCGAAATGTCCGGCAACTGCTATGCGGGCCGGAGCTGCGCACGCGCCAGACCGCCATCCTGTTCGGCGACGAACCCCAGGTGGACCAGGCCCTGGCCGATTGCGATCTGGGACGCTGGCGCGGGCTGTCCATCGAGGAGTTGCTCCAGGCTGAACCGCAAGCCCTGCAGACCTGGCTCGACGATGCCGAGGCGGCCCCCCATGGCGGTGAATCTGTCGCCCAGTTGTGTCGCCGTGTCGGGAGTTGGCTGGCCAGTCTGGAAACCCGGCCAGGGCATCTGCTGGCCGTTACCCACCCCTTCGTGATCCGCGCAGCCCTGGTGAATGTCCTGGGTTGCCCGGCCGCCACATTCAACCGGATCGACATTGAACCGCTGTCCACCCTCGAGTTGCGTTTCAACGGCGTATGGCGATTACGCACCCAGGGACCCGACCAGGAGTCGCCGCGATGAAAAAATTGTCAGTCATCGGCATTGGGGCCGGCGATCCGGATCAGCTGACGATGCAGGCAGTGAAAGCCTTGAACCGCTTGGACGTGGTCTTCCTCATGGACAAGGGCCCGGCCAAGGACAAACTGTTGGACCTGCGGCGCGAAGTCTGTCGGCGCTACATCGTTGATCGCACCTACCGTTTCGTCGAAGCCTACAGCCCGGAGCGCCAACGCGGCGACCTGGACTACAAGGACAGCGTCGAGGCGTTGAACCGTGCTAAACAGGCCACCTTCGAACGCTTGATCAATGAAGAACTGTCCGACGGCCAACGGGGTGGTTTTCTGGTGTGGGGCGATCCGGCGTTGTACGACAGTACCGTGCGCATCTTGCAGGCGATCCTCGACGCTGGCCACTGCGCCTTTGAATTCGAGGTGATCCCCGGCATCACCAGCGTCCAGGCCTTGGCCGCCCGCCATAAAGTGCCGTTGACCAGCATTGGCGGTTCGCTGGAAATCACCACCGGACGCCGGTTGGCGGCGGGGCAGGTAGGCGACGCGGCGAGTGTGGTGGTGATGCTCGATGCCGAGGACGCCTATCGCCAGGTAAGCGATCCCGATACGCACATCTACTGGGGAGCCTATGTGGGGACGCCGGATGAGATCCTTATCGCCGGTCGCCTGGGAGACGTGGCCGACGACATCGAGCGCACCCGCAAGGCCGCGCGCAAGGCCAATGGCTGGATCATGGATACTTACTTGTTGCGTAAACTTTGTTAAGCATCGGTGCCTAGGACTTACCTGTGGCGAGGGGATTTATCCCCGCTGGGGCGCGAAGCGGCCCTAATAAGCCTTGCGAAAATTGGCCTGACAAACTGAAAGGACCGCTTCGCAGCCCAGCGGGGATAAATCCCCTCGCCACAACAGTGCTCGACCGCTCCATCGCCAGTAGGCTACTTACCCCCGCCCAAACCGCTCCCGATACACCGACGGTGCCAACCCGACGACGCTGCGAAACGCCACGCGAAAGCTTTCCACCGAGCGGTAGCCACACAGTTGCGCGATGTTGTCGGTATTGTCCCCGGTGCTTTCCAGCAACTCGCGGGCCCGGGCCAGGCGTTCGTGTTGCAGCCAGGCCTTGGGCGACACGCCGCAGGCCTGGGTGAAATGGCGCAGGAAGGTGCGTTCGCTCATGGCCGCCTGGCTGGCCAGTTCGCGCACGCCGAGGGGTTCGTGCAGGCGTTCGCGGGCCCATTGCATGACGCTCGACAGGTCGCTGCGTGGCGTGCGGCTGACCGGCGAGGGAATGAACTGCGCCTGGCCGCCCGTACGTTGCGGTGACATCACCAACCGGCGTGCCACGCAGTTGGCGACCTGGACGCCAAAGTCCCGTGCCACCAGGTGCAGGCAGGCATCGATACCGGCGGCGCTGCCCGCCGAGGTGATGACCTGTCCTGAATCCACATACAGCACATCCGGGTCTACCCGGACGGCGGGAAAGCTGGCGGCCAATTCGTCGGTGTAGCGCCAATGCGTCGTGGCGCCCAGGCCGTCGAGCAGCCCGGCGGCGGCGAGTACGAAGGCGCCGGAGCAGATCGACAGCAGGCGCGCACCACGGGCGTGGGCCCTGCGCAGTGCCTCGAGCAATGCCGGGGACGGTGGCTCGTTGCGGCTGCGCCAGCCGGGCACGACAATGGTCCGGGCGGTTTCGAGCAGTTCCATGCCGCCATCGGCCAATACCTGGAAGCCGCCCATGGCGCGCATCGGGCCGTCATCGACCGCGACGATTCGATGCGTGTACCAGGGGAAAGCGAATTCCGGTCGCTCCAAGCCGAAGATCTCGACGGCAACACCGAATTCAAAAGTACACAGGCCGTCATAGGCGAGGATCGCGACCAGACCAGGGTTAGGCTGCATTTGGCGGAAAATTCCCACAGAGTGTCTTGTGCGCCACTGTAGCGGCAAGCATCAGGGGGATAAAGTCTCTTCACGCCTTATCTCTCCTGGAGTACACGCCCCATGACCAGCCTGGTTCGCGAAGTGCCTGCTGCCCCCTCCGATATCGCCCTGCAGCATTTCAGCCGTCGCCTGACATTCGAAACCGATTGTTCCGACGTTCACGCCAGTCAACAGGCCGGCGACATCGATTTTGTGCTGGTGGACGTACGCGGACCACTGGCCTACGAACGCGGCCACGTACCCGGGGCGATCAACCTGCCAACCCGCACACTCACCGCCCAGGCACTGGCCGCCTATGCCAAGACCACGCTGTTCGTGGTGTATTGCGCCGGCCCGCATTGCAATGGTGCGAACAAGGCGGCGGTGCGCCTGGCAACGTTGGGATACCCGGTCAAGGAAATGATCGGCGGTGTCATGGGCTGGCTCGATGAAGGCTTTCGCCTGAGCGGCACAGTGGAGCGCATGGCGGACGAGGCGATCAGCTGCGACTGCTGAGACAGCGCAAACAGCTTTTTGTGGGAGCGAGCTTGCTCGCGATGGCGGCGGCACATTCGGCATTGAGACACGCT
>NZ_CAKKMI010000110.1:0-17059 GCF_918698105.1 Pseudomonas brassicacearum | reverse complement strand
CGCGATAGCGGTGTGTCAGTCACAAACGCTGCAACGGGTACTCCGCTATCGCGAGCAAGCTCGCTCCCACAAGGGTTGTGGGTGAGCTTGAGATCGCTGCCCTGTCCTATCTTCTTCATCTGGCAGGCCAGAAACGGTTAATATCGCTCTCCTTCGTCTACCCTCACAGAGCGGCGTACCGCCGTCCACGTGGGCGTGATGCTTCACCTTTCCTTGCCTTCCTGTACCGGAGATCCTCCATGCTCAAGCGTTCCCTGGCATTGGCCGTCGGCGTTACCCTGTCTTTTTGCAGCTTGCTGAGCCAGGCCGCCGACACCTTGAAAGTCAGTGCGATTCCCGATGAGGCCCCGACCGAACTGCTGCGCAAGTTCAAGCCGCTGGGTGCCTATCTGGAACAGCAAACCGGCATGAAAGTCGAGTTCGTACCCGTCAGCGACTACCCCGCCGTGGTCGAGGCGCTGGCCACCGACCGGATCGACATGGCCTGGCTGGGCGGCTTCACCTTTGTGCAGGCACGCCTGAAAACCGGCAACGCCATCCCCCTGGTCCAGCGCGAACAGGACGCCCAGTTCACCAGTAAATTCATCACCGCCGACCCGGCCGTCAAATCCCTCGCCGACCTCAAGGGCAAGACCTTTGCCTTCGGTTCGGTGTCGTCGACGTCCGGCAGCCTCATGCCGCGCTATTTCATGCTCAAGGACGGCATCAAGCCGGAAAGCTACTTCAGTCGCGTGGGCTACTCGGGCGCCCATGACGCCACCGTCGCCTGGGTCCAGGCCGGCAAGGTCGACGCTGGCGTGCTGAACGCCAGTGTCTGGGAAAAACTGGTCGCTGCCGGCAAGGTCGACACAACCAAGGTCAAGGTCTTCGCCACCACCCCAGCCTATTTCGACTACAACTGGACGGTGCGCGGCACCCTCGACCCAGCGTTGGCGGCCAAGATAAAGGCAGCCTTCCTCGCTCTCGACCCTGCCAACCCGAAGGACAAGGAAATCCTCGATCTGCAGGCCGCCAGTCGCTTCATCGAAACCAAGCCTGAGAACTACAAGGGCATCGAGGAAGCCGCACGCGCCGCCGAACTGCTCAAATGACCCTGCAACTGACCCAGGTCAGCGTGACCCATGCCAACGGCGTCCAGGCGCTGCGGGGCATCGACCTGCGCATCGGCGTCGGCGAACAGGTCGCCATCATCGGCCCGTCCGGCGCGGGCAAGTCGAGCCTGCTCAACCTGCTGGCCACTGCCCTGCGCCCGGGTAAGGGCGAGCTGCAACTGCTCGGCGAACGCGCCTGGCAGTTGTCTGCCCGCCAGCGTCAACGCCTGCGCGCGCGCATCGGCCTGATCCACCAATCACCGCCGCTGCCGCCACGTCAACGCGTGGTCACGGCGGTCCTGGCCGGAAAGCTCGGTCAGTGGGGCATCGGCAAAAGCCTGTTGAACCTGCTGCATCCGCTGGATATTCCAGGCGCCAGGGCGGCGTTGGCCCGGCTGGACCTGGGCGACAAATTGTTCGCGCAATGCCAGCAGCTGTCGGGCGGGCAACTGCAACGCGTCGGCATTGCCCGGGTGTTGTATCAGGCGCCCGAAGTGCTGCTGGCCGATGAACCGGTTTCGGCCATGGACCCGGTATTGGCCCAGCACACGCTTTCGGTGCTGTGCCGCCACGCCCGGGAGCACAACGTCACCCTGGTCGCCAGCCTGCACGCGGTGGAACTGGCCTTGGCGCACTTTTCCCGGGTCATTGGCCTGCGTGATGGGCAGATCCTGTTCGACCTGCCAACCGAAGCGGTCGACCGTCAGTTGCTCGACACCCTCTACGCCAACGAACAGCTGCTGTCTTCGCCAACGCCCTCTTCTTCCTTGAGCGTGCAGATCCCCCGATGCTGACACGCGATACCCGAGACCCCGCCACCCGCCCGCGCCTGCTGCTCAGCCTGCTGGCCCTTGTGCTGCTGTGGCCGGGCATCCAGTTCAGCGAACTGGACCTTCGCGTGCTGGTGGCGAGCGACAGCCAGAGCGAAATGGGCCGCTTTGTCGCGGCCTTCTGGCCTCCCGCCCATGGCGACGAGTTTGTCGAACTGCTGTGGCAAGCCACCTTGCAGACGCTGGCGATCGCCACGGCCGGCATGGCGCTGGCGCTGCTGTTGGCGGTGCCCGCGAGCCTGCTGGCCAGCCGCGCCCTGTCGCTGTCGGCGGCCTCCCGTGCCGGGCACCCGGGTTATTGGGGGCAACTGCTGCGCTGGCCGGTGCGCGGCCTGCTGATCTTCCTGCGCAGCGTCCCGGAAATCGTCTGGGCCTTGCTCTTCGTCCGTGCCGTCGGGCTCGGGCCCACGGCCGGCGTACTGGCGATCGCCATTACCTACAGCGGCATGCTGGGCAAGGTCTATGCGGAGATCTACGAGTCGGTCGACCAGCGCCCGGCCCACGCGCTCTTGCAATCGGGCAGTAGCCGTCTCGCCGCTTTCTGCTATGGGATCTTGCCCAATGTCGCGGCGGAACTGTTGTCGTACACGGTGTATCGCTGGGAATGCGCCATCCGCGCCTCGGTGGTGATGGGCTTCGTTGGTGCCGGGGGCCTGGGCCAGCAAATGGACCTGTCGCTGCGAATGTTCGCCGGCGGTGAAGTGGCCAGCCTGCTGCTGACGTTCCTGGTGCTGGTGCTGCTCGCCGATCAACTCAGCCGCCTGCTGCGCTGGAGGTTGGCATGAATCGGCTGATCAACGCGGTCATTGCCCTGAGCATCGGCGCGGCAGTCGTCGCCTCGTTCGTCTACCTGGGCATCGACCTGGGCGAGCTCGGCGACAGCGGCAATCTGCACCAGATGGGCGCTTATGCGCAGCGCTTTCTCAGCCCGGACCTGAGCCTGGGCCATCTGAAAGCGATCGGCCACGGCGCCCTGGAAACCCTCGCCATGTCCGCCATTGGCACCTTGCTCGCGGCCGTCTTCGGCCTGCTATTGGCCTTGCCGGCGGCCGGGCGCTTCGGCTGGCCCCTGCAGAGCGCTTCGCGGCTGGTGCTCAATGCCTTGCGCGCGGTTCCAGAACTGGTGTGGGCGGCGCTGATGGTCCTCGCCGCCGGGCTCGGCCCCAATGCCGGCACCCTGGCCTTGGCCCTGCACACTACCGGCGTGCTCGGCCGACTGTTCGCCGAAGCCCTGGAAAACACCCCCTCCGAACCGGCCGACGCCATCCGCCTGCAAGGTGGCAATGCGGTATTGGCGTTCTGCTACGGCACACTGCCCAACCTCCTGCCCCAGCTACTGGCGTATGTCCTGTACCGCTGGGAAAACAATATCCGCATGGCCAGCGTGCTCGGTTTCGTCGGCGCCGGGGGTCTGGGGCAAATGCTTTATGTCAGCCTCAGCCTGTTCCAGGAAGCCCAAGGCAGTACGGTGATCCTGGCAATGCTGTTGCTGGTTTTCGCGGTCGATACGTTGAGCGGTTGGAGTCGCCAGCGTTGGGTCAAGGCTTGAGGTCCTATTGATTGACAGGGCCCTATCGCGAGCAAGCTCGCTCCCACATTTGATCCGGATCGCCCTCAACCCCTGTGGGAGCGAGCTTGCTCGCGAAAGCGGACGGTCAGCCAACGATGATGTTGGATCTGATAGCGCCTTCGCGAGCAGGCTCGCTCCCACAGCGATTCAGCGCTGCTCTACACCCTATCCATCAGCGCCCCCTGGGCATCCGCCTCGCCGTGCAACAGCTCGATCACCCAGTCGATAAACACCCGCACCCTGGGCGACAACTGTCGATGGGGCGGGTACACCGCTGAGATCGGCCAGGTTGGCACGTTGTAATCCTCAAGTACCTGAACCAACCGGCCTTCGGCCAATTGCCGTTGCACGTGATAACGCGGCACTTGGATCAAGCCGAATCCCGCTTCACAGGCCGTCACGTAGGCGTCGGCATTGTTGACGTTCAAGTCACTGGGCAATTGCATTTCGCGCACCCGCCCCGCCACCTCGAATTCGAACGGGAAGAACCGTCCATTGCCAGACGCAAAGCCAATGGCCTTATGCGCCGGCAGATCCTCCAGCCGCCGAGGCGTGCCGACGCGAGCAAGGTAGCCGGGGCTTGCACAGGTCAGTTGATGCAGGCGCACGATGGGACGCGCCACCAGCGCCTGGTCGACGACGTTGCCGGCGCGGATTGCGCAATCCACGCCCTCGCGCTGCAGATGGACCTGGCGGTCATGGAAGCCCATGTCCAGTTGCAACGCCGGGTAGCGGCGATAGAAATCCGCCAGGCGCGGCACGATCCAGGTGCAACCAAAGGCAATGGGCATGTCCACTTTCAAGGTGCCGCGCGGTTGGCTGCGTTGCGCCGACAACGAACTTTCCAGGTCATCAAGGTCGTCCAGCAACTGGCCGCTGCGCTGGTAATACGCTTGCCCATCCAGCGTCGCGTGCACCTGCCGGGTGGTGCGTTGCAACAGTTGCACGCCCAGATGGGCTTCCAACTGCTGAATCAGCAGGCTGACGGTGGCCCGGGGCAGCCCAAGGTCATCGGCCGCCTTGCCAAAACCGCCCAGTTCAACGATGCGCCGGAACACCTGCATGGCCTGTAGTCGGTCCAATCTCGTGCCTCATTATTTAGATATCACGAATAGTTAAACCAATAATCGTGGATTTATCCAGGAAACACCTTGATAGAGACTGCACAGGTCGTTCATTTCCAGGAGCTATCAGCATGAAGACTCGCCAACTCGGCCATCGCGGCCCTCACGTTTCCTCCATCGGCCTGGGCTGCATGGGCATGTCGGATTTCTACACCACAGGCGTGGACGAGCGCGAAGCGATTGCCACGCTGCACCGCGCCGTGGAATTGGGCGTGACGCTGTTCGACACCGCCGACATGTACGGGCCGCATACCAACGAAGAACTGCTCGGACGGGCCCTGCGTGGCAAGCGCGAAAGCCTGTACTTGGCGAGCAAGTTCGGCCTGGTGCGCAGCAGCGATCCCCATGCCCGCGGCGTCAATGGTCGCCCCGACTACGTCCGGCAATCTGTCGAGGGCAGCCTCAAGCGTCTCGAAACCGATTACCTGGACCTCTACTACCAGCACCGCATCGACCCTCAAGTGCCAGTCGAAGAAACCATCGGCGCCATGGCCGAGCTGGTCAAGGCCGGCAAGGTCCGCCACATCGGGATCTCGGAAGCCAGCGCCGAGACCATCCAGCGAGCCCACGCCGTGCATCCCCTGGCAGCGGTGCAAAGCGAATACTCGCTGTGGTCCCGTGAGCCCGAACACAATGACGTGCTCGATACTTGCCGGCGGCTGGGCATTGCATTCGTCGCCTATAGCCCCTTGGGCCGGGGCTTTTTGACCGGCGAGTTGAAAACACCGGAGGACTTCGCTGCCGATGACTATCGCCGCTTCAACCCGCGCTTCCAGGCCGACAACTTCAATCGCAACCTGGCGCTGGTAGAGCGGGTCAAGGCATTGGCCTTGGACAAAGGCATCAGCGCTGCGCAATTGGCCTTGGCCTGGGTACTGGCCCAGGGCGAGCACGTCATCCCGATCCCGGGCACCAAGCAGCGCAAGTACCTGGAAAGCAACGTGGCAGCGGCTTCGGTGCTGGTGAGCGCCGACGAGTTGGCCCAGTTGGATGGGATCTTTGCAGGCGCAGGTGCCGTGGCGGGCGACCGATACCAGGCGCACACGATGACGTTGTTGAACGGCTGATATTCAAGCAGGCGCCAACCCTGCCGATAACCCTATCAATAATAGCCCCAGCCCCCTCCGGGTTCTGCCAGTTGCATAGGGTAATAATCGATGGGTTTGCCGCTGAATCGCCTGCTGGTGTGGGGCGTCCTGATGTTCCTCGCTGCAAGCGCCTGCGCGGCAGAGGCGCCGCTGCGCATCGTGACCGAGGAACTGCCGCCCTACAACATGACGCAGAACGGCCGAATGACCGGCATGAGCACCGAGGTGGTCCAGGCCGTGCTCAAGGAGGTCGGCATGGACGCCCCCATCCAGTCCATGCCGTGGGCCCGGGCCTACGAACTGGCACTCAATGAAAGCAACGTGTTGATCTATTCGATCGTCCGCACGCCTGCACGCGAATCGCTGTTCCAGTGGGTCGGCAGCATCGGCCCGACGCAGTGGTACCTCTACTCGCTGGCCAATCGGCCGGTGAAACTCGACTCGCTGGCCGATGCCCATGGGCACCAGATCGCCACCGTCAATCAAGACGTGGGTGAGCAATACCTGGTCTCGAAGGGCTTTCGCATCGGCGAAGAACTGCAGTCGAGTACCAAGTACGAACACAACTTCCGCAAGCTCAAGGTCGATCACGTGGAGCTGTGGATTTCCAATGAGCTCAACGCGTTGTACCTCACCCGCCAGAATGGCGAAGACCCGGACAAGTTGCTGATCCGCTCGCTGGCGCTGCCCGAGCTGAGCAGCGCCGACGGCTTGAGCATGGCGTTCAGCCGCAACACGCCGGCCGATACGGTGGCAAAATTCCGTGCGGGCCTCGAGACCATCCGACGCAATGGCATGTACGACGCCATCCTGCGCAAATGGCTATGACATGGATGCCAATTTCCGTAGGGCGTCCTCCTTACAACCACAGACCAAGGCGTTCAGCTCCCTGGGGCGCCGCCTGGTACTGGCAACGCTGTTGTTCTGCCTGCTCTTTACCCTGGCGATGGTCACCTGGCGTACCTGGTTGGCCTGGGAAAACAACCTGACAGAAATGAATTCGGAGCTGGCCCTGATCGACCAGGTGTTCCAGAACACCCTGGCCCATGCCATTTGGGAACTGGACCGTGAATCCCTCGACCAGCAGATCACCAGCGTCGCCGCGGCAGCACCCGTGGGTCGCGTCGTGTTGAACATCCTGCGTCCCGGACAAGCGCCTGAAGTCATCGAACTCAATCGATACACCGTCGGTCAATCGGGCGTGGTGCCGGTGCTGCATCGCGAGCTCATCGCACAGCCCTACGCCGGGGCCCATGAAAAGGTCGGCGAGCTGACCATCGAAGGCGACAATAACCTGCTGTGGGAGCGCCTCTGGGGCGAAGCTCGCAGCATCGTCATCACCCAGCTCATCCAGTCCTTGCTGCTGGCCGGTTTGATCATGACCGTGTTCAACCGCCTGGTGACCGTGCATGTGGTGCACATCGCCCGGCACCTGGGCGAACTGGCGCCGCAAACCCTCAAGCATCACCTCAAGCTGCAACGGGCGGTGCAGCGCCAGGACGAGCTGAGCCTGCTCGAATTCCAGGTCAATACACTCCAGGACAATCTGCGCGCCCATTTGGAACGCCAGCATTCAGATGAACTGGCCCTGGCCGCCAGCCGCGACCAAATGGCCGAACTGGTCGAGGCCCGCACCGCAGAATTGAAGGCGGCCAACCAGGCCCTTGAAGCCCTGTCACGTCACGATGATCTGACAGGACTGGCCAACCGTCGCTATTTCGACGAGTTGAAGGACATCGAGTTTCGCCGGGCGATCCGCCACAAGACCCCGCTGGCCGTGCTCATGTGCGATGTCGATTTCTTCAAGATCTACAACGACACCTACGGCCACATGCAAGGCGACTTGTGCTTGAAAGCGATCGCCGAGACCCTGCGCAGCGTGTTCGGGCGCTCTGGCGAACTGACTGCGCGCGTAGGCGGCGAAGAATTCGTCGTGGTCCTGCCCAACATTGACGCCGCCCAGGCCTGCGAGGCCGCCCAACGTTTTCGTACAAGCCTGGCGGAACGTGAACTGCCCCACAGCGGTTCCAAGGTCTCGCCGTTTGTCACCGTGAGCATCGGTGTCGCCGAGCTGGACCCGGAGACCATGGACCATTTCGATCAACTGCTGCAACGCGCCGACCAGGCGCTGTACCGGGCCAAACACAAGGGGCGCGATTGCGTAGCCCTGTAAACCATCGCGTGCCATGAGGTCTGTCTATGCACTATCGCCTGATACTCTGCTCGTGCCTGCTTCTCACCTCGGTCAGCCTGCAAAGCCACGCCGAGACGATCGAAGTCGTGACCGAAGATTCCCTCTATGCCTACCAGCGTGACGACAAGGTCGTCGGGCCGGGCATTCTTATCGCCGAACAAACGCTGAAAAACGCGCAGCTCACCGACTACAGCCTGTCGCTGTACCCCTGGGCCCGGGCCTACGATAAAGCCCTGCACGAGCCCAACGTGCTGATTTTCCCGCTGGACCGCACCCCGGCCCGCGAACAATTGTTCAAATGGGTCGGGGAAATACACCGGGTGGCGAGCCGGCTCTACAAGATGCGAGACAGTGAAGGCATCGCCGTCAACAACCTTGAGGATGCCAAGCAGTACAGCATCGGCGTGGTGCGAAACGACGCCAAGCAGGTTTACCTGCAACAGCGTGGATTTACCCGGCTGGTCATCTCGGCCAACAACCATGACAACTTTCAAAAGCTGCTGAATCACCAGATCCAACTGCTGCCGATGCCGGAGAACACCGCGCGCCTGATGAGCCAGGATGCCCAGGTGGATTTCACTTCCCTGGAAGAGGTCTATACCCTCGACGAGCAACCCCACAGGGTCCACCTGGCGTTCAGCCTGAGCACGCCTGACGAAGTCGTCGCCAAGGCCCAAAGCGCTTTCGAAAAACTCAAGGCGTCCGGTGAAGTCGCGCGGATTATGAACGAACAGCGGTAGACTCTGGGGGATCACACCGCAAGCAACGATGAGGTATGTCCCGATGAGTAAAGCGTCCTACGTTCCGCCCAAGGTCTGGAAAAACGACGCCCCGTCTGGCGGCCAGTTCGCCAGCATCAACCGCCCTGTCGCCGGGCCGACCCACGACAAAGCCTTGCCGGTTGGCAAGCACCCGCTGCAGCTCTATTCCCTGGCCACGCCCAACGGCGTGAAAGTGACCATCCTGCTGGAGGAACTGCTGGCACAGGGTCATACGGGCGCGGAATACGACGCCTGGCTGATCCGCATCAGCGAAGGTGACCAGTTCTCCAGCGGTTTTGTCGAGGTCAACCCCAACTCCAAGATCCCGGCCCTGCTGGACCGCAGCGTGGAACCCGCCATCCGTGTCTTCGAGTCCGGTTCGATCCTGCTGTACCTGGCGGAAAAATTCGGCGCCTTCCTGCCCACCGACCTGGCAGGCCGCACCGAAACATTGAACTGGCTGTTCTGGCAGATGGGCTCTGCGCCGTACCTGGGTGGCGGCTTCGGGCATTTCTACGCCTATGCGCCGGAGAAATTCGAATACCCGATCAATCGCTTCACCATGGAAGCCAAGCGTCAACTCGACGTCCTGGATCGCCGCCTTGGCGAAAGCCAATACCTGGCAGGCGATGACTACACCATCGCCGACATTGCCGTCTGGCCCTGGTATGGCCAACTGGTGCGCAACAACGTGTACGGCGCCGCCGAATTCCTGAGTGCGCACGAATACACCCATGTGCAGCGCTGGGCCGAAGAGATTGCCAAGCGACCGGCCGTCCAGCGCGGGCAGCGCGTCAACCGCACGTGGGGGGATGAGGCGAGCCAGGTGCCGGAGCGGCACGAGGCTGGGGATCTGGGCTAGGGGCGAATCGCCACACCTGACGCGCTCAAGCCGGCAGCGTCAGGCCTCGGTCGCTGAAATACCGGCTCAACGTTGCCGCAGACGCTTGGGGATCCGCCAGGGCGACATAGGTATCGGGACGCAGCAGATAGGCGGCGTCCCGGCACAGCCCGGCTTTATGATGCTCATCCTGCCAGGTGAACGTGTGCAGGGGGATCTGGTGCTGACTGCTCCAGGCTTTCAGGTCCGCCCTCGCCTCGCCGTAGACGTGCACCTGCCAGCCGATGGACGCGAGCGATTCGTAGTTGTCAGCGCCCGGCACCGGTACCCAGGGCAAACGGTCACCGCCCAGTACGTCACCCGCCTTGCCGGCACTCAACGGGCTCTGGTGATAATTCAAGGTGGTTTGGGACACTATCCGGAACAGGTACTCCCGCACGTTTTCGCTTTTGTAGGCGACACTTGCGAAGAGCGGTGCGATGCGCGTGCGCACGAAGTCGGCAAAATTGCCTTGGGCAGTAGCAAAGGTGAACAGCCGGTCCGTCGTTTCCACAAGTTTTTGCGCAAACGCCTGGCGTTCGATCTGGTAGCTGTCGAGTAACGCCTCCGGTGCCTGCCCCTTCACGACCGCCGCCAGTTTCCAGGCCAGATTGATCGCGTCGAGGATGCCGGTGTTCATGCCTTGGCCACCGGCCGGGCTGTGGACGTGCGCCGCGTCTCCCAGCAAAAACGCCCTGCCCCAGCGGAACTGATCCGTGACGCGATGATGGACCCGGTAGGTGGAGAACCAATTCACGCCATTGATCCTGATGTTCAGGCCGTTGATGGCGTCATGACCAACGTCCTCGAACGTCAGCGTCTCTGGATGTTCCGCGCGTTCATCGCGAACCGTACCGATCAGGCGATATTGGCCAGTTTCGCCATAGAAAAACGCCAACACGAATTCGGATTTATCAAAGGCGATATGGGCCTCCTCCGCAGGCTCGAAACCGCTGGCAGACACGTCCGCCACGTAGAACAGCTGCTTGTAGGTGCCGCCCTCGAAGCCGCTTCCCACCTGATGACGCACGAGCGACCGCGCGCCATCGCATCCTGCGAGGTAAGCGCTCGTCAGCGTTTCTTCACGACCATCGGCGTGTTTCAAGCGCGCGGCAACGTGGTCGCCACCGTCCTCGAAGGACAGCAGTTCGGTCTGCCGCTCGACTTCGACGCCCAGGGACTGCAGCTGCTCGACCAACAGCCGCTCATGACGATCCTGGGGGTATATGAGGACAAAAGGATAAGGCGATACATCCCCGCCAGCGTCCACCAAGGGAATCCGCGCCTTGCGTTTCCCCCGGGCCCACAGGTTCATGGCCGGAGTCTTGTACCCGGCGTCGATGACCGCGCCGGCCATGCCGAGCTGGCGATACAGCTCAAGTGTGCGGGCCTGGACGGCCATGGCCCGCGAGGTTTCCCCCGGCCCACTGCTCTTGTCGACAATCCTGACAGCAAGCCCCTGCCGGGTGAGCCACAAAGCCAGGACCAATCCAGTAGGGCCGGCTCCCACAATGAGAATGCCCGTTTGCGCCATGATCGTGCCTCTGGAGGAGTGATGACTCTGGAGGCACTTAATAATGGTCGAGGAAGACCGAATGTCAACGAACGGCCGGCGGGCAAGCTGACTGCATGGTTCTGTGGCTACTGTGGCTACTGTGGGAGCGAGCTTGCTCGCGAAGGCGTCATGACCGTCGACATCGAAGTCGCCTGATACACCGCTATCGCGAGCAAGCTCGCTCCCACACAGGATGGTGGTGAACCTCGGCTTTTCGACTTGCACAGCCCCCTGCTGGGAGCCAGGGTCGTCCCGCCGTTAGTTGACGGTCATAGTCTTCAAACCAAGCGCGAGTATCCGGGCATCCTCGCCCAAGCCGAGCTGCTGCGGACTTATCGCGTCCGCAAATTGCAATTGCATCCTCAAGAAACCCTGATCCGCAATGCGTTGTTGCATCGCCGGCGTAACGGGTATTTCGAGAATGTTGCCTTCTGACTTTTCAAGCGTGTAGGTCGATGCCTGTAAGCCGTTGATAAGAACCGTGACTTTTTGTTGTGCATGACCCGGCACAAGAAAGGCTGAAGCCTCCAAGCGAATGGAATGTACGAGGTTTGTTGCTCGCAATACTATTTCCGCATCGCTTCCCTCGGACCAGGTGCCCCATTGCTCCGCGTCAAGCCACCCCTTTGCCAGATACGCTGTACCTGAGTCACGTTGATCGAATCGCACGGTATGGCCAAGCTCAAGTGGGGCGGCTGTCGGCGTCTGTTCATTCGTCAACTGCGAGCATTCGCTACACTGCTTCCAACCAGGCGCAAGCACGGTAAACCCATCTATCCTGGCGAAAAGATCAGCGGAAGTATCGACGGTGCCCAACGCTCGCAACATAGCCCGGCTGTCCATCAAGTACAGCGAGTCCGGTTCATACTTTCCCAAGGCTAAGGCCAGGGTGGCTTTTTCGTCAGCCTGTTGCCATTGCTTCATACTCATCCGCCCAAGGTAGGGTGCATCCGTGGACAAATGATGGAGGCCTGCAAAAGCTGAAACAGAAAGCCAATGCGGGGAGAGATTCTGCGGCACTATCCATCGAACTTTCTGGTAATGAGATGCAGCGCTCTTCCAAAATGGATCGACAAAGGGTGTCGCCCATTCGGATGCCGGCTTGACCATGAATTTCTTTCTGACGTCCGACCAGCCGCTGTGAGTGTCGAAAACTTGTATCAAGAGCGCCATCCCCAAAAGACACGCGGCCGTTCTTGACGTATTGGCGCGAACGATCAGGAAAATAATGACAAAGATCACAACGTAGTAAATCGGCCAGACCATTCGCCCTGAGGCACGAAAGATGTTCGCAATGGAAATCACTTGAGGCGGCAAGGAATAGCCAAGTTCGAACGAACCGATTGCGACGTGGTTCGAGAACGAGAAAATGGTCAGGCCGATCAACGCCAGCCCTAGCATCGGCCGTTTATACAGCGCGGACCCAAGCCCTGTATTACCGCGCAACCATCCTGCAAACGCACAAATCGAGAGCACAATCAGACCTGCCCCCAGGAAAGCGAAACCGTCACTGTCCCCCGGTACACCCGGGAGATTTTTCAACGCATACGACCAGTTCTGGGGATTGAACAGCGTCAAGACGTTTGCCCGGTACAGACCGAATCCGGCAGAAGTAACGCCTGCGCGCTCGACGGTGAAATAACCGGCCTGCCAGCAACAGGCGGTGACTAGGGAAAACAACACCCCCAATTCAACGACCGCGGAGCCAAGGGACAGTCGGCGTTTAAAGTATTTAGCGGCAACATCGGCCAACCAGATCAGCGCAATCATCGCCAGAAAGTAGGCATGGATCAGCGCAGCCGCCGTCAACAATGCCCCCCAGGCCATACGTCTTCTGCGTAAGGCTGGGTGCAGGTTCAGGTACAACGCCGCGAGGACCAAAAAATGCCCGCCTAAAGACAGATGTACAGTCATGCGCAGGATCATGGGAGGCACAAAGAGGAACAGCGCCGCACCGATGGCTCGAACAGCGATATTGGGCGTAATCAATCCCACCAGCTTCCAGGCAAACCATGCCTGAAGCATGAAGCACGCCAGCAGCCAGAGACCAAAATATTGAAAAGGCTCAGGAAGCCACGACGAGAAGGGTTTGAATAAAAATGCCAGGAGCGGATTGGAATCCGAAAAGATGATGCTGTTGCTCAGTTCAAGCCCGTAGGATGGATTCAGACCGATAGGAAACGACCAGGGCGATTGCCTGAAGAACAACCAACCTAGGTAATGAGTGGCCGGATCGCCATTTCCCAACCAGGCGATATTTCGCGGGTCCAACACACGCGGCCCGATGACCATGAAAAATGCCAATGCGCCAATCAACAAAGGCAGCAGGTTCAATACCCTGCTCTGGCCTAGCGGCTTCATTGCCTCGCCTGCGGCGCGATACAACACAGCGATCAAATTTCGGTTTACAAGTGGTCGTGGCGTCCAAGTGCGCCTAGTTTGCGTACTGTGCTGATGAGTCAATTGTTTTACTCTTTTTATAGTGTTTTTTAACAATCCGCCGATCCACGGCAGCCTCCGCAGCCGGCTTTTTCACCGGTGAGCCAGCACCTCGCCCCACCGATGCTACCAGCTATCCCCGGCCATTAATCTTGCATGGCTTATGCGAATGTTTTTCAACGACGAGTAGGTTCGTCTCACGTCAAGAATGGGTGTGGCGGACATAGAGAGTAGCAAGAGGCCATTACCCAAGCATAGCGGTGTCATTTTCTGTCCAGCGTCAGGGACTGTTTTTTCATCGGTCTACCTGGGACCGATACGAAAGTCGCTGATCAACAGGCGGAGTAAACCCCAACCAAAAGCCCTGTGTATTGCCCTCGCAAATAGCACAAGCTCACGCCCATACAAGCCCCCTGCCGTGACCGCTACAGAGAAAGGACTCCGCCCGCATCCCTCGTACGCGTCACGTCGCGCTCAACCGAGTCCTGCCATGAACCTAATGAATCTATTCAACAAGGCCCGCGCCCAGACTCAAGGCGCGGTAAGCGTGGCCTGCACCTCTGCTGAACTGGACCAGGCACTGGCCAACGTGCGTATCACCCCAGTGTTGGTCACCGGGTTCGTCTCCCCGCACCTGGACATCGACCAGATCGCCGCCAAGGTCAAGAAGCGCTTCGCCCACAGCGCCATCAGCCTGTGCACGACGTCGGGTGAGTTGTGCAACGGTGCGAACACGCTGTACTGCCAGACCGGCGAGACTTGGGACCGGGTGGTTTTGCAGCTGTTTGACGCCAGTGTGATTGTGTCGGCCGAGGTGGTGATGGTGCCGCTGGAGTGCGAGGACATTCGCGGTGGCGGCAAGCGCTTGGCCATGCGTGAGCGAATCGCCAGGTTGGTGACTAACATCAAGCAGGCGCAAGTGAGCACGCCCATTGACCACCGCGATACCTTGGCCTACGTGGTGTTCGATGGGCTTTCGGCTTCCGAGTCGTTCTTTATGGAGGCGCTCTATGAGTCGGGACGTTTTCCTTGCCTGTTCGTTGGTGGCTCGGCCGGTGGCAAGACGGATTTCAAGAAAACCCTGATCAGTGATGGGCAGCGCAGTTATCAGAACCATGCGCAGATTGTCTTTCTGAAAACCGCGGCGGATGTGCGCTTCGGGGTGTTCAAGAGCCAGAACTTCCAACCGGCCGGGCTGACGTTCAGCGTGCTGACCGCGTCGGTCGAAGACCGCACCATCGACCAGGTCATCGACAGCCGCGGAAACATCAAGAGCATGGTCCAGGCGCTGTGCGATGCATTCGAGTGCAGTGCCCAGGCACTGGAAAAGAAGCTGGCCGATTATTCATTCGCCATCCGTGTGGGCGATGAGCTGTTCGTCCGTTCCATTGCACGTATCGACTATCAGCAGCAGATCATCCAGTTGTTCTGCGACGTGGCGCCCGGCGAAGAGCTGGTGATGGTCAAGCGCACGCCCCTGCGCGAGGCGACCCGGCTCGACTACGAGAAATTCCTCAAGGGCAAAGGCGGCCGTCCGGTGGCCGCTATTCTCAACGACTGCATCCTGCGCCGGCTCAACAACGGCAGCGACCTGGGCAGCATGGCCGGTATTTTCGGGGATGTGCCTCTGGCCGGTTTCTCGACGTTTGGTGAAATCCTCGGTTTGAACCTCAACCAGACACTCACGGCGATTTTTTTCTTCAGAGTCACCAAGGGCACCGGTTTTGTCGATGAGTACGTCGACAACTTCATCGCCCACTATGGCGAGTTCAAGGCGTTTTTCCTGCGTCGTCAGATCAAGAAGCTGGCGGGCCTGAACCATGTCGTGGTCAAGCAGATCATGGCGTTCAAGATGAATGATTTCAGCAGCGCCTTGGACACTCGCGGCCTGGACAACACCATCCTGCCGGTGTTCGACGGCCTGACGGATCTGGGCCAGGTATTGGCACAGGCCAGCCAACAGCAGGCGCTGATGGCGACGCAAATCAAGCATTACTCGGGTGAACTGCACTTGTCGATGGATGACCTGACGGGCACGATCGACCGGCAAAACAGCGTCGCCGAGCAGGCCGGCACGACCGTCGAACAGCTTGCCACCCAAGCGGGTGAAGCGGTGGTCGGCGCCCGTGCGCTCGCCAGTTCGAGCTTGCGTATTCAGTCGATCGTACAGGTCATCCAGCAAATCGCCGGACAGACCAACCTGTTGGCCCTCAACGCCGCCATCGAAGCAGCGCGCGCCGGTGAGATGGGCAGAGGGTTTGCGGTGGTGGCTGATGAGGTGCGCAAACTCGCGGAAATCACCCGCAAGAATGCCGCGGAAATCGGCGTGGACATTGACCTGCTCTCGACGGAGATCCAAGGCGTCGCCCAACAGATCGAAGACCAGTCCGTCGCCGTCAGCGCCCTGCGCGAGATGCTCGATGCCCTGGAAGACTCGAGCCGCACCACCGAAGGCACGGCGCAACGCACGAAGGCCATCGCGGACACCTTGACGGGGCTGACTCACGCCAGTGCTTGAGTAGCTGTTGAAGGGTTTGGTGTTGAATCCGGATGCTGAGGGCGCCCGTTATCCCTTGTGGAAGCGGGCTTGCTCGCGATAGTGGTGGGTCAGCTTGCATCGATGTTGAATGTGCCGACGCCTTCGCGAGCAAGCTCGCTCCCACAGGGGGCCGGGGTAATCAGGGGGCCGGCGTTCGCCACAAATCCCTGTGGGAGCTGAGCTTGCTCGCGATGGCGGTGGGTCTGCTTGTGGTGATGTTGGATGTGCCACCGTCTTCGCGAGCAAGCTCGCTCCCACAGGGGGGCCGGGGTAATCAGGGGGCCGGCGTTCGCCACAAATCCCTGTGGGAGCTGAGCTTGCTCGCGATAGCGGTGGGTCTGCTTGTGGTGATGTTGAATGTGCCGACGCCTTCGCGAGCAGGCTCGCTCCCACAGGGTTTGGTGTTGAATCCAGATGCTGTGGGCACCCGTTATCCCTTGTGGGAGCGAGCTTGCTCGCGAAAGCGGTGGGTCTGCTTGCATCGAGGTTGGATGTGCCGACGTCTTCGCGAGCAAGCTCGCTCCCACAGGGGGGCCGGGGTAATCAGGGGCCGGCGTTCGCCACAAATCCCTATGGGAGCTGAGCTTGCTCGCGATGGCGGCGGGCCTGCTTGTGGTGATGTTGGATGTGCCGCCGCCTTCGCGAGCAGGCTCGCTCCCACAGAGTTTGGTGTTGAATCCGGATGCTGTGGGCAGCCGCAATCCCTTGTGGGAGCGAGCCTGCTCGCGATAGCGGTGGGTCTGCTTGCATCGAGGTTGGATGTGCCGCCGTCTTCGCGAGCAGGCTCGCTCCCACAGGGTTTGGTGTTGAATCCGGATGCTGTGGGCTCTCGCAATCCATTGTGGGAGCGAGCTTGCTCGCGATAGTGGTGGGTCAGCTTGCATTGAGGTTGGATGTGCCGCCGTCTTCGCGAGCAGGCTCGCTCCCACAGGGGGGCCGGGGTAATCAGGGGGCCGGCGTTCGCCACAAATCCCTGTGGGAGCTGAGC
>NZ_CAKKMI010000109.1:0-17199 GCF_918698105.1 Pseudomonas brassicacearum | reverse complement strand
GTCCCGCCCGCTCTACGAATGCATCCTCACTGGCGTCGTGCCGATCGACAGCGGGATCGTGCACAACAATGTCACGCGCCTGTCGAACCAGCGCAGCATTTTCCACTACGCCACCCAGGCCGGCTTGAGTACGGCGGCCGCGGCGTATCACTGGGTCAGCGAGCTCTACAACATCTCGCCCTTCGTGGCCGGTCGTGATCGTCACACCGACAACCCCGACTTGCCGATTCAACACGGGCATTTCTATTGGAATGACCACTACCCCGATTCCCATCTGTTCGCCGATGCCGAACACCTGCGCCAGCGCTACTTGCCAAGCTTCCTGCTGGTGCACCCGATGAACATCGACGACGCCGGCCACAAGCATGGCCTTGACACTGCGCAATACCGCAACAGCGCGCGCTCGGCCGACATCAACCTGGCGGTCTACCTGCAAGGCTGGCTCGACGCCGGTTACCAGGTGCTGGTGACCTCCGACCACGGCATGAACAACGACCGCTCCCATAACGGTCTGCTGGCCGAAGAACGGGAAGTGCCGCTGTTTGTCCTGGGCAGCGGCTTCAGTCTCGATCCCGCGGCCACGCCCCGGCAGACCGAACTGTGCGGCACCATTTGCCAATTGCTCGGCGTCGACCACGACAAACCCTATTGCCAGGAGTTACTCAAGTGAACGCCATGACGCGCGGCAAATGGCTGGCAGCGTTGTGCCTGGTGCCCTTCGCGATTTTCTTCATCGTGTTCCAGATCGCCCCGCTGCTCTGGGTGCTGGTCAACAGCCTGGAATCGCAAGAGTTCGGCTGGGGCCTGGCCAACTTCAGCAAGATCTTCAGCTCGAAGTTCTACCTGCAAGCGATCCAGCACAGCTTGGAGATCAGCTTCTGGTCCAGTGTGTTTGGCATCGTCATCGCCGTGCTGGGCAGCTACTCCCTGCGCCGGGTGGATTCGCGACTGCGCAACTTCGTCAACGCCTTTGCCAACATGACCAGCAACTTCGCCGGCGTGCCCCTGGCCTTCGCCTTCATCATTTTGCTCGGGTTCAACGGCAGCATCACGATCATGCTCAAACAGGCGGGGATCATCGAGGATTTCAACCTGTACTCGAAAACCGGCCTGATCATCCTCTACACCTACTTCCAGATCCCCCTGGGCGTGCTGCTGCTCTATCCGGCCTTCGACGCCCTGCGCGAAGACTGGCGCGAATCCGCCGAGCTGCTGGGCGCCAACGGCTGGCAGTTCTGGCGCCACATCGGCTTGCCGGTGCTGACCCCGGCGCTGCTGGGCACCTTCGTGATCCTGCTGGCCAACGCCCTCGGCGCCTACGCCACGGTCTACGCGCTGACCACCGGCAACTTCAACGTACTGCCGATTCGCATCGCCGCCATGGTTTCCGGCGATATTTCCCTCGACCCGAACATGGCCAGTGCCCTGGCCGTGATATTGGTGGCATTGATGACCGTGGTGACCATCGTCCATCAGTTGCTGCTCAAGAGGAGCTACCATGTCTCGCGCTGAACCGGGCTCCGTCGGGCTCTATCATCGGGTGGTGGTGTACCTGCTGTTCGCCATCCTGCTGCTGCCCCTGGCCGGCACGCTCGTCTACTCCATCGCCAGTAGCTGGTCGGCCACCGTGCTGCCCAGCGGCTTCACCTTCAAATGGTATGTGCAGTTGTGGAGCGACCCGCGTTTTCTCCATGCCTTCGGCCAATCGCTGCTGGTTTGCGTCGGCGCGCTGGTGCTCTCGGTGGTGTTGATCCTACCGTTGCTGTTCGTGGTGCATTACCACTTCCCCAGGCTCGACGCGCTGATGAACATCCTCATCCTGCTGCCCTTCGCGGTACCGCCGGTGGTGTCGTCGGTGGGGCTGTTGCAACTCTACGGCTCCGGGCCGCTGGCGATGGTCGGCACGCCGTGGATCCTGATCGGCTGCTACTTCACCGTCGCGCTGCCGTTCATGTACCGGGCGATCACCAACAACCTGCAAGCCATCAACCTGCGCGACCTGATGGACGCCGCCCAACTGCTCGGCGCCAGCACTTTCCAGGCGGCGTTCCTGGTGGTGCTGCCGAACCTGCGCAAGGGCCTGATGGTGGCGTTGCTGCTGTCCTTCTCGTTCCTGTTCGGCGAATTCGTGTTTGCCAACATCCTCGTCGGCACTCGCTATGAAACCCTGCAGGTGTACCTGAACAACATGCGCAACAGCAGCGGTCACTTCACCAGTGCGCTGGTGATCTCCTATTTTTTCTTCGTACTGGTCCTGACCTGGGCGGCCAACATCTTGAGCAAGGACAAAAGCCAATGAGCTACGTCAGCGTCCAACACCTGCAAAAAAGCTACGCGGGCACGCCGGTGTTCAGCGACATCAACTGCGAGATCGCCAAGGGCGAATTCGTCACCCTCCTCGGCCCTTCCGGTTGTGGCAAGTCCACGCTGTTGCGCTGCATTGCCGGCCTGACCGCGGTGGATGCCGGCCAGATCATCCTCGACGGGCAAGACATCGTCCCGTTGAGCCCGCAGAAACGCGGCATCGGCATGGTGTTCCAGAGCTACGCCTTGTTCCCCAACATGACTGTGGAACAGAACGTCGCCTTCGGCCTGCGCATGCAAAAAGTCGACGCCTCGGACAGCCACAAGCGTGTGCTGGAGATCCTGCGCCTGGTGGAGCTGCATGATTTTGCCGGCCGCTATCCCCATCAACTGTCCGGCGGCCAATGCCAGCGCGTCGCCCTCGCCCGTTCCCTGGTGACCCGGCCGCGCCTGTTGCTGCTGGATGAGCCGCTGTCGGCCCTGGATGCACGGATTCGCAAGCACTTGCGCGAGCAGATCCGACAGATCCAGCGTGAGCTGGGCCTGACCACGATCTTCGTCACACACGACCAGGAAGAAGCCCTGACCATGTCTGACCGGATTTTCCTGATGAACCAGGGAAAGATCGTACAGAGCGGCGATGCCGAAACCCTTTACACAGCGCCAGTCGACGTCTTTGCCGCCGGTTTCATCGGCAACTACAACCTGCTGGATGCCGACAGCGCGACCAAACTGCTGCAACGGCCGGTGAGCGGCCGTATCGCCATCCGCCCGGAAGCCATCGAGCTGAGCCGCAACGGCGAGGCCGATGCGCTGATCCGCAGCCATAGCCTGCTGGGCAACGTGATTCGCTACCGGGTCGAGGCCCGTGGCGTGGAACTGGTGGTGGATGTACTCAATCGCTCGGCCGCCGACTTGCACCCCGATGGCGCACGCCTGTCACTTTCCATCGATCCGTCGGCGCTGTGTGAGGTAGCCTGATGGCTTTGTTGATTTTGAAGCTTATCTTGAAGAGGAAAACGCGCTGATGGCCCTGGCAATTTTTGATCTGGACGAAACCCTGATCCACGGCGACTGCGCCACCCTCTGGAGCGAACAGATGGGACGCCTGGGCTGGGTCGATCCCGAGTCGTTCATGCAGCGCAACAACGCGCTGATGGACGCCTACAGCCACGGCAAGCTGAGCATGGAAGAGTACATGGACTTCAGCCTGGAACCGATGATCGGCCGCACACCGGAAGAAATCGAACACCTGGTGGCGCCTTGGGTGGAAGACTTCATCGAACCGATCATCTTCAGCGACGCCACCAAGACCATCGCCGAACACCGCAAGGCCGGCGACCGGATCCTGGTGATCTCGGCCTCGGGCACGCATCTGGTCAAGCCGATTGCCGAACGCCTGGGCATCGATGAGATCCTGGCGATCGAACTTGAAGTGAGCCATGGGGTGTATAGCGGCCAGACCGTGGGCACCCTGACCTACCGCGAAGGCAAGATCGCGCGGCTGCTGGACTGGCTGGATGCCGAGGAAGAGAACCTGGAAGGCGCAAGTTTCTATTCTGATTCGCGCAATGACCTGCCGCTGTTGCTGCGGGTGGACTTCCCCCATGTGGTGAACCCGGATCCGGTGTTGAAGGCTCATGCCGAAAAGGCGGGTTGGCCGATTCACGAATGGAAGTAGATACGGGTGCCCGCCTGGACGAGGCCTTAGCAGCAGTCTGGAACGTCATGAAGAAGGTCCAATTGCTACCCTCAGACAGTGCGAGAAGTTCAGAGGATTACCCCCCGCGCTGAGCCGAACGGAGTAATTAACCAGCACCGCGGTTGCGTCACTTTCCTGCACCCATTCCAATGGCACCGTGAAGGTATAGGGCTGGTTCGCGTTGACGGCTGATCGGGTGCCTTCATGGGTCTGCAGGCCGCTCCACCGCACGCCGATATCGTATCCGGCCAATGCGCGGGTATCGCTCACAGTCACGACACGCGTTGCACGGTCGTAGACCGGCGCATCCAATACGAGGGGTTGCTCATCGATGGTCAATGTCAGGAACTCTGATTGCAGCGGCGCATTGGCGGTTGGCGTCTTGATCGTATAGCCCACCTTTACGGCAAATCCGATGTTGTCGATGAACTCCATGCGAGGAACCTGCAGCGGGCGTCGCCCCGCGACGGGGTTGGCCTCGGTGTAGGTATTCGCGCGCCCCTGCCAGATGATATTGAAGATGTGGGATTCGGACTCCCCCTGATAAGGGGGCACGATGACTTCCAAATATTCATCCCTGTACAAGTCTTTTTCACCATTGAACCCGATCTGCACCCGATTGCCCTTGTTGTTGTAGGCCTTGGGGATAGTCGGCTTGACCGGCACGATGACAGCGAAGCCCACGGGCAACGACCCCTGCCCGGTGTCCACATCCCTGGCCTCAAGCTGGTAGGCCCGGACGCCCAGATCTGTAAGGGTGATGCTCCACTTCGTGTCGACAACATCCCCAGGTTCGCCGATCGGCGTATCACTGTCGAACAACTGGATCTGTTTCGCGCTGGCAGCTAGCGCCGTGCCGGTTACCGTCACACGGGTTTGGAATGTCATACCGTTTGCAATGGAATCAATGTCGTCCCGGATGTCATCCACCGTTGGGGCACCCTTTACCCAGATACTCATCTCCAACGCCGCAGAAGCAGCCGGGCCCGTGGCCCGCTCAACCCAATACATGACCTTGACAGTGCCGCCGCGATTGGCCGCGATCTGGGAAACCGGGATATTGAACGACACGTCGGCTTTTTCGTTCGACGCGTCCAGCGTAATCACATCTTGGTAACGCCCGTTGATAGAGCCCCACCAGAGTATGTGCACCGCATCCCCGGCAGCCTGACCTTCATATTGGCGCACGATCAACTGAGTGCCTGCCACGAAGTCAGCCGGGTCCAACACTCCATCGCTTTCTCCCACTACATCCGGCTCAGCCAATACCGCGTTCGGCCAAGCGATACTCAGAGCAACCGCGTGCAGGGACTCATGCTCGACAATCGTTCCCTCGACCTCGCCACTGCGCAACCAATAGGACAGCACCAGCGTACCCTTATCGATAGCCCTCAAGTGCTCGCCGTCGACGCTGATGAAGATGGGGCTGGCCTCTGCAGCTTCTGTCTCACTGATGGTGTGAATCGCCAGCTCAGGGGCATACGCCTCACCGCTCGCCTTGTTTCCCTTCCAGACCAGCCTGATAACGTTGCCCGCCTCCATCGCCTCGTCCCAAGGAATCTCGATCCTGGTGCTGGGCAATTGCGGATCAAGGGTGCGGGCAAACGCGTCAACAGCGACCGGTGCCGCGAGAAGTGAAGGCCGTCCGATCAATTGCGGCGAGAAAATTCTTGAGAGCAGAGCCGGGCTGCCATCGGCCTTTAGCAGACGATAGGAAAAACCCACATGGACACTCCCGATCAATGCCCGCACCTCTGCGCTGGGACGCGCAAACTCAAGCACCCCCGGCACGTTGGTGATCCGCTCTTTGACGTAACTCACCTCCACCACCTCGCCACTCGCGGTCGTTCCCTTCAACCGCGCTTCCACTTCGTCGCCCACGGCAAAATCAACGCCGACGGCATATGTCTGGAAAATCAGATCCGCCCTGCGCAACTCATCCATGTCCAAGACCAGATTGCGTACTTGTTTGATCAGAGGTGCGTCTAGGCGTGCATTCCCGGTGCCGATTACCACCCGTTGAGCGGCGCTCCAGTCTTCCGAGCGATTGCCCACTTGATCATGAACATCAAAGGCCACCACGAGGCCATAACTGTCGGTATCGCCACTCGCCAGCACAGCGGCCTGATCGACGATAATCACTAAAGGGTTGTTCTCAGGATCCACGACCTGCTCTTCGGTCACAGGCTCGGGCAGTGAGACGAGTTGGCCGCCCCAGGACAGGGTGATACGGTCACCTACAGCCATGAACGGGTAAGGCGCGATCGTGATGGGTACACCGAGCGCGGCAGCCTCGCTGTCGATCACTGCCGGTGGCAGGAACTCGGGCGCGATGATCATCGCCAGCTCGGAATGCCCGAGGTCTGGATTACTGTCCTTGCCACCGGGGGGCGCGGCGTCGATCTTGATATGGATTTTCGTGACCGTCGATGACTCGGGGGGGCCTCCATCGGGCCTGAGAACGTCGTAGTTTAGATCGTAGGCGCCATCTACCAATCCTATCGACGGAATAAACCGTATCAGCTCACGCCCTACCTGATCAGGCTCGGTAATACGACCGGTCAATACAGGGAACTGGTTGATCTTCACTCGGTAACTGTCATCAACGCTCATGGCGGTCCACGGCGCGATGACTAGCTTCAAGCCTTGCAGGGGATGGGCCAGCCGAGCGGCGGCGATGTTGATGCCCAGGGTACCTGCTGGGGCAGGCGGATATGCGGGTATGCTGTCGGGGATCTGCAATGGCTCCAACAACGACAGTGGGGCGCCCCCGGAAGACTGCGCAGACATGACAAATCTCCAATAAAAAAGGTTCAACCATGATTCGAATGCCTGCCGGAGCCGAAGCCAGGAGGCGATCCCCAGCGTCCGGGCTCTTCGGGTCACGGCTGCACCCAGATTCACAGGTCGATACTCCAACGTTCTTTGTCGGAGGGTATCGGGGCAGCCTCACTCGGAAGATCCCGTCAGTCAGTTTGAACAGCGTTTCGTTCTATACCGCCTCACTTAGTTGGCGGGTGTCCATTGATCGTCTTCGATATATTCAAAGTTCGCATCAACGCTGGCGGTCGCGGGCAAGGTCAACCGGATAATCGGCAACCAAATCTGGGTTTGCCCGTAAAAATCCTCTTGATCCTCTTGGGCGCCTGCCAGCCCCCCCGCTCCTGTGGGTATGTAGAAAAACGCCTGGATAGGCAGACGCTCGCCTATATCTTGCTCCCAAGGAGTCAGGATAAGTTCATTTACACTATTGAAAGACTGCTCCCCGAGTAAGCCCATCGCCTTGATCGCTTCGTCGAACGCCTCAGCAGCGGCCACGCCCAGATTTTCATGAACTTTGAATCCGCATTGCCGGGAGAGGACCGAGCCAGCCGGCCCGGTATAATGGGAAAGCCATTTTTGAGCAGTGTCCACACCTTGCTCTTGGCAAGGGCGGCTTTGGGGATAATCTGGCGTTTCGCCGCAAGCATTGTTGACTCTTAAACTTGTCCAACCATCCAAAGGAAAAACACAGCGAACTTCTATAATGTTCTTATCCGCCGGCTGATCATCCTCAGGATAAAGTATGAAGCCGTGATTGTAATCGTAAGGCAGCCTTTTAAACTTCGCATCCATTCGCAGAAAAGAAAAAGACACCCCATTCCGTTCATAAGAACCTGGGGCCGGGTTCCAGGCATGAAACATGGCGGAGGCTTCGGTACCTCGAATAATAACGCCCGTGCATTTAAACGCTGCCTCTTCCACGTCCGTGCAGTTGGGGCGGGTATCTCGGTAACGTTCCCTCATGCCGACCGCGACCTCTTCGCCTGTCCTCGAGGTTAAAGCCTCGATGCCCATTAGCTGTTGTTGCGGCGTGCTGCAGGCGAACAACAGGGTGAGGCCCAACATTAAAAATAATGACTTTGCCATACCCACCTCTCTTGAAAATCCCCTTTAATAGTCAGCCTGCGAGGAAAACCAAGTTCGCTTTCTAATTAGAGAGAAAATCGCTATTTTTCAGGCGTCCACTGCTCACCGGAAAAAAATTGGAAAGTAGCGTTGGCATCGGCGGTTGCCGGAAGCGTCATACGAATGACCGGCAATAAAATTCCCGTGCCTTTATAGAAATCCTCTTGATCTTCCCGGGCGCCAGCCAGTCCGCCATCGCCCTCGGGGGTATAAAAAAAAGCCTCGATTGGCAAGCGATCGCCAATGTCCTGCGCCCAAGGTGTCAAGATCAATTCGTTTTGCACGGGAAAAGACAAATTTCCTGCCAAGCCCATCGCCCTGACCGCCTCATAGAAGCCTTGAGCAGCAGCCATACCCATAGCTTCGTGAACCTTGAATCCGCACTGGCTGGTACCCCGCGACTGGGCTTTATTAATGAAATGCTGGAGCCATTGTTCACCCGTCAGCACGCCTTGCGGTTGACAGGGAGCGCTTACTTGGGGGAAGTTTGGGTTGCTACCACAGGCATCTGTTGCCCTAAGCTCACTGGCGGCATCCAATGGAAAAACACAACGGACCTCAATGGTGACTGTGTCCGCTGGTTGATCATTTTGCGGGTAAAGTACAAAGCCATGATTGTAGTTATAGGCCAATCTCTTGAACTTCGAATCTGCTCTCAAGTAAGAAAACGAGACACCATTTCTGAGATAAGCATTAGGCGCCGGGTTCCATGCGTGAAACGCGGGGGAAGCTTCGGTACCTCGAAAAATAACACCGGAACATTTGAACGCCATCTCCTCAAGGTCCGCGCAGTGGCTGGGGGTTTCGCTATAACGGCGGGTCATTCTGGCGGCCGTCTCCTCCCCCGTCTGCAAGGCCGCGCTGACACCGAACAGTGGCTGCGACTGGTGTTGGGAAGTGCTGCAGCCTAGTAATAGCATCAAGCCCAGCACAATGAGCCGAGGCGCTCTCATACTCGCTCCCTCAAGCACTGTCGAAGGAGCCGACAGGCGTACTATTTGACTATTTTTCTAGTAAGGCAATTAGCAGAAAACTGCGGTCGTGGGCGGCTACAGTGGGATTCTCAGGTAATGCGAGAAAAGAATGGGATTATTAGCATCAAGACGCAGCGTATAGTTGAGCAGCACAGTGGTCCCCACACTTTCAGCCACCCACTGCGGGTCGACGAGATACGTATAAGGTCGAGTAGTGTCCAAAAGTACTTCTGGACCATCATGGGTAACAACCCCCTGCCATCGAACCCTGATTTTATAATCGCGCATTGCGCTCGTATCGGTCACTGTCACCATTCGAGTGGCAGGGTTATAGAGCGGCTCAGGCAATGCCAGCGCCTGCTCATCAATAAATACCGGCCCCCAACGCTCGGATATCATTGCCCTGCTCGTGGCAGACAGCTGGACGCTATAATCGACTTGAATCGGAGTACTTCCAATCGAGTCAATAAACTCCATTCGTGGAACCTTCAAGACCCGTTGGCCCGGAACAGGATTAGTTTCGGTGTAGGTGACGACACGTCCCTTCCAGATAACATTCAATATATGATCACGGTGCGAACCAACGTAATCAGGCACCACAACATCCAGAAACTCAACGCGATAAAGATCCTTTTCCCCATCAAACCCCATACGCAAACGCGTACCGGCGCTGTTATAGGCTTGGGGGAGTGTTGGTTTAGATAAATGCGAAACAATAAAGCTTCTGGGTGTCGATGACGTTGTGCCCACCCTTGCGATCAGGCTGTAAATATCGATCGCCAGATTACTTAACGTATGGTTCCAGGCTGTGCCGACCACCGTAAAAGTATTCCCGATCGGACTGCCGTTTCCATATAACTGAATCACATCCCCATTACTGGCCGTGCCATGGACCGTTACGCTGGTATCGAGGGTCATTCCACCCTCGGGAATTTCATTGCCTTGGCGATCTTGCAGCAAAGTGATAACCGGTGCCGTCACTCGGTCAAGGTGAACGTCCAGATACTCGGAAGCTGACTGATTGAAATTACCCAACTGGTCGGTCACTGAGAACTTGGCAAGCGTTCTGGGATTGTCACCGACTGCCCTGAAAGTATCGGTATAAAGCGTCTTCGACACGGCTTCCGTTGGTCCATTCACAGACACATCGATGTTCTCAACACCCAGTTGAAAGCGAACGGTGTCATAGGCACGCTGGTTCGCGTATTCGAAACCGAACAGCACGCCTTCGGCAGCCCGAGCGGCACTAACGCCATATTGCTCGACGTCGGGAGGGACCACCAGATTCATATCGATGAGCGTGCCCTCCGGATCATTCGCTCCGGGAGAGAACAGGTGATACAGGACATTGAGATCTCTAGAGTCTTCGACGTTTCCACTCAGGCGAGTCACTTTGTAATGCAGTCTGTTGACCCCGTTACGCAGCCGTCCCTTGGGAATATGCAAGACGATTTGTTTATTTTCCTCGCCTGGCTGGACGGTCGCGCCATCCACGGGTGTCGTTTCGTCATTAAGGTACAGGTCAGCACGATCCCCCACCCCCATTGTCCAGGCGCGCGCCTGGAACTCGGTCCAAGGATCGATCCAACATTCACAACCGTCAGGCGCGTCGTCATAAATGCGTTTGGGAATGCCCCCGTGCGCAAGACTTTCCGGTTTCACTGGAGTTACCCAACCAGTGATCATCACTGGGTCTAACACGAACGGGTTATTGGCTGTGGAAGATTGAATGGCCATCCCATGTTCCTCTGGCAGGTAATGTGTCAGGCGTCCGAGGACGGCTTCATTACAGGCGGGATCAGGGAAATCGGCTACTGTCAGACCTTACAGGTGGGCACTGCTTCAGGACGAACGGTTAACCACGGGAAGCGCAGCTGCGAACCCGGCCCTTCCAATCAAGGCGCGCGAGCCAGGAAAGCAGCCCGGCGCAACCTGCGGCACCGGACAAGCCACGAAAGCGATCAGCGCTATTGCAACTGCTCGTCAATCACCAACACCAATTTCCCGGACACCTGGTTGGTCGCCAGTTCCGCGAACGCTGCTTCGGCGTCCTTGATGGCAAAGGTCCGGGCCAGTTGCGGGCTCAGGCGTTTGTCGGCGAACAACGGCCACACCTGTTGACCCAGTTCGCTGATCAGGTCGGCCTTGAACTGCTCGTCACGGCTGCGCAACGTCGAGCCGAGCAATTGGATGCGTTTGCCCAGCACCTGTGCCAGATCAAGTTCGGTCGAGCGCCCGCCCATCAGGCCGATCAATACCCAGCGGCCGTCAACTGACAAAAGTTTCACGTTGAGGCTGGCGTAGTTGGCGCCCACCGGATCGAGGATCACGTCGAAGGGACCGAGGTCGTTCAACCCCTCCAGGCCATCGGTGCGCACCACGCCGCCCAGGGCGCCCAGCGCCTCGCAATAGGCCAGCCGCTCGGTCGAGCCGACACTGACCCAGCACGGGTTGCCGAAGGCCTTGCACAGCTGGATCGCGGCCGAGCCGACACCGCTGGCGCCAGCGTGCAGCAACACTTTTTCACCCGGCTTGAGCGCCGCCAGCTGGAACAGGTTCAACCACGCGGTGCTGTAGACCTCAGGCAGCGCGGCCGCTTCGGCCATTGACAGGCCTTCCGGCACGGGCAGCACATGGCGGCCATCGACCACCACTTCCTCGGCCATCCCACCACCGGCCAACAATGCACAAACGCGGTCGCCGACCTGCCAGGAAGAGCCCGGTCCGACTTCGCTGATCATCCCGGAACATTCCAGCCCCAACACCTGGCTGGCGCCGGGTGGCGGCGGGTAAAGTCCGGCTTTTTGCAACAAATCGGCCCGATTCAGGCCGGCGGCTGCCACACGAATACGAACTTGCCCGACATCACACGTCGGGCTCGGCTCATCTGCCCATACCACTTGGCCTTCAACGCCTTGCAATGCTTTCACGGTGCCTCCATAGTGAGTCTCGACTGGGCCCGCTGCTTCAACGCCGGGCTTTCTTGCATTATGCGCCCGGGCCACATGGAACCGGCGACTTCAAAGACGGCCTAATATGCGTTATCAATTGTCCCTGCGTCGAATCAGCATGAAGCACCTGTTCCCCAGTACCGCCCTCGCGCTCGTCATTGGCCTCGGCCTGTTGCCGCTGTCGAACGATACGTTCGCAGCCAATAGCTGGGACAAGCTTCAGCCCGATCGTGACGAGGTGATTGCCAGCCTTAATGTAGTCGAGCTGCTCAAGCGCCATCACTACAGCAAGCCGCCGCTCGATGATGCGCGCTCGGTCATCATCTATGACAGCTACTTGAAGCTGCTCGATCCGTCGCGCAGTTATTTCCTGGCCAGCGACATCGCTGAATTCGACAAGTGGAAAACCCAGTTCGACGACTTCCTCAAGAGCGGCGACCTGAACGCCGGGTTCACCATCTACAAGCGCTATCTGGACCGCGTGAAGGCGCGTCTGGACTACGCCCTTGCCGAACTGAACAAAGGCGTCGACAAAATCGACTTCAACGCCAAGGAAACTTTGCTGGTCGATCGCAAGGACGCTCCTTGGCTCAAAAGCACAGCCGAACTCGATGACCTGTGGCGCAAGCGCGTCAAGGACGAAGTGCTGCGCATGAAGATTGCCGGCAAGGATCCCAAGCAGATCCAGGAAACCCTGACCAAACGCTACAAGAATCAATTGGCTCGCCTGGACCAGACCCGCGCCGAAGACATTTTCCAGGCGTACATCAACACATTCGCCATGTCCTACGACCCGCACACCAATTATCTGTCGCCGGATAACGCGGAAAACTTCGACATCAACATGAGCCTGTCCCTGGAAGGCATCGGGGCGGTGCTGCAGAGCGACAACGACCAGGTGAAAATCGTGCGCCTGGTCCCGGCGGGCCCTGCGGACAAGACCAAACAGGTCAGCCCGGCGGACAAGATCATCGGCGTTGCCCAAGGCAACAAGGAAATGGTCGACGTGGTCGGCTGGCGCCTGGACGAAGTGGTCAAGCTGATCCGTGGCCCGAAAGGCTCCGTGGTGCGCCTGGAAGTCATCCCGGCCAGCAATGCGCCGAACGACCAGACCAGCAAGATCGTGTCCATCACCCGTGAAGCGGTGAAGCTGGATGACCAGGCAGCGAAAAAATCGGTCCTCAACCTCAAGCAGGACGGCAAGGACTACAAGCTCGGCATCATTGAAATTCCAGCCTTTTACCTGGACTTCAAGGCCTTCCGCGCCGGGGATCCGGATTACAAGAGCACCACCCGCGACGTCAAGAAGCTGCTGACCGAACTGCAGAAGGAAAAAGTCGACGGCGTGGTCATCGACTTGCGCAACAACGGCGGCGGCTCCCTCCAGGAAGCCACCGAGCTGACCAGCCTGTTCATCGACAAGGGCCCGACCGTGCTCGTGCGTAACGCCGATGGCCGGGTGGATGTACTGGAAGACGAAAACCCGGGTGCGTTCTACAAGGGGCCAATGGCCTTGCTGGTCAATCGCCTGTCCGCCTCGGCTTCGGAGATTTTCGCCGGCGCCATGCAGGACTATCACCGTGCGCTGATCATCGGCGGCCAAACCTTCGGCAAAGGCACCGTGCAGACCATCCAGCCGCTCAACCATGGCGAACTGAAACTGACCCTGGCGAAGTTCTACCGGGTTTCCGGCCAGAGCACCCAGCACCAGGGCGTGCTGCCTGACATCGATTACCCGTCGATCATCGACACCAAGGAAATCGGTGAAAGCGCCCTGCCAGAAGCCATGCCGTGGGACACCATCCGGCCTGCGATCAAACCGGCCGTGGACCCGTTCAAGCCATTCCTGGCCCAGCTCAAGTCCGAGCATGACACCCGCACGGCCCAGGATGCAGAGTTTGTCTTCATTCGCGACAAGCTGGCCTTGGCGCAGAAGTTGATGATGGAGAAAACCGTCACCCTCAACGAAACCGACCGTCGCGCGCAGCATGCCGACATCGAGGCCAAGCAGCTGACCATGGAAAACCTGCGTCGCAAGGCCAAGGGCGAAGAACCGCTCAAAGAGCTGAAAAAAGAGGACGAAGACCTGATCACCGAGCCGGAGAAAACCAAGCCGGAAGACGATGCCTACCTGAGCGAGACCGGGCGGATCCTGCTGGATTACCTGAAACTCAACACGGCGATCGCCAAGCACTAAGATGATGGCCATTTAATGGTGATGCTCGTCGGAGTGTCATCAAACTGACATCAGTCTGTCGTGAAATACAGGACCGGGTGCCGCGCACCCGGTCCTTTTTTTATCGCCAGAGATTGCCATGACCACGACAGAACAGCTGAGTGCCTTGAGTTCGATCCTGGCTCAAAGCGGTTTGCACAGCCTGTTCCAACCGATCATCTGCCTTTCCGAACGGCGCATCGTGGGTTATGAAGCCTTGACCCGCGGCCCCTCCAACAGCCCGTTGCACTCCCCCATCGCGCTGCTTTCCGTGGCGCGCCAGGCTGGCCGCCTCAGCGAGCTGGAACTGGCCTGCCGCCGCAGCGCCTGCCAGCGCTTCAATGAACAAAAGCTGCCGGGCAAGCTGTTTCTCAATGTCTCGCCCGAGTCGCTGCTGGAATCCGCGCACCAGACCGGGCGCACCCTGCAACTGCTGCAGGACCTCGGCATTGCCCCCAGCCAGGTCGTGATCGAACTGACCGAACAAACCCCCATCGATGACTTCCAGCTCCTGCAAACCGCCCTGCATCACTACCGAGCGATGGGTTTCTCGATTGCCTTGGACGACCTGGGCGCCGGTTATTCGAGCCTGCGGCTGTGGTCTGAATTGCGGCCCGATTATGTGAAGATCGACCGACATTTCATCGACGGCATCCATCAGGACGCCCTCAAGCGCGAGTTCGTGGGCTCGATCCTGAAAATCGCCCGGGCTTCCCGCGCCCAAGTGATCGCCGAGGGCATCGAATTGCCGGAAGAACTGGCGGTGCTGATCGAAATGGGCGTCGACCTGGTCCAGGGCTATCTGCTGGCCCGGCCTCAGGAACAACCGTCACGCGATGCCCGGGCGCTGATGCCCAAGCAGGACAGCGGTGTGGCGGCCTTGACCGATGAGGTCAACGACCTCAGTGCGCTACTCAACGAACAACCGGCAGTGGCCCACAACACACCGACAGCCACCGTGCTGGAAGCGTTTCGTCGCCAGGCCAATCTCAACTCCCTGGCGGTGCTGGATGATCAAGGCCAGCCTTGCGGCATCGTTCATCGTCATTCGCTCTCGGACGCCTTGCTCAAACCCTTCGCCACCGACCTGTTCGCCCGCAAACCCATCAGCCGCTTGATGAGCGACGACTTTCTCGCGGTGGAGCTGAACCAATCACTGCAACAAGTCAGCCGCCTGATCACCAGTCGCGCCCGGCAACGCATCGAAGAAGACTTCATCATCACCCTCAACGGCGGCTACCTGGGCCTGGGCCGAGTGATCGACGTGCTCAAGCTCATCACCGAACTGAAAATTCAACAGGCCCGCTACGCCAACCCCCTGACCCTGCTGCCGGGCAACGTCCCAATCCAGCAATGCCTCACGCGCCTGCTGCAACAACGGCAGGAATCGGTGATCTGCTACGTGGACATCGACAGTTTCAAACCCTTCAACGACATCTACGGCTACGGTCGCGGCGACGAAGTCCTGCTGTGCCTGGCCCAATGCCTGAACGAACGCATCGACCCCAGCCGCGACTTCGTCGGCCACATCGGCGGCGACGACTTCCTGCTGGTCCTCGGTCCGGAAGACTGGCGCCGACGCCTGGACCAGCTCCTCAGCGACTTCCAGACCCACTGCCGCCGCTTCTACCGCCCCGAGCACCTGGAGGCGGGATGTTTTACGGCGTTGAACCGACAGGGCGTCCGGCAGGAGTTTGCATTGTTGTCATTGTCGATTGGCGTAGTGCACCTGCGCGCCGAGGCCTGTGAGGAATTGGATGCCAGCCAGTTGGCTGAACTGGCTTCGCAGGCCAAGCATCATGCCAAGGAGATTTTGGGGGGAAGTGTGTATTTGGTGGAGAGGTTGGCTGAGCGGGAGGTTGTGGTGGCGTTGGGGTTGTCGGTGTAAGCGGATTCTCCATTCGTCACAGCCCGAACGGCTGGCGCTAAGCCTGTGGCGAGGGAGCTTGCTCCCGCTGGGCTGCGCAGCAGCCCCCTCCTGAACAGCCCCTCGGTGTGTCTGGTTGATCAAGTAGGCTGTTTTTAGGGCTGCTTCGCAGCCCAGCGGGAGCAAGCTCCCTCGCCACGAAATGCGGTTTGGTGGTGCAGTAGGGGTCCGTTTCGATCATTCCCACGCTTCTGCGTGGGAATGTCGCCAGGGACGCTCCGCGTTCCGCTTCTGATGTGACGCAGAGCGTCACGGGATGCATTCCCATGCAGGGCGTGGGAACGTCAATTCTCGGCTTGATATCTCATTAAAGAAGCCAGTAGCACCCGCATAAATTGGCGCTGATCATTAACAACGTCGTCAAAATACGTATCCAAATTCAAGAAAACTCTATCAAAGCTATCACCATTCTCTAGGAAATAGCTGAGAGTATTAATCAACAAAACTTGCTCTTTTTGGCTATAAAATAAAAACTCCGGACGAATCAACAAATCAAATAGCTGACCCAATTCTTGATCATCGTTTACATTTTTTGAAGTTATTATTTCCTCACGCGCCACGTCATGAGTATTTTCAATACTGAAAACAAACAATAACCCCCAGATATCATGCATATCATATGTATTTTTCATGCACCTGATCCTGTATAAGCTGTTTTAGGTCGGCCACTTCCATCAAGAATGACAATCGCCTTCGTATTTTGACCATACTCTAAACTTCCTCGCTTATAACCTTCACCAATTACACGTCCCATTTCAATTGGCTTCTTAGACGCCACAATGCCTGCTCGCCTGAAAATCAACTGAGCTCGATGAATAGCATTGAGTTGGTCGCGATGACTAAAAAAACGAGTTGCGGCAGACGGAATGGCAGGTTGGCCTGCATTACTTCCGCTTCCATAAACATCGATTTCCCCAGTGCCTGGGTTTCGGCCTGTCATAACGCGTTCTAGCTGAGCATCCGCCGTAGTCTGAGCACCATGTTTTTGCAAGAAATGCGCGCCTTGGATTGATCGTTCCATCTCATCCAACCGCCGATAGGCATTCGCTTCCGCCAACGCATCAATCCGCGCCCGCCGCTGCTCCGCCGTCATCGGCAGCGTCGGCTCACCCTCATCTACTCCAAGCTTGGCCGTCGGGTCTTGCTCACCGACCGCCGGCCTACACCCACCCTTCCCC
>NZ_CAKKMI010000108.1:0-17335 GCF_918698105.1 Pseudomonas brassicacearum | reverse complement strand
GTCAGGGGCTGGGCTGGGAGTTCTACCCTGCCCCGTTCACTTTGGATGACTTGCTCGCTGGCAACACGCCGCAAATGGCCCTGACCCCACAAAAAGTCGAGCCTCTCAACCCGCCCCGCCCGGCGCCGGACGGCGCCTGGGTCAACAAGTCAGGGTCTACCAACGGTTTCGGCGCGTACGCGGCGTTCGTGCCTGGAAAGGACATGGGGATCGTGATGCTTGCCAACAGGAACTACCCGGTCGAGGAACGGGTGAAGGCCGCGCATCGGATCTTGATGGCGTTGGGAGACCAATAGGCGACGAAGTCCCTGTGGCGAGGGAGCTTGCTCCCGCTGGGCTGCGTAGCAGCCCTAAACTTTCCCCATGGGTCAGCGCCTGACAAATCTGGGGGCCGCTTCGCGACCCAGTGGGAGCAAGCTCCCTCGCCACAAAAGCGGCCTCGGCGCTAGCCGGAGTCAATCATCCAGCGGCTTCGGCGCCGCCGCCGGCTTGGCTGCCTTGCCAGGCTTGGTGCCTTTCGCATCCTTGGTCGGTGCAGGCTCTGGCGCGGGTGGTGGGGCTGGAGGTGTGGCTTCTTTCTCTGCCGCAGGCAGTTTATCGACGGCATCGAAGAGGTCTTTGAGTTCGATCGCCCCGGAATGCTCAAGCTTCTTTTCCCCGTCCTTGCCCACCAGGATGATCTTGGTCTGTGCTCCGGCTCCCAGCTTTAGAGAACGAATCAACGCCATGGTGCTTTGCGGATCCAGGTCCTTGCCATCGCGCTGCCCAATGGTATTGAGCACGGTATAGAGCACCATGTTGCGCTCGGAAAAGCCCTGCTTGCCTGCCGGCTCATCCAGGGCTTTTTTCAAGCTCACCCAGGCAGGGTCGACCGTACTGGGCGCGATGACGACAAGGGGACGTGACTTGCCTGCGTCCGCCAACAGGGGCGAATCACCATCGGCAGCGAACAGCGGGCCGGCGATGGCCAGCAAGGTAGCGAAGGTCAACGACCGAATGAGCATGCGCCTCTCCTTTTGATATTTACGCTGTACTGATTGCACAGGGCGGCGATTGTTCCGCGAGAGTCGCTCAATACTGCGCCTGCCTGACTTGAAGCTTAGGCCAGGGGGGTCATTGCGCAACCGCAAGGAGAGCGCTTGAAGTCGGGAGAGACTAATTGTGGGAGCGAGCCTGCTCGCGATAGCGTCATGACGCCCAACATCGAGTCGACTGACACACCGTTATCGCGAGCAAGCTCGCTCCCACACTATTGGACTTGAGGTGAGCGTTCTAGAACGCCAGCTTGAACCCGATCATCGCCAGCATCACCGCCAGGCACGGGCGCAGCAGTTCGTCGGAGATGCGTCCCGACAAATGACTGCCCAGGTAGATCCCCGGCAACGAACCGATCAACAGGAAACCCAGGATGTGCCAGTCCATGTTGCCCATGCTTGCATGGCCCAGGCCAGCCACCAGGGTCAGCGGCACGGCGTGGGCGATCTCGGTGCCCACCAGGCGCTTGGTGACCAGGAACGGGTAGAGGATGAACAGCGCGACAGTGCCCAGGGCGCCAGCGCCGATGGAGGTCAAGGCCACCATGGCACCCAGCACGAGGCCAGTGATGACCGTCAGCACATTGAGTCGCGAACCGGAGGGGTTGTAGTGGCCGCCAGCGCGGTCGTGGGCGAATTGAAGCAGGCGCTTCTTGAACAGGATCGCCAGGGCGGTGGCGAACAACACAAAGCCCAGGGCTTGCTTGATCACCGCGTTCATGGCGTCGGGAGAGCTGTGCAGGCTGCTGAGGAACCACAGGGTCAAGCCCACCGCCGGCACGCTGCCCAACGTCAGCCAGCCGGTGATCGCCCAGTCGATGTTGCGGTTTTTGGCATGCACCAACACGCCGCCAGACTTGGTAATGGCCGCGTACAACAGGTCCGTACCCACCGCCGTCGCAGGGTTGATACCAAACCACAACAGGATCGGGGTCATCAGCGAACCACCGCCGACGCCGGTCATCCCGACGATGAAACCGACCACCAGGCCTGCAACGACTAAACCGACATTACCGAAATCCATTAAACCCGTCTCAGCACGACCGCGTGAAAAATCTGGCCGCGAGCATAGCGATTTTTCTTATAACCCCCTATATCGATGTGATCTATCTTTATTCCTTTTCCATCACCTCACTGAACCGGCAGGAAGTTGAGGAACAGCAGGCTCTGGGCGTAATTCAAGCCAATGCGCCGATAGCGTTCGTCGAGCATCTGGGTGAGCAGGTCCAATCGGGCGACGATTTTTCCGAACTCCACGGCGAAACTCAGGTTGCTGCCCTCCTCCGAAATCTCATTGGAAAACAGCAAGAGCTTGCCGTCCTTGTTCTGCCGCTGGCTCAGCAGCCAGGTGGCTTTTTCGATATTCCGCGCCGCGTTGCTGACAAAACGTGGGTCGATGGTGTCGGTCATGTAGAACTCGAGGCGATTGCCGTGCGCGGTGACCAGCATGCTGCCGATGGCATAGATGAACGCTCCGACCCGATCACCGAGAAATTCCGGGCTCATGGCATAGCTCAGGGCCGCCAGGTCCTTCTTGCCTCCCAGGGTCGGCAGGGGTTGCTGCTGCTCGATGGCCATGCGCACTTGTTTTTCCGCGGTGCGGGCGTCGAGAAAGCCGGATTTGCGCAGTTCGTCGGGGTTGCGCAGGTACAGCTTGCTCATCAGCAGATAGAGGCTTTGCAGGTTGTCGTGCATCGACAACGTGGCCATGCGGTCGACGCTGGTCTGCAAGAATTCCTGGGGCCGGGTGTTGCTGAACTGCGTGACCATGTCCTGCCCCTGCTGATGGCTGCAGCCGCCGCTGAACAGCATCGACACACCGACCAACAATGCCAGGCAGCAACGGCGCAATCTCGTCACAAAATAAAAAACACCGGCCATCGAGTCTCGGTCTGGGCATGGGGAAGCGACGGGGGTCGTCGCTTCCAGGCCATGGATAGAGCGGGAAAAATCGCAAAAGTGCAGTGTCCGTAGAAAACCTTCGGTCTCCAGGAACGTCCCCATCATTCAATTAGTCTTACTTTTTAATTGATAAATCCCAATAAATGGCTATAAATCCCTTCTCACCCATCAAATAGAAAGACTACTAAACAGAAAAACCTTCAGCGCTGTCCGACCAACAACGGACTCGCCCGCGTTCAAAACAACAACAAAACAACAGGAAGGAAGGTCATACCATGCTTGAATCCAGACAACTGCTCACGGCCCTCGGAGTGTCTCTGATGATCGCCACCTCGGCTTCCCACGCTGCCGGCCTGACCAACGAACGCGGTGCGTTCGGCAAGACCGACGACGGCACGGCGGTGGAAAAATTCGTGCTGCGCAACAGTCACGGCATGGAGGCCACGGTCATCACCTACGGCGGCATCCTCCAGTCATTGAGCGTGCCGGACAAACACGGCAAGGCCGCCGACATCGTGCTCGGCTTCGACGACGTGCAGGGTTACCAGAAGAACGGCAGCGTGTATTTCGGCGCGACCATCGGCCGCTTCGGCAATCGCCTGGCCGACGGCGCCTTCGAGCTGGACGGCAAGCGTTACCAAGTGCCGCAGAACGACCATGGCAACTCCTTGCACGGCGGGCCGCAAGGGTTCGACAAGCGTGTCTGGAAGGCCCAGCCCCATAATGCCAAGGACTCGGTGGGCGTCACCCTGACCTACCTGTCACCCGATGGCGAGATGGGTTTTCCCGGCGCACTGAAAACCGACGTCACCTACAGCCTCAACGAACAGAACGAGTTGCGCATCGAGTACAAGGCCACCACCGACAAGCCCACGGTGCTGAACCTGACCAACCACAGCTATTTCAACCTGGCTGGGGCGGGCAACGGCGACATACTCGAGCAGGTCGCGACCCTGCACGCGGCCCATTACACGCCGGTCACCGGCAAGCTCATTCCCACCGGCGAACTGGCCCCCGTGGCCGGCACGCCGATGGACTTCACCCAACCCACCGCCATCGGCACCCATATCAAGGCCGATCACCCACAACTCAAATTCGCCGAACCGAAACAGGGCGGCTTCGATTTCAACTGGGCGCTGGACGCCAAGGGCGACGTGACCAAACTGGCCGCCGAGGTCTATGACACGGACTCCGGACGACGCCTGCAGCTCTACACTACCGAGCCTGGCGTGCAGTTCTACACCAGCAACTTCCTCGACGGCACCGTCAAGGGCAAGCAAGGCAAGGTCTACCCACATTGGGGCGCGTTCACCCTGGAAACCCAGCACTACCCTGACTCGCCCAACCAGCCGAACTTCCCCTCAACGCGGCTTGATCCGGGCCAGACCTACACCCAGACCATGGTGTTGAAGTTCTCCGCAAAATAGAAAAAGCACCACACCTGTAGGAGCTGTCGAGTGAAACGAGGCTGCGATCTTTCCCCTGACACTTGAATCTCAAGCGAAGGATCAAAAGATCGTCCGAACGCGGCCCGAGCCTTCGTCAGCTCCTGCGACTATCCTGCTGTCCATTGGATGATCAATCAGCACAACAGGAGAAAGGCATGAGGACGCTGGAATTGGCGGGTGTGTCCGTACCGGTCATTGGCCAGGGCACCTGGCGCATGGGTGAGGAACCGTCTCATCACAAGAAAGAAGTGGCCGCCCTGCGGTTGGGAATCGAATTGGGCATGAGCCTGATCGACACGGCGGAGATGTATGCCGAAGGCGGTGCCGAGACCGTCGTTGGCGAAGCGATCACCGGCCTGCGCGACCAGGTGTTCCTGGTGAGCAAGGTCTACCCTCACAACGCCAGTCGCAAAGGCATTCCCCTGGCCTGCGAACGTAGTCTGCGGCGGCTCGACACCGATTACATCGACCTTTACTTGTTGCACTGGCGCGGACAGTACCCGCTGGACGAAACCGTCGAAGCCTTCGAGCGGCTGCGCGAAGAAGGCAAGATCGGCCGTTGGGGCGTGTCGAACTTCGATGTGGCGGACCTTGAAGAACTGGCTGCGCCGGCCTGCGCGACCAACCAGGTGCTGTACAACCTGCAGGAACGCGGTATCGAATTCGACCTGCTGCCCTGGTGCCAGCGCCAGTCCATGCCCGTCATGGCCTACTGCCCGGTCGGCCAGGGCGGGCACCTGCTCAAGGATCACACCCTGGGACAGATCGCCGAACGCCATCGCGCCACACCGGCGCAGATCGCACTGGCCTGGCTGTTGCGCCAGGACAATGTGATTGCCATTCCCAAGGCCGTGAAACCTGAGCATGTGCGTTTGAATGCCGAAGCGGCCAACTTCAAGCTTGAGCCGCAGGACCTGGCAGCCCTCGACCTGATATTTCCCCAGCCCCAGGGCAAGCAGCGGTTGGCGATGGTTTAGCCCTCGCAGATCAAAAGCTTTTTGTGGCGAGGGAGCTTGCTCCCGCTGGGTCGCGTAGCGGCCCCATTATCCTTGCGATCGCTGCGCGATCGAGCGGGAGCAAGCTCCCTCGCCACAAAAGCAGTCAGGCGCCTCGCAAACGACAGTCGTTAGAACAACCCCATCTGCCCGCCCACCAACGTCGAGAAATCATCGTCCACAAACGGCAGGATCGCATCCGCCACCGGCTGTAGCTGTTTGGACACGTAGTGGTCGTAATCGATTGGCGCGCTGCGGATTTCCAGCGGCTCGGGGCCGGCGACGGTGATGACGTAGCTGATCCAGCCGCCATTCTGGTATTGCCGCGGACGGCCCTGGCGCAGGTTGAACTCATCGGCCAGCCGCGCGGCCCGCACATGGGGTGGGACGTTGCGTTCGTAGTCATCCAGCGGCCGACGCAGACGCTTGCGATAGACCAGCCGATCATCGAACGCACCGGCCAGGGTCTGCTGCACATAATCGCGCACATAATCCTGATAGGGCTGGCGATGGAAGATTCGCCCATACAACTCCTGCTGGAACTGCCGGGCCAGCGGCGACCAATCGGTGCGCACGGTTTCCAGGCCCTTGTAGACGATGTCGTCGCTGCCATCGGCACGGGTTACCAATCCGGCGTAGCGTTTCTTGCTGCCCTCCTCGGCGCCGCGGATAGTCGGCATGAGAAAACGCTTGAAATGCGTTTCGAACTGCAACTCCAGCGCGCTCTCCAACCCGAATTCGGCACGCACCTGCTCACGCCACCATTGGTTGACGTGCGCCACCAACTCGCGACCGATCCTGGCCGCCTCCTCCTGGCCATGGGCGCGACGCAGCCAGACGAACGTGGAATCGGTATCGCCGTAGATCACCACATGCCCCTGGGCTTCGATCAACTGGCGGGTGCGCTGCATGATCTGGTGGCCGCGCAGGGTGATGGACGAGGCCAGGCGCGGGTCGAAGAAGCGACAGCCGCTGGAACCGAGCACGCCATAAAAGGCGTTCATGATGATTTTCAACGCTTGGGACAGCGGCGCATTGTGCTCGCGCTTGGCGGTCTCCCGACCTTCAGAGACCCGCGCCACGATCGCCGGCAGGCAATGGCGGGTACGGGAGAAGCGCGCCCCGCGAAAGCCTGGCACCGATTCCTGGTCATCCGGGTGGCGCAACCCTTCGATCAAGCCCACGGGGTCGATCAGGAAGGTGCGGATGATCGATGGATACAGGCTCTTGTAATCCAACACCAGCACCGACTCGTAGAGGCCCGGCTGGGAGTCCATGACAAACCCACCCGGGCTGGCCTCGGGCGGGCGCTGGCCCAGGTTGGGTGCAACAAACCCTTGGCGATGCATCAGCGGCATGTACAGGTGCGTGAAGGCCGCCACCGAACCCCCGCTGCGGTCCGCCGGCAGGCCGGTGACGCTGGCCCGTTCCAAGAGGAACTTGAGCAGCTCGGTCTTGGCGAAGATCCGCGTCACCAGTTCACAGTCCTTGAGGTTGTAGCGGGCCAGGGCCGGCTTGTCCTCGGCGAACATGCGATTGATCTCGTCCATGCGCTGGTAGGGGTTATCGATGGACTTGCCCTCCCCCAACAGCGTCTGGGCGACGTTTTCCAGGCTGAACGACGAAAAACTCCAGGTGGCCGACCGCAGGGACTCGATGCCGTCGATGATCAACCGGCCAGCGGCTGAGGCGAAGAAGTGATTGTTGCGCGCGCCGTGCTCGCGCCATTGCATCTCTTCGCCACCGCGTCCCAGGCGCAACGGCACGGCCAGGCGCCGGGCGTGTTCATGCAGCACCCGCAGGTCGAATTGCACCAGGTTCCAGCCAATGATCGCGTCAGGGTCGAAACGGGCGAACCAGTCATTGAGTTTCTTCAGCAGCACCGTGCGCGATTCGCAATATTCCAGCTGGAAATCCACGCCGGTATCGTCGCCATTGGCTGGCCCGAGCATGTAGACCTGGCGCTCGCCACAGCCTTCCAGGGCGATGGAATACAGTTCGCCCTGGGCGGTGGTTTCGATGTCCAGGGACACCAGGCGCAGCGGTGGACGGTATTCGGGGGCCGGTTTCATCTGGACGTCGACCAGCAGGCCATCGGCGGCCGGCGTACCGCCAAACCAGACCGGGGCGGTGATGAAGCGCTCCATCAGGTAGCGCTCCGGCGGCCGGATGTCCGCTTCGAATACCTCCACGCCGGCGCGGCGCAAGGTGGTATCCAGGCGCATCAACTGGGCGTGTTGCCGGCAATACAGCCCCAGCACCGGACGATGCTCGAAATCCAGCAGGTCCAGGGGGCGTAGTTCTACCTCCTTCTCCCCTTGCAGCAAGGCTTCGAGCTGGCCGCGCTGGATCTGCGGCACAAACGCCACCGACGTTTGCACTGGGAGGCGCACGCGCTGGGGACCGGCGTCGGTCGCCAGCCAGAATTCGACTTCGGTGCCGGCCGGGGTATCGCGCCAATGCCGGGTCAGGACGAAGCCCTGCTGTAAATCCACCGCTGCAACCTCGAATTCTACGTAGGCGACGATTCTACCTGTGGCGAGGGGATTTATCCCCTCGCCACAACAGCGCCCGGCCACAGGATTGGGGAAAATCCCCCGGCCATGACGCTTTTGGACGACTGGCCGCCGCTTTACCGCTTGCTCTGCGCCGCTGGGTCTACGATGCTTGAACTACCCGCAAAACAACACCCGAGGCCCCCATGAAAACCGTCGCGCAGTTGCTCCGGCTAAAAGATGAGAAGAACCAGCAAGTGCACACCATCTCACCGGACGACATGGTATTGCAGGCCCTGATGCGCATGGCCGAGAAGAACGTCGGTGCCTTGCTGGTGGTGAAGGACGAAAAAGTGTTGGGGATCATCAGCGAGCGCGACTATGCCCGCAAAATGGTCCTGCACGGTCGCTCGTCAGTCGGCACGAAAGTACGCGACATCATGGTATCCCCCGTGATCACCATCGACCCGCACCAGAACGTCGAGACCTGCCTGAGCATCATGACCGAAAAACACCTGCGGCATTTGCCTGTGGTAGAGGACGGCAAACTGGTCGGCCTGCTGTCCATCGGCGACCTGGTCAAGGAAGCCATCGCCGAACAGGCCGATCTGATCAGACAACTGGAGCAATACATCCGCGGGGAATGATCCGTTCGGTCGGGTTGCTCATTTTCAAGGCACTTCTATATTGAAGGGGTTGTTCTTGCGAGCATCCCGATGGCCGACACCGAGCGACTGATCATTTGTGAACATTGCGATGCGGTGTACGAGCCGGTGGTGCTCGCTGCGCACCAGAAAGCTTCGTGCGTGCGCTGCCACGCGGTGATCCAGCGCTACAACGGCCTGACCATCGAGCAGCGCCTGGCCTTGAGCGTGACGGCCGCGGTGCTGTGGGCCTTCGCCAACATCTACCCGATCATGAGCATCCGCCTCCAGGGCCTGAGCAACAGCGCGACGTTATGGGATTCCATCGTGGCGCTGAGCCAGGGGCCGATCACCTTCATCGCCCTGGTGACAGCGGTGGCGATCATCATTGCTCCGGCCTTTCAATTGGCGCTCCTGCTCTGGGTGCTGGGCCATGCCTACCTCCAGCAGCGGGCACCGGGGTTCAACCTGTGCATGCGCAGCCTGGAAACCCTGCGGCCCTGGAGCATGCTGGAGGTGTGCCTGCTGGGCGCGCTGGTGGCAGTGATCAAGCTCGCCGGCCTGCTGGACGTGCTCCCGGGCATCGGCCTGTTCGCCCTGGCGGCCTTGAGCCTGCTGATGATCCGTATTGCCGGGCGCGATGTCCGCGACCTGTGGGACAGCCTGTGAACGGCCAGCCGCTGGACACCCCGCCAGAGGCCCGCGACCTGAACCTGTGCCTGTGCCACGGCTGCGGCCTGGCCTGCGACATGACCGACGAGCCCCAGACCTGTCCCCGCTGCGACGCCACCCTGCATCGACGCAAACCCGACGCCATCGCCCGCACCTGGGCCTACATGCTCGCCGCGCTGGTGTTCTACATCCCGGCCAACCTGCTGCCGGTCATGAATACCCAGATGCTCGGCGAAGGCGCCGACAGCACCATCATCAGCGGCGTCATCGAGTTCTGGCAAAGCGGCGCCTGGGACATCGCCCTGATTATCTTCATCGCCAGCATCGCGGTGCCTGGCATCAAGTTCGTGGTGCTGACCCTGTTGCTGGTGACCGCACAGCGGCGCAGCACCTGGGCCCAAGTCCAGCGGGCGAAGCTGTATCGGCTGGTGGAAGTCATCGGCTACTGGTCGATGCTCGATGTGCTGGTGGTGGCCCTGGTGGCGGCCCTGGTCAAGTTCCAGGCATTGAGCGACATCGAACCACGACCGGGCATCCTGTTCTTCGGCCTCGTGGTGCTGTTCACCATGCTGTCGGCCATGAGTTTCGACCCCCGGCTGATCTGGGACACTCAACCATCCGAGGAGGTCATGGATGAAGTCGCAAGCCACTGACGGGCAGCAACCCGCTCCCGGCCGCGCCCACGTCACCACCCGCCGCTGGACGGTGTCGCTGGTGTGGATCGTGCCGATCATCGCGGTGCTGGTGGGCATTTCCCTGGTGGTCCACAACTGGCTCCAGGAAGGCCCGACCATCACCATCACCTTCAAGACCGGCCAAGGCCTGACCGCCAACAAGACCCAGGTGAAGTATCGCAACGTGGTCATCGGCCAGGTCACCGACGTGCAACTGAGCGAGGACCAGAAGAACGTCACTGCCACGGTCAAGCTCGCCAAGACAGCCGACACCTTCACTCATCAAGACTCGGTGTTCTGGGTCGTTCGGCCACGCATCGGGGCCGGCGGTATCTCGGGGATCGACACCTTGCTGTCGGGGGATTTCATCGGCGCCGACGCCGGCCAGTCGAAAGTGCGTGCCAAGTCCTTCAAGGGCCTGGAGAACCCGCCGCCCATCACCTACGGCGAACCTGGCAAGCGCTTCACCCTGCACTCCCAGGACCTCGGTTCGCTGGACATCGGCTCGCCGGTGTACCTGCGCAAGATCCCGGTGGGCCAGGTGGTGTCCTACGCCCTGGATGCCGAGGGCAAAGGCGTCAACATCGACGTGTTCGTCAACGCGCCCAACGATGTGTACGTCACCGAAAACACCCGGTTCTGGAACGTCAGCGGCGTGGACGTGAACGTCGGTGCCAATGGTTTCGCGGTCAAGACCGAATCGCTCTCGGCCCTGCTGCTGGGCGGCATCGCGTTTCGGGCGCCGGAGTACAGCCCCAACGACGTCCCCGCCAGCGAAGACAAGACCTACGAGCTGTTTGCCGACCAGCAGAGCGCTCTCGCCCCGCCCGATGGCAAGGCGCAATACCTGGCCCTGCGCTTCGATCAGGCACTGCGCGGCTTGCGCGTCGGTGCGCCGGTGGAGTTCCTCGGGGTGGAAGTCGGCAGGGTCGTGGCCATTCATCTGGATTTCGATGAGAAACAGCGCAGCTTTCCGGTCAACGTCGGCGTGGTGATCTACCCGCAACGCCTGGGCAAGGCCCATGAAAAACTGCTCAAGTCGCTCAATCACAATCCAGACGACGAAGCCGCCGGCGCCCGCCTGATCGGCAGCTTCGTCGAACGGGGGCTGCGCGCCCAGGCCCGCAGCGGCAACCTGCTGACCGGGCAGTTGTACATCTCGCTGGATTTCTACCCCAAGGCGGAAAAAGTCGCCTTCGACCCAAGCGCCCGGCCCGTGCGTATCCCGACCATTCCGGGCAGTCTCCAGCAACTGCAGGAACAACTGCAGGCGATGATCGAGCGGATCAACAAACTGCCCCTGGAGAGCATTGCCGGCAACCTAGATGGCAACCTGGTGGAACTGCGCAAAGGCCTGACCCAGTTCAACAGCAAGACCCTGCCGGGCGTGCAAAGCACCTTGCAAGACGTCAGCAAGACCTTGCAATCGGCCAACTCGACCCTGGCCGAAGATTCACCGCAGCGCGAACAACTGACCCAGACCCTGGACGACCTGGGGCGCATGTCGCGCTCGCTGCGCGAACTGTCGGACTACCTGAGCCGCCATCCCGAATCGTTGCTTCGCGGCCGTCCCAAGGACGCACCGGCGCAGAACCTCACATTGCCGGTGAAAGAATGATCACAGGAGCCCGCCCCATGCCACTGACGCTGAAACTCACCCTGGTTGCCGTGGCATTGCTGCTCGGCGCCTGCCGCAGCGATCCGATCCACTATCACACCCTGAGCCCGGTCCAACCGGCAGGCCAATCGCGCGCCAGCGTAGATATCCAGATAGAACAGGTCAGCGTCCCGCCCCAGGTGGATCGTACCCAGATGGTCATTCGCCAGGGCAACAGCGGGTTGGCGATCCTGGAAACCGAATGGTGGGGCGCCAGCCTGGCGGATGAACTGCACAGCAGCCTGGACGAACAACTGAGCAACCCTGGCGCACCGAAATCATTGCTGCGGGTAGACGTGCAACGCTTTGACTCGATCCCTGGCCGCTATGCCCGCATGGATGTGCAATGGCGCCTGCGCAACGTGGGCAACGACGCCCGTCCCCTCACGTGCCGCAGCAGCCTGCAAACACCGGCAGGCGCCAGCATCGACGAACTGGTGACGGCGCATCAGCAGAATGTCCGGCAGCTTGTCGGCCTCGTTGAGCAAGCGGCTGCACGCAGAGCGTGCCCTTGATTCACTCAGGCCAATGCAGCGACAGCACCGGCGCAACGCGCGGATGATGGTCGATGCGCTCCAGCAACTCATGGAACGCTGGACGAGCGCTCAGCATCGCCTCCCGCGTATTTCTCCACTTCGTGATCACGGCCGCCAGGATATCCAGCGCCCCCGGTTCGTCACCGCCTAGGAAAGGTCGGGCCGGGAACTGGTCGGCAAACAGCGCCCAGTTGCGATATAGCCGTTGCTGCGTGCCGGATATCAATCGCTGGCGAGTCGCTTCGTCTGCCTCATCCAGCCAGCGCTCCGGAAAATCGATAATGCCGATGGGCGTGTAGCAATTGGCCGCGATGTAGACCAGGCCCCGTATGGCTTGCGCACGCTGGGCCGGGTCTTGCGGGAGCAGCTTCGATGCTGGGAAGGTCAACCCGAGGTGAATCAGGATCGCCGCCGCTTCGGTCAGCACCGAGCCATCCGGCAACTGCAGGGTCGGCACCTGCTTCAGGGGATTGAGCGCCTCGAGCTCTTTCGCTGCATCGTTGTCTTGCGTCGAATAGGCATCGACCTGGCGATAAGCCACCTCACAAAGAGATAAGGCAACCTCCACCGCCGAAGAACCGGATTGCCTGCAACCGAATAACTGATACATGAGCGTACCTCCTGCATAAGCGTTAGCCGATAGAGCCCGTGAGCCCGTCAGTGTTCCATCAAGCTGACCGGTAGCGGGCCCACGAGCTATCACTGCCGTCGATGTTCACCATCATGTCAATGAAGTTCTCTTGATGATCGCCCGGGACAACAATGGCCCCACACAAACCACTGCACCCCGGAGCACACCATCATGAAACGCCAAGTCATCCTCAGCCTCGCTTTCTCTGTACTGGCCGCCAACGTATTTGCCGCCTCCTCGCAACCCGTCGTCGCCGAAGGCGGTTCTGATCGCCTGATGGAAAACCGCGTCGCTGAAGGCGGTGCCGAACGCCTGCTGGAACGTCGTGTCGCTGAAGGTGGCTCCGACCGCCTGCTGGAACGTCGTGTCGCTGAAGGTGGCTCCGACCGCCTGATCGAAAACCGCGTTGCTGAAGGCGGTGCCGACCGCCTGCTGGAACGTCGTGTCGCTGAAGGTGGCTCCGACCGCCTGATCGAAAACCGCGTTGCTGAAGGCGGTGCCGACCGCCTGCTGGACCGTCGTGTCGCTGAAGGTGGCTCCGATCGCCTGATCGAAAACCACGTCGCCGAGGGTGGCTCCGATCGCCTGATCGAAAACCACGCATGAGTTGTTTGAACGCAACAAATGATCGGCAACACACCTCGTGGCGAGGGAGCTTGCTCCCGCTCGGGCGCGCAGCGGCCGCACCCACCCCGCCACCCTGAAAGCCCGGCCTCATCCGCCGGGCTTTTTATGCTCAACGCTTGGCTAACGCCCCGACGCCCGCTTCATGCATCGCTGATAACGCTCATCCACCCGCTTGGCAAACCACGCCGTGGTCAGCTTGCGCGTGATCTTCGGGCTCTTGAGCACGATCCCCGGCAATACCGCCCGTGGCAACGGCTTACCCTCGGCCCTGTCAGCCAGTTCGAACACGCGCTTGTAGAGCTTGCTGTCCTCGAACGCCAGGCTGTCCCCCTGCTCCAATTGATCGCGAATGGTCGGGTTGCGCATGCCCAACGATTTGCCCAGCGTGCGCACCGCCAGTTCGGTGCTGCCCGGCATGATGGAATCATGGGCAATCAGATCGCCGTCCAGCGCCAGGGAAATGCCCGACGCCACACTCACCGCATGCTGGAAAGCCGCGTTGCGGCTGGCGTACCAGCCGGCATTGAAATCGGCAAAACGATACAACGGCTCGGTGTAGCTCACCGGATAGCCCAATAAATGCGCGATACCGAAATACATCCCGCCCCGACGGCTGAACACTTCGCGACGAATCGAGCCATCCACCGTATAGGGATAATTGCGCGCATTGGCCTGGGCAAACGCGATGCTGACCTGCATCGGTCCACCGGTGTGCACCGGATTGAAACCGCCGAACAGCGTCTTGCCCAGCGGCACCATGCCGATGAAATCATCGAAAATCCCGCTCAGTTCTTTCTCGCTACGCGCCGCATTGAGCCGATCACTGTAGCTTTTGCCGTTGGGCGAACGCACCTGGAGGGCGCCACTGACCAACAGCTCCGGAATGTGCACCTTCGCCGCACGGCGGTTGATCTCCTGACGAGCGATCTTGCCCAGCCCCGGCACGGGCGGGTCGGATTGGAACGTCGACTCCTGTTCGGTCACCGCCAGGACAGCACAGATGTTCTGCGTCGTAGAAGGAAGCTGCTGGGCCGCAAAGGCCACGTAGATGTCAGTCGCCCAGCCTTCGCGATCCACAGTCTTGGCCGGCAACAACTGCACGATCTGCCGCTTGACCTCAGCAGGCTGACGCTCAGGCTCCTGCGCCTGGCGGCTGCCACAACCGGCCAAGGCCAGCAGCGCAGCAAGGCTGATCATCAATCGGTTGAATTGCATGGTGCTCCATCGGGTTTGTTGTTCCGGAGCAACCATACGATCAAAAACGGATGCGGGCTATGCCCAATGTGGGAGCGAGCTTGCTCGCGAAGGCGGCGGCACGGGCAACACTGATGCAAGCTGGCCCACCGCTATCGCGAGCAAGCTCGCTCCCACAAAGGAATGGCGGTGAACATGGACTCACAGCCAACTCCGGGGCAGTGCGAGATCAGATCCCGCTCAGCGCCAGGTCCATGGCAAAGTAGGTGAAGATCAGGTCTGCCCCCGCCCGCTTGATGGCCCCCAGGCTCTCGCGTACCACGCGGGCTTCGTCGATGGCGCCAGCCTGGGCGGCGAACTTGATCATCGCGTATTCGCCGCTGACCTGATAAGCCGACAGCGGCAGGTTCGAGGCCTGGCGAATGTCGCGGATGATATCGAGGTAGGCACCGGCCGGCTTGACCATCAGCGCATCGGCACCTTCCTGTTCATCGAGCAAGGATTCGCGCAATGCTTCGCGGCGGTTCATCGGGTTCATCTGGTAGCTCTTGCGGTCGCCTTTCAACGCGCTGCCGCCGGCCTCGCGGAACGGCCCATAAAGTGCCGAGGCGAACTTGGTGGAATAAGCCATGATTGCCGTCTGGCTGAAGCCGGCTTCATCCAGGGCCCGGCGAATCGCCTGGACCTGCCCGTCCATGGCGGCCGATGGCGCGATCACATCGGCACCGGCGCGGGCCGCCGCCACGGCTTGCTTGCCCAGGTTGACCAACGTCCGGTCGTTGTCCACTTCATCGCCGTGGAGCACACCGCAATGACCATGATCGGTGTATTCACAGAAGCAGGTGTCGGACATCACGATCATCTCCGGCACCGCGTCCTTGCAAATCCCGGCCATGCGCGACACCAGGCCGCGCTCGCTCCAGGTATCGCTGCCGTCGTTGTCCAGGTGATGGGACACACCAAAGGTCATCACCGACTTGATGCCGGCCCGGGCATAGCGCTCGATCTCGCCGGCCAGCTTCGATTCAGGGATGCGTGCCACGCCGGGCATGCTCTTGATCGGCACAAAATCATCGATTTCTTCTTCGACGAATATCGGCAGCACCAGGTCGTTCAAGGTGAATTCGGTTTCCTGGAACAGGCTGCGCAGGCTTGCATTGCGACGCAGACGGCGTGGACGTGCTTCGGGGAACTGGCTGGACATGGGACTCCTGGGCAGAAATGGGGGGTCGATCACAAGAAGTAAAAGCTTATGCCCTGGCCGGCCAGGGCACAAACGTCAGCTGGAAAACAGCGTATTACCAACCGGGCAATAATCCACTCACAAGGTCAGCGAGCCATTGATGCACGTCACCACTGCGCCACCAATCCAGACCTCATCCCCCAACTGCTCGACATGAATTCGCCCGGCCCGGCCCATCGTCAGCCCCTGGCTGACTACGTAGGACGAAGGCGCCAGCCCCTTGCCCAGCATCCATTGCGCGAGCCCGGCATTCAGGCTGCCGGTGGCAGGATCCTCGGGCATGCCATCACCGGCGATGAAGCCTCGCACTTCAAAGTGCGCTTCATCGCCATCCACGGCCCGATCCCAAGGTGCAATCACGCCCACGGCCAGATCCAGCAACTGGGGGTAATCGGGCTCGAGCGTCAGGACCTGTTGGCGATCCTTGAGCATCAAGGCCAGCCAGCCGGCACCGTTATCGACCCATTGCGCCTCGACAATCGCCTCGGCTGCGAGCCCCAACCCCTTGCGCACCCGCTCCAGCAATTCGACGTCCAGCGGACCGGACTTGAGCAAGGGCGGCGCGAGGAACGCCAAGCCATGATCGCTGCGGCGAATCCTGACCAGGCCGACGCCACATTCCTGCACGATCTCCCGCCCTTTCGGCACGCCGCCAGCTTCCAGCCAGGCATGACAACTGCCCAGGGTCGGATGTCCGGCAAACGGCAACTCGGTCGAGGTGGTGAAAATACGCACCCGGTAATCGGCTTCCGGGTGCTGCGGCGCCAACAGGAACGTGGTTTCGCTGAGGTTGGTCCAGTTGGCAAAAGCCGCCATGCGCGAATCACTGAGTCCATCGGCCCCCAGCACCACCGCCAGCGGATTGCCCTTGAGTGGCACGTCGCTGAATACATCCAGTTGTTTGTAATCGAATCGGCGAGTCGTCGGGTTACTCATTCCGGAATCTTCAACCCACGCGCCACAGCCGGTCGAGCCAGGAAGCGCTCCAGCACCCGCGTCACATTGGGGAAGTTCTGGATACCGACCAAATCACCGGCCTCGTAGAAACCGATCAAGTTGCGCACCCAGGGGAACGTGGCGATATCGGCGATGGTGTAGCGCTCACCCATGATCCAGTCGCGCCCTTGCAGTCGGCCATCGAGCACCTTGAGCAGGCGCTTGCTTTCCTCGACGTAGCGATCGCGCGGCCGCTTGTCCTCGTAGTCCTTGCCGGCGAACTTGTTGAAGAATCCCAACTGCCCGAACATCGGCCCGATCCCGCCCATCTGGAACATCAGCCACTGGATCGTCTCATAGCGCGCCGCCGACTCCTGGGCCAGCAACTGCCCGCTCTTGTCCGCCAGGTAAATCAGGATCGCCCCCGACTCGAACAGCGCCAACGGCTGGTCGCCCGGCCCATGGGGATCGAGAATCGCCGGGATCTTGTTGTTAGGGTTCAAGGAAAGGAACTCGGGCGACAACTGGTCGTTGCTGGCGAAGTCCACTTTGTGGGGCTCGTATGGCAGGCCGATCTCTTCGAGCATGATCGACACCTTCACGCCGTTGGGGGTGGGCAGGGAGTAGAGCTGGATCCACTCCGGGTA
>NZ_CAKKMI010000107.1:0-18500 GCF_918698105.1 Pseudomonas brassicacearum | reverse complement strand
CCCCCGCCGGCCCCGCCCCCCTGGACACGGAAAAAGCCATCCAATGGATGCGCGCCCGGGGTCATGAGCTGCGGATATTCCCCGGCGTCTACGAAAAGAACAACTACCTGGCCGGCACCGACGAGACAAGGCTCAACGACCTGCACGCCGCCTTCGCCGACCCCGAAATCAAAACCATCATCTGCCTAAGGGGCGGCTACGGCACGCCACGCCTGCTGGACCGCATCGACTTCGACCTCATAAAGCGCAACCCCAAACCATTCGTAGGCTACAGCGACATCACCGCCCTGCATCTGGCCATCAGCCGCTACGCAGGCTTCGTAACCTTCCATGGCCCGCTGCTCAACGCCGATCTGCTGGGCGACAAGCAACCCCCAACCGTCACCTCGTTTTTCAGCCTGCTGCGTGGGCAATTGAAAGCCGGCAGCGCGCTGAACCATCCCGCCGCCTACCCATTGACCACCGTCGAGCCGGGCATCGCCCACGGACGTCTGCTGGGCGGCAACCTGTCGATGATTGCCGCGACCATGGGCACGCCTTATCAGATCGACGCCGAAGGGGTGATCCTGTTCATCGAAGACGTCAACGAACCGCTGTACCGCATCGACCGACTGCTGACTCAGCTGCGGTTGGCCGGCACTTTGCACCAACTACGCGGCGTGTTGGTGGGGGACGTGGCCGGGGTCGACGTCGAGGCGTTGAATCGATTGCTCAAGCAGATCTTCGCACCGTTGCGCATCCCGGTGCTGTCCGGCTGGCGCAGCGGGCACTGTGATCCGAACCTGACCTTGCCCATGGGGGCGTTGGTGAGGTTGGATGCGGGGGAGAAGAGGTTGGTGCTGGAGCAGGATGTGGTGGTCAGCCGCTAGTCATGTAGCGCCTGCAAATCAGTCATCGCGAGCAAGCTCGCTCCCACAGGTTGACCGGGAATACCTGTGGGAGCGAGCTTGCTCGCGATAGCGGTAGCCGCCATACGGCTGACTCAGCGGCTACGCAACGCCTCCAGCAACTGGTGCGTCGGATACCCATCCGCCGGCCAGCCGAACGACTGTTGGGCGCTGCGGATGGCCTTGCGGGTGTTGGCGCCGATGATGCCGTCGGGGGTGCCCGCGTCGTAGTTGTGCTTGCCCAGCAGGGTTTGCAGCTCGATGCGTTCGCTGCGGCTCAGGGGCAGGTCTTCCTTGGGCCACTGGCCGTAGACCAGCCCGCCGTCGGTAAAGCGCTTCGACAACAACCCGACCGCCAAGGCATAGGACGACGAATTGTTGTACTTGAGGATGGCGCGGAAGTTATCGAAGATCAGGAACGCCGGGCCGCGATGGCCGGCCGGCAGGAGCAGGGATGCCGAGAGCTGTTTGTCAGCCGGGGTTATTGGCAGGCCACCATATTCTGAAACACCCAGTCGCTCCCATTCAGCAACGGGCTTGCGAATCGTGCCATCGGCCAGTGTGTAGTCGAAGCCCTCAGGGAGATCGACCTCGAACCCCCACGGCTGGCCACGTTGCCAGCCGGAGCTTTGCAGGTAGTGGGCGGTCGAGGCCAGGGCGTCGGTGGAGCTGCCCCAGATGTCGCGGCGACCGTCGCCGTCGAAATCCACCGCGTGGGTGTTGTACGTGGTGGGAATGAACTGGGTCTGGCCCATGGCGCCGGCCCAGGAACCGAGCATTTTTTCCGGTGAGATATCGCCCTGTTGCAGGATCTGCAGCGCGGCGATCAGTTGCGCATGGGCAAAACCCGGGCGCCGTCCTTCATAGGCCAGGGTCGCCAGGGAATTGATCACCGACTTGCTGCCCTGGAACTGACCGAAGTTGCTTTCCATGCCCCACACCGCCACCAGTGCCTCGCGATCGACGCCATAACGCTGCTCGATGCTTTGCAGGATCTGGGCGTTCTGTTGGATCAGGCTCTTGCCTTTATTGACCCGCAGTGGCGACAGCGCGCCATCGAGGTATTCCCACACGGGGCGGGCGAATTCCGGCTGGCTGCGATCGGCCTTGATCACGCTCATGTCCGGGCTGACACCGATGAACGCACGGTCGAACAGGTCGCCACGGATCCCGGCGGCCAGCGCCTCCTTGCGAAACCCGGCCTGCCATTGCGCAAAGGTCTGGGTGGGCGCGATGGTCAGGTCTTCACCGGTCGGCACCAGGGGCGGCACGATCGCCGGAGCGGTCACGGCGGGGGCTGTCTGGAGCGGTTGGGCGTCGGCGGCGGTAGGTTTTTCGGCGCAGGCGACAAGCAGGACAACGCTTGCGGCAACAATCATTTGGCGCAGTGGCCAACGATGGGAAAGACAGAAGGGCATGCATGGGTCCAGAAATACAAATCAGGTGCTGACCTTAACATGCGAAAGGGGCGTAGGGCTTGTCCTGGTGTTTCAAGCGGCCAGAAAGCAAGAAGCCTCCCAGTTGTCAGACTGGAAGGCTTCGCGGCGGTAGCTGCCTTTGCCCTTGGCGGGTCGTTCCTGACGACTGCGGAACAGGGGCTGGGCGATGATGGACTTGGCCTTGTTGGGGCCATGCTTGGATGGCTTTTTGCTCATGATGGGATCTCTCGTGAGGTGGTTTTTGCGGGACAAATCATGAGACAGAGTTGGGGGGTTGTCCAGTCCCTGCATTGCGTAGGAAATGTCATCTGAGGTGAAGCGCTTTTGTGGCGAGGGAGCTTGCTCCCGCTGGGCTGCGCAGCAGCCCCCCAAAAAACAGGGCCGCTACGCGCCCCAGCGGGAGCAAGCTCCCTCGCCGCAAAAAGCGCTTTGGCCTGAAGGAAATGGCTTATTCAGCTGGCAGAGTCAACCGCTGACCCGCCATCAACAGTGACAAGCGACTAAGGCTCATCCACGGCGAGCCGGCGGCCTGGCCCTTGATCTGCGCATCGATGCGCTGGGCGTCGAGCAGCAATTGTGCCCAGCGCGGTGCGGAATAGCGTTGCAGGGCCTTGCTCATCAGCGGTTTGCGTTTGTCCCAAACGGGTGGGCGGGCCTGGCTGAAGGCCTTGTCCAGCGGTACGCCCTGGCTGTATTGCAGGGACAGGTTGGCCAGCAGGCGCAATTCCCGGGCCAGGGCCCAGAGGATCACCGGCGGTTCGACGCCTTCGCCCCGCAGGCCTTCAAGCATGCGCAGGGCATGGGCGGCCTCACCGTTGAGGATCGCATCGGTCAGCCCGAAGACATCGAAGCGCGCACTGTCGGCCACGGCAGCCTGCACCGTTTCCACGGTGATCTGCCCGCCCTCGGCCATCAGCTTGAGCTTTTCGATTTCCTGGGCGGCGGCCAGCAGGTTGCCTTCGACCCGGGCGGCAATCAGCTCCACGGCGTCCTGGCTGGCAGAGAGGCCGGCTTGGGACAGGCGCTGGCGGATCCAGCTGGGCAGCTGGCTGACATCCACCGGCCAGATCTGCACGAACTGGGTCTGCGGGCCTTCGACCAGGGCCTTGCCCCATTTGGTCTTTTGCGCGCTGCCGTCGAGTTTCGGCAAGCTGATGAGCAGGACGGTGTCCTCGGCGGGCCGTGAGCAATATTCGATCAGCGCGGCGGCGCCCTTGTCCCCGGGTTTGCCGGAGGGCAAGCGCAGTTCCAGCAGGCGTTTTTCGGCGAACAACGACATGCTCGCCCCGGCCTGCAGCAGCGTGCCCCAGTCAAAACTGGCGTCGGCGGCAAAGACCTGGCGTTCGTCGAAGCCTTGCTGGCGTGCAGCGGTGCGGATGGCGTCGGCGGCTTCCTGGCACAGCAGCGGGTCATCGCCGCTGATGATGTAGACCGGCGCGAGGGCACCTTGCAGGTGTTTGCCGAGTTGGGCGGGAGCGAGCTTCATAAGAAGGGGCGAGCGGGGCGCTGGAGCGCCCCGCAAGGCTTATTCAGCCGGGATCTGCATCGGCGACTGTTGCGGGGTCTCCGCTTCAGCCTTGCGTGCCGCTTCCAGTGCGTCGGCTTCGGCTTTGGCCTTGGCGTCGGCCGTCTGTTGCAGCTGCTCCAGTTGGGCCGGGCTCAGCTGTTGCAGGCGCAGCATCATGCGCTGTACGAGGTCACGCCGCATTTCACCACGCACTTCGGTGGACTCCTGGTCGGAGCCGGTGATGTTGTTGCCGTCGTGCAGGTAGACCTTCTGCACCTGCAGCTTGTCGTCCACCAGCACCAGGTCGTTCCGGCCGCGGATCTCATAGCTCAGCACGTTGTTCAGTTCGTACTCGGCCGAACGACCGGCACCGGCATAGCTCAGGCTGCGCTGGCTTTGCTGTTCACGGGTCAGTACCAGCTTGTACGGGGCGCCGGTGTAGACTTTCACACCGCTGTTTTCCAGGGTGTCGCGCAGCATCTTGACGGTGTCGCCATAGGCGTCCCGTGCGCTGAGGTCCAGCTCGGTGATGGCCAGCTCGGTGGTACCGGTGCCACGCAGTTGGAAGCCGCAGGCGCTCAACAGGACCGCCAGGCCCACTACCAGCAGATTACGTTTGATCATCTTGTTGCTCCCCTTGAACCCTATGGGGGTCGACGATGCGACCCCGCAGGTTGTATTCGGCGCCAGGCTCAAGCCTCGCGCCCGATCCAATTAGCTTGCGACGATGTTGACCAGCTTGCCGGGCACCACGATTACTTTGCGAATCGTCAGGCCATCGACGAAGCGCAACACGTTTTCATTGGCCCGCGCGGCGGCTTCGACTTCTTCGCGAGTGGCGGCGGCCGGCATTTCGATCTGGCCGCGCAGCTTGCCGTTGACCTGGATGACCAGGGTCAGGCTGTCCTGTACCAGCGCGGTTTCGTCCACCAGCGGCCAGCGTGCGTCAATCACCGGATCGGCGTGACCCAGTTGATTCCACAGCTCGTGGCTGATGTGTGGGGTGATCGGCGCGAGCAGCAACGTCACGGCTTCCAGGCCTTCGTGAACCAGAGCGCGATCCTGCTCGGTGCCTTGCGCGGCCTTTTCCAGCACGTTCATCAGCGTCATCACCTGGGCGATGGCGGTGTTGAATTTGTGGTTCTGGCCGACGTCATGGCTGGCTTGCTTGATGGCCAGGTGGATCGAGCGGCGAATGGCTTTCTGCTCATCGTTCAGGCGGGCGACGTCCAGCTTGCCCGGCAGGCCCTGGGTGACGTGGGCTTGCGCCAGGCGCCAGACGCGCTTGAGGAAACGGTGCGAACCCTCGACGCCCGAATCGGACCACTCGGCGCTCATGTCAGGTGGCGAGGCAAACATCATGAACAGGCGGCAGGTGTCGGCGCCGAACTGGTCGATCATCGACTGTGGGTCGACGCCGTTGTTCTTCGACTTGGCCATTTTCTCGGTGCCGCCGATTTCCACCGGCAGGCCGTCGGCGATCAGCTTGGCGCTGATGACCTTGGCCTTGCTGTCGCGTTCGAGTTCGACGTCGCTCGGGTTGAACCAGGTGTAGGCACCGTTGGCTTCGCGACGGTAGTAAGTCTCGGCGATCACCATGCCTTGGGTCAGCAGGTTCTTGAACGGCTCGTTGGAGCTCACCAGGCCTTCGTCACGCATCAGCTTGTGGAAGAAGCGCGCGTAGAGCAGGTGGAGAATGGCGTGTTCGATACCACCGATGTACTGGTCCACCGGCAACCAGTGGTCAGCCGCGGATTTTTCCACCAGGCCGCCTTGATAGTGCGGCGAGGCGTAGCGCGCGTAGTACCAGGACGACTCGACGAAGGTGTCCATGGTGTCGGTTTCACGCTTGGCCGGTGCGCCGCATTTCGGGCAGCTGCACTCATAGAACTCGGGCATGCGCGCCAGGGGCGAACCGGCGCCGTCGGGTACGACGTCTTCGGGCAGGACCACGGGCAGTTGATCTTCCGGTACCGGTACATCACCGCAGGTGTCGCAATGCACGATCGGGATCGGGCAGCCCCAGTAGCGCTGGCGGCTGATGCCCCAGTCCCGCAGGCGGAACTGGGTGCGCGAGGCACCGAGGTTTTTCTTGATCAGGGCGACTTCGATGGCATCGAACGCGCCAGGGAAATCCAGGCCGTTGAACTCACCGGAGTTGATCAGCTCGCCATGTTCGCCATAGGCGTCCTGCCAAGGTGCCGGGGTCTGGTCGCCGGCGCTGGTGCGCACGACCGCCTTGACCGGCAGGTTGTACTTGTGGGCGAATTCGAAATCACGCTCGTCGTGGGCGGGGACTGCCATCACCGCGCCGTCGCCGTAATGCATCAGCACGTAGTTGGCGACCCACACCGGCAGTTTCTCGCCGGTGAGCGGGTGCTCGACGAACAGCGAGGTCGGCAGGCCTTTCTTCTCCTGGGTGGCGACGTCGGCTTCGGCGACGCTGCCGCCCTTGCATTCGGCGATGAAGGCCTGCAGCTCAGGGTTGTTCTGTGCCGCCAGGGTGGCCAGCGGGTGCTCGGCGGCCACGGCCACATACGTGGCGCCCATCAGGGTGTCCGGGCGGGTGGTGAAGACTTTCAGGGTACCGGCTTCGCCAATGGAGGCGACGTCGTAGGGGAACTGCACTTCCATGCCCCGGGACTTGCCGATCCAGTTGCGCTGCATGGTCTTGACCTGCTCGGGCCAGCCGTCCAGCTCGTCGAGACTCTCCAGGAGTTCATCCGCGTAGGCGGTGATCTTGAAGTAGTACATCGGGATCTCGCGCTTTTCGATCAGCGCGCCGGAGCGCCAGCCGCGACCATCGATCACTTGTTCGTTGGCCAGTACGGTCTGGTCCACCGGGTCCCAGTTCACGGTGCCGTTCTTGCGGTAGATCACGCCTTTTTCGAACAGGCGGGTGAACAGCCATTGTTCCCAGCGGTAGTAGTCGGGCTTGCAGGTGGTGACCTCGCGGGACCAATCCACCGCCAGGCCCAGGCTGCGCAGCTGGGTCTTCATGTAGGCGATGTTTTCGTAGGTCCACTTGGCGGGGGCCACGTTGTTCTTCATCGCGGCGTTTTCCGCCGGCATGCCGAAGGCGTCCCAACCCATGGGTTGCAGGACGTTCTTGCCTTGCATGCGCTGGTAGCGGGAGATCACGTCGCCGATGGTGTAGTTGCGCACGTGCCCCATGTGTAGCTTGCCGCTGGGGTAAGGGAACATCGACAGGCAGTAGTACGTCTCCTTGCCTGGCTGTTCACTGACTTCAAAGGACTTTTGCTCGTCCCAGAACGACTGGGCGGCGGCTTCGATTTCACGGGGCTGGTAGTGTTCGTGCATGGCTACTTTTGTACTGAATGGGGTGGCCCAATCCTCTTCGTGGCCATGCTGGACGCAGACGACGCCGAATGCGGCGTTTTCGATGCCCAGCCAAGCTGGAAGTGGAGTTACAGGAAGCGCCGTAGCATACATGACCGCGCTCTGCCGAGGGAAACCCTGATTGTTGCCAAACCCTGGCTGACCGTCTGCGATAACCGGTATTCAGGGCCGTTGGTCGCGGCGCGCTGCCGGTTTGCCCAGCGAAGCTAAGCTTCTCAATGGGGAGTGAGTCTTATCTTCAATGAGGTGAGGGATGGTTGAATCACAACGAAAAGTCGCTACACCTGAGTTGTATGAAAAACTGATCGATCGTCTTGGGGTGGCCCTGGACGCTGCAAGAACCGCCGGACGCTTGCGTGATGAACGCCCGGCAGAGCTGGAACTGCGAGGCTTGAGCCCCGCGGAGTTCGAACTGGTCAAGGCTTACCTCGAACAGGTCGGGCATCAAGCCCCCACCAGTGGGGCCCAGGTACTCAAGCGTCTCGATGCGCCCCGTTCGGCCAAGGTTGTGTGGCTCAAGGACCGGACGCCTGACAAGGATGCTGTAAAGGTCCGGTCGTTGCAGTTCAAGTAAAGCCGGATTCACGCGTGTCGCTTTTTTTGGTTCAAGGCTTTTTCGAATCTGTTGTCGCTTTGCGTCAACCCACTTAGGCTTCGGGCATCTATGGAGATGCCCGATGCCGTTTCGCTATTTCATCAAACAACTTTTATTGCCGCCCGGCATTCTTTTGCTGTTGTTGGCGCTTGCCTGGTGGTGGCGCCATTCACGGCCGCGCCTGGCTCGTCTGTGTTTCGCCGTGGGCCTGGGCGGCTTCTGGCTGATGAGCCTGCCGGTGGTGGTGCAGTGGAGCGCCAAGGCCTTGGAGCGAGAGCCGCCGCTACTGCGTAGCGAATGGGCGACCCTGGCCCAGCGCGCCGACGCCATCGTGGTGCTGGGTTCCGGTCGCGAGCGCGGTGACCTGGCCTGGGGCGCCGACCAGCCCACTGGTGTCGGCCTGGAGCGCCAGCGTTATGCGGCGCGGCTGGCCAAGGCGTCGGGCTTGCCCGTGCTGACCACCGGCGGCTTGCACTACGGCACCCCACCCAGCGAGGCCAAGTTGATGGCCGACTCGATGCTGGAGGATTTCGGCGTCAACGTGCGCTGGCAGGAAGGACGTAGCCGCACCACCTGGGAAAACGCCCAGATGAGCGCCGAGATCCTGTTGCCCGAAGGCATCAAGCGAGTCGTGGTGGTCACCCAGGCCTGGCACATGCCGCGGTCGGTCTGGAGTTTCGAACGCGCGGGGTTTGAGGTGGTACCGGCGCCGGTGGGCTTCCTGGGGCAGGACAATGCCCGACCATTGGGCGGCTGGATGCCGGAGTTCAAGTCGATCTGGCAATCCGGGCAGTTGATGAATGAGGCAGCGGGGCTGGTGGGGTATCGGTTGTTCTACCGCTGAGTATTTTGGGTGTAGGACATCTGTGGGAGCAAGGCTTGCCCGCGATGACATCGACGCGGTCTGCCTTGGGAGCCAGGGCGCCTGCATCGCGGGCAAGCCTTGCTCCCACAGGAAACTCGTTGACCTCAAGAGGTTTGCCCACAGCGGGATCAGACGGTCTTGGCCATCCGTCCCGCCATCAACGCCCAGCCCAGCAGCAACACGCACAAGATGATCAGCGGCCACGAGCGCCATTGCAGGTAAGGCGTCAGGCCGTGCATCGGCACCACTTCGCCGTACAGGATGCCGCGCTCGAATTGCGGGATCTGTGCGGTGATCTGGCCGAAGGGGTTGATCAGGCCGGTCACGCCGTTGTTGGTGGCGCGGATCATCCAGCGGCCGGCTTCCAGGGCGCGCATCTGGGCCATTTGCAGGTGTTGCAGCGGGCCGATCGAGGTGCCGAACCAGGTGTCGTTGCTGATGGTCAGCAGCAGGTCGCTGCGCGCTGACAGGCTGGCGGCAAATTCCGGGTAGACCACCTCATAGCAGATGAACGGCGCAATCTGGTAACCCTTGGCTTGCAGCAGCGGCTGGTCGGCCGGGCCCCGGGCGAAGTCCGACATGGGCAGGTCGAAGAAGGCGATCAGGCCGCGCAGGATGTCCTGCAGCGGCACGTATTCGCCAAAGGGCACGAGTTTTTGCTTCAAGTAAGTGCCGTCACCTTCGCCGGTCACGGTGATGCCGTTGAAGTAGCGCTTCTCGTGGTGTACCAATTGGCGAATGGGCACACCGGTAATCAACGCCGAATGCCGCTCGGCGGCGAAGCTGCCCATCATGTCCAGGTAGCCCTGGGCGGACTCCTTGAGCACCGGTACGGCGGTTTCCGGCCAGACCAACAGGTCGACGCGCTTGGACGCAAAGCTCATGTCGCGGTACAGCGCCAGCTGCGCATTGAGCTGCTCGGGGTCCCACTTCATGCTTTGTTCGATGTTGCCCTGGATCGCCGCGACGCTCAGCGGGTCGCCCGAAGGGCTGGTCCAGGCGTGGCCCTTGAGGGCCAGGCCGGCCACCCATGGGCCGATCAACAACAGCACGCCCGCGGCGATAAAGCCCTTGCGCCCGGTGCGGATCAACCGGGGCGCGTTGTACAGCAGCGCGGCGGTCAAGGCCAGGCTGAAGGAGATCAGCCACATTCCGCCCAGCGGGGCGAGGCCGGCCAGCGGACCGTTGAGCTGGCTGTAACCGGAATACAGCCAGGGGAAGCCGGTGAGGAACCAGCCGCGAAACGCTTCCTGGCCCAACCACAGCGCAGCGAACGCCAGGGCATCGGCCAACGGCGCCTCGTTGCGCCGCAGCCAGCGCGCCCACAGCCAGGCGGGCAGGGCAAAGAACCAGGCGATGGCGGCGATGAACAGCAGCATCAACAACCCGGCGAGCAGCACTGAGGCGCCGCCGAAGTTATGGATGCTGACGTAGATCCAACTGGTGCCGGCACCAAACAGGCCAAAACCGAAACACCAGCCTCGGCCCAGGGCCTGGCGTGGCGAGAGTTCGCGCAGCCCGGCGTAGAACAAACCGACCGCCAGCAATGCCAGCGGCCAGAGGTCGAACGGCGCCAGGGCCAGGGTGGTGATCGCACCGGCCGCCATGGCCAGCAGGTTACCGGGCCAGCCGGGGCGGGTTATCCAGCGCATTTTTGTCCTTAGCGGGTCTCGCGGGGGTTATCGGCCAATGGGCGACAGGCGCAGCAAATGAATCCGACGGCTGTCGGCATTCAGGATGCGGAAGCGCCAGGAGCCGATTTCCGTGGTTTCGTTGCGCTTGGGCAGGTGCCCGAAAGCACTCATTACCAGGCCGCCGACGGTGTCGAACTCATCGTCGGAGAATTGGCTGTCGAAGAATTCGTTGAAGTTCTCGATCGGCGTCAGGGCCTTGATCAGGAAGTCGCCGCTGGGCAGGGGCTTGATGTAGCTGTCTTCCTCGACGTCGTGCTCATCCTCGATGTCGCCGACGATCTGCTCGAGCACGTCTTCGATGGTGACCAGGCCGGCCACGCCGCCGTATTCGTCGATGACGATGGCCATGTGGTTGTGGTTGGCGCGGAATTCACGCAGCAGCACGTTCAGGCGCTTGGACTCGGGCACGAAGGTGGCCGGGCGCAACAGGTCCTTGATGTTGAAGCTGTCGCCGTTCTCCTGAAGGATCAGCGGCAGCAGGTCCTTGGCCAGCAGCACGCCCATCACGTCGTCATGGCTCTCGCCGACGACCGGGTAGCGCGAGTGAGCGGAGTCGACCACGGCGGGCAAAAATTCGCGAGGGGTCTGGGTCGCCTTGATGCTGACCATCTGCGAGCGCGGGACCATGATGTCGCGCACTTGCAGGTCAGCGACCTGGATGGCGCCTTCGACGATGGCCAGCGCTTCGCTGTCCAGCAGTTTGTTCTGGTGTGCATCGCGCAGCAGCTCCAGCAGCTCCTGGCGGTTTTTCGGCTCATGGGCAAAAGCCTGGGTGAGCTTGCCCAGCCATGACTTCTGCCCGTTGCTCGATCGATCTTCGCTCATAGCGATTACTCTGAATCCTTTGTCGTTACAGGTTGATGTATCAGTGTTCGTCGCCGGCGTAGGGGTCGGGATGACCCAGCTCTGCAAGCAACGTTCGTTCCAGTGCTTCCATTTCTTCGGCTTCGTCATCTTCTATATGGTCGTAACCCAGCAGATGCAAGCAGCCGTGAATCACCAGATGAGCCCAGTGGGCCTCAGGGGTCTTGTCTTGTTCCGCCGCTTCACGCTCCACCACCGGGACACAGATCACCAGGTCGCCCAGCAGCGGGATGTCGAGCAGTTCGTCGGGCACGTCGGCGGGGAACGACAGCACGTTGGTGGCGTAGTCTTTCTGCCGCCAGGTGTGGTTCAGTTCTCGGCCTTCGGGTTCGTCCACCAGGCGGATTGTCAGCTCCGAGTCGGCGCTGCGTTGGCGCAGGGCCAGTTCGCACCATTGGCGGAACTGGGCTTCGCTGGGGGCGGCGTGTTCGCAGGCCACTTGCAGGTCGAGTTCAAGCATTGCGGCCATGGCCTTTGCTGTCCAACTCTTCCTCGGCGCGATGCTCGAAACGCTCGTAGGCTTCGACAATGCGTTGCACCAATGGATGGCGCACGACGTCCTTGGGCATGAAGTGCGTGAAGCTGATGCCCGGCACGTCCTTGAGGACCTGGATCACATGGTTCAGCCCGGACTTGGTGCCGCGGGGCAGGTCGACCTGGGTGATGTCCCCGGTGATGACGGCGGTGGAGCCGAAGCCGATGCGGGTCAGGAACATTTTCATCTGCTCGACCGTGGTGTTCTGGCTTTCGTCGAGGATGATGAAGCTGTTGTTCAGGGTCCGACCGCGCATGTAGGCCAGCGGCGCGACCTCGATGACCTGGCGCTCGATCAGCTTGGCGACGTATTCGAAGCCGAGCATTTCATACAGCGCGTCATAGAGCGGGCGCAGGTACGGGTCGATCTTCTGGGCCAGGTCGCCGGGCAGGAAGCCGAGCTTTTCACCCGCTTCGACCGCCGGTCGCACCAGCAGGATGCGCCGCACCTGTTCACGTTCCAGCGCATCGACGGCGCAGGCCACGGCCAGGTAGGTCTTGCCGGTACCGGCCGGGCCGATGCCGAAGTTGATGTCGTTGCCCAGGATTTCCTTCACGTAGCGCTGCTGATTCAAGCCGCGAGGGCGAATCATGCCTTTTTTCGTGCGCAGGGCCACGGCAGGTTCCGACGGGGCGTGGTTGTCGAGTTCTTCGACAGCCGACTCCTGCAGGAACAGGTGGACCGTATCCGGCGACAGCTCGCTCCCCTTGGTTTCCCGGTAGAGACGGCGCAGCAGGTTTTCCGCGGAGGTGGTGTGCTTGGGTTCGCCGATCAGTTCGAACTGGTTTCCGCGGTTGCGGATCTCGATGGCCAGGCGCTGTTCGATCAAGCGCAGGTGCTCGTCGAATTGCCCGCACAGATTGGCGAAGCGGCGAGCCTCAAAGGGCTCGAGAATAAAGCGATGTGGTTCGATGGGTGCGTTCAAGGTCGTTTTTAGCCGCCCAGGGGCAATTAAGGTGAAATCAAGGATAACGCCAGTAGGCTGGGTGCGAAAGCTCTTAAACAGGCGAATCCGATCACAGGGTTGGCACAACCCATTGTGGGAGCGAGCTTGCTCGCGATGGGGGCCTCACATTCAACATAAGTATTGACTGTCATGCCGCTATCGCGAGCAAGCTCGCTCCCACAGGTAATCGCGGTTACTGGACCAGCGAACCGCGCAGGGAGTGCGGTTGCGCGGCGTCGATGTGCACGTCGGCGAACTGGCCGATCAGGGCCGGGGTGTCGCAGCGGAAGTTGACGATGCGGTTGTTTTCGGTCCGCCCTTGCAATTCGCCCGGGTCCTTTTTCGAGTAATCGGTCACCAGAATCCGCTGGACGGAGCCGACCATTTGTCGGCTGATCTCGAAACCTTGTTGGTTGAGGCGATGTTGCAAGGCGTTGAGCCGTTCCTTTTTCAGTTCTTCGGGCGTGTCGTCCGCCAGGTCGGCCGCCGGAGTGCCGGGGCGCTGGCTGTAGACGAAGGAATAGGAGAAGTCGAAGCCCACGTCTTCGATCAGCTTCATGGTCTGCTGGAAGTCTTTCTCGGTTTCGCCAGGGAAGCCGACGATAAAGTCCGAGCTGATGCAGATCCCCGGCACTGCCGCGCGCAACTTGCGCAGCTTGGATTTGTACTCCAGCGCCGTGTGGTTGCGTTTCATGGCCGCCAGGATCCGGTCGGAGCCCGATTGCACCGGCAGGTGCAGGTGCTTGACCAGTTCGGGGACTTCGGCGTGGGCCTGGATCAGACTGTCGGAGAACTCCAGCGGATGAGACGTGGTGTAGCGGATGCGGTCGATGCCATCCACTGCCGCGACGACGCGGATCAGCTCGGCGAGGTCCGCCAGGCGCCCGTCATGGGTCAGGCCGCGATAGCCGTTGACGTTCTGCCCCAGCAGGGTCACTTCGCGCACGCCGTGTTCCGCCAGGTGGATGATCTCGGCGATCACGTCGTCGAACGGCCGACTGACCTCTTCGCCACGGGTGTAGGGCACCACGCAGAACGTGCAGTACTTGCTGCACCCTTCCATTACCGACACGTAGGCACTTGGGCCATCGATGCGCGGTTCGGGCAGGTGGTCGAATTTTTCGATTTCCGGGAACGAGACATCCACTTGCGGCAATTTGGTCGCGCGCGCGGCGTCGATCATCTCCGGCAGGCGGTGCAAGGTCTGCGGGCCAAAGACCACGTCCACGTAGGGTGCGCGATCCCGAATGGCCGCGCCTTCCTGGCTGGCCACGCAACCGCCCACGGCGATGACCATCTCCGGGTTGGCCAACTTCAGTTCGCGCCAGCGGCCGAGCTGGGAGTACACCCGGTCCTGGGCGCGTTCGCGGATCGAGCAGGTGTTGAGCAGGATCACGTCCGCGTCTTCCGCGCGGGCGGTGACTTCCAGGGCCTGGTGTTCGCCCAGCAGATCGACCATGCGCGAGCTGTCGTACTCGTTCATCTGGCAACCGTGGGTTTCAATGTAAAGCTTCTTGGCCATGGACGGGATCATCACGTGATTCAAAGAACCGCGCATTATAGAGAACAAGTCCCTGGGTTCCCACCGCTGTGCGAGCAGTGGCTATGCTATAGTTCGCGCCCTCATTTTTCCCCGCCGATGTGTTTCGCCAGCCATGACCAAACGTGAAGCTCCAATCTACAAGGTGATTTTCCTCAACCAGGGCCAGGTGTTCGAAATGTACGCCAAGCAGATCTATCAAAGTGATCTGTGGGGTTTCCTGGAAGTGGAAGAGTTCGTCTTTGGCGAGCGCACGCAAGTGGTCGTCGATCCGAGCGAGGAAAAGCTCAAGGCGCAGTTCGAAGGCGTGGTGCGCAGCTTCGTGCCGATGCATTCGATCGTGCGCATCGACGAAGTCGAACGCCTGGGCACCCCGAAAATCAGCGAAGCCCGCGGCGCGGTCGGCAATGTGATGCCGTTTCCGATGCCGATGCCTGAGAAATAAACCTGTCGATAGGTTGAGCGCAGTCCTTTGTGGCGAGGGAGCTTGCTCCCGCTGGGCTGCGCAGCGGCCCGAAGATTTCTGGGAGCGCTTCGCACTCCAGCGGGAGCAAGCTCCCTCGCCACAGGGGGCCGTGGTGGATTCAGGGCAGCGGTGAGAAAGGCGTACGCCCATCGGCGTTCTGCAATTCCATCAGGTATTTGCGAAAGATCTGCCCCAGCACCTGGGTCGCCACTTCCAGCTCGTCACGGGGCATTTGCTCGGCGACTTCGTCGGCGGTGTCCAGGGCTTCTTCGGCGCCGTTGACCGCGGCCATCTTCAGGACGATGTAGGCCTGGACGTTGTTGGCCGGCACGCCTTCGCCATGGAAGAACATACCACCGAGCTTGAATTGCGCCTGGGCATGGCCTTGCAGCGAGGCTTTTTCGAAGTAGTCGAGGGCTTTTTTGAGGTCGCGTGGCGCAGCCTTGCCTTCGTAGTAGAACTCGCCCAACTCGTATTGCGCTTGTGCATCACCTGCGTCCGCCGCTTTTTGACAGGCGTCGAGTGCCGGTGCGAGATCTTGTGGCTGGGTATTGAGCGTGCAGCGGCCCAGCGCCGGGATCAACAACGAGTTGCCGCCTGCCTGTGCATTCGCCAGCAGGGGCTGAAGGAGCAACAGGCAGCCCAAGGCAAGGGTGCGGCCGGTGCGGTTCATGGGAATCGACTTACCTCTGAGGGGCGCGCGGACCCTCCGGGGGATCCAATAAGCGCGCATTATGAAATAAGCAGGGCCATCCTTACAAAGTCTTTACTCGTTTTTCTGCTACGAGGGAATGCTAATAGCTGCTTCGGGCATAAATACGTAGGAAAAGGGCGGAAAGTTGTCGGCAATCACTGACGCCAGCTTCAGCCGACGTCAGTTATCCACAGGCTTATTTCAACGCAGCAAAGGCCCGCTCGGCCGCATCGAGGGTGATCTTCAGCTCGGTCTCGCCATGGGCGATGGAGGTGAAGCCGGCTTCGAAGGCGCTCGGGGCCAGGTACACGCCGCCGTCGAGCATCAGGTGGAAGAAGCGCTTGAACCGGTCGGCGTCGCTGGCCATCACGTCTTCGAAGGTGACGATGTCATCGGCGCCACTGAAGTACAGGCCGAACATGCCGCCGGCCTGGGTGGTCACGAACGGAATGCCTGCCGCGTCAGCGCGAATTTGCAGGCCGTCGAGCAGGCGGGTGGTGTAGTCGGTCAGTTCGGCGTGGAAACCCGGGCGGCTGATCAGGCGCAGCGTGGTCAGGCCGGCGGCCATGGCCAATGGGTTGCCCGACAAGGTACCGGCCTGGTAGACCGGGCCCAGCGGCGCGATGCATTCCATGATCTTGCGCTTGCCGCCGAAGCAGCCCACCGGCATGCCGCCGCCGATGATCTTGCCGAAGGTGCTCAGGTCCGGCGTGACGCCGTAATGGGCCTGGGCGCCGCCGAGGGCCACGCGGAAACCGGTCATCACTTCATCGAAAATCAACACCACGCCATGCTGGTCGCACAGGCTGCGCAGGCCTTCGAGGAAGCCCGGTGCCGGCGGCACGCAGTTCATGTTGCCGGCCACTGGCTCGACGATGATGCACGCCACTTCCTGGCCGACTTCGCCGAGCATCTTCTCGACTTCTTCAAGGTCGTTGAACGGCAGGGTCAGGGTGTGCTTGGCGAATGCTGCCGGTACCCCGGCCGAGCTCGGCACGCCCTGGGTCAGTGCGCCGGAGCCGGCCTTGACCAGCAGGCTGTCGGAGTGGCCGTGGTAGCAGCCTTCGAACTTGATGATGCTGTCGCGACCGGTAAAACCCCGCGCCAGGCGGATCGCGCTCATGGTCGCTTCGGTGCCGGAGCTGACCATGCGCACCATTTCCATCGACGGCACGATCGAGCAGACCAGGTCGGCCATCTCGGTTTCCATCGCGGTCGGGGCGCCGTAGGACAGGCCGTGGACCAATTGCTTGCGCACCGCATCCAGCACGTCCGGATGGCTGTGGCCGAGGATCATCGGGCCCCAGGAGCCGACATAGTCCACATAACGCTTGTCGTCTTCGTCGGTGACGTACGCGCCTTCGGCGTGCTTGAAGAACAGTGGGGTGCCGCCGACGCTCTTGAACGCACGAACGGGCGAGTTCACGCCGCCGGGGATGTGTTTCTGGGCATTGGCAAACAGGGTTTCGGAACGGGACATGGTTGGGCTCTCGAAAACGGAAAATGGACTATTTGATCTGCAGCAGCTCGTTGAAGGCGCGGGCGCGGCGCGTCACTTCAGTGGTGCTGTCGGCGCCGAACAGGCCGTGGACCACCGCCAGCAGGTCGACCCCGTGGGCCACCAGCGGGGCGGCGTTGTCCAGGGTGATGCCGCCAATGGCGCACACCGGAATATGCAGTTTGAGGTGCGCCTGTTCGAGCAGTTCAAGGTTTGCGCTGGGGGCGCCGGGCTTGGTGTTGGAATTGAAGAAACGCCCGAACGCGACATAACTGGCGCCTTCGCTGGCGGCCTGTTCGGCCAGTGCCAGGCTGGCGTGGCAGGTCGCGCCGACGATCGCCTTGTGCCCGAGCAGTGCGCGCACTGGCGCCAACGGGCCATCGGTCTGACCCAGGTGCACACCGACGCCCAGGCGTGCGGCCAGCTCGGCGTCGTCGTTGATGATCAACTGGGTCTTGTAGCGTTCGCACAGGTTGCGCAGGGCTTCGGCTTCGCGCAGGCGGCGGGCCTCGTCGCTGCTTTTGTCGCGGTATTGCAGCAGGGTGACGCCACCTTCCAGCGCCGCTTCCACATAAGCGAGGAATTTGCCGGCCAGCAATTGGCTATCGGTGATGGCGTACAGGCCACGTAATTTCATTCCACAGGCCTCCGGTGCTACGAGCAGAAATCCAGCGGCAGGCGACGCGGTACGAACTGGCCTTTGCCCAGTTGTTCGGCATCGCGCAAGGTGCGCCAGGTGTAATCCAGCGCCGTCTTGACGGCGCTGGCGAGCTGTTCGCCCTGGGCCAGTCGACCGGCCAGGGCGCTGGCCAGGGTGCAGCCGGAACCGTGGTAACTGCCGGGCAGGCGCTGGCAGGTAAAGGTTTCGCGCCGGCCATCGCGGCTGTACAGGCGATTATGGACTTCATGTTCGTCGCCGTGACCACCGGTGATCAACAGGTGTTTGACGAAGGGCAGCAGTTTTTCCGCGCACTCGTCGGCGCTGCCCTCGGGCAGTTCGGCGAGAATACGTGCTTCAGGCAGGTTGGGGGTGGCGATGATTGCCAGGGGCAGCAGGCGTTCGCGCATGGCGTAGCCGACCTCATCCTTGCCCAGGCGCCCGCCACCGCCGGCGCGCAGCACCGGGTCGCAGACCATGGGCAGGTGCGGGTGCGCCTGGAGCAGTTCGACCACCGTGTCGACCATTTCCAGTGAGCCAAGCATCCCCAGCTTGACCGCTGCCACCTGGGCATCGTTGAGCACGGCATTGGCTTGTGCCAGCACCCACGCTCGGTCGAGCACTCGGAAATCGCTGACGTTGACGGTGTCTTGCACGGTCAATGCGGTAACAGCGGGGGCGGCATGACAACCCTGGGCAAGCAGGGCTTCGATATCTGCCTGCAAACCGGCGCCACCACTGGGGTCGTGGCCGGAGAGACAGAGGACAACGGGGCGAGAGCTGTAGATATTCATGGTGCGCGAGCTTACCACCAAACCTCTTTTATCGGTGGTCGGACGCTGAGGGTTTTGTACTGAGTGGCTTGCTGGTGAGTGCTTTTGTGGCGAGGGAGCTTGCTCCCGCTGGGCTGCGCAGCGGCCCCGGATTTTGGGAGCGCTGCGCACTCCAGCGG
>NZ_CAKKMI010000106.1:0-18819 GCF_918698105.1 Pseudomonas brassicacearum | reverse complement strand
GCCCTGCCCCGGCCTGTTCCAGCGTGGTCTGGGTAAAGTCGTGGAATTTCACTTTGACGAACGGCTTGCCCGGTCGATAACTGCTGTCGATCCGCGCCATGCGCCCGCTGAGGGTTTCCATCAGTTCCGGCAGCTTGTCGAGGCAGCTCACCAGGTCGGGCAGGTCGACATCGTAGGTGTTTTCCACACTGATGGACTGCCGTCGGCTGTCGTTGTGCACCAGCCGCTCATCGATCCCACGGGCCAGGCTCCAGAGCCGCTCACCGAAACTGCCAAATTCGCGCACCAGCGCCAACTTGTCCCATTGGCGCAATTGCAGGCAATCGACGATGCCGAGCCGGTTCAGTTTATCGGCGGTGACCTTTCCAACACCGTGGAGCTTGTTGACCGGCAGGGCCGAAACAAAGTCATCGACCTGGTCGGGGGTGATGACGAACAGTCCGTTGGGCTTTTTCCAGTCACTGGCAATCTTGGCCAGGAACTTGTTCGGCGCGACGCCTGCGGACACGGTGATGTGCAACTGGTTGGAAACCCGTCGGCGAATGTCCTGGGCGATGCGCGTGGCACTGCCACCAAAGTGGGCACTGGCGGAGACGTCCAGGAAGGCCTCGTCCAGCGACAGCGGCTCGATCAGGTCAGTGTAATCGCTGAAAATCGTATGAATTTCCTTCGACGCTTCCCGGTAGGCCTCCATTCGTGGCTTGACGATGGTGAGGTCCGGGCAAAGCTTCAAGGCGTGACCAGAGGACATGGCCGAGCGCACCCCGTAGGCCCGCGCTTCGTAATTACAGGTGGCAATCACGCCCCGCCGATCCGCCGAGCCTCCCACCGCCAAGGGCTTGCCGGCCAGCCGCGGGTCATCGCGCATCTCGATGGCGGCATAGAAACAGTCACAGTCGACATGGATGATCTTACGTTGCGTCATAAATAAAGCAGCAGAGTGTGGGGCGAATCGGGCCACCAGTATCGCACCCGAACCTGTATATAGCACCAGTAGTTTGAAAGATCCTTCGTTGAGAGCTGAAAGTGCCTACACAAATTTACTTCTTCAATCGCAACGAAGCCTTCAATAGAGCTACAGCCCTTGCCAGGCCTGCGTCACAGCCCTGTCACAATGCCTTTCCGCAAGGCTAAGCACTTGAAGCGGAACAGGTTTTTATGAACTCAGGGTTGACAGCAGCGCGATCCTCTGTAGAATGCCGCCACACAGACGCGGGATGGAGCAGTCTGGTAGCTCGTCGGGCTCATAACCCGAAGGTCGTCGGTTCAAATCCGGCTCCCGCAACCAAACATCAAAAAAGGCTACTCGAAAGAGTGGCCTTTTTTGTGCGTGTCCATTTTTGACTGCCTGATCAGACAGCCACCGCCTGCGATACCTTACAGGCAACCAGTTGTAGGACAATTTCCTTTAAATTCCCGGTGTTTAGGAAGGCAAGGGGCGGATCGAGCGTTTATTTGAGCCCATCGCCTTTTAACGGTTGACACTCGGGCGTTCGCCTGTAGAATGCCGCCACACAGACGCGGGATGGAGCAGTCTGGTAGCTCGTCGGGCTCATAACCCGAAGGTCGTCGGTTCAAATCCGGCTCCCGCAACCAAATATCAAGAAAGGCTGCTCGAAAGAGTGGCCTTTTTTGTGCTTGGTGAAAAAAGGCCTCATTACAAATATTTTGTAATTATTTTAGTCCGCAGGGATTGGTAACTTGGCTGGATACCCCCATCCTGTCGCGCATAGCTCAAGAGGTGATTGATGCGCGCCCACTCGTCTGACCCGCAAGACTCCGTTACTGCGACACAACCGATCAAGGCCGAACGATTGCGCTGGCTGGATCGGATCAGTCAATACCGCCAGCCTATTGGTCTCGCGGTCACGTTGCTGCTGTTTGCGATTGCCTTGATTGCCTGTCGCCACTTGCTGAGCGAGCTCGATCTTTACGCCCTGCACGATTCAATTCTGGAAGTGCCACGACCGGCCCTGCTGGGCGCGATCGCTGCCACGGTCGTCGGTTTCATCATTCTTTTGGGCTACGAATGGTCCGCCAGCCGTTATGCCGGGGTAACACTGCCGCCACAAACCATGGTCCTGGGTGGGTTCACCGCGTTCGCCATCGGCAATGCCATTGGCCTGTCATTGTTGTCGGGCGGCTCGGTTCGCTACCGTCTATATGCGCGTCATGGCCTGGGGGCCTCGGATGTCGCCCACATGACGCTGTTCGCCAGCCTGTCCCTGGGCTGCGCGTTACCACCGTTGGCCGCCCTGGCAACGCTCAGCAACCTGCCCGCCGCGTCCGCCGCGCTGCACCTGCCTGCGACTTTGCTGGGGGCGATTTCCGTGGCGGTGCTGCTGCTCACCAGCGTGTTGGCCATCGGTATTTACCGCCGACGGCTGCTGGAACAGCCTCATCGTGACAGCCTGCTGGTAAAAGCCGGGCGCCGCACGCTGCGCCTGCCGGGCCGACGCCTGACCTTCCTGCAACTGGTAATCACCGCGCTGGACGTCGCCGCAGCCGCCACCGTGTTGTATCTGTTGCTGCCCGAAGCGCCGCCGTTCGGCGCTTTCCTGTTGGTGTACCTGCTGGCACTGGCCGCCGGGGTGCTCAGCCATGTACCGGGCGGCGTCGGGGTGTTCGAAGCGATCCTGCTGGCCGCTTTCGCCGACAAACTCGGGGCCGCGCCACTGGCCGCCGCGCTGTTGCTGTATCGCTTGATCTACGTGCTGCTGCCGATGCTGGTGGCCTGCGTGCTGTTGCTGATCAACGAGGCGCAACGGCTGTTCCAGACGCGCCAGACCCTGCGGGCGGCATCGGGTTTCGCCGCGCCGATCCTGGCGGTGCTGGTGTTCCTTTCAGGTGTCGTGCTGTTGTTTTCCGGGGTAACGCCGGAAATCGACACCCGCCTGGAGCACATCGGCTTCCTGATCCCTCATCGACTGGTCGACGCTTCGCACTTCGGCGCCAGCCTGGTGGGCGTGTTGTGCCTGTTGCTCGCCCAAGGGCTGCGCCGTCGCCTGTCGGCCGCCTGGATGCTGACCACGGTTCTGCTGCTGGTGGGCGCCCTGCTCTCGCTGCTCAAGGGTTTTGACTGGGAAGAAGCCACGCTGCTGACCCTGACGGCCGCGCTGCTGGCGGTATTCCGACGCTCCTTCTATCGTCCGAGTCGCCTGACTGAACTGCCCTTTTCCCCGCTGTTCCTGATCGCCAGTATCTGCGTGCTCGGCGCCTCGATCTGGCTGCTGCTGTTTGCTTACCAGGATGTGCCGTACAGCCATCAACTCTGGTGGCAGTTCACCCTCGATGCCGACGCCCCTCGCGGCCTGCGCTCCCTGCTGGGCGCCGCGGTGCTGCTGGTGGTGGTGTCCCTGACCTGGCTGCTGCGCACCGCGCGGCCGGTGATCCATTTGCCGACGGCAGAAGAACTGGAGCGGGCCAAGACGATTCTCATGACGTCTTCGCAACCCGACGGCGGCCTGGCCCTGACCGGCGACAAGGCATTGCTGTTTCACCCCAACGACGAAGCCTTCCTGATGTACGCCCGCCGTGGTCGCAGCCTGGTGGCGTTGTACGATCCGATCGGGCCTACCCTGCAACGGGCTGAAATGATCTGGCAATTCCGCGACCTGTGTGACATCCACCATGCCCGCCCCGTGTTCTATCAGGTACGTGCCGAGAACCTGCCGTACTACATGGACATCGGCCTGACAGCCATCAAGCTGGGCGAGGAAGCACGGGTCGACCTCAAGCGATTCGATCTCGAAGCCAAGGGCAAAGAGATGAAGGATTTGCGCTACACCTGGAACCGCGGCACCCGTGACGGCCTGTCGCTGGAGATCCACGAACCGGGCCAGGCGCCGATGGATGAGCTCAAGGTCATTTCCGATGCCTGGCTGACCGGCAAGAACGTGCGTGAGAAGGGTTTCTCCCTGGGCCGTTTCAGCGATGACTACCTCAAGCACTTCCGCATCGCGGTGATTCGTTTCGAGGGCCGGCCGGTGGCGTTCGCCAACCTGCTGGAAACCCACAGCCACGAACTGGCCAGCCTCGACCTGATGCGCGCCCACCCCGAGGCCCCGAAATTGACCATGGAATTCATGATGGTCGGCCTCATCCAGCATTATAAAAACCATGACTACGCCCGCTTCAGCCTCGGCATGGTCCCGCTGTCGGGCCTGCAACCGCGTCGCGGCGCGCCCTTGACCCAACGCCTGGGTTCGATGGTGTTCCGTCGTGGCGAGCAGCTCTATAACTTCCAGGGACTGCGCCGCTTCAAAGACAAATTCCAGCCTGACTGGGAACCTCGCTACATGGCCGTGCCCGCCGGACTCGATCCGCTGGTGGCGCTGGCTGATACCGCTGCCCTGATTGCAGGCGGCCTGACTGGATTGGTGAAACGCTGATGATGCAACGCTCCTGGCGATACATAGTGGCCGCCCTGCTGGTGCTGGCGGTGATTCTCGGTGGCGGTTACTGGTACTGGAATCGCCCGGCCCCGCAACCGACGCTGGAACAGCTGGCGCCCGCCGATGGCGTCGCGATGACCCGGGTCATCCCCGGCACCAAGCCGCGCGCCCAGGTGCTGGTGGCGGTCAATGAAGAGCAGAAGCTCAGCGACACGCAGTTGACAACCCTCAGCCGCAGCGGCTCGGCGCAGATTGTCCAGGTGATCCTGCCCAAGGACTGCATGTTGCAAGGTCGCGCCCTGCAGGCTGGCCTGCGCCAGCTTCAGGGGCCGGCCACACTGGTCAGCGGCATCGGCCCTGGCGCCGTGCTGGCCTGGCGCTGGCTGGCCGAGCAGAAGGATGACAAGGCCAAGGCCGTGTCGGTGGACCTGGCCCTGGAAAAACCCGGCTGCACACACCTGCTGCCCAAAAGCGCAGCCCACGGCCACTGGCTGGTGGCCTGGAACGATAACCCCGACGACACCAGCGCCGGTTTCGTACGCGATCAGCCGAATGCCGAGACCAGCATCAGCGACTACGACATCAACCTGCCACAAGTACTGAACAATGAGCTGCGCAAGATCCTGGTCGGCACTGACAAGGCCAAGGGCGGCCTGAGCATCCCGGTGGTGGAAGTACCCGCCAGCCAGACGCGAGATACCGTGACCCTGTTCCTCTCCGGAGACGGCGGCTGGCGTGACCTGGACCGCGACGTGGCCGATGAAATGGCCAAGATTGGCTACCCCGTGGTCGGCATCGACACCCTGCGCTACTACTGGCAGCACAAGAGCCCGGAGCAAAGCGCGGCGGATCTGACCGAACTGATGCAGCACTACCGTCAGGTCTGGGGCACCAAGCGCTTCGTCCTGACCGGCTACTCCTTTGGCGCCGACGTGTTGCCGGCCATCTACAATCGCCTGCCGGCCACCGAACAACAGCGGGTCGATGCGATCATCCTGCTGGCTTTCGCCCGCACCGGCAGCTTCGAGATCGAAGTCGAAGGCTGGCTCGGCAACGCCGGCACCGAAGCCGCCACCGGCCCGGAAATGGCCAAGCTGCCCGCCGAGAAAGTGGTGTGCATCTACGGCGGTGAAGAAGCCGACGAAAGCGGCTGCACCGACAAGACCGCCGTGGGCGAGGCCATCAAGCTGCCTGGCGGCCACCACTTCGACGAAAATTACCCGGCCCTGGCCAAGCGCTTGATCGATGAGATCAACAAGCGCCAGAACAAGGCAGCCGAACAGTAAGTCGATACACACCTGACAAAAGCCCCGGCAGCCTTAGGGTTGCCGGGGCTTTTTTGTGGCCGCTCGATTGACACATACCCCTGTGGGAGCGAGCTTGCTCGCGATGACGGGGGCACATTCAACATCTCCGGTTCAGGCAGACCGCTATCGCGAGCAAGCTCGCTCCCACAAGGACTTCACTCTGGTTCAGCCTTTGGGGGCGCCCACAAAAAAGCCCCCGCCGCCGCAAGGCAACGAGGGCTTTTTGTTTTCTGGTCGCTACATCTCCACCTGCGTCCCCAGTTCAATCACCCGGTTCAACGGCAGATTGAAGAAGCGCAGATTGCCGTTGGCGTTCTTCAACATGAAGGCGAACAACGCCTCGCGCCAGCGCGCCATGCCTTCGAGTTTCGACGCGATGACCGTTTCGCGGCTGAGGAAGTAGGTGGTGCGCATCGGGCTGAAGTCCAGGTCATCCAGATGGCAGAGCTTGAGTGCCTGCGGGACGTCCGGCTCGTCGGTGAAGCCAAAATGCAGGATCACCCGGAAGAAGCCTTCGCCATAGGCATCGACCTCGAAGCGCCGCTGCGGTGGCACCCGGGGAATGTCTTCGTACACCACCGTCAGCAGCACCACTTGTTCATGCAGCACCTGGTTATGCAGCAGGTTGTGCAACAGCGCATGGGGCACGGCGTCCGAACGTGCGGTCAGGAACACGGCGGTGCCCTGTACGCGATGAGGCGGTTGCACGCGAATACTGCTGATGAAGATCGGCAGCGGCAGCGCACCTTCGTCCAGGCGCTCCACCAGCAATTGCTTGCCGCGCTTCCAGGTGGTCATCAGAACAAACAAGGCAATACCGGCGACGACCGGAAACGCACCGCCCTGCACGATTTTCGGTACGTTCGCGGCAAAGTACAGGCCATCGACCAGCAGGAAACCGATCAATACCGGCACCGCCAGCAGCGGCGGCCATTTCCACAGCAGCAGCATGACCGCCGAGACCAGGATCGTGGTCATCAGCATGGTACCGGTCACCGCCACGCCATAGGCCGAGGCCAAGGCCCCGGAAGACTCGAAACCCAGCACCAGCAGCACCACGCCGACCATCAGCGACCAGTTCACCGCGCCGATGTAGATCTGGCCCTGCTCGGCGCTGGAGGTGTGCTGGATGTACATGCGCGGGATGTAGCCGAGTTGGATCGCCTGGCGCGTCAGGGAGAACGCGCCGGAAATCACCGCTTGCGAAGCGATCACCGTGGCCAGGGTCGACAGGCCCACCAGCGGGATCAGCGCCCAGCTCGGTGCCAGCAGATAGAACGGGTTACGCGCCGCTTCCGGGTCCCCCAGCAACAACGCGCCCTGACCGAAATAATTGAGCACCAGCGCCGGCAGCACCAGGATGAACCAGGCCCGTGCAATGGGTTTACGACCGAAGTGGCCCATGTCGGCGTACAACGCTTCGGCACCGGTCAACGCCAGCACCACGGCGCCGAGGATTGTCACGCCCATGCCCGGATGAACAACGAAAAAACGCACGGCCCAGACCGGATTCATCGCCTGCAACACTTCGGGGTGTTGACTGATGCCGTAGACCCCCAGGGCAGCGAGCACCAGGAACCAGGTGACCATGATCGGGCCGAACAGGATACCGATCCGTGCAGTGCCGTGGCGCTGGATGATAAACAGCGCCACCAGCACGACCAAGGACAGTGGCACTACCCAATGGTCGATGCCCTCGAATGCCAGGCCAACGCCTTCGATCGCCGAGAGCACGGAAATCGCCGGGGTGATCATGCTGTCGCCGTAGAACAACGCCGCCCCGATCAAGCCGCAGACCACCAGCAATTTGCGCAACCTCGCTCGCCCCGCCGCTGCCCGCCGCGCCAGGGCGGTGAGCGCCATGATCCCGCCCTCGCCCTGGTTGTCGGCGCGCAGGACGAACATCATGTACTTGATCGACACGACCCAGATCAACGACCAGAAAATCAGCGACAGAATTCCCAGCACCCCATCGTGATTGACAGGTACGCCATAGGCACCGGAAAACACTTCCTTGAGGGTGTACAACGGGCTCGTGCCGATGTCGCCATAAACCACTCCGACCGCCGCGACCAGCATGCCCAGCGGTTTCGCTGCCGAATGCTCGGCACCCGCCGCCTGACTACTTGCATGACCCATCCAACACTCCTGATTCCCAGACCTGTCTGCTTCTAACGAAGCCCTATGCTTTGTGATGCAGCATGCGCTGTTTTTTACATGTCGTTACAGATGTTTTATTGACTGCAAAAATCGTTAAGGCGCAAAGCCGCGAAGCATAGCGCAGCACTCGTCGCATTTCCCGGTATAAAGCTGGTCAAGCAGCCCGGCCACAGATAGAATTGCGCACTTTTTGATCAGAGGCGCGCTAGGCGCCCTGTCTCGGCAAGAGACGATCCCCCTACACCGAGGTTAGACATGTCCACCACTACCGCGCCAGCCAATCCCAAGGTTGGCTTCGTATCCCTGGGTTGCCCGAAGGCTCTGGTCGACTCCGAGCGCATCCTGACCCAGTTGCGCATGGAAGGCTATGACGTTGTGTCCACCTATCAGGACGCCGACGTGGTCGTGGTCAACACCTGCGGCTTCATCGACTCGGCCAAGGCCGAGTCCCTGGAAGTGATCGGCGAAGCCATCAAGGAAAACGGCAAGGTCATCGTCACTGGCTGCATGGGCGTGGAAGAAGGCAACATCCGCAACGTGCACCCGAGCGTGTTGTCCGTGACCGGTCCGCAGCAGTACGAGCAGGTGGTCAACGCCGTGCATGACGTGGTGCCACCGCGCCAGGACCACAACCCGCTGATCGACCTGGTGCCGCCACAAGGCATCAAGCTGACCCCGCGCCACTACGCCTACCTGAAGATTTCCGAAGGCTGCAACCACAGCTGCAGCTTCTGCATCATCCCGTCGATGCGCGGCAAGCTGGTGAGCCGCCCGGTGGGCGATGTGCTCGACGAGGCCCAGCGCCTGGTCAAGGCCGGGGTCAAGGAACTGCTGGTGATCTCCCAGGACACCAGCGCCTACGGCGTCGACGTGAAATACCGCACCGGTTTCTGGAACGGCGCGCCGGTGAAAACCCGCATGACCGAGCTGTGCGAAGCCCTCAGCACCCTCGGCGTCTGGGTCCGCCTGCACTACGTCTACCCATACCCGCACGTCGACGAACTGATCCCGCTGATGGCCGCCGGCAAGATCCTGCCGTACCTGGACATCCCGTTCCAGCACGCCAGCCCGAAAGTCCTCAAGGCCATGAAGCGCCCGGCGTTCGAAGACAAGACCCTGGCCCGCATCAAGAACTGGCGCGAAATCTGCCCGGACCTGATCATCCGCTCGACGTTCATCGTCGGCTTCCCCGGTGAAACCGAAGAAGACTTCCAGTACCTGCTGGATTGGCTGACCGAAGCCCAGCTCGACCGCGTCGGCTGCTTCCAGTATTCCCCTGTCGAAGGCGCACCCGCCAACGACCTGGACCTGGACGTGGTGCCGGACGACGTCAAGCAGGACCGTTGGGAGCGCTTCATGGCGCACCAGCAGGCCATCAGCTCGGCGCGCCTGCAAATGCGCATCGGCCGTGAAATCGAAGTGCTGGTGGATGAAGTGGACGAACAAGGCGCCGTGGGCCGCTGCTTCTTCGACGCCCCGGAAATCGACGGCAACGTCTTCATCGACAATGGCAGCAACCTCAAGCCGGGCGACAAGGTCTGGTGCAAGGTGACCGACGCCGATGAGTACGATTTGTGGGCTGAGCAGATCGGTTGATCCGCGGCCTCACAGACTCAATGTGACACCTGTGGGAGCCGAGCTTGCTCGCGATAGCGGTGCATCAGCCAACATCAATATTGGCTGACACGACGCCATCGCGAGCAAGCTCGGCTCCCACAGGTGCTTTCACAAGCCGAAAAATTGAAAAGCCCCGTCATCATCACAAGATGCGGGGCTTTTTTGCAGCTATCGTATGGAGATATCCAGCACAAGGAACAGGCGGGCATGCGTCAGCATTCGGTCATCCACACACCCAAACCGAGCGATTACCAGGAACTGACCCAGGTGTGGGAGGCTTCGGTACGCGCCACCCACGACTTCCTGCCGGACAGCTACATCGAGCTGCTGAAAAACCTGGTGCTCACCCGTTACCTGGATGCGGTGATGCTCATTTGCACCCGGGATGCGCGCCAGCGGATCACCGGTTTCGCCGGCGTCGCGGCCGGCAAGATAGAGATGCTCTTCATCGACCCGCAGCATCGTGGCCAGGGCCTGGGCAAGCAACTGCTGCGCTACGCCATGGAACACCTGAATGCCGATCAACTGGACGTCAACGAGCAGAACCCGCAAGCCCTGGGCTTTTACCTCAAGCAAGGCTTCGAAGTGGTCGGGCGCTCGGCAAAAGATGGCATGAACCAACCCTACCCGCTGCTGCACATGCGCTACAAGCAGCCCGACCTGAAGGCTGGGCGCGGCTAAAAGCGGCATGAGGCAAATGGACCCGCGATTAACCGGCGCCAGGCAGGTACAATGCCCACCCTCTTTTTGTTACGGCCCCCGTCATGACTGACCCGATTCGTCTCTCCAAACGCCTCATCGAACTCGTCGGCTGTTCCCGTCGGGAGGCTGAGCTGTTCATCGAGGGCGGCTGGGTCACCGTGGACGGCGAAGTGATCGATGAGCCGCAGTTCAAGGTCACCACCCAGAAGGTCGAACTCGACCCCGAGGCCAAGGCCACCGCGCCGGAACCGGTGACCCTCCTGCTCAACGTCCCGGCCGGCATGGATGTGGACACTGCGATGGCGTCCCTTGGACCGCAGACCCTGAGCGAAGAACATCGCTTCGGCAAACGCCCGCTCAAGGGCCATTTCCTGCGCCTGACCGCCAGCGCCGACCTGCAGGCCAACGCCAGCGGGCTGCTGGTGTTCACCCAGGACTGGAAGATCTTGCGCAAACTCACCGCCGACGCCGCCAAGATCGAGCAGGAATACGTGGTGGAAGTCGAAGGCGAGATGGTCGCCCATGGTCTCAATCGCCTGAACCATGGCTTGACCTACAAGGGCAAGGAGCTGCCGGCGGTCAAGGCCAGCTGGCAGAACGAGAACCGCCTGCGCTTTGCCATGAAAAACCCGCAGCCCGGCGTGATCGCCCTGTTCTGCCAAGCGGTCGGGCTCAAGGTCGTCGCCATTCGCCGCATTCGCATCGGCGGCGTGTCCATCGGCAAGGTGCCGCTGGGCCAGTGGCGCTACCTGTCTGCCAAAGAGAAATTCTAATTTTCCGGCGCCGCATCGAACCGGGGCGCCCACTGCCGATTGATCAGGACTGCACACATGATTCACAACGACGTACTGCGCAGCGTGCGCTACATGCTCGACATCAGCGACAAGAAAGTCATCGAGATCATCAAGCTGGGCGGCCTGGACGTCCCCTTGGCGGACCTGGCGGGCTACCTCAAGAAAGACGAGGAGGAAGGCTTCGTGTTCTGCCCTGACGAGGTCATGGCGCATTTTCTCGATGGCCTGGTGATCTTCAAGCGTGGCAAGGACGAAAGCCGCCCGCCGCAGCCGATCGAAGTGCCGGTGACCAACAACATCATCCTCAAGAAACTGCGCGTGGCCTTCGAACTGAAGGAAGACGACATGCACGCCATCCTCAAGGCCGCCGAGTTCCCGGTGTCCAAGCCGGAACTGAGCGCGCTGTTCCGCAAGTTCGGCCACACCAACTACCGCCCGTGTGGCGACCAGTTGCTGCGCAATTTCCTCAAGGGCCTCACGCTGCGCGTGCGTGGCTGACGTTGAAGCGCTGCTGAATCGCGAGGGCTTTTGTGGCGAGGGAGCTTGCTCCCGCTGGACGCGCAGCGTCCCCTCGCGGTGTGTCAGACAAAGCCAGGGGGCCGCTTCGCAGCCCAGCGGGAGCAAGCTCCCTCGCCACAAAAGCCCTCACCACAACGAGCAATGTCAGCCTCCCCTCGCGCTATGATGCCCATTCAACCCTGCCTCGATCCCAGCCCATGACCTACAGCGTCTCCCCCATCGGCTTCGTCCGCTCCTGCTTCAAGGAGAAGTTCGCCATCCCCCGCCAACCGCAGTTGGCGCCGGCCGCACGCGGTGTGCTGGAGTTGGTGGCGCCGTTCGATCAGGGCGAGGCGGTGCAGGGGCTGGAGCAGGTCAGTCATGTCTGGCTGTTGTTCCTGTTCCACCAGGCCCTGGAAGACAAGCCGCGATTGAAAGTGCGCCCGCCGCGCCTGGGCGGCAACAAGTCCATGGGCGTGTTCGCCACCCGCGCCACCCACCGCCCCAACGGTATTGGCCAGTCGGTGGTGAAGCTGGAGCGGGTCGAAGCCGGGCGCCTGTGGATCTCGGGAATCGACTTGCTGGACGGTACGCCGGTGCTGGACATCAAGCCCTACGTGCCCTACGCCGACATCATCGACTCTGCTTCCAACAGCATCGCCAGCGCAGCGCCTGAATTGATTCCGGTGCAATGGGCGGACACGGCCCTGCTTCAAGCCCGCGAACACGCCACGCGCCTGAGAGAGCCCTTGGTGGAGCTGATTGAACAATGCCTGGCCCAGGACCCGCGCCCGGCGTACCAGGTTCCTACCGCCGAACGGGAATATGGCGCGCAGTTCTGGGACCTGGACGTTCGTTGGCATTACCCGCGGGCGGGGTTGATCCGGGTGTTGGAAGTGATTCCGGCGAAACCGTAACCACCAGAAACGAAAAAGCCCGCGCTGCCTTCATCAGGCGGCGCGGGCTTTTTTGTGGGGCATCTGTTGGACCGAGTCGCTGCCATCGCGAGCAGGCTCGCTCCCACAATGGGATTTGTGTTGAGTCAAATCTCATGAACAACACAGACCAACTGTGGGAGCGAGCCTGCTCGCGATAGCTTTCGGTCAGCCAGCGCATAAACCGAGACTTACTTCTCTACAAACGCCCGCTCGATCAGGTAATCACCCGGCTCGCGCATACGCGGCGAAACGGTCAGGCCGAAGCTGTTGAGCACTTCGCTGGTCTCGTCGAGCATGCTCGGGCTGCCGCACAACATGGCGCGGTCGTCCTGCGGGTTGATCGGTGGCAGGCCGATGTCGCGGAACAGCTTGCCGCTGCGCATCAGGTCGGTCAGGCGGCCTTCGTTCTCGAACGGCTCGCGCGTCACGGTCGGGTAGTAGATCAGCTTTTCACGCAGCGCTTCGCCGAAGAACTCGTTCTGCGGCAAATGTTCGGTGATGAACTCGCGGTAAGCGACTTCATTGACGTAACGCACGCCGTGGCACAGGATCACTTTTTCGAAACGCTCATAGGTTTCCGGATCCTGGATGACGCTCATGAACGGCGCCAGGCCAGTACCGGTGCTGAGCAGGTACAAATGCTTGCCAGGCTTGAGATCGTCCAGCACGAGGGTGCCGGTGGGTTTCTTGCTGATGATGATCTCGTCGCCTTCCTTCAGGTGCTGCAACTGGGAAGTCAGCGGACCATCAGGCACCTTGATGCTGAAGAATTCGAGATGCTCTTCCCAGTTCGGGCTGGCAATCGAGTAAGCGCGCATAAGCGGGCGGCCATTGGGCTGTTGCAGGCCGATCATCACGAACTGACCGTTCTCGAAGCGCAGGCCCGGATCGCGGGTGCACTTGAAGCTGAACAGAGTGTCGTTCCAGTGATGAACACTGAGGACACGCTCGTGGTTCATGTTGCTCATGTACGGGGACTCCTGGGAATAATGCCTGCGCCGATAATCTGCGCAATTGCATCGCATTCTAATGGCGGCGACAATATCTGTTAAATGGATTATTAAGATAAGGGTTATCGGTTATATCGATATGCGATTTACTCTCCGTCAACTTCAAGTCTTCGTCGCCGTCGCCCAGCAGGAAAGCGTGTCTCGCGCTGCGGGCCACCTCAATTTGTCGCAGTCGGCGGCCAGCACCTCCATCACCGAACTGGAGCGGCAATCGAGCTGCCAGTTGTTCGACCGTGCCGGCAAGCGCCTGAGCCTCAACGCCCTGGGCAAACAACTGCTGCCCCAGGCAGTGGCGCTGCTGGACCAGGCCAAGGAAATCGAAGACCTGCTCAACGGCAAGTCCGGTTTCGGCTCACTGGCGGTCGGGGCCACGCTGACCATCGGCAATTACCTGGCAACCTTGTTGATCGGCGGCTTCATGCAGCGCCATCCAGAAAGCCAGGTGAAGCTGCACGTGCAGAACACTGCCAATATCGTGCACCAGGTTGCCCACTATGAAATTGATCTGGGTCTAATCGAAGGCGACTGCAGCCATCCGGACATCGAGGTACAGAGCTGGGTCGAGGACGAGCTGGTGGTGTTCTGCGCCCCTCAACACCCGCTGGCCAAGCGCGGCCAGGCGACCATGGAGGAATTGACCCATGAAGCCTGGATTCTGCGGGAGCAGGGTTCGGGCACGCGACTGACTTTCGACCAAGCCATGCGCCACCACCGCAGCGCGTTGAATATCCGCCTGGAGCTGGAACACACCGAAGCGATCAAGCGCGCCGTGGAATCCGGCCTGGGCATTGGCTGCATCTCACGCCTGGCCCTGCGCGACGCCTTCCGCCGCGGCAGCCTCGTCGCGGTGGAAACCCCGGACATGGACCTGGCGCGGCAGTTTTATTTCATCTGGCATAAACAGAAGTACCAGACCTCGGCCATGCGCGAATTTCTCGAATTGTGCCGGGCGTTCACTGCCGGGGCCCAGCGCAGCGACGAAATCGTGCTGCCGACCATTGCGTGAGCCGTTACAACAGCACCACGCCCCACACCAACGCGATCATCGTCAGGGCGACGAACTGGGCAGCGCTGCCCATGTCCTTGGCATTTTTTGACAACGGGTGCAGCTCCAGGGAGATGCGGTCGATGGCCGCCTCCACCGCCGAATTGAGCAATTCCACGATCAATGCCAACAGGCACACGGCAATCAGCAGCGCCTGCTCGACACGACTGACGTTCAGGAAGAAAGACAACGGAATCAGCACGACGTTGAGCAGCACCAACTGACGGAAAGCCGCTTCGCCGACAAAAGCTGCGCGCAGCCCGTCCAAGGAATAGCCGGAGGCGTTGAGGATGCGTTTCAGGCCGGTCTGGCCTTTAAAAGGTGACATAGTGTGGGCAACTGATCGAAAAGGAGTGGAGAAGCTAATTCAAACCCGGTCAAAAAAGCGTGAACCGGAAGACTAGGCCTGCGGCGAAATTGACTCAAGTTGTTGCAGCAGCAAGGCCGCCTGGGTCCGAGTGCGCACGTTCAGCTTACGAAAGATCGCCGTGACGTGGGCCTTGATGGTGGCTTCCGAAACGTTCAGTTCGTAGGCAATCTGCTTGTTCAGCAAGCCTTCGCAGACCATGGTCAGCACCCGGAACTGCTGCGGGGTGAGACTGGCCAACCCCTCGCTGGCGGCCTTGGCTTCCTCGGACACGCTCACTGCTTCGAACGCCTGGGGCGGCCAGCAGACATCGCCGTCCAGGACCGCCTTCACGGCCTTCTGAATCATCTCAAGGGAACTGGACTTGGGTATGAATCCGCTGGCGCCGAACTCCCGGGCCTTGACCATCACCGAGGCTTCTTCCTGGGCCGAGACCATGACCACGGGGATTTGCGGGTATTGGCCCCGCAACAGCACCAGCCCCGAAAAACCATAGGCACCGGGCATGTTCAGGTCCAGCAGCACCAGGTCCCAATCGGCTTTCGCCGTCAACTGGACCTCCAGTTCCGCGATACTGGCCACCTCCGTCAATCGGACAGCCGGGCCAAGGCCCAGGGTCACAGCCTGATGTAACGCGCTGCGAAAGAGCGGGTGATCATCGGCAATCAGGATTTCGTATGTGGCCATTTTTCAAATGATCCTGTTTTTAATGGCAGGCCCGATGCATTCGCGCCTCGCCAAGACAACTCAAGACACCGCCATGCCGCAGCATCTCCAGGGGCACATGCAACGCCAAACACGGCGTTTCAAACGTTGGCGGCGCCCCGGTCGGCGCCAAGCATGCCCAGCGAAGCCGGGGTGGTCAAGCAGCACGGCCGCCACAGTGTCCAGTATGGGCCACTATTGGGCCAATACTGCTTGCGTCGAACGGATAAAGGGTTGCAACTCGGCGTGGGCCGGGGTAGACACGTTCACCTCCTGTTGGCCCTTGGCGCCCAGGTAATGCTGGCTGAACACATCGAAATAGGCGTCCAGGGCCGAAGCGGCATCGCTGTCCCCCGCCAGTTCCAGACACAATGCCGCCACTTCAGCGGTACACAGGTGCTCGCTGCGGGTCGAACGTCGCAGGCGGTAACGCGACAATCTGTCGGGCAGCAGGCTCAGGATCGGCAGCCGGTCGAAATACGGGCTTTTACGAAAAATCTTTCGCGCCTCGGTCCAGGTTGCATCCAGCAGGATGAACAGCGGGCGCTTGGAATGATCGAGGTCAACCGTGTGGGTAACGCGCGATGGCTCGACGTATTCGCCCGGAAACACCAGGTAGGGCTGCCATTGCGGATCGTTCAGCAGCGCCAGCAGTTGCTCGTCGACGTCGGTGCGCGACCAGATGAACGCGTGATTGTCGCGCACGACGTCGGCAATCAGCCAACCGGTGTTGCTCGGCTTGAACACTTCCTTGTTGGTCATGATCAGGCAGACCCCGGAGCGGGTCTCGACACTCGGACGCCAGGCGCATAGACAATGGCTCTCGATCACTCGGCAGGCGCTGCAACGGGGCGCGCGCCAGCCACGGGCCTGAATCGGCCTGATCCCTTCATCGATGCGCTGGTCGCGCAGGCGGGCTACGGCGTTAGGGGCATGATTCATCGTGGGCAACGCCGACAGACAGGAAAACTCGACACGAACGACACTCGGCAGGGCAATAAAGGCCGGCAGTCTACCAGAGCGCACGCGCCTGTACCGTCCACCCAGGCTCCCCTATAATTCCCGGCCACTGAACGCACAGTCATGTGATCGGTCGAACCACCAGTCACTGAACCAGGAGAGTTTCATGCTGCGCCTTATCGTCCCTACCGTTGCCGTTCTGCTGGCGACGTCCTTCAGCGCTCAGGCTGCTTCGCTGAAAGAACTCGAACTGAACAAGATGCTGCAGAACGTCGCCAAGCAAAGTAGCGTCGGTACGCCGCGGGCGATCAACGAAGACATCCTCGACCAGGGCTACACCGTCGAAGGCACCGAGCTGATCAACCATCTCAGTGTGCAAAGCAGCCACGCCCAGAAAATGCGCGCAGACCCCAAGGCCGTGTATTTCCAGTTGGGCTCCACAGTGTGTACCAACCCGGGTTTCCGCAAGTTGATGGCCAGGGGCGCGACCATGCGCTATGAGTTCACCGAGGTTAAGACCAACCGTCCGGTCGCGACAGAACGCTTCCAGGAATCGGATTGCCCGAAACCCGCCAAGACGAAGAAGTAATCAACCTGTGCTTGCGCGCCGCTGCTCATCGTCGGCGCGCAACTCCGCCACCAGTGCCTGCAAGTAACGCGAGCGCCACGCTCGCCCGCCCAGCCGACGACAGCATTCTTCCTCAAGACTCACTCGATTGGCCTGTGCCGACTCCAACAACATCAAGTACAACTGCCTGTCGAGCTCCAGAGTGACCTTGGTCATTTCTCCCGCCTCCCTGCCCGATCCGCTTCAATCCATCACGTAGCACCCGACCCTGGGCGTCAAATGGCATTGATACTCACCTATTATCAGTAAATCAGAGCAGCACGCACCCGGCCGACGATCTGACGAGCGGCGCGATCGTTCAGCGCCTGCATCAGCGGTTGCCAACGGTCACTTTTGCGCGCCATGATCAGGACAGCAAAGATCGGCATGACGGTCTAGATTCAGAAGTATCCACTGGTATTTTCATCGGGCAGAAAGAGGCTGCCCGGCCAACACCTTGGCGTGTGATTGTTTTTATCAAAGGGAAAAGCAGAACCCGCTGGATGGCTTGGTCGCCTTGCTGCAGACCGCGTCAAGCCAGGTCACCCTCCAGGCCGCTGCCTGGGCTGACAACGACACACGGAGTGTCGTGGTCCCGATGAATCTCTCATCCGGGCCGGGGTCCTGTTAAGAAGGAGAAGCTGAATGCCTTACAAACCGAATGACCTGCTCAGTCGTCATTTTGAGAACCACGGCCACGACCTCGCCCGCAAGGTTGACGAGCAACTCAACCTGGTATCCCCCAACAGCCCCAACCTCCCCATCTACCGAGACATGATCCTGACCGTGCTGCGCATGGCCCAGGAAGATCACAACCGCTGGAATGCCAAGATCACGCTACAAGCCCTGAGGGAACTGGAACACGCCTTCCGTACCCTCGAACAGTTCAAGGGCCGGCGCAAGGTCACGGTCTTCGGCTCGGCCCGAACGCCCATCGAACATCCGTTGTATGGCCTGGCCCGAGAACTGGGGGCTGCACTGGCCCGTTCGGACATGATGGTCATCACCGGCGCCGGCGGTGGCATCATGGCCGCCGCCCATGAAGGCGCAGGGCGCGAACACAGCCTGGGATTCAATATCACCCTGCCTTTCGAGCAGCATGCAAATCCGACCGTTGAAGGCACGCCGAACCTGCTGCCGTTCCACTTCTTCTTCACCCGCAAACTGTTCTTCGTCAAGGAGGCCGATGCCTTGGTGCTCTGCCCTGGCGGTTTCGGCACGCTTGATGAAGCATTGGAAGTCCTGACGCTGGTGCAGACAGGCAAGAGCCCGCTGGTGCCGGTGGTTTTGCTGGATGTCCCGGGAGGCAAGTTCTGGCAAAGCGCCCTGGACTTCATCCGCGAGCAATTGGAGGAAAACCGCTACATCCTGCCCACCGACATGAAACTGATGCGCCTGGTGTACAACGCCGACGAGGCCGTGGAAGAGATCAACCAGTTCTACCGCAACTTCCACTCCAGTCGCTGGCTCAAGCATCAGTTCGTGATCCGCATGAATCACAAGCTAAACGAACAAGCGCTGCAGCAGATGCAGGGAAAATTCGCCGATTTGTGCCTGAACGACTGTTTTCATCAACATGACTACAGCGGTGAAGAGCAAGACGAAGCCCAGTTCAGTCATCTGACGCGACTGGCGTTTACCTTCAACGCCCGGGATCACGGTCGCTTGAGGGAACTGGTGGATTACATCAACCTGCCGGAAAACTGGGCCCAGCC
>NZ_CAKKMI010000105.1:0-19113 GCF_918698105.1 Pseudomonas brassicacearum | reverse complement strand
CCGCTGGGCTGCGCAGCGGCCCCAAAATCTTACGGTCGCTGCGCAACCGAGCGGGAGCAAGCTCCCTCGCCACGGGTGAAATGACCGGTGCTTTATTCGCTATTGCTGCCATGAAACTTGAACAGGTCCCGACGCTGCTTCTTGCTCGGCTTGCCGTCGGTGCTGACCCCCAGGGCGCCGGCCTTGCGTTGCGCGGCGGCGGCTTCACGCTTGGCGATGCTGGCTTCGGTTTCGCGATACAGCGCCTGCGCTTCAGGCGCGCCGCGACGCACGATCGACAGGGCCTCGACCACCACGGTCTTTTCATCGAAGCCGGTGCGGATGACGAATTCATCACCGATACGAGGCTCCTTGCCCGGCTTGCAACGCTCTCCCCGGTGATGGACCTTGCCGCTTTCGATGGCGGTCTTGGCCAGGGCCCGCGTCTTGTAGAATCGCGCCGCCCACAACCATTTATCGAGACGGACCTTGTCGTCCTCTTCCTTTTTTTGTGCCACTGCCATTCCTCTTTTCTGCCAATAGCCAGAACTGTACTACCGTTTTTGTCGAGCGCACGAATCCGGCCCGACGGATAGAATGCCCGCCAAATCGCCTCCACATGCATGGCTTGGCTCGGAATCGGTTACAAGCACAAACAAGTGCGTAGATAACTGTCGCCATTTTGTGATTATTCTGCGTGAATACCGCGATTCGCGGAGTCCACGATCCGATGTACTGATCGCAGGTTTTTTTATTGAAGACTTTTGACCATTTGACCGTTGTCGGTCTGCGCGAGTGGGTGGCGCTCCCGGATTTGGGAGTCGTGGGCCTGCGGGCAAAAATCGACACCGGCGCCAGCACCTCCAGCCTGCATGCCACCGACATCGAGCCGTTCGAGCGCGATGGCGAAAAGTGGGTGCGCTTCACTGCGCACCTCGGCACGGTCGTGCAATTGCGCCATCGCCGCTGCGAAGCCCCGCTGGTGGCCCGCAAGACAATAAAAAGCTCCAACGGCCACGCTCAGGTCCGCTACGTGATCAGCACCACGTTGGCGCTGGGTGATCGGATCTGGCGGGTCGAATTCACCCTCGCCTGCCGCAAGTCCATGCGATACCGCCTGCTACTGGGTTCCAAAGCCTTGATCGACGGCCAATTGGTGGTCAATCCGGGTATCAAATACGTTCAAGACAAGCCGGCATTCCCGGTGTCCACTACCTCTGCCACAGGTGTTGCATGAAGATCGCTGTGCTGTCGCGTAATCCGCGTCTGTATTCCACTCGTCGTCTGGTTGAAGCCGGGACCGAACGAGGCCATGAAATGGTGGTGATCGATACCCTGCGCGCCTACATGAACATCGCCAGCCACAAGCCGCAGATCCATTACCGTGGCAAGCCGCTGGAAGGGTTCGATGCGGTAATCCCGCGCATCGGCGCATCGGTGACGTTTTATGGCTGCGCCGTATTGCGTCAGTTCGAAATGATGGGGGTGTTTCCCCTTAACGAATCGGTGGCCATCGCCCGCTCGCGAGACAAGCTGCGTTCGCTGCAGTTGCTGTCACGGCGCGGGATTGGCCTGCCGGTAACCGGTTTTGCCCACTCCCCCGATGACATTCCCGACCTGATTGCGATGGTCAACGGCGCACCGCTGGTGATCAAGGTGCTGGAAGGCACCCAGGGCATCGGCGTGGTCCTGTGTGAAACCGCGACGGCCGCAGAATCGGTGATCGAGGCGTTCATGGGCCTGAAGCAGAACATCATGGTCCAGGAGTACATCAAGGAAGCCGGTGGCGCGGACATTCGCTGCTTCGTGGTCGGCGACAAGGTGATTGCCTCGATGAAACGCCAGGCCAAGCCCGGAGAGTTCCGCTCCAACTTGCATCGCGGCGGCAGTGCCAGCCTGATCAAGATCACCCCGGAAGAACGCATGACCGCCCTGCGGGCCGCCAAAGTGATGGGCTTGGCCGTAGCGGGCGTGGACATCCTGCGCTCCAACCACGGACCGCTGGTGATGGAAGTCAATTCCTCGCCAGGCCTGGAAGGGATCGAGACCACCACGAGCAAGAACGTGGCGGGGATCATCATCGAGCATCTGGAAAAAAATGGCGGGCCGAACATGACCCGGACCAAGGGCAAGGGCTGACTCAACACAAACCCTGCGGGAGTGAGCCTTTGTGGGAGCCGAGCTTGCTCGCGATGGCGGTGTGTCAGTCAAGATCAACTTTACTGATCCACCGCCATCGCGAGCAAGCTCGCTCCCACAGGTTCTTCCACAGGTATCAGCCAGACGAAGACCGCTACACCGCATCCCGAGGCAGCATCAAGCCCAACGGCAAGCGCACCCGCGCCTCCAACCCGCCACCGACACGGTTACGCAGTTCGACGTTGCCGCCGTGCATCGAGGCGATGCGCTTGACGATGGCCAGGCCCAGCCCCGTGCCCTTCCCGCCCCGGGCGCGATCGCCGCGAGTGAAGGGGTTGAAAATGGCTTCCAGCTCGGAGGGATCGATGCCGGCGCCACGGTCCATGACGCTCAGCACCACGTAAGGCGCGCTGGTGTCACCGGAGACATAGGCCGCGACTTCGACGCCGGTGCCAGCATGGTTCAGTGCATTGCCAATCAGGTTGTTCAGCAAACGCTTCATCGACACCCGGCGCAACGGGAACGGCTGGATCGGCTCCAGGCGCAGGTGCACTTTCTCATCGTTCTGGTTATAGGGCGCGGCCACCTCCCGCACCAATTCACTGAGGTCCACCTCTTCCACAGACTCGTCACGACCGTCGCGAATGAACGCCAGGAACTGGTCGAGAATCGCGTCCATGTCCTCGATGTCGCGGACCATTTCGTCGGTCAGGTCGGTGTGTTCGCCCATCAACTCCAGCGACAACCGTAGCCGGGTCAACGGCGTGCGCAGGTCATGGGAGACACCAGCGAGCATCAGTTCGCGCTCGCGCCCGGCCTGTTCGACGTCCTCGGCCATCTGGTTGAAGGCGCGGTAGACCTCGGTCATCTCGCTGGGCGTATCGCTGATGGGCAGCCGCACGCTGCGCCCCTGGCCCAGTTGGCGGGCAGCGTAGACCAGGCGTTTCAATGGTTGGTTGAGCTGGCTGACGAAGATCCACGCCGACGCCGTCGACAGCAGGCCGATGGCCAGGAACCAGCCGAGCACGTTCCAGATTTTCTGGCCGCGCAGTGGATGGGGGTACAACGGCACTTTCAGCCAGCCATCCCCCAGGCTCGGGGCCCGCACCCACAGCGCCGGCGGCGAGTGCATGCGCAATCGCACCTCGGTATCGGCACCCAGTTCGGCCTGCATCTGGCGTTGATAGATCTCGCTGTAGGGCCAGTGTTGCTCGCCCTCCGGCACGCCGGCACCAACGACGCGGATCAGCGTCGCCGCCTCGGCAATTTTCGCTCGGTTGGTTTCGTCCGCCGCCCAGTAAGCCCGCAGGGTCAAGGCAACGCCGTGGCTGTACTGCCGGTCCACGAGCACGTCTTCGTTCATCAGCAGGTACACCAGCGTCAATGCCTTGGAGAAGAGCACGACGATCAGCACCAGCCAGAGGGTGCGGGAGAAGAAACTCTGGGGGAACCAAACGGGGGTTTTCATGAATAACCGCTACACACTTGCAGGAGCGAGTGATGCTCGCACAATGACAGACCGCGAGTCGCCTGGAAGAAGACATTTCAACCGGCCAGGCCACCCACTCCTACAAATCGCCGATCACTTGCTGGCGGCGCCATCCGGCACGAACACATAACCCACGCCCCACACGGTCTGGATGTACCGTGGCTTGGAAGGATCGGGTTCGATCATCCGGCGCAGACGGGAAATCTGCACGTCGATGGAGCGCTCCAGCGCATCCCATTCACGACCACGGGCCAGGTTCATCAGTTTGTCGCGGGTCAGCGGCTGGCGGGCGTTCATCACCAGGGCCTTGAGCACGGCGAACTCACCCGTAGTGAGCATGTGGACCTCATCGCCGCGCTTGAGCTCGCGAGTGGCCAGGGACAGCTCATAGTCGCCGAAGGTGACGCTTTCATCTTCGCTGCCTGGCGCACCAGGTACCGGCGCCGACTGACGACGCAGCACCGCCTTGACCCGAGCCATCAGCTCGTCGGGGTTGAACGGCTTGGCCAGGTAATCGTCGGCGCCCAGCTCCAGGCCCTTGATACGGCTCAGCTCGTCGCCCTTGGCGGTGAGCATGATGATCGGGATCTGGTTGTTGGCGCCGCGCAGGCGGCGGCAGGCGGTCAGGCCGTCTTCACCGGGCAGCATCAGGTCGAGCACCACCAGGTTGAACACTTCACGGGCCAGCAGTCGATCCATTTGCTCGGTGTTCGGTACGGTGCGGGCGCGGTAGCCCTTGCTGACGAAAAAGCGCTCCAGCAAGCTGCTCAGCCCCGGATCGTCGTCAACAATAAGAATTTTTTCGCCTTCAGCAGTTTGTGCAGTGCTGCTCATAGGAAGCTCCTTTGATCTCGGCGCGCATTATGGCCTAGCTGCCGTTATACGCACCGTGTGCATTGTTAGCAGATTTTTCCTCCATCACCACAAATCCGGGTATCAAGCCTATAGACCATGCCCCCCCTCAGGACGCAACGCTGGTTATAATGCGCGGCCTTTTGTGCCAGGGAATGCCGGATCGTGACCCGGCGTGCCATTTTTTCCCCCTTGGCCAGGCAGCACTTTTTGAATTTCGCGGGTCAACAGGCAGCCTTTTGACCCAGGCAGCGGCGCATGCCAGGCCGCTCAACCAGTCTCGCCGAGCCCTGCTTCTGCGGTGGTGAGCCTGATTTCACAATTTGTCAGGTGGTTTTATGGACAGCATCAACAGCCGCATCGCCGAGGAACTCGGTGTACGCCCACAACAGGTCGAAGCGGCCGTCGCGCTACTCGATGAAGGCTCCACGGTGCCTTTCATCGCCCGTTACCGGAAAGAAGTGACCGGCAGCCTCGATGACACCCAATTGCGGCATTTGGAAGAACGCCTGCGCTACCTGCGAGAACTCGACGAACGGCGCATCAGCATCCTGGCCAGCATCCAGGAGCAGGGCAAGCTGACCCCGCAACTGGAGCGCGACATCAAGCTGGCCGACACCAAGACCCGCCTCGAAGACTTGTACCTGCCCTACAAGCAAAAGCGCCGCACCAAGGGCCAGATCGCCCTGGAAGCCGGCCTCGGCGAGCTGGCCGACGGCCTGTTCAACGACCCAACCCTGGCCCCGGAAACCGAAGCCGCGCGCTTCGTCGATGCCGAAAAAGGCGTGGCGGATGTAAAAGCGGCGCTGGAAGGCGCCAAATACATCCTCATGGAGCGCTTCGCCGAAGACGCCAACCTGCTGGAAAAACTGCGTAGCTATCTCAAGCAGGAAGCCACCCTCAGCGCCCGGGTGATCGCCGGCAAGGAAGAGGAAGGCGCGAAGTTCCGCGACTACTTCGAACACGACGAACCGCTCAAGAGCATGCCGTCCCACCGCGCCCTGGCGATTTTCCGTGGTCGCAACGAAGGCATCCTCAGTTCCGCGCTGAAAGTCGGTGAAGAATTGCCCGGCACCATGCACCCGTGCGAAGGCATGATCGGCCAGCAGTTCGGCATCCAGAACCAGAACCGCGCCGCCGACAAATGGCTGGCCGAAGTGGTGCGCTGGACCTGGAAGGTCAAGCTCTACACCCACCTGGAAACCGACCTGCTGGGCGAATTGCGCGACAACGCCGAGACCGAGGCGATCAACGTGTTCGCCCACAACCTGCATGACCTGCTGCTGGCCGCACCGGCCGGCCCGCGCGCCACCCTGGGCCTGGACCCGGGCCTGCGCACCGGTTGCAAGGTGGCGGTGGTCGACTCCACCGGCAAACTGCTGGACCACGCCACGGTCTACCCGCACGTGCCGCACAACAAGTGGGACCAGACCCTCGCCGTGCTCGCCGCCCTGTGCGCCAAGCATTCGGTGGACCTGATCGCCATCGGCAACGGTACCGCCAGCCGCGAGACCGACAAGCTGGCCGCCGAGTTGATCAAAAAGTACCCAGCCATGAAGATGACCAAAGTCATGGTCTCCGAGGCTGGCGCTTCGGTTTACTCGGCGTCGGAACTGGCCTCCAAGGAATTCCCGGACCTGGACGTGTCGATCCGTGGCGCGGTGTCCATCGCTCGGCGCCTGCAGGATCCACTGGCGGAACTGGTGAAGATCGACCCCAAATCCATCGGTGTCGGCCAGTACCAGCACGACGTTTCCCAATTGAAACTGGCGCGCGGCCTGGACGCGGTGGTGGAGGATTGCGTGAACGCCGTGGGCGTGGACGTGAACACCGCTTCGGTGGCGCTGCTGGCGCGCATCTCCGGCCTGAACGCCACCCTGGCGCAGAACATCGTTACCCACCGTGACGAACACGGCGCGTTCAAGACCCGCGCCGCGTTGAAGAAAGTCCCGCGCCTGGGTGAAAAGACCTTCGAACAGGCCGCCGGCTTCCTGCGGGTGATGAACGGCGATAACCCGCTGGACTCCTCCGCCGTCCACCCTGAAGCCTACCCGCTGGTGCAACGCATCGCCGCCCAGACCGACCGCGACATCCGTTCGCTGATCGGTGACGCCGGGTTCCTCAAGCGCCTGGACCCGAAGAAATTCACCGACGAAACCTTCGGCCTGCCCACCGTCACCGACATCCTCCAGGAACTGGAGAAACCGGGCCGCGACCCGCGTCCCGAGTTCAAGACCGCCGAGTTCCAGGACGGCGTCGAAGACCTCAAGGACCTGCAGCCGGGCATGATCCTCGAAGGTGTGGTGACCAACGTCACCAACTTCGGTGCCTTCGTCGACATCGGCGTGCACCAGGACGGTCTGGTACACATCTCGGCGTTGTCCGAGAAGTTCATCAAGGACCCGCGCGAAGCGGTCAAGGCCGGTGATGTGGTGAAAGTGAAAGTCATGGAAGTCGACATCCCGCGCAAACGCGTCGGCCTGTCGATGCGCATGAGCGACACGCCGGGCGAGAAAGTCGACGGTGCCCGTGGTGCGCGTCCTGGCTCGACGCCACGCCAGTCGCAAAACACCGCGCCGCGCAAGGAAACCGCCACCGCGGCCCCGGCGAACAACGCCATGGCCTCGTTGTTCGCCAACGCCAAGCAGTTGAAGAAACGCTGATGGACGTGCCAGCCGGGTTGGTGGAGAGCGCGTTCTTCAAGCTGCTCGGCTGCCGTCTGCACAGCCTTGGGGACGGGGTGGCGCAAGTCGCCCTGACCCTTGAGCCGCCGCTGCGCAATCGTGGCGGCAAGCTGCACGGCGGCGCGCTGTTCAGCCTGGTGGACATCGCCATGGGACTGGCCTGCTCCAGTGTCCATGGCTTTGACCAGCAGAGCGCGACCATCGAATGCAAGATCAACTACATTCGCGCCGTGTCCGACGGCGACGTGTTGTGCACCGCCCGGGTCATCCACCCGGGCCGGCGCACGCTGGTGGTCGAGGCCGAGGTGCTGCAAGGCGACAAACTGGTCGCAAAAGCGCAAGGCACGTTCGCTGTCCTATAGCTCCCTGTCATCGATTTGAGTTAATTTCGACGCCATGAATGCGGTGTCGAGCTTTTCTGTGGGAGCGAGCTTGCTCGCGATAGCGGTGGATCAGCAACGTTGATGCTGACTGACCATCCGCCATCGCGAGCAAGCTCGCTCCCACAGGGGGGTTGCGGCGATTAGTCTTTGGCCGCATGAAAACCAGGCGAAAACGCCAGTTTTAACTTCACCCTTGTAGACCGTCTTGCCCACCCCCATATTGGGGCGACTGACGCGTGAAGGAATTCAACTTGAGCGACCTTTTAAACCGCCGCCTGGCCCTGCTCGGCGAGCGCGCCAACCTCTCCCTGCTCGAACAGTGCCTGCACGGCATTGAGCGCGAATGCCTGCGCGTCACCGGTGATGGGCACCTGGCGCAGACTCCACATCCCAAGGCCCTGGGCTCGGCGCTGACCAACGAACAGATCACTACCGACTATTCCGAGTCGCTGTTGGAGTTCATCACGCCGGCCCTGGCCAACCCGGCCGATACCCTGCGCAGCCTCGACAAGATCCACCGGTTTGCCTACAGCAAACTGGGCGACGAGTACCTGTGGAGCCCTTCGATGCCGTGCCCGTTGCCGGCGGAAGAGGACATCCCGATCGCGTATTACGGCACCTCGAACATCGGTCGGCTCAAGTACGTCTATCGCAAGGGCCTGGCCCTGCGCTACGGCAAGACCATGCAATGCATTGCCGGGATCCACTACAACTTTTCCCTGCCGGAAAAGCTCTGGCCGCTGCTCCGCCAGGCCGAAGGCGTCGAGGCCAGTGACCGTGACTTCCAGTCGTCGGCCTACATTGCGCTGATCCGCAATTTCCGCCGCTACAGCTGGTTGCTGATGTACCTGTTCGGCGCCTCGCCGGCCCTGGACGCCGGTTTCCTGCGGGGTCGCCCGCACCAGTTGGAACAACTGGACCCCGACACCCTGTACCTGCCCTACGCCACCAGCCTGCGCATGAGCGACCTGGGTTACCAGAGCAACGCCCAGGCTGGCCTCACGCCTTGCTACAACGACCTGGCCAGCTACACCGACAGCCTGCGCAAAGCGGTGGCGACGCCTTATGCGCCGTACGTCGAAGTCGGCACCCACCAGAACGGTGAGTGGGTGCAGCTCAACACCAACATCCTGCAGATCGAAAACGAGTACTACTCCAATATCCGCCCCAAACGCGTGACCTACACCGGCGAGCGACCGATCCAGGCCTTGATGGCCCGGGGTATCCAGTACGTCGAAGTGCGTTGCCTGGACATCAACCCGTTCCTGCCGATGGGCATCGACCTCACCGAATCGCGATTCCTCGATGCGTTCCTGCTGTATTGCGGCCTCAACGACAGCCCGCAGCTGGAAAACAACGAATGCAGCAACGCCACGAGCAACTTCCTGACCGTGGTCAAGGAAGGCCGCAAGCCTGGCCTGCAATTGCAGCGCCAGGGCCAATCGGTGGACATGCAGGCCTGGGCCGTCGAATTGCTCGAAAAGATCGCGCCGCTGGCCTCGCTGCTCGACCAAAGCCAAGGTGGCGATGCCCACCGCCAGGCACTGGACGCGCAATTGGCGAAAGTCCGCGACCCGTCCCTGACGCCCTCCGCCCAGGTGCTGGCCGCCATGGCCGAGCATCAGGAAAGCTTCGCCCAGTTCTCCCTGCGCCAAAGCAAGGCCCACGCTGAGTTCTTCCGCGCCGAACCGTTGCCCGCCCAGGAACAGACTGCATTCGAGGAAACCGCCCGTGAATCCCTGGTCCAGCAAACTGAGCTGGAGCAGAACGAGGTGGGGGATTTCGACGTGTTCGTGGGTTCATATCAGGCGAGCATCCTGGCGATCAGTAACTGACCGAGCATTCCCATGACTCCCGCGTGGGAATGCAGCTTTGTGGCGAGGGGATTTATCCCCGCTGGGCTGCGTAGCAGCCCCGAAGCAGCCAACTCGATTCCACCTGATGCACCGCGTGTTCAGGTTTGGGGCCGCTTCGCAGCCCAACGGGGATAAATCCCCTCGCCACAGGGTGTCAGGCGTTATTCAGCCGACGAAGGCTTCTCCCAAAGATTGATCCCGCCTTCCAGGGCAAACCGATCGATCTGCGCCAGTTCTTCGGCACTGAAGCTCAGGTTCTTCAGCGCCCCGACGTTCTCGATAATCTGCTCCGGCCGGCTGGCGCCGATCAGCGCGCTGGTCACGCGTGGATCGCGCAGGGTCCAGGCCAGGGCCATTTGCGCCAGGCTTTGGCCGCGCCGCTGGGCGATCTCATTGAGGGCACGTACATGGGCGATGTTTTCCTCCGACAGGTGCGAAGCCTGCAATGAGCCGCCGCCCGGACGGTTCACCCGCGCATCGGCCGGAATGCCCTTGAGGTACTTGTCGGTCAACAGGCCCTGGGCCAGTGGCGTGAAAGCGATCACACCGGTACCCAGTTCGTCGGTGGCGTCCAGCAGGTCTTTTTCCACCCAGCGGTTGAGCAGGTTGTAGGCCGGCTGGTGAATCAGCAGCGGGACTTTCCACTCTTTGAGCAGCGCCGCCATTTCCCGGGTCTTCACCCCGGAATACGAAGAAATGCCGATGTACAACGCCTTGCCCTGCTGTACGGCAGTGGCCAGTGCGCTGGCGGTTTCTTCCAGCGGGGTGTCGGGGTCGAAGCGGTGGGAATAGAAGATATCCACATAGTCCAGCCCCAGGCGTTGCAGGCTCTGGTCGAGGCTGGCGAGCACGTATTTGCGTGAGCCACCGCCCTGGCCGTATGGGCCCGGCCACATGTCCCAACCGGCCTTGCTGGAGATGATCAACTCATCGCGGTACTGCTTGAAATCTTCGCGCAGCAACCGGCCGAAATTGATCTCGGCACTGCCGTAGGGCGGGCCGTAGTTGTTCGCCAGGTCGAAGTGGTTGATGCCCAGATCAAACGCCGTACGCAGCAAGGCGCGCTGGGTATCGATGGGCGTACTGTCGCCAAAGTTGTGCCACAAGCCCAGCGACAGCGCCGGCAGCACCAGCCCGCTGCGACCAACGCGGCGATAAGGAATGGATTCGTAGCGGTTTTGCGCAGCGGTGTAGGTCATCGAAAGGCTCTCTGTTCGGACGCTGGTGGCAGAAGCTAACACTTCACAGACGCATCGGTCAGGCTGAAAGTTCGCATAGGGTGGGAGCGAGCTTGCTCGCGATAGCGGTGGATCAGCCAACGAAAATATCGCCTGGCAAGGCCCCATCGCGAGCAAGCTCGCTCCCACAAGGCCAGCGATATCCACGGACCACATTAACGCGCCTGCGCAAACACCTCCGCCACCCAATCCACAAATACGCGCACCCGCGGCGACATGAGTCGGTTGTGCGGATAGAGCACCGACACCGGCATGGACGGTGGTGGGGTGGCGGTGAGGACTTCCTGCATCAGGCCCTGCCGGATCGGCTCTTCCATCCGGTAATGTGGGCATTGGATCAAGCCCAGGCCGGCGATGGCCGAGGCGGCATAGATTTCGGCGCCGGATACCGACAGCGAGCCTCCGATCGGGACCTCCTTGAGCACGCCATCGACCATGAACTCAAACGGATACAGTTTGGCGGTGGTCCGCGAGACGTAATTCACCGCCTTGTGATGTTTCAAGTCATCGAGGCACTTCGGCTCGCCGTACTGGCGCAAGTAACCGGGACTGGCACAGGTGATCTGCCGAAGATTGGCGACACGCCGACCGATCAATGACGAATCCGCCAGCTCACCGGAGCGCAGCACGCAATCGACGCCTTCGGCGATCAGGTCGACGAAACGATCCGCCTCGCTGATGAACAGTTCTATTTCCGGATAGCGGGCCATGAATTGCGGCAACGCCGGAATCACGAAATACCGTGCCTGGGTACCGTGCAAGTCCACCCTCAACTTGCCTTTGGGCGCCACGCCGCGAAACGCCAGTTCGGCTTCTTCGAGTTCCGCCAACAGTTGCACGCAGCGCGGGTAATAGGCTTCGCCATCGAGGGTCGGGCGCACCTTGCGGGTACTGCGCTCCAACAAGCGAACGCCCAGCCAGGCTTCAAATTGATTGAGGGTGTGGGTCAGCGTGGCCCGTGGCATGTTCAAGTCTTCAGCGGCCAGGGTGAAACTGCTTCGCTCGTAGATGCGCACGAACACCTTCATCGCTTTGACTTGATCCATCTGAATCCGGCGCCTTTATTGTTAGTGATTGTTGAACAGTCAAGGCAACTTTCGAGCATTTATCGCCGAGAGTAAACATGTGAACCTGACTTCACCCACTTCAAGAGGACTCAAGCATGCCGACTCAAACGTCCAAAGTTGCGATCATCACCGGTGCTTCCCGCGGCATCGGCGCCGAAATCGCCAAGCAACTGGCCAGCGACGGTTTCGCCGTCGTCGTCAACTACGCCAACAGCGCCAGCGAGGCGTCCAAGTTGGTGGTGCAACTACGCCAGGCCGGCCACCAAGCCATAGCGGTGAAGGCAGATGTATCCTCTGCCGCCGATGTGCGTCGGATGTTCGATGAAACCGAAGCGCAGCTGGGCAAGGTCGATGTGTTGATCAACAACGCCGGCATCCTCCAGGTGATGCCCCTGGCGCAGCACAGCGACGAGCTGTTCGACCAGACGTTCGCCATCAACACCCGTGGCACCTTCAATACCCTGCGCGAAGCCGCGACCCGTCTGAACGACGGTGGCCGCATCGTGAATTTTTCCAGCAGCACCGTGGGCCTGAACCTGCCCGGCTACTCGGTGTATATCGCCAGCAAGGCCGCGGTGGAATCCCTGACCCAGGTGTTCGCCAAGGAACTGCGCGGTCGGCAGATCACGGTCAACGCGGTGGCCCCCGGCCCCGTCGCCACCGAGCTGTTCATGCACGGCAAGAGTGAAGAGCAGGTGCAGCACTTCGCTAAAATGCCGCCCTTGGAACGCCTCGGCCAGCCACAAGACATCGCCAACATCGTCACGTTCCTGGTGAGCCCGGTCGCTGGCTGGGTGAATGGGCAGATCCTGCGGGCCAACGGTGGGCTGGTCTGAGGCTTTTTCCTGCATCGCCAGCTAAACCGCCATCGTCGGATCGCCGCCCGGAGCAGCTCGCTCCCACAGGGGTCAAGTGATTCCCTTGTGGGAGCGAGCTTGCTCGCGATGCGGTCGGTGCAGATGAATCAGCGCACCAAATGCAGGAACTGCAGGTGCCGCTCGTACTGGTCGAGGATGTCGTTGATGACTTGCTCCTTGGTGTAGCCCACCAGGTCGTAATCCTGGCTGCCTTCGCTCAAGTGCACCTCGGCGCGGTAGTAACGGCGGTTGTTGAGTTCCTTGGAGCCCATGCCGCCGCGGGCGAAGGACGGCGTGAAGTAGCCGCGCATCTGCACCTGGTAGATGAACGGATGCTGCTCGCCGTGGCCGATCTCCAGGCTGACGTTGTCATTGGCCGGGTCGGGCTGGGCCACCACCGTCAGGCCCTTTTCGACAAACACCGCGGTCACCTCTTCAATGGCCGGTCGCACCGTCGTGTCGAGGAAACGGTACACCTCATCACGGGACGGAAAATGCACCGCCTGGCTCAAGCGCTGGCGCCAGCCGCCCGTGCCCCGACGTGAGCCCGACACCGGCGCCAGGGAGTGCAATTGCGCGATCTGCTTCTGCGACTCCAGGTAAAAGGCCTTGTGCAGGCCCCACATCATCAGCAGCAGAATCAACGAGAACGGCAGGGACGTCAGCACCACCGCCGACTTCAAGGCATCGATGCTGCCGGAGAACAGCAACGCGCTGGTCACCAGGGCCGTCATCGCGCCCCAGAACACCCGCAGCCATTTCGGCCCGTCCTCATCGGGGTTGCCGCCCTTGGCTGACAACGTCGACAGCACCACGGTGCCCGAATCGGCGGACGTGACGAAGAACACGAAACTGATGAACACGGTGACCGCGATGACGGTCTTGCTCCAGGGATAGGTTTCCAGCAGCAGGTAAAGGCTCATCGACGGGTTTTCCAGGGCGGACATGCCCAGGGCACTCATGCCGTGGTTCAGCACCTGGTCGATGGCGCTGTTGCCGAAGATCGACATCCACGCCAGGGTGAAACCCAGGGGAATCAGCAGCACGCCAAAGACGAATTCGCGGATGGTGCGGCCACGGGAAATCCGTGCGATGAACAGCCCCACGAACGGCGACCACGCGATCCACCAGGCCCAGTAGAACACCGTCCAGCCGCCCAGCCAGTCGCTGGGTTCGTTGTAGGCGTACAGGTCGAAGCTCTTCATCGGCAGGGCGCCGAGGTAATCGCCAATGTTCTGGATCAAGGTGTTGAGCAAGTGCTGGGTGGGCCCGGCGAACAACACGAACAGCAACAACGCGCAGGCCAGCAGCATGTTGATGTCGGACATGACCCGCACGCCCTTGTCGACACCGGCCACCGCCACGATGATCGCCGCGCCCATCATCAGCACGATCAGGCCGACTTGAATCCACTGGGTGTGGGCGATGCCGAACAGGTAGTCAAGCCCGGAATTGAGGTGCAGCACACCAAAGCCCATGTCCGCGCCGAGGCCGAACACCGTGGCAATAATGCCGAAGCCGTCCACGGCGTAGCCGATGGGGCCGTTGATGCGCTTGCCGATCAGCGGGTACAGCGCCGAACGCAGGGCCAGTGGCAAATTGTGCCGGTAGGCGAAATACGCCAGGGCCATGCCGACGAATGCGAAAACGCCCCAGCCGTGCAGGCCCCAATGCAAGAACAAGATCTGCATGGCCTGGCGCGCCGCCTCGGCGGTACCGGCCTCGCCCTGGGGCGGCTGGACCATGTGGGTCAGCGGCTCGGACACGCAGAAGAAAAACAGGGTGATGCTGATGCCGGCGGCGAACAGCATGCCGGCCCAGGACAGATAACTGAACTCGGGCTCGTCGTGGTCGGCACCGAGCTTGATCTTGCCGTAGCCGGACAAGGCGGTGACCACCACGAAGACCAGATACAGCGTCATCGCCAGCATGTAGTACCAGCCGACCGTATTGGCCGCCCAGTTCTGCGCGGCCAGCAACCAGGCGCCGGCCTGCGCGGGCATGGCAATCACCACCAGGCCGAACAGCAGGATAAAGGTCGCGGCGAAGTAAAAGACCGGCGGGTTCATGCGGACCAGGCCGCTGGGTGGCAGGGACGAGGCACTCATGAAACAAGCACCTCGGGAAAAAGAATCGGGGTGGTCGAAAACGGACTCGGCAAAGGCAAGCCTCCTGTTGTGAGCGGGCAGCAAACCGAAGGTTTAACTTGAATGAACGTTCAAGTTAAACATAAATAGGTAGCTAAGGACTAATCGCAGGGCTCGGCGGCACGCTTCCTACACTAGCCTACGAGAGGGTATGACGTTGCCAGAAGAGCATTCGTTCAGTGTTCAAAGGCAGATGCCCAGCCAAACACAGCCCCTGTGGGAGCGAGCTTGCTCGCGATGGCGGCCTGACATTCAACATCTTCATTGACTGCTACACCGCTATCGCGAGCAAGCTCGCTCCCACAGGTTTTTCGGCGTTCACAAATCATTCGCCACCCCGTTTACACCCCGACAAATGATTGCCGGTTGCCCATGAATATCGGCGTGCCTATAGTCCAGACATTGCCTACAACCAGTACGGACCCATGATCAAAGAACAGCTGTCTCGCTTTAACCGTCTCGACCTGCTCGGCCATCCGACACCGTTGGAAAAACTCGACCGCCTCTCCAGCTGGCTCGGCCGGGACATCTATATCAAGCGTGACGACCTGACGCCCCTGGCCATGGGCGGCAACAAACTGCGCAAGCTCGAATACCTGGCCGCCGATGCCATCGCCCAAGGCGCCGATACCCTCATCACCGCCGGGGCGATCCAGTCCAACCATGTACGCCAGACCGCCGCCCTCGCAGCGAAGCTGGGCCTGGGTTGCGTGGCCTTGCTGGAAAACCCCATCGGCACCGAAGACAGCAATTACCTGGGCAACGGCAACCGGCTGCTGCTGGAGTTGTTCGACGCCAAGGTCGAGCTGGTGGACAACCTGGATAACGCCGATGAACAACTACAGGCCCTGGCCGGTCGCCTGCGCAGCAACGGGAAAAAACCCTACCTGGTGCCGATTGGTGGTTCGAACGCCTTGGGTGCGTTGGGTTATGTGCGCGCCGGCCTGGAACTGGCCGAGCAGATCAAGGACACCGGGATTGAATTCGCCGCTGTGGTCCTGGCCTCGGGCAGTGCCGGAACCCACAGCGGCCTGGCGCTGGCGCTGAGCGAAACCCTGCCGGCACTGCCTGTCATCGGCGTGACGGTTTCGCGCAGCGAGGAGGACCAGTTTCCGAAGGTCCAGGGCCTGGCCGAGCGCACGGCAGGGTTACTCGAAGTCGCCCTTCCAGAAGCGTTCAAAGTGAACCTGTGGGACGAATATTTCGCCCCCCGCTACGGTGAACCGAACGCCGGGACACTGGCGGCGGTCAAGCTGCTGGCCAGCCAGGAAGGGCTGCTGCTCGATCCGGTCTACACCGGCAAGGCCATGGCCGGCCTGCTCGACGGCCTGGGTCGCGACCGTTTCGACGAAGGCCCGATCATCTTCCTGCACACCGGCGGCGCACCGGCGTTGTTTGCCTACAGCGCGGCGTTCCAGGCTTAGTGGAGGCTTCGGTGGGAGCGAGCTTGCTCGCGATAGCGGCATGTCAGCTGCATAAATTTCGGCTGATCCACCGCGATCGCGAGCAAGCTCGCTCCTACAAGTTGTCATTCCAAATAAACATATGCGCTTGATTTAATATTATTTTCCAATCTATAAAAGCCATCCTATAGTCTCGCCGCAGGCGCATTTGCCGCGAGACGCCCAAGCTGCTTTAAGGCAGGATGTGGCAATCTTTTCGGATCGCGGCTACGCCTTATCTCAGCCAAAATAACCTCTTCATAAGAAAACACAGGGGCTTGTCATGAATTTTTCCGCATTACGTCGCAACCTGTTGGTCGGTTCGCTGGGCCTGGCATTGAGCGCCGGGCTGTTGGGGCAAGCAGTTGCCGGTGAGCAGCTGCAGAAAATCAAGGATGCTGGCGAAATCAAGATCGGCCTGGAAGGCACTTACCCACCGTTCAGCTTCGTTGATGACAGCGGCAAACTGACCGGCTTCGAAGTGGAGTTCTCCGAAGCCCTGGCCAAGGAACTGGGTGTGAAGGTCAAGCTGCAGACGACCCCATGGGCCGGCATTCTCGCGGCACTGGAATCCAAGCGTCTGGACGCAGTGGTTAACCAGGTGACCATCTCCGAGGAGCGTAAGAAAAAATACGATTTCTCCGAGCCGTACACCGTTTCCGGGATTCAAGCGCTGGTACTGACCAAGAAAGCCGACGAGCTGAACATCAAGAAGGCCGCTGACCTGGACGGTAAAAAAGTCGGCGTGGGCTTGGGCACCAACTACGAACAGTGGGTAAAAGCTGAAGTACCGGGCGCCCAAGTCAAAACCTACGATGACGACCCAACCAAGTTCCAGGATCTGCGCGTCGGTCGTATCGACACCATCCTGATCGACCGTCTGGCCGCACTGGAATACGCCAAGAAAGCCAAGGACACCACCGTCACCAGCGAAGCCTTTTCGCGCCAGGAGTCCGGTATTGCCCTGCGCAAAGGCGAGCCTGAGCTGTTGGCAGCCGTGAATAAAGCCATCGAAAAACTGCGCGCCGACGGTACGCTGAAAAAGCTTTCGGAAAAATACTTCAGCGCTGACGTTACCCAATAATGGAAGCAGCTCTTCAACTCGCACTGGACTCCGCGCCCTTCCTGCTCAAGGGCGCGTATTACACGGTCTTCCTCAGCCTGGGCGGTATGTTTTTCGGCCTGCTGATGGGGTTCGGCCTGGCGCTGATGCGCCTATCGCGCTTCAAACTGGTGAACTGGATCGCCCGCATCTACGTGTCGTTCTTTCGCGGCACGCCGTTGCTGGTACAGTTATTCGTGATCTATTACGGATTGCCGCAACTGGGCATCGAGCTGGATCCGCTCCCGGCGGCCCTGATCGGTTTCTCGCTGAACATGGCCGCCTACGCCTGTGAAATCCTGCGGGCCGCCATCAGCTCCATCGAGCGCGGCCAGTGGGAAGCGGCGGCAAGCATCGGCATGACCCGCGCCCAGACCCTGCGCCGGGCCATCCTGCCGCAAGCCGCACGCACGGCCCTGCCTCCGCTGGGCAACAGCTTCATTTCCCTGGTCAAGGACACCGCGCTGGCGGCGACCATCCAGGTACCGGAGCTGTTCCGCCAGGCGCAGTTGATCACCGCGCGAACCTTCGAAATCTTCACCATGTACCTTGCCGCCGCGCTGATCTATTGGGTTCTGGCCAGCGTGCTCTCGCACCTGCAGAACGTCCTGGAAGCCCGGGTCAATCGGCATGACCAGGAGTCCTGACCCATGATTGTCGTGGAAAAACTGACAAAGCAGTTCAAGGGCCAGGTGGTGCTCAACGGCATCGACTTGAAGATCGAAGAAGGCGAAGTAGTTGCAATCATCGGCCCCAGCGGCTCGGGCAAGACCACTTTCCTGCGCTGCTTGAACTTCCTCGAAGAGCCTACCAGCGGCCGGATCAAGGTCGGCGACATCGAAATCGATGGCAGTCGTCCGCTGAACCAGCAGCAGAACCTGGTGCGCCGTTTGCGCCAGCAGGTAGGCTTTGTGTTCCAGAACTTCAACCTGTTTCCCCATCGCACCGCACTGGAAAATGTCACTGAAGGCCCGCAGGTGGTGAAGAAAATGCCCCGCGCCGAAGCCGAAGCCCTGGGGCGCAAGCTCTTGGCCAAGGTCGGCTTGGCCGGCAAGGAGGACGCCTATCCACGGCGCCTTTCCGGCGGCCAGCAACAGCGCGTGGCGATTGCCCGGGCGTTGGCGATGGAACCGGCGGTGATCCTGTTCGACGAGCCAACCTCGGCCCTCGATCCGGAACTGGTGGGCGAGGTGCTGGCAACCATTCGCGGCTTGGCCGAAGAAAAGCGCACCATGGTCATCGTGACCCACGAAATGGGCTTCGCCCGGGACGTGGCCAACCGCGTGGTGTTCTTCGACAAAGGCGTGATCGTCGAACAAGGCGAAGCCAAGACCTTGTTTGCAGCCCCCAAGGAAGAACGCACGCGGCAGTTCCTCAGCAAGTTCCTTTCAGCCGGACACGGCGCCCAGTAATTTGATGTCATCACTTCCAAGGATGGAAGTGAGGCCGTCGCACAGTTAATACAGCACCTACACTTGCTTCATTCCAACGACATAACTTGCAACTTCCCTCCCAGCAATTCCTTGATTATTTTATACAGCCTCAAAATCCCGCAAACCTAGGAAAAAGGCCTTTCACATTGCGCATTCTTAACATGCACGCGTAGGAACTTTCTGAAGACTTTCACAATGAGTTATTAAGCAACCTGCTCTATTGACACTGAAACTACAGAGCCCTTATCTAGTGCCCAACAGGCGATGCACCTTATTTAGTTTGCAAAGTAACTAAGCACAAACAGCCTATAGGGCTGCATAAATAAATCTATCGCGAATATTCATCGCCTTCGATCTTCACGAAACGGACTTAGTTTACAAGCATCAAGGAGAACACCATGACATGTAAGTCGAAGAGTCCTGAACTGGCCGCCCCCACCCTGGC
>NZ_CAKKMI010000104.1:0-19209 GCF_918698105.1 Pseudomonas brassicacearum | reverse complement strand
GGCTTGCCCGCGATGGCGATTCCGAGAATGCCATCGCGGGCAAGCCTTGCTCCCACAAATGAGTCCCTTGACCACAGGTTCTGTGTGTTCCTGGCAGTTATTGAAACAGACAGTTTGCAAGCGCCCTCGGCCCGGTTAAGGTTCGCCACAGGTTTATCTACCCTCCGAGTGTGTATGTTCAAGCGGTTTTTCCCTCACGCTGCCGCCAGCTTGCTGCTGGCCTGCGTCGCGCTGCCAGCCCAGGCCGACTGGTACCTGGACGGCGAGTCGTCGCGGCTGTCGTTTATCAGCAGCAAAAACGGCAATGTCTCCGAGGTCCAGCGGTTCCTGGTGCTGCACGGTCAAGTCCAGCCCGAGGGCTTGGCGCGCCTGGAAGTGGAGCTGGAATCCATCAACAGCGGCATACCGCTGCGCGATGAGCGCATGCGCGCCGAGCTGTTCGAGATCAAGCAATTTGCCGAAGCCACTGTCACCGCCAAGATCGACCTGGCGCCGATCCAGGACCTGGCCAACGGCGCGCAGTTGGAACTGCGCCTGCCGCTGACGGTGAACCTGCATGGCAAGCAGCATGAATACCCTGTCGAACTGCTGGCCACGCGCCTGGATGAGCGCCGTTTCCAAGTGGTGACCCTGGAGCCGGTGGTGCTCAACGCGGCGGATTTCGATCTGGCGCCGGGGCTGGAAAAGCTGCGCAACCTGGCCGGGTTATCGGCCATCAGCCTCTCGGTGCCGGTGAATGCGGTGCTGATTTTCACGGCGCGCTGACATGAGCGGCCCGGTATTTCCGTGGCGTGAAGGCAATCGCTTCGAGCTGTTGATCGATGGCCCGCAATTCTTCCCACGCATGCTGGTGGAAATCGCCCGTGCCCAGGAACAGGTCGAACTGGAACTCTACCTGGTAGAGGCGGGTACTTGCGCCGAGGCGATGGTCCAGGCGCTGGTGCAGGCCGCCGAGCGTGGCGTTCGCGTGCGGTGCCTGTTCGATGACTACGGCAGCCTGGCGTTTACCCTGGCCCTGCGCAAGCGTCTGACCGAGGCCGGGGTGGAGCTGCGTTTCTACAATCGCCTGAGCTGGCGCCGCTGGGTGCGCAACCTCTACCGGGATCACCGCAAGCTGCTGTTGGTGGACCAACGCCTGGCCGTGGTCGGCGGCACCGGGGTGACCGATGAATTCTGGAACCCCCTCGACGACCGCAGTGAGTGGCACGAAGTGATGGTGGAAATCGTCGGCCCGCTGGTGCTCGACTGGCAGTTGCTGTTCGACCGCCAGTGGCTCGCCAACCGCCATCGGCGAGCCTGGAAACCGGCGTCCAACTTCGGCTTGCCACGCCTGCCGCGCGTACCGCCAGTGGGCGAGGGCATGGGCCGAGTGGCGTATGCCGACGCCCGCCAGCATCGCGACATCCTGCAATCGCTGTCGCGGGCATTGAACAGCGGCCAGAAACGCATCTGGATGGCGACGCCGTATTTTTTGCCGACCTGGAACGTGCGCCGTTCCTTGCGCAAGGCCGCCGCCCGCGGCATCGACGTGCGCCTGCTGCTGACCGGCCCGCGCACCGATCACCCGTCCGTGCGCTACGCCGGGCACCGTTACTACCCGCGACTGCTCAAGGCCGGCGTGAAAATCTTCGAATACCAGCCGTGTTTCCTGCACCTGAAGATGGTGCTGGTGGACGACTGGGTCAGCATCGGCTCCTGCAATTTCGATCACTGGAACCTGCGTTTCAACCTGGAGGCCAACCTCGAAGCCCTGGATTCCAGGCTCAGCAGTGCCGTGGCGGCCAGTTTCGAGCGGGACTTCACCCAGAGCCTGCAAGTCAGCCTCGACGCCTGGCAGCGTCGACCGTTGTGGAAACGGGTCAAGCAGCGGGTGTGGGGGTGGGTGGATCGGTTGGTGGTGAACTTGCTGGATCGACGCGGCTAGCCCGAACACCCAGATACAACTGTGGGAGCGAGCTTGCTCGCGATGGCGGTCTGATATTCAACATCTGAGTTGAATGATAAGCCGCTATCGCGAGCAAGCTCGCTCCCACATGGGGCTTGTGTTGCCTGGGGATCAGAGCAACTCAAAACTCTGCTGCTTCACGTCCTGGGAATCCAGGCCAATCTGCACGTTGAATTTGCCCGGTTCCGCCGCGTACTTGAGCTGGGCATTGAAGAACTTCAGGTCGTCCTCGGTGATGGTGAAGTGGATGACTTTCTTCTCGCCGGCCTTGAGCATCACCTTGCGGAAGTTCTTCAGTTCCTTCACCGGGCGAATGATCGAGCCGGTCACGTCCTGGATGTACAGCTGCACCACGGTTTCGCCGTCACGCTTGCCGGTGTTTTCCAATGTCACGCTGGCATCGAGCTTGCCGGTCTTGTTCAGCGTGGTCGACGACAGGGCCATGTCCGACAGGCTGAACTCGGTGTAGCTCAAGCCGTAGCCGAACGGATAGAGCGGGCCGGTGGTGTCATCGAAGTACTGCGAGGTGTAGTTGCCCGGCTTGCCCGGGGTGAATGGCCGGCCGATGCTCAGGTGGTTGTAGTAGGTCGGAATCTGCCCCACCGAGCGTGGGAAAGTGATCGGCAGCTTGCCCGACGGGTTGTAGTCGCCGAACAGCACGTCGGCGATGGCGTTGCCGCCTTCGGTGCCGCTGAACCAGGTTTCCAGGATCGCATCGGCCTGCTGCTTCTCATCCAGCAACGCCAGCGGACGGCCATTCATCAGCACCAGCACCAGCGGTTTGCCGGTAGCCTTCAGGGCCTTGATCAGCTCGCGCTGGCTGGCCGGGATGTTCAGGTCGGTACGGCTCGACGATTCATGGGACATGCCACGGGACTCACCCACGGCGGCCACCACCACATCGGCATCCTTGGCGGCTGTTACCGCTTCGTCGATCAGCTCCTGGGCCGGGCGCGGGTCGTCCACCACTTCCGGGGCATCGAAGTTGAGGAAGTTGAGGTAGTCGAGCACCTTCTTGTCGCCGGTGATGTTGGCGCCACGGGCGTAGATCAGCTTCGAGTCAGCGCCCAGGGCGCGGGTCATGCCGTCGAACAGGGTGACCGATTGCGCCGGCCGTCCGGCCGCGGCCCAACTGCCCATCATGTCGATCGGTGCCTTGGCCAGCGGGCCGACCAGGGCGATCTTCGCCGTCTTCTTCAGGGGCAGGGTCTGGTTGCGATTTTCCAGCAGGACCAGGCTGCGGCGCGCCACGTCACGGGCGTCGGCGCGGTGCATGCGGCTTTCGGCGTAGGTGTCGGCCGGGTCGTCCTCGGCCTTGCCGATGCGCAGGTACGGGTCCTTGAACAGGCCCATGTCGTATTTGGCCGCAAGCACTTCACGCACGGCGTTGTCGATGTCGCTCTGCTCGATTTCACCGGCCTTGAGCAACCCCGGCAGTTCCTTGCCATAGAGCGAGTCGTTCATGCTCATGTCGATGCCGGCCTTGATCGCCAGTTTCGCCGCTTCGCGACCGTCCTTGGCGACGCCGTGCTTGATCAGTTCGAAAATGGCGCCGTGGTCACTGACCGCCAGGCCTTTGAAGCCCCATTCCTTGCGCAGCAGGTCGTTCATCAGCCAGGTGTTGGCCGTGGCCGGCACGCCGTTGATGGAGTTCAGCGCGACCATCACCCCACCGGCACCCGCGTCGATGGCGGCGCGGTAGGGGGGCAGGTAGTCCTGGTACATTTTCAGCGGACTCATGTCCACGGTGTTGTAGTCCCGGCCGCCTTCCACCGCGCCGTACAGGGCGAAGTGCTTGACGCTGGCCATGATGCTGTCGGCGGCGTTGGCGCCGTTGCCCTGGAACGCCTTGACCATCACCCCGGCGATGCGCGACACCAGGTAGGTGTCCTCGCCGAAACCTTCGGAGGTGCGGCCCCAGCGCGGGTCACGGGAGATGTCGACCATCGGCGCGAAGGTGATGTCCAGGCTGTCGGCGGCCGCTTCCTTGGCCGCGATGCGGCCGGAGTGGTAGATCGCGTCCATGTCCCAGCTCGAGGCCAGGGCCAGGGGGATCGGGAAAATCGTGCGGTGGCCGTGGATCACGTCATAGGCGAAGAACATCGGGATCTTCAACCGGCTGCGCATGGCCGCGTCCTGCATCGGACGGTTTTCATCGCGCGTGATGGAGTTGAACGTGCCACCGATGTTGCCGGCGGCGATTTCCTTGCGAATCATCTCCCGGGGCATTTCCGGGCCGATGCTGATCAGGCGCAATTGGCCGATCTTCTCTTCGAGGGTCATCTGCTTCATCAGGTTGCTGATGAAGGCGTCCTTGTTCTCTATGGGGGCTGGCAGGTTGTCGGCAAATACGGAGTGACTGGCCAGACTGACAAACAGACCCAGCAAACACAGCTTCTTCATGAATAATTTTCTCGCAAGCCTAAAGGGCGGTAATGAGGACACGCCGGTCAGCCAAAATGTGAGGAGCGGCTATTGTTGTTCAGTTAAATGCAGCACACTTTCGAACCCACTGGGCTGAACTTAGTTTCGCACTGCGCATCTTTTAGCCCATCGACCCGTTTCAATCCAGTGCGGCGGCAGATTATGCCCCAGGCGCCGGTGAGATAGGTGGCCGTGTTTTTCCAATGTCATGCAACGGAGAGCTCCACCCGATGAATCCACGACTGAACCACCTTCGCAGCTTGCCCATGCTGGCCCTGATGCTGCTCACCACGTTGCTGGCCGGTTGCGGCATCAATAACATCCCGACCCTGGACGAACAGGCCAAGGCCGCCTGGGGCCAGGTGCAGAACCAGTATCAGCGCCGCGCCGACCTGATTCCCAACCTGGTGGAAACCGTCAAGGGCTACGCCCAGCACGAGCAGGAAACCCTGACCGCAGTGATTGAAGCGCGGGCCAAGGCGACGTCGATCCAGGTCGACGCCAGCACCCTGGACAACCCGGAAAAACTCAAGCAGTTCCAGCAGGCCCAGGACCAGTTGAGCGGCGCGTTGAGCCGGCTGATGGTGGTGGTCGAGCGTTATCCGGACCTCAAGGCCAACCAGAATTTCCTGGCGCTGCAATCGCAGCTCGAAGGCACCGAGAACCGCATCGCCGTGGCCCGCCGCGACTTCATCCTGGCGGTGCAGAAGTACAACACCGAGATCCGCACGTTCCCGGGACGCCTGTGGCACAGCGTGCTGTACAGCGACCTGCCGATCCGCGAAACCTTCGAGGCCACCAGCCCCAATGCCGAAAAAGCCCCCGAAGTGAAGTTCTGATAAAAACTGTGGGAGCGAGCTTGTGGGAGCAAGCTCAGCTCCCACACCCGCTTGCTCCCACATAGGAGTTCCAATGCGCGTGTTGAAATTTGGCCTGGTGCTGTTGCTCTGGGTGTTTGCCATCACGGCCCAGGCCGAGTTGAAGTTTCCGGCGCTGACCGGACGAGTGGTGGACGCTGCCCAGATGCTCGACCCTTCGGTGCGCGCGCAATTGGAGACGCAGCTCAAGGCCCATGAGCAAGCGACCGGTGAACAAGTGGTCGTCGTGACCGTGGCGGACCTGCAAGGCAGCAGCATCGAAGACTTCGGCTATCAACTGGGGCGCCACTGGGGCATCGGGCAGAAGGATAAAAACAACGGCGCGCTGCTGATCGTCGCCCGGGATGACCGTAAACTGCGCATCGAAGTGGGCTACGGCCTGGAGGATCGCCTGACCGATGCGCAGAGCTCGGTGATCATCAACCAGGTGATCACCCCGGCCTTCAAGACCGGCAACTTCAACAAGGGCATCAGCGACGGTGTCGCGGCGATGCTGGTGGTGCTGGGCGGCAGCCCGTTGGACGAGCCGGCGCCGGCATACAGTGCGGACGGGCAGCAAGAGCCGAGTGATTTCGTCGAGCGCCATCCCGGGCTGTTCGTCTTCCTGGTGATACTGGTTATTTTGACGATATTGGTCGGCCAGATGCTCGGTATCCTGCCGACGGGAAGCGGTGGCTCCAGCCGTTCGGGCGGCTCCGGTGGAGGCTTCGGCGGCGGAGGCGGAGGGGGCTTCAGCGGTGGCGGTGGCAGTTTCGGGGGCGGCGGTTCGTCGGGCGGCTGGTGACAATAATAATGAGCAGGCACTCTTAACATGGCATTACTGACTGAACACGAACAACGCAAGGTCGCCGAGGCCATCGCCCGGGTCGAGCGGCATACCGACGCCGAGCTGGTCACGGTGCTGGCCGCCCGCGCCGACGACTACGCCTATATCCCGCTGTTGTGGGCCAGCCTGCTGGCCCTGGTGGTGCCCGGCGTGGTCCATTACCTCTCCGGCTGGCTGACGATGCACAGCCTGTTGCTGGTGCAATGGGTCAGTTTCATTGTGCTGTGCCTGGTGTTTCGCATCCCCAGGATCACCACGCACCTGATCCCCCGATCCGTGCGTCACTGGCGGGCCTCCAACCTGGCGCGCCGGCAATTCCTCGAACAGAACCTGCACCACACCGTGGGCAGCACGGGGATGCTGATCTTTGTCTGCGAGGCCGAGCGGTACGTGGAAATCCTGGTCGATGAAGGCATTTCCAAGCGCCTGGACAACACATGCTGGGATGCCATCGTCGCAACGTTCACCCAGCAGGTTCGCCAGGGACAGACCTTGCAGGGTTTCGTGACCTGCATCGAAGCTTGCGGTGAATTGCTCAAGGAGCACGTGCCGGTGACCCACGAGCGTAATGAACTGCCTAATCGGTTGGTGGTTTTAAGCTGATTTCTGGGGGTTATCGTGGCGAGAGTGCCTTTGTGGCGAGGGAGCTTGCTCCCGCTGGACCGCGAAGCGGTCCCCATCGGTTTCAAGGTCGGGCAACGGGCTCGCAAATCGACGACTGCTTCGCAGCCGAGCGGGAGCAAGCTCCCTCGCCACGAAAACCCATTGAGCCACAAAAAGCCTTGAGCCGTAAAAGCCGGGTCTCTCATGAAAAGTGGCGGCCTGGATTTCCTACCATTGGGGAAATTCCCCGTGCCCTTACTCCCCATCCCCCCTAAAATACCGCCATTCCCGATTCGCCCCGTCCCGAGGCCGTTTTTCATGTCTGCCACCGCAACGCCCGTCCGTCCCGCGCCGGATCACCACGCCCAGTTCATCGAGCTGCTGCGCACCAGCCTCGAGCAGAACGGCTTCATCAAATTGGTGTTGGCCAAGTATGTGGGTGAAGAAGCGGACCTCCAGCGGCTGATCATCAAGCAGCTGACGGTCAAGGACCAGCCGTGCCTGTCCTTCGTCTACCGCTACAAGACCCGCGACATCACCAAGAATTTCCCGCTGGCCGAAGGGGTACAAACCATTGCTGCGCTGTTGCCGGCATCGTTCAAGAACGCGCATTTGCTGGCGGTCACCGACGAGGCGCAGCTGGAGTACAGCAAGAAGGGCAAGAGCTCGCTGTTCAAGAGCAAACCCCAGCAATTGCGGGAAGTGCCGTCTGCCGAGCACAACCGTGAGAAAAATCGCTTCCTCGACCTGAGCCGGCCATTCCTGGCCGACCTGGGCGTGACCAACCACAAGCACGAGCTGATTCCGGCGATGTCGCGCAAATGGAAGCAGATCAACAAGTTCATCGAGGTCTTCAGCCATGCGCTGACGTCTTCGCCGCTGGCCCTGGACAAACCGGTGCGGGTCTCGGATTTCGGCTCGGGCAAAGGCTACCTGACGTTCGCCATCCACGATTACCTGTGCAACACCTTGCAGGCCGAAGGCGTGGTGACCGGTGTCGAGCTGCGCGAAGACATGGTCAAGCTGTGCAACGAAGCCGCCGCGCGGCTGGAACACCCGGGCCTGAGCTTCCAGCACGGTGACGTGCGCAGCGTGGCGCCGAGCGCGGTGGATGTGATGATCGCCTTGCACGCCTGCGATATCGCCACCGACTACGCGATCCACATGGGCATTCGCTCGGGCGCCTCGATCATCATGTGCTCGCCGTGCTGCCACAAGCAGATCCGCTTGCAGATCCAGAGCCCGGCCTTGCTCAAGCCGATGCTGCAATACGGCCTGCACCTGGGCCAGCAGGCGGAAATGGTCACCGACAGCTTGCGGGCGCTGTTCCTGGAAGCTTGCGGCTACGAGACCAAGGTCTTCGAGTTCATCTCCCTGGACCACACCAACAAGAACAAGATGATCCTGGCCGTCAAGCGCGCCGAGCCTGCGAACCCCACCGAGCTGCTGGCCAAGATCCAGGAACTCAAGGCCTTCTACCACGTCACCGAGCATTGCCTTGAAACGCTGCTGCGGGCGGATGGATACCTCGCCTGAAGCAAGCAGCTATACCGAACCTGTGGGAGCAAGCTTTGCTCCGACAGGACTCGCTCCCACAAGGGGCTGAGGTGCAGCCCGTCAGGTAATCAGCGCTTATCCCTCATCTACCGACGTAGCGGTCTACCTTTAATGCGTTAACCACCCACGCATCCCCAAAGGAGCCCTTCCCATGGCCGCCAAGAAAATCCTCATGCTGGTCGGCGATTACGTCGAAGATTATGAAGTCATGGTGCCGTTCCAGGCCCTGCAGATGGTCGGCCACACCGTGCACGCCGTCTGCCCGGACAAAACCGCCGGGCAGACGGTGCGCACGGCGATCCACGATTTCGAAGGCGACCAGACCTACAGTGAAAAACCGGGGCACTTGTTTGCCCTCAACCATGACTTCGCCAGCGTCCAGGCCGCCGACTACGACGCGCTGCTGGTGCCGGGTGGGCGAGCGCCGGAATACCTGCGCCTGAATGAAACCGTCCTGCAACTGGTGCGCGATTTCGATCTGGCGGGCAAGCCGATTGCCGCGGTGTGCCACGGTGCGCAATTGCTGGCGGCGGCGGGTATTCTCGAAGGGCGTGAATGCAGCGCCTACCCGGCGTGTGCTCCGGAAGTCCGGCTGGCGGGTGGGACCTATATCGACATTCCCGTGACCCAAGGCCATGTCCAAGGCAATCTCGCCACCGCACCGGCCTGGCCTGCGCACCCGAACTGGCTGGCGGGGTTCCTGACGCTGCTGGGCACGGCCATCACTTTGTAATAACGCTGCGCACCAGACTGGCAGGGCAAGCGCAGCGGGTCTTTACTCTCGGGGCATATCTTCATTGCCAGGAGAAAAATCATGTCCGGATGGTACGAAATCAGCAAAAGCAGCAGCGGCCAGTTTCGGTTTGTACTCAAGGCGGCCAACGCCGAGACAATCTTGACCAGTGAGCAGTACACCAGCCGCAGCGGTGTCGACGGTGGCATTGCTTCGGTGCAGAAAAACAGTCCGTTGGCCGAGCGCTATGAACTCAAGAACACCAGGGATGGCCATCCGTACTTCAACCTCAAGGCGGCCAACCATGAAGTGATTGGCAGCAGTGAAGCGTATTCATCGGACGCGGCCCGGGACAAAGGCATCGCCAGTGTGAAAGCCAACGGACCGACAACGATCATCAAGGACAAGACCGCGGCTGCGCTCTGAACCCATCCCTATGGGAGCGAGCCTGCTGTAACGAGTAGGCTTTTGTGGCGAGGGAGCTTGCTCCCGCTGGACCGCGAAGCGGTCCCCATCGGTTCCAAGGCCAGGCAGCAGGCTCACAAAATGACGACTGCTGCGCAGCCGAGCGGGAGCAAGCTCCCTCGCCACAGTCATGCGCTGACCTGGCATTGAGTTTCCAGGTCAGGTAGTCCGAGGCTAAACCTCCACCGGCACCGACAACTTCGGATCGCCCAGCGGATGGCTCTTGGCATCGAAGAAGCGCAATTGCACCTCCAGCCCCTGGAACACCTTGGCGTAATGCCGCTTCTGATGCTGGATGAACGCCTGGCTACGGGGATAGATCGAAATCGCCATGGTTTTCGGTGCGGCCAGGCGCAGGGCTCGCACGATGTGGCTGTCCTGCTCGCCCAGGGCATGGCCGAACAGGCACAGGTTGTCGCCGTGCTGCAGCAACTGGTCGTAGCAGAACGACAGGTAGTCGCTGCTGCGAATGGTCTTGAGCTTGTCCTGGCTCGGGCCTTCATTGACGAACAACGGCACGTCGTCGAGGGTCTTGATCGTGTTGTTGATGGCGAAACTGCCCAACAAAGTACCTTCGGTAGACGTGAGCTTGCGCGCCGTGCCGTCCTGGTTGCGCACCAGGTGCAGGCCGCCGTGCAGGTACAGCAGGCGCGGTTTGTCCGTGGTCGCCCGGCTCAGATCGAAACTGTGGTCATCGCCGAAGAACAGGTCGCTGATGCTCTCGGGCGCGTGCTGGATTGCCCAGTAATTGAGCAAGTCGTAGTTGGTGGTGAACACCGTGCGGTAGCGGCCCAGCTCCTGGTTGAGCGTCGCCAGGGTCGCCGGTTGCACCAGGCGCCATGGGATGTGCACCGCATGCACGGTGTTGATCAGCGCTTCCTTGATCGCGTAATAGCGATTGCGCGGCGCGGCGGAGCTGACGGCCAGGGCCTTGTTGACCCGACTGGTGGTTTTCAGCGCAGCGAGCACCTGCTCGAAACTGCGCGTCTGCATCGCGTCGAACACGCTCAGCTCCGACGGGCTCAGGGGTTTTTCCTCGACGGTGCGGGCATTTTCGAACAGCGAGTCATAGCCGAAATCATCCCACACCGCGCGGCTAGCCCCATTGCCCACCAACAGGCCGCTGAAGGCGGTGTCGGCGCGCACGGTTTCCCAGTCTTCGAGCCGGGTGTCGTATTCCTGGAAATCGGTCATCGCAAGGATCATCTCAAAACGTGGCAAAGGCAGGGCGCGACTTTATCACGACCCAGTCTTGAGCCAGATCAAGATGCATCATGACTAGTCGGTCATTCTGTAGGCCCTGCCGATTCGGCCTCAACCAGGAGCGTGACCCCATGAGCAGCACTTTTTTTATTCCCGCCGTGAACATCATGGGGCTGGGCTGCCTCGATGAAGCGATGACCGCTATTCGCAACTACGGCTTTCGCAAAGCCCTGATCGTCACCGACGCGGGGCTGGCCAAGGCCGGCGTCGCCAACATGGTGGCCGAGCAACTGGCGCTGCAGGACATCGATTCTGTGATTTTCGACGGTGCCAAGCCCAACCCAAGCATCGCCAATGTCGAGCTCGGGCTGGGGCTGCTGAAAGAGAGCCAGTGTGATTTCGTCGTGTCGCTGGGCGGCGGTTCGCCCCACGATTGCGCCAAGGGCATCGCGCTGTGCGCCACTAACGGCGGGCAGATTCGTGACTATGAGGGCGTCGACCGTTCGAGCAAGCCGCAGTTGCCGCTGATCGCCATCAACACCACGGCGGGCACTGCCAGCGAAATGACCCGTTTTTGCATCATCACCGACGAGACACGCCACGTGAAAATGGCGATTGTCGATCGCAACGTGACCCCATTGATGTCGGTGAACGACCCGGCGCTGATGGTAGCGATGCCCAAGGGCCTGACGGCCGCCACCGGCATGGATGCGCTGACCCACGCGATCGAGGCTTATGTCTCCACCGCCGCCAACCCCATCACCGATGCTTGCGCCCTGAAGGCCATCACCCTGATCAGCAACAACCTGCGCCTGGCCGTGCGTGACGGTAATGACCTGACCGCGCGGGAGAACATGGCCTACGCGCAGTTTCTCGCGGGAATGGCGTTCAACAATGCATCGTTAGGTTTCGTGCACGCGATGGCGCATCAATTGGGTGGCTTCTACGACCTGCCTCACGGTGTGTGCAACGCGGTGCTGTTGCCTCATGTGCAGAGCTTCAACGCTTCGGTGTGCGCTGTTCGCCTGACCGACGTGGCCCATGCCATGGGCGTCGATACGCGCGGCTTGAGCCCGGACGAAGGGGCCCGGGACGCGATTGCAGCGATCCGCAAACTGGCCCATGACGTGGACATTCCGAGCGGTTTGCGTGAGCTGGGCATGCGCCTCAACGACGTAACGGTGCTGGCCGCCAACGCCTTGAAAGACGCCTGTGGCCTGACCAACCCACGGCCGGCGGACCAGCGGCAGATCGAAGAGATTTTCCGCAGCGCATTCTAGGCTTTGTATGAAAAGTCGCGCAGGCACTTTTTCGTACAAAGCCTACGCGACCCGGGGTGGCACGAACTTCACACAGAGCATCGCTGCCGCCCCCAACAGTGCGCACAACAGCGCCAGCGGCCAGGCCTGTTGGCTCAACAACAGGCTGGCCATGGCACCAATCACCGAGGCCATCAGTTGGTGCAGGAATCCGCTCAACGCCATGGCATAAGCGCCGGCCACCGGTGAGCCTTCGTTGGCCAGGGACAGGCTGATGGGGTAGATCAACGACTGGCCAAACACCGCGAAACAATACGGCAGCCAGAAGAGCAGCGCGATGCTGCTCAGGGTGAGGCTGCCTGCCAGCATGCTCATGCTCCCGCCCAGCACCAGGGCGATGCCCCAGCCCATCATTCGCCGTTGACCGGTACGCAGTACAAAAGCATTCACCACCAGCGCCCCAAGCAAATACGCCGCACTCACCGGCCAGCCCAGCAGGCCGTATTCAATGGGCGACCAGTGGAAGCTCTGCTGTAGGATCAGCGGCGCGGCGGTATTGAAGGCGACGATCACGCCGTAACCCAGCCCACCGGCCAAGGCCGGCAGCAGGAACGCGCGTTGGCGCAGGATGTGCCCGTAGATACCCCACGCCGATTGCCCGTTGCCGGCTTGCGCCAGCACCGGGAACCTGGCCCGGGACACCGCCGCTGCCATGGCCAGGCTGAGGGCACCCAAGCCATGGAAAATCGCCTCCCAGCCAAAAGCGGCCTGGATCAGCGAGCCCAGGTACTGGCCGATACCGAGGGCAATCACAAAGGCGATCGATATCCAGGACAGCGCCTTGGCCAACAGGTCGCCGCTGAAACTGTCGCGAATCAAGACCCGCGCCATCACCGAGATACCGCTGGCGCCGATGCCCTGGATCAACCTGAGCGTCAGGAACGCCTCCACGGTTGTGCCCAGCGGCAGCGCCAGGTTGCCCAAACCGTACAACCCCAAGGCTGCCAGCAAGACCGGTTTGCGCCCCAGCCGCTGGCCCAGGCTGCCCCAGAGCAACATGGGCAGCGCCATGCCGATCAGGTACACCGACAAACCCCAGGAAACCCGGGACGCATCGGCGCCCAGGTCCCGGGCGATATCGGGCAGGGCCGGCAAGTAGATGCTCATGCCCAGTTGGGCCAGGAAAACCGTGGTGCAGGTGACGATCAGGGTTGTACGGTTCTTCATCAAGCGTCCTGTCTCAAGGGCGAATGTCACGTCCGTGGGGCAGCAGCAGTTCGATGATCTTTTCGCAAAACGAGCGAATCACGTTCGGCTCCATGTCGGCGCGCAGGGTAATGCGAATGGCGGCCTTGCCTTGCGGCACCACGGGGAAAAACACCGCTGAAGTGAAATACCCCAGTTCGGCCAGTTCGACGGCCAGGCGGTTGGCCAGGGCCGCCTCACCGCAGGGCACCATGCGGATCGCCATGGGATTGCCATGCTGTTCAGTGCGCACGAGGCTGTCGAAGAAGCGGATATTAGCTTGCAAACGCTCCTGCAAGGCGCTGAATTCTCGACTGCGGTGCAGGCGGATCGACGCCATGCCGGCGCCGATGGCCGCTGCGTTCAGGCTCTGGGACCAATTGCTCGGCCCACCGTAACGCTGCACCAGCGCCTTGTGCCGTTCACTGCCAAACATGACCAGCCCGCCACTGGCACCGAATGACTTGGCCAATGAAGCAACGATCAGGGTGCGTTCATCCACGGCCGGGACGCGCGAACGGACCAGGCCGGCGCCGGACTCCCCGACCGCAGACAATGCGTGGGAGTCGTCCAGATAGAGAAACAGGCCATAGCGCTGCTTGAGATACATCAGGCTGTCCAGGTCCGCCAATCCGCCCGTGCTGTAGGCGCTGTCGGCCACATACGCCACGCAGCGCTGGCGCTTGCACAGGTCTTCGATGAAATCCATGTCGTTGTGCGGGCAGGTGACGACCTGGGTTTCATCGGCGCAGGCGGCCTTGCTGTGGTTCATCGAGTAATGGGCGTATTTGTCGAACACCATGACCGGCGCACACTGGTTGGTGAACGCGCCGCTGGCCAGCAGCGGCAGGATGCCGGCGCTGGCCGCACTGCACGACAGGGCACTGAGGCAACTGGCGCCAAACAGCTCCGATAATTGGGTTTCGTACTGGTCCAGGATCGCCAGCTTGCAGCGATTCCTTGAATTGGCGACCCGCAGGGTGCCGGTTTCCCACAGGGCGGTCATGGCGCCGTCCAGCAACGCGGGGTGATAGTCCAGGCCCAGGTAGGACGTGGTACAGAAGTGATGAAGCGTCCGACCGTATTGATCGACCAGGACATTGGGTGACTTGACCTCGACGTTCAGCCCTGAGATTTTTCCGGTTTCAGTGCCCTGCCAGTCCTGGTCCGCGAGGGAAATAACCTTGCGGTAATGGGTGAAGTAATGGGGCGCTTGAGCAGTCTGGTTCATGGTGCGATTACATTCCTTGGTGAGTGGTGCGGTCCGTGGGTGTGTTTCGATAGCGGTGTGTTTCCAGACTTTACAGATTGTTGTGCAGGGCTTTGAATCGGCTGTTTCCGGCGTGTTTGAGTGTCACTGGAGAGTTCTGCGTAGGACTTTGCCTAGGGCCTTGGACGGGGAATCCATTGGCGATGTGGGAGCTTGGAAGTACCTTGGGTTCGCCCCAACCCCGCTGGGTTAACACTCTTTTCTGAAGGTTGCTTACTGATGCTCACAGGCCTCAATCACCTGACCCTTGCCGTCACCGACCTGGATCGCAGTGTGGCTTTTTATGGCGAGCTATTGCAGCTGCGTCTCGAAGCCAAGTGGGACAGCGGAGCCTATTTGTCGCTGCCGGGTTTGTGGTTGTGCCTGGCTTTCGACCCGTTGCGCAGGCCCGAGCCGGCAGCGGACTACACCCATTACGCTTTCAGCATCGATGCCGAGGATTTCCCAGTGCTGGTGGCGCGGCTGAACGCGGCCCAGGTGTCATCATGGCGAGACAACCGCAGCGAGGGTGATTCGTTCTACTTTCTCGACCCGGATGCCCACAAGCTTGAAGTCCATGTGGGCGATCTGGCGTCCCGGTTGAAGGCCTGTCGGCAGGCACCGTATGCCGGCATGGTGTTTTTTACAAAGTGACAGGGTTGCGGTGAATCGAGTGGCTGCACCTACCTAATTGGAGGGTGTATTCCCTACAGTTGATCGCCTGCGCTATCCTCATCGATACGGAGGCGCGCGTCGGGCTCGCGTCACGAACTGACCATCACCCGCTTCGCTCACCGCTGCACTATCCGGATGACCTCCAGCCCCATGGACACTCGAAGTTCCGCGCCGCTGGCCAGCTACATCGACCTTCTGCTGGATGCCGTGTGTGCCGTCGACGGCCAAGGGCGTTTCGTGTTTGTCAGTGCTGCCTGCGAACAGATTTTTGGCTACACCCCGCAGGAGCTGATCGGCCAGCCGATGATCGATCTGGTGCATCCTGCCGACCGCCAGCGGACCCTTGAGGCGGCGCGGGAGATCATGGAGGGCGAGCCCAAGCTCAATTTCGAGAACCGTTACCTGCGCAAGGACGGTCGGGTGGTGCACATCCTGTGGTCGGCGCGCTGGTCGCCGGTGGACCAACTGCGCATTGCCGTGGCCCGGGACATCACCGAACGCAAGCAGGCCGAGTCCCGGCAGGCGGCGTTGTATGCGATTTCCGAGGCGGCTCATGCCGCGGCGGACCTGATGGCCTTGTTCAAGCGCATCCACCTGATTATTGGCGAGTGGCTGCCGGCGCTGAATTTCTCGGTGGCACTGTATGACGAACAATGTTCGCAGCTTAACTTCCCTTATCACGTCGACGACCGGGAAGGGCAACCCGAGTTGCCGGGCACGGTCACCGGGCGTTTGTGCGCCGAGGTGATTCGCAGTGGCCAGCCTATCCTGCTGACGCCCGGTGGCAGTTACTTGCCGCCAGGGTTCGACGACCTTGTGGCGCACCCAGACGCGCCGTGTTGGCTGGGCGTGCCGCTGAACTCGCAGAGCGGCACGATTGGCGCGTTGATCGTCAAGAGTGCGCCGAACAACGTGCGCTACACCGAGCAGGACAAGGAGCTGCTGCAATACGTCTGCGTCCAGATCACCGTCGCCATCGAGCGCAAGCAGTTGCATGCCCGGTTGCAGCATATGGCTCAATACGATCAGTTGACCCAGGTGCCCAACCGCGAATTACTCCGTGAACGGTTCAAGTACGCCTTGGCGAGCGCCCGTGCTGCGTCCGGACGCATGGCCTTGTTGTACATCGACCTGGACCGTTTCAAGCAGGTCAACGACACCTATGGCCATGGGGTTGGCGACATGCTGTTACAAACGGTGGCCAAGCGTCTCAAGGGATGTATACGCGACACTGACACCGTGGCGCGTATTGGCGGGGACGAGTTCGTGGTCCTGCTGCACAGCATCCAGGCTTTGGACGATGCCTTGGGTGTGCGGGAAAAAATCCGCCATGCACTGGCCCAGCCGCTGCGTCTGGACGGGCACTGCCTAAGCATCGAAACGAGCATCGGTGTGGCCTGTTTCCCCGATCATGGCACTGAAGATGTTGCTCTGTTCCGCCACGCCGACGCGGCGATGTATGCGGCCAAACGCCAGAACCACAGAGCGTTCGGCATCTGATCGCGCGCCACCGTTCGTCGTGGTGCTGGACGTTTTTTTTAACCTTTCGGGCTTTGCTCGTTTCAAATGCCAGGTGAGGCCCGCTCGCCGGAAACATCACCCTAAATCGAACGAAGGTGTCTGGAGCGGGTCGCAGAAGTGGGAGAACCACCCTCGCGGCTGTCGACAGCTAACCGGCGAAAGCCGGAACCGGCCGCAACGGGTCAGGCGTTTCGCCTGATCATTTGGGAGGGTTCTGATTCAGAGGCGGAGACTCCGCCAGCATTTTCATCAGAGGAGGGCGCGATCATGAGCCGGATGGCCACCTTTTTTCGCACCACCAGTCTTGTCGTGCTGATGGGCCTGGGCGCCAACAGTGCCTGGGCCCAATCGCCTGCCGAATTCATCAACGATGCCTCAGCCAAAGGCATGGCCGACATCGAGACAAGTCGCATGGCCCACGGAAAAGCCGAATCCAGGGAGGTCAAGGACTACACCATCATGGTGATCAACGACCGCACCACGGCCAATCAACACCTGGCGAAGATCGCCAAGAAGCTCGACTTGCCTGTCGCCCCCCGGGAAGAGGTGGCGGACAAGGCCAAGGCCCTGATGCCGCAGGTCAAGGAAGGCGAGTCGTTCGAGGCTGCGTATGCCGCCACCCAGGTCAAGGCCACCGAGGAGGCCATCGCGCAAATCCAGCAGGAGGCCCAGACCACCGAAGTGCCGGAGATCAAGGCCTTCGCCGATGAAACCCTGCCTAAACTGCAGACCCATCTCGAAATGGCCAGGGCGCTGCAAGCCAGCCGCTGATCTGCTGCACCTGGTTTTACATTCACGACCGGGGCGCCAGCGTCCCCGGCTGATTTTGCCCGCCGAAAAGGAGAACCTCGATGTCCACACGCCGAGAACCCAACCAATACGCGATGCAGAACCCCCTGACCCAATATCCTCGCCCGGAATTTCCCGACCAGCCGCAATCCCCTCCAGGTATAGATCAGGACATGCTGCCGCAGCCTGACCATGGCGAAAAGAGTTACCAAGGTTTCGGCCGCCTGGAGGGACGCAAGGCGCTGGTCACTGGCGGTGACTCAGGGATTGGGCGCGCCGCAGCCATCGCCTACGCCCGCGAAGGCGCTGATGTGGCAATCAACTATTTACCCAGCGAAGAACGCGACGCCCGGCAAGTCATCGAGCTGATCGAAGCCGAGGGCCGCAAGGCCATTGCGATTCCTGGCGACCTCAAGGACGAGGCGTTCTGTGTGCAAATGGTCAAGATGGCGCAGCAGCAACTCGATGGGCTGGATATCCTGGTGAACGTTGCCGGCAAGCAGGAGGCGCAAAAAGACATCGCCGACATCACCACGGCGCAGTTTGACGACACCATGAAGACCAACATCTATGCGATGTTCTGGATCTGCAAGGCCGCGGTCCCACTGATGCCGGCAGGGGCGACCATCATCAATACCGCATCGATCCAATCCTACGACCCGTCCGCGACCCTGCTGGATTACGCCACCACCAAAGCGGCGATCGTGGCATTCACCAAGGCGCTGGCCGGACAGGTCATCGGCAAGGGCATCCGGGTCAATGCCGTGGCGCCAGGGCCGATCTGGACCGTGCTGCAACCGAGCGGCGGTCAACCTCGGGAAAAGATTCCTACCTTTGGTTCCCAGGTACCGATGAAGCGCCCGGGCCAACCGGCTGAATGCGCGCCACTCTATGTGCTGCTGGCATCGCAGGAGTCGAGTTATATCACCGGGGAAGTGTTTGGTGTGACGGGAGGCAACCCGTTGCCTTGATGCCAGGATGCGCGAGTGGCCTGACCACCACTCGCGCACACGCATCAGCACTGGTTCAGGTCGATCTTGTTCTTTTTCTCCACGCCATCAAGGCTCTTGGCCTCGTCGTTACCCATGGCCTGGTAATGCTTTCTCAGCGCTTCCAGTTGCTTGAGGTCCAGCGACTCGAGGCCGAGCATTGCATTTTTTGCATCCTTGGTCGCCCGCAATAATTCGTCGACCTTGAGATGCAAGATGTCTGTATCGCGGTTCTGCGTGTTCTGGATCAGGAACACCATGAGGAAGGTGATGATGGTGGTCGAAGTGTTGATGATCAATTGCCAGGTGTCGTTGAAACCAAAGAAAGGTCCGCTGGCGGCCCATAGCGCCAACAACACGATGGCCCCCAGGAACGTCTTGGGGCTCCCCGCCCAGAGGGCCAGTTTTTGCGCGATTTTTGCGAACGTCATTGCTGTGTTTCCTTATGGGATGCACCTGTCTGGTGTGACAGCAACGAAGCGGTGAAAATTCTACTTACATTTCAATCGCCAACATCCGTCGACGTTCATCGTCCGGCACGATGACAGTCGCAACCATTACCACGCCCGCAGGTCTCTTCTTAAAGCCCTCAGCATCGGAATACATCATGAATTTCGCCCGCACGTTTTGCCTCGCCTGCTGCCTGTTTGCCCTGCACGGCTGTTTCGACAACTCGGACAACGAGACCAAGGACAACACCGACGGCACCAAGTCTTCGGTGCAGATGCAAGAGTCTGGAGCGGAAAAGAAATAGGCCGCTCGCAACCCTCGGATGGGCTGTCGCCAACCCTGTGGGAGCGAGCTTGCTCGCGATGGCGTCGGCTCAGCCATACCAGGGTGTCTGACAC
>NZ_CAKKMI010000103.1:0-19754 GCF_918698105.1 Pseudomonas brassicacearum | reverse complement strand
ATAGCGGAGTGTCAGTCAGCATCAATGTGGCTGACCCACCGCCATCGCGAGCAAGCTCGCTCCCACAAGGGATATTGCCCGCTTCAGCGAACCAGGCACGGCCGTTTGTTGTTGAACGTCCAGCCCGGAATCAGGTACTGCATCGCCACCGCATCGTCCCGCGCCCCGAGGCCCATGCCTTTATATAACTCATGGGCCTTGGCCAGTTGGTCGGTGTCCAGCTCAATCCCCAGCCCCGGTTTTTTCGGCACTTGCACGCAGCCGCCCTGGATCTGCAACGGTGCCTTGGTCAGCCGCTGGCCGTCCTGCCAGATCCAATGGGTGTCGATGGCCGTGATGTCGCCCGGTGCGGCGGCGGCCACGTGGGTGAACATCGCCAGGGAAATGTCGAAGTGGTTGTTGGAGTGCGAGCCCCAGGTCAGGCCCCATTCATTGCACATTTGCGCCACCCGTACGGAGCCCTGCATGGTCCAGAAGTGCGGATCGGCGAGGGGAATGTCGACGGACTGCAAAGTGATGGCGTGGCCCATCTCGCGCCAGTCTGTGGCAATCATGTTGGTGGCGGTCTTCAGACCCGTGGCGCGGCGGAACTCGGCCATGACCTCGCGACCCGAATAACCGTTCTCGGCACCGCAAGGGTCTTCGGCGTAGGCCAGCACCTTGTGCTGGTCGCGGCACAAACGAATCGCTTCCTTGAGTGACCAGGCGCCGTTCGGGTCGAGGGTGATGCGTGCCTGGGGAAAGCGCTCTGCAAGCGCCGTGACCGCTTCAATCTCCGCGTCGCCTTGCAGCACGCCGCCCTTGAGCTTGAAGTCCTGGAAACCATAGTGAGCGTGGGCAGCCTCGGCGAGGCGGACCACGGCGTCGGCGTCCAGGGCTTTCTCATGGCGCACGCGGAACCAGTCGTTGGCGGCGTCCGGCTCGCTGCGGTAGGGCAGGTCGGTCTGTTGGCGATCGCCGACGTAAAACAGATAGCCGAGCATCTTCACTTCATCGCGTTGCTGGCCTTCGCCAAGCAGGGCCGCAACCGGTACGTCCAGGTGCTGGCCGAGCAGATCCAGCAAGGCCGCTTCCAGGCCGGTCACCGCGTGGATGGTGATGCGCAGGTCGAAAGTCTGCAGGCCACGGCCGCCGGCATCGCGGTCGGCAAAAGCGTGGCGCACGGTGTTGAGGATCTTCTGGTACGTGCCGATGGGGCTGCCGACCACCAGCGAACGGGCGTCTTCGAGGGTCTGGCGAATGCGCTCGCCGCCTGGGACTTCGCCCACGCCGGTGTGGCCGGCGTTGTCCCTGAGAATGACGATATTGCGGGTGAAGAACGGGCCATGGGCGCCGCTGAGGTTCAGCAGCATGCCGTCGTGGCCGGCCACGGGCACGACCTGCATGCTGGTGATGATCGGGGCTTTGCGGGTGTCTTGGGTATGCATGGTTGTCCCACTCGTTGTTTTTATACGGGCATCGTATGACGGTGATGTTGATAGACATCATACAACTTGAAAATTTTATCTTACAAGCGTCTGTTGATTTTTGGGCTGCGTTCTGACCTTGGTTTTTTATTAATAGGTTGATTTTATTAAGTTTTATAGTGAGTTTAAGAATCTGATCGATTTGCGGCAGGCTGGCGAAGTTGCTGAATGGCTGCCATGATTGAGGTTGTCATACAAGTTGTCGGTCGATGTGGTTTTTTATCCGCCGCTCAGACCGCGCCGTTCAAGGACCCACCTCCATGCAGTCGAACACCGAAATGCCTGCCCGCAAGCGCACCCAAAATCTGGCCTATGACCTGGTGGAGAAGTTGAGCCAAAGTATTGTGCTGGGGCAACTGAAACCGGGGGAGAAGCTGCCCTCCGAAGGCGCCATCGTGCAGGCGCACGGGGTCAGCCGTACGGTGGTGCGCGAGGCGCTTTCCAAGTTGCAGGCTTCAGGGCTGGTGGAGACCCGCCACGGCATCGGCACCTTTGTGCTGGCGCAAACCGGCGAGCCGGGGTTGCGGCTCAATGTCGACACTGCGGCGGGGGTGCGGGCAATCCTGGAGCTGCGCCTGGGCCTGGAAACCCATGCAGTCGCCTTGGCGGCCCAGCGTCGCAGCGAACACCAGTTGCAGCAGATGCGCCAGGCGCTGGATGACTATCAGCGGCTGTCCAGCAACAACGACAGCTGTGTCGAGGCCGACCGGCGCTTCCATCTGCTCATCGCCGAAGCCACGGACAACGCCTGTTTTGTCGAAATCATGCAGCACCTGGGCAGTGCGATGATTCCCAGGACCCGAGTGAACGTGGCCGAACGCGGCCAGGCGGACCTGGGCAAACTGGCACAACTGGCCAACCTGGAGCATGAGGCGATCTTCAACGCCATCAAACGCCAAGACCCGGACGCCGCCCGCGCCGCCATGTGGCTGCACCTGACCAACAGCCGCGACCGGTTTGGCGCGGGTTCCTGACGGTTCACCGTCACCTGACCCACGCCATCGCGAGCAAGCTCAGCTCCCACAGTGGATCTGCGGTGGGCCGCGGATCTGTGAACACCCAAGCCCCCCTGTGGGAGCGAGCTTGCTCGCGATGGGGCCTGCACATTCAGCATCAATGCAAACTGACCCACCGCTTTCGCGAGCAAGCCCGCTCCCACAGTGGATCTGCGGTGGGCAGCGCATTTGTGAACACCCAAGCCCCCCCTGTGGGAGCGAGCTTGCTCGCGATGGGGCCTGCACATTCAGCATCAATGCAAACTGACCCATCGCCATCGCGAGCAAGCTCGCTCCCACAATGGATCTGTGGTGGGCAGCGGATCTGTGAACACCCAACCCCCCCTGTGGGAGCGAGCCTGCTCGCGAAGGGGCCGTCAGGCGATGCGCAAAACCAGCAGGCAAAAAAAACCGGCGCAACCGAGATTGCGCCGGTGGTGGTGCCAGTGGCTACGCGGATATTCGTGGGTCCGCGCAACCACCGTTGAACCTGTGTCGGTTATGCCCGTTCCAGCGCCAGGGCCACGCCCTGTCCGCCGCCGATGCACAGTGTCGCGAGGCCTTTCTTGGCGTCGCGCTTGATCATTTCATGCAGCAGCGACACCAGTACCCGGCACCCCGATGCGCCAATAGGATGGCCCAGGGCGATGGCGCCGCCGTTGACGTTGACCTTGTCCATGTCCCATTTCAGTTCCCGGGCCACGGCCAGCGACTGGGCGGCGAAGGCTTCGTTGGCTTCGACCAGGTCCAGTTGATCCAGCGACCAGCCAGCCTTGTCCAGGCAGCGGCGGGTGGCCGAGACCGGGCCAATGCCCATGATGGCCGGGTCGACGCCGGCATTGGCATAGGCACTGATTTTCGCCAGCACGGGCAGGCCCAGGGCCTTGGCTTTCTCCGCGCTCATCAGGATCACCGCGGCGGCGCCGTCGTTGAGGGAGGAGGCGTTGCCCGCGGTGACGCTGCCATCCTTCTTGAAGGCAGGCTTGAGCTTGCCCAGGGATTCGGCGGTGGTGCCGGCGCGCGGTTGCTCGTCGGTGGCGAACGCCACAGGGTCGCCTTTGCGCTGGGGAATCAGGATCGGCGTGATCTCATCGGCGAACCGACCGCCCTCGATGGCGGCGACGGCCTTCTGCTGGGACGCGGCAGAGAACGCGTCCTGCTCCTCGCGGCTGATGCCGTACTTGTCCACCAGGTTCTCGGCGGTAATGCCCATGTGGTAATCGTTGAAGGCATCCCACAGGCCGTCGGTGATCATGCTGTCGATCATCTTCGCGTGGCCCATGCGCAGGCCGGTGCGGGCGGCCGGCAACACGTACGGGGCCAGGCTCATGTTCTCCATGCCGCCGGCGATGATGACGTCGGCGTCGCCACAGCGGATCGCCTGGGCACCCAGGTGCAACGCCTTGAGGCCCGAGCCGCAGACTTTGTTCAGGGTCAGCGCCGGCACCGCATGGGGCAGGCCAGCCAGGATCGCCGCCTGGCGAGCCGGGTTTTGCCCGGAACCTGCGGTCAGCACCTGGCCAAGAATCACCTCATCGACCTGTTCACCCGACAAACCGGTCTGTTCCAGCAGGCGACGAATCACCGCGGCACCGAGTTCCGGCGCGGGAATGGAAGCCAGCGAACCCTGGAAACTGCCGATGGCGGTACGGGTAGCGGCGACAATCACGACTTCTTGCATCGAATCTCTCCTCACTGGGCAACGAACTGCATTTCAGGCACATGGTCCGGCACGATCAATTTGCCGGCGGTCTTGGCGACGATTTCCTCGACGCTGACGCCCGGGGCGCGTTCTTTCAGGATGAAGGCGCCGTCCTGGATTTCCAGGTAGGCCAGGTCGGTCAGTACGCGCTTGATGCAACCGGCACCGGTCAGCGGCAGGCTGCAACGCGGCAGCAGTTTCGACTCGCCGTCCTTGGACGCGTGGGTCATGGTGACGATGATGTTCTCGGCACCGGCCACCAGGTCCATCGCGCCGCCCATGCCCTTGACCAGTTTGCCGGGGATCATCCACGAGGCGATGTTGCCTTCGACATCCACCTCGAACGCGCCCAGCACGGTCAGGTCGATATGGCCGCCACGGATCATGGCAAACGATTCGGCCGAAGAGAAGATCGACGCGCCAATGCGCGCGGTGACGGTCTGCTTGCCGGCGTTGATCATGTCGGCATCGACTTCGGCTTCGGTGGGAAACGCGCCCATGCCGAGCAGGCCGTTTTCCGATTGCAGCATGACTTCCATGCCTTCGGGAATGTAGTTGGCGACCAGGGTCGGAATGCCGATGCCCAGGTTTACGTAGTAGCCGTCCTGCATTTCGCGGGCGACGCGTTGAGCCATTTGTTCGCGGGAAAGTGCCATGTTGTTATTCCTTCATTCGGGCCGGGGGCAGGGGATCACTTACGCACGGTGCGCTGTTCGATGCGTTTTTCGAACGTGCCGCAAATGACCCGGTCGACGTAGATGCCAGGGGTGTGGATCTGCGTCGGGTCCAGCTCGCCGGGTTCGACGATTTCTTCGACTTCCACCACCGTGATCTTGCCCGCCGTGGCGGCCAGTGGATTGAAGTTCTGGGCGGTGTGGCGATAGATCACGTTGCCGAAATGATCGGCCTTCCAGCCTTTGACGATGGCGAAGTCGCCGGTGATGGATTCTTCCATCAGGTACTGGCGACCATGGAATTCACGCACTTCCTTGCCTTCGGCCACCGGGGTGCCGACGCCGGTGGCGGTGAAGAACGCCGGGATGCCTGCGCCGCCGGCGCGCATTTTTTCCGCGAGGGTGCCTTGGGGGGTAAGTACGACTTCGATTTCACCGCTGAGCAGTTGCTTCTCGAACAGGGCGTTTTCGCCCACGTAGGAGGCGACCACCTTGCGGATCTGCCGGTCTTCCAGCAGCACGCCGAGGCCGAAGCCGTCGACGCCGCAGTTATTGGACACTACGGTGAGGTCGCGGATGCCCTTGCGCTTGATCTCGGCGATCAGGTTTTCCGGGATACCGCACAGGCCGAAGCCGCCGGCGATGACGGTCATACCGTCCTTCAAGCCTTCCAGCGCTTGCTCATAAGAGCTCACGCGTTTGTCGAAACCTGCCATAGACACCTCTTTTATTCTTGATGGGGTCGCAATGGGGTGCAGTGTTGCGCCAAGTCATATATTTGTTAAGTTGATTTTTAGGTTGGATTGATTGATAAAACTCAACAATAGACCTTGGAGCGTAGCGAGCATGACCCTCAAGCAAATCCGCGCCTTCCTCGCCGTGGCCCAGAGCCTGAGCTTTGCCGTGGCCTGCGAGCGGCTGCACCTGTCCCAATCGGCCTTGAGCCTGACCATCAAGGCCCTGGAAGAAGGCCTTGGCGGTCGTTTGTTCAGCCGCAATACCCGTAACGTGGCGCTGACGCCCGAAGGCGAATCCTTGTTGCCGCTGGCCCGCCGGCTGATTGCCGACTGGGACAACGCCGAGGACGAAATGCGCCAGCGCTTCACCTTGCAGCGTGGCCGCGTGACGTTGGCGGCGATGCCGTCGTTTGCCGGCAACCTGCTGCCGCCGATCCTCAAGACCTTCCGCGCCCGTTATCCGAATGTCAACGTCACGGTCAACGACGTGATCAACGAACAAGTGCTGGAAATGGTCCGTGATCGTCATGTCGAACTGGGCGTGGCGTTCGAGCCGATGCAGGGTTCATCATTGGCATTCACGCCCTTGTATCTGGATCGCTTCGTCGCGGTGGTGCCGCTGGACTCACCGTTTGCCCAGCGCTACGAAATCCACTGGGAAACCCTGCTGGAGCAGCCCTTCATCACGCTGCAACGGCCCTCCACCGTACGGGTGATGCTGGAAGAGCATCTACAGGCCCGTGGCATGAAACTGCCCGTGGAGTTCGAGAGCCACCAGTTGGCGACCGTCGGACGGATGGTCGCCAGCGGGCTGGGGGTGAGTGCCGTGCCGGCGCTGTGCGTCGGGCAGATGCATGAACTGGGTGCCCGTTGCATCACCTTGAGCGATCCGGTGATCGAACGGGCCATCGGGGTGCTGACCAAGCCGGGGCATGAACTGTCGGCGGCGGCGCAGGCGTTGTTCGATACGCTCAGGGATCAGGATTTGGGCACATTGACCGCAGGCCAACATTAACCCTGTGGGAGTGATGACCCTGTGGGAGCGAGCTTGCTCGCGATGGCGTCGGATCAGCCAGCGTTGATATTGACTGACACTCCGCCATCGCGAGCAAGCTCGCTCCCACAGGGGTATGGCGTGGTGTCAGATCAATAGTGGCAATAGTTGCTCACACGGCTCTTCCAGCTTGAGATCCAGCAGTTCATCGGCCCGGGTCTTGCCCCGGTTGATCGCCAGCAGCGGCTTGCCCTGGTCCTTGATGGCCCGGCACAGGCGAAACGCCGAATACGCCATCAGCGACGAGCCCACCACCAGCAGGCCGTCCGCTTGCTCGACGGCTTGCATGGCACGGGTCGCGGTGAGGGGGGCGACGTTCTCGCCGAAAAACACCACGTCGGGTTTCAACCGTTCGCCGCCGCAGTGGGGGCAGCGGGGCACCTGGAAGCGCGCCTCGAAGGCCGGGTCGAGCAGGGTGTCGCCATCGGGCGCTTGCACCGCATCGACGCCGGCCAGGTAAGGGTTTTCGGTTTCCATCAACTGTTGAATCTGCTGTCGTTCGCTGCGCTGGCCGCAATCCAGGCACAGCACGCGATGCAGGCTGCCGTGCAGTTCGATGACGTCCTGGCTGCCGGCCTGGTCATGCAGCGTGTCGACATTCTGGGTAATCAGGCCGGTGATGCGTTGCCGTGCCTGCAACTCGGCCAGGGCTTCGTGAGCCGCGTTCGGCCTGGCCTGCCGCACTCGCGGCCAGCCCAGCATCGCTCGCGCCCAGTAGCGTCGCCGTGCCTCGGCCTGGGCGAGGAACTCCTGGTACATCATCGGCTGTCGACCCCGGCGTACACCGTCGCTGTCGCGATAGTCCGGGATGCCCGAAGGGGTGCTGATGCCGGCTCCGGTGAGCACCAGGAAACGGCGCCCGGCCATGTGTGCCTGCAATTGATCGATGGGTGCTTGATGAAAGTCTTCTGGCATATCAAGGGCCACGTTGGTCTGGAGCTGTTGAGGTTAGCACTGCGATTGAGCAGGGAAATCCCTGTGGCGCCTTTCGTCGCCCTGGCCCCTGTTTTCTTCAAACTTCCCCTGTGCCGCGCTATCCACTTTTATGTGCGGTACTTCAGAACTGTCGCGCTGCGCTGCAGTAGCGACCACGGCTAAGGAGAAGGAAATGGCAACGCCTAAAGAGAACCTGCTGGATTGGCTCAACGACGCCCATGCCATGGAACAGCAAGCGGAAAAAATGCTCAAGGCCCAGGCCGAACGTCTTGAGCATTACCCGGCACTCAAGACCCGGATCGAACAGCACCTCGAGGAGACGCTCGGGCAGCAGAAGCTGGTGGAACAATGCATTCAGCGCCTGGGCGGCAGCACGTCGACGCTCAAGGACCTGGCCGGCAAACTCATGGCCTTCGGTCAAGCGGTGGGCGGGATGACGATGAGCGACGAAGTGGTCAAGGGGGCCATGAGTGGCTACGTGTTCGAGAACCTCGAGATCGCCTCTTACACCGTGTTGATCGAGGCCGCGAAAGTGGCGGGCGATGTGGAGACACAACGGGCTTGCGAACAGATCCTGCCACAGGAAATCGCCATGGCCGACTGGTTGCGCGACCACCTGCCGCAGATTACCGCAGCGTTCCTGGAGCGTTCAGCGGCCCCGCATACCGAAGCCAAGCGCTGAGCAGCAAAGAGCGGCCGGCCCTGTGGTGCGGCTGCTCCTGAAAACTGCCGAGAGAGCAAACGTATGAAGCAGACCAAGGGTGAAGTACGGGCCATCAATCGACAGAGTTCAATGGTGGGGGTGTACGTGGGGCAGGAGGATCGCCATACGGTGCTTGAGCTGAATCCAGCCAATGACATCGATATTGGCGACATCCTGGAATGGGACAGCGGCACGGCCTTGGGCACTCAGTCCTATCACAACCTGACCAAGGGCTGGACCGCCGATGTGTATGTGGCAAACCACGGTGTGGCGGCGGCGAACCTTGAGGTCCAATTGCTGGTGGGCTCTTCCTGACGGCGCCTTCAACCCGTTACCTCGGGAGAAAGAACATGAGCAACTTAAAGTGCGGTTGCCCCGATTGCCAATGCGAGGCGGACCCGCAACGGTTCAACCACGACGGCGAGGCTTATTGCAGCCAGGCGTGCGCCGAACAACATCCCAACGGTGAACCTTGCCCGTCGCCCGATTGCCATTGCGAACGCAGTGGCAAGGTGGGTGAGCGCAACATCACCAACAACCAGCTGGACGACGCGCTGGAGGAAACGTTTCCGGCGAGCGATCCGATTTCACCCTGAGCATTCTTGAATCCGGGTATCGGCGACAGGGTATCCGGACGCCGCAAGCCGGTCAGTGCGGTGGTGCAGGACAACGCCGGCAGCCCGCGAGTTTTGGCTTCCTGGAACGGCGCGAGGCCAGGGTGACGAGACCGGTGCAATGGGGTGCCGGCGTTGCCCGACCTTTGGCGGACAGCGTGGAAAGACACGCACTGTTTTCCTCGATGGGCCCCATGTGGGAGCGAGCTTGCTCCGGGCGGCGATCCGACGAAAGCGTCGGATCAGCCTGTATTGATATCGACTGACACACCGCCATCGCGAGCAAGCTCGCTCCCACAGGAAGTTTCAGTCTCGGCCTGTTTAATAATTTGATGCAATGAAAATCACGGCCGCGGCCATATAAATTGAGGATTGACCATTCGTCGCCGTTTACAGCGTTTCCTTAAAACCTTGGCGGCGTCATGTTTTCCGAATAAGACGAGTCAGCATGACTCGTGGATATCAACTAAACGAGGTGAATGAAATGGCTAACACAGGTAATAACAACCCTGGCAATTTCGCTAACGATCGTGAGAAGGCATCGGAAGCCGGGAAAAAAGGCGGACAGGCATCGGGGGGCAACTTTGCCAATAATCCCGAGCGCGCCTCCGAGGCTGGACGCAAGGGAGGCCAGGCCTCCGGCGGCAATTTTGCCAACGACCCTGGACGTGCCGCAGAAGCCGGCCGCAAAGGCGGGCAGGCCTCGGGTGGTAACTTTGCCAATGACCCAGAGCGGGCTTCGGAAGCCGGCCGCAAAGGTGGCCAGGCCTCGGGCGGCAACTTTGCCAACGACCGGGAAAAAGCCTCCGAAGCCGGCAGGAAAGGCGGTGAAAACAGCCACGGTGGCGGTCGTAATTCATAATGTCTCGTGGTCTCGCAGGTCCCGTGCCATTGGCACGGGACCTGTCCCGACTTGATGTTATGACCGCGTGTAGTCGGGTATATCGTGCTTGGCTTCGCTGATCTATTAATTGTTTTAATGCCGTCGACAAGTTGGTCTGGATTGTAATTGGCCATTCGTCTTCTGGTTTGAATAAAAACTAAATTTTATTCATTTAACTTCTTCAGACTTTCATGGACCTGCCGTACGCAGTGTTCTCATGACGGGTGCCTGAGTGAGGAGTTCAATTATGTTTCTACATAACAAGCGATTGCAGTACACCGTGCGTGTCGCTGAGCCTAATCCTGGACTTGCCAACCTGCTGCTCGAGCAGTTCGGTGGGGCTCAGGGGGAACTGGCGGCGGCGTCGCGTTATTTCACCCAGGCCTTGTCCGAGGACGACCCGGGCCGCAAGGATTTGCTGATGGACATCGCCACCGAAGAGCTCAGCCACCTGGAAGTGATCGGCTCGATCATCGTGATGTTGAACAAGGGCGCCAAGGGCAAGATGGCCGAAGGCGTGGAGAAGGAGGGCCAACTGTACCGGGACATCAACGGTGCCGGTAACGACTCTCACATCACCAGCCTGCTGTACGGTGCCGGTTCACCCCTGACCAACTCCGCCGGGGTGCCCTGGACTGCCGCTTACGTGGATACCATCGGCGAGCCGACGGCAGACATGCGTTCCAACATCGCTGCCGAAGCCCGGGCAAAAATTGTCTATGAACGATTGATGAATGTCACTGACGACCCTGGTGTAAAAGAAGCGCTGGGCTTTTTGATGACGCGTGAAATCGCCCATCAGTTGTCATTCGAAAAAGCGTTGCATGCCATCCAGCCCAACTTCCCTCAAGGTAAACTGCCAGGCATGCCGGAGTTCACCAATGTGTACTTCAATATGTCCCAAGGTGAACCTAGCGTGCGCGGCCCATGGAACCAGGGCGACGATTGGGAGTTCGTCGAAAATCCGGTGCCGGCGGTCGACGGTGGCGATGGCCTGGCCAGTGTGCAGTTGAGTGAAAAGGACGAGGCACTGTTGATGGACATGAAGGCGCGGACGATGTCCGACCCCGACAGTAACCCCACTACAGGCGCCGACTTGGGTTCGGGGATGCAAGGTGACAAACTGTAAACAAATGGCGGGGGAGGCGACTCCCTCGCCTGCTATTGCGACTGATCGTTGCGGCCATTGCCGCAACGATCAGCCATGCCAAGGTCGAGACCAGTAAGGACATTCGATGGACCAGCCCACCTCCCGGATTCGCTCCCCCTGGCGCACCTGGCTCAACCCTGTGCAAGACAACCTTTTGTTGGGGCTGGCGTTCTGGCTCGGGCTGGCGTTGGTGGCCGCGTTGTTGCTCTACAGTGGCTACAACGCTCTGGTGGGCGCCAATCGTCAACACCTGGGCTACGCCGTGCTGGGCGGTACCTCAGGTTTTGCCGCCACCGCCCTCGGGGCGTTGATGGCGGTGGTGCTGCGGGATATCTCCTCGCGCACCCAGGACATCATGCTGGGGTTTGCCGCCGGCATGATGCTCGCCGCCAGCTCGTTCTCATTGATCCTGCCGGGCATCGAAGCGGCACAAATCATCTGTGGCAACCAGCTGCTGGCCGCGTTTGTCGTCGTGGTTGGCCTGGGCCTGGGCGTGGCCCTGATGATCGGCCTGGACCGTTTCGTGCCGCACGAGCACGAACTCAGTGGCCGGCGTGGTCCCCAGGCCGAGCGTATCAATCGTGTCTGGTTGTTCGTGCTTGCCATCACCTTGCACAACTTGCCAGAAGGCATGGCCATCGGCGTCAGTTTTGCCGGCGGCGACTTCAAGGTCGGCCTGCCCCTGACCACTGCCATCGCCATCCAGGACATCCCCGAAGGCCTGGCCATTGCCATGGCGCTGCGGGTCACCGGTATCAGCACCTTGCGTGCCGCGCTCATCGCGGTCGGGTCGGGGTTGATGGAGCCTTTGGGCGCGGTGATCGGCTTGGGCATGTCCTCGGGCGTCGCCGTCGCGTACCCCATCAGCCTGGGGTTGGCGGCGGGGGCGATGATCTTCGTGGTGTCCCACGAGGTGATCCCCGAAACCCATCGCAATGGTCATGAAACCCCGGCCACTCTGGGGTTGATGATGGGGTTTGCGGTCATGATGTTTCTCGACACGGCGTTGGGTTGAAAGATTCACCGATACCCTCTGTCAATGTTTCGGCAAATTTCTGGAACGCCCGAAAATCTCTCCGAGTCAGTGTTGATGACAGGTGAAGCGGCGCATGCCGGCTTCACCTCATCAACCTTTCGAGGTTCGCCAAGTGGCGTGTCTTTTTTTGCCCAGAGGATGATTGAGATGGCCAGAAAAACCGTAACGGACCTGTTCATTCACGAACTGTCCGACGTCTATAGCGCTGAAAAACAGATCACCCGTGCCTTGCCGCGCATGGCCCGGGCCGCCACCAACCCCTTGCTCGCACAAGCCTTCAACGATCACCTGGAAGAAACCCAGGGGCAGATCGAACGCATTGATACGCTCGTCGAAGTGGCGGGTATCAAGCTCAAGCGCATGAAGTGCATCGCCATGGAAGGGCTGGTGGAAGAGTCCAAGGAGCTGATTGAAGAAATCGAAAAAGGTGCGGTGCTCGATGCGGGGCTGATCGGCGCGGCGCAGAAAGTCGAGCATTACGAAATCGCCAGCTACGGCACCTTGATTGCCATGGCCAAGCACTTGAACCTGGGCGATGAAGTGGTCGGCCTGCTGCTGGCGACCCTCAAGGAAGAAAAAGCCACCGACGAGAAACTCTCGAAAATTGCCGAGCAGGGCGGTAATCAGGCGGCAACGATGGATTCCTGAGGTCTACGTCGCGACCTTTGTGAGGAGAGCTTGCTCCCTCGCAAAGGCGAAATTGAAATCGGGCATTGGTGTTCACTCCAATGCCCTTTTTATTGTCTAAAAAAACCATCCGGCGGCCCTAACGACCACACAGCATCCAGTATTCAAATTCGTTGGAACTAGGTTTCAGCGCGCTCCGTCATTTGTTCTGAGAGGCACTTATTCGGGCATCGCTGCGGCGGTTGCCTGTAGTTGAGTTTTTCACCACGGAGGCGATGGACAGACATGACTATCCCGGACAACAACCCCGATCAATCACGCGATAACCGACCCGATGACATCAAGGCGCGAGTGAACGACGCCATCGGCAGCGCACGCGAACAGGCCGATGCGCACTTCGGCCAATACCGCGATACCGCCGCCGACCAGATCGATGCGCTGGCGCGGGGGGCCAAGTCGGCCGGCTCGGAACTCGAAGCCAGCGATCCCCTTGGGCTGTCCCACTACCTGGCGGACATGGCGGACTCGATGACCGGCCTGGCCGGCAAATTACGCAACATGAGCGCCGAGCAACTGCTGCACGATGGCGCCCGTCTGGCCCGGGACAATCCAGGGCTGTTCATGGCCGGCAGTGTCGCGGTGGGCTTTGGGCTTTCGCGTTTTTTGAAGGCGGGCAGCCCATCCATCGCCAGCGAAACCGAAGATCCGGCAGCCGGCCATTCCAACCCGCCGGCCGGTGGTTTTGCCGCGCACCGACCCTTCGACCAGGTCCCCGATCCCATCGGCCCCGGTGCCGGGACTGCCAGTGGCATGGCCACAGGCATCACCCCGACATCGCCCAGTGTACAGGACCACCCCAGTGACGCCGCCACGGGCTCGCTGCCTGGCTCGGCCAATATCAGAGGAGAGTTGTGATGAACCGACATGAACCCGATATGCAGCGTAGCGCCGGGGCTTCGGTGTCCGATAACGACGCTTCGGTGGTGGGGTTGTTGAAGCAATTGACCCACGAAGTCCCCTCGCTGTTTACCAAGGAACTGGCGCTGGCCAAGGCTGAGTTCCAGGCCAGTCTCAACACCCTCAAGGCGGGGATTGCCGCGGTGGCCGGTGGGGCGCTGGTGCTGTTGGCCGGCTTCATCATTCTGCTGATGGCGGTGGTCTATGGCCTGAGCACCGTGATGGCCCCGTGGCTGGCGGCGCTGATCGTGGGCGTGGTGGTCATGATCATCGGTTTGGTCATGGTGCAGTCGGGCAAGAAACAGTTCGAGCCGTCTCACTTCAAGCCTGAGCGAACGCTCGATGCCTTGAACAAAGACCAGGAAGCCTTGCGGAGGAAAGCCTCATGAAGGATGAATTCAAAACCGAATCCGAAAAGAGCCCGGAGACCATCGAGCGCGAAATCGACGAGCAACGTGCCCATATCAGCCATATCGTCGATGCCTTGGGCAGCAAGTTCACGCCAGGGCAAATGCTGGATCAGGCCCTGGGGCTTGTGAAGGGAAATGGCGCCGAATTTTTCGGCAACCTGGGCACTACGGTACGCAACAATCCAGTGCCGACCGTGCTGACCACGGTCGGTCTGTGCTGGTTGATGCTTGGCCAGAACCATCCGCCGCGGGCCGGATATCGCGTCGGTCCCGACCAGGACTCCAGCGCCTGGAGCGATGGGCTTGCCGATGGCCTGGACAGTGCTCGTGAACACCTGCACAGCAGTAGCGATTCGTTGCGCGAAGGCTTTCACCACCTCAAGGACAAGGCCGCGCACCTGGCGGACGACTTGGGCGCCAGCGCCCGGCATGCCCGGCACAACGCTCACCAGGCGGGCGAGCGCATGGCCCAGGGGTCGCAAAACCTGGGCGATGAATTCAGCCGCCTCTTCAAGGAGCAACCGCTGATGATGGCGGCTGCGGGTATTGCCCTAGGGGCGATGCTGGGAGCGGCATTGCCCAGCACCTCCACCGAACAGCGAGCGATGGGCAAGACCAGCGCCGATCTGGCCGACAAGGTCAAGCGCACGGCGCGGGAGGGCTATGAAACGGTGCGCGATACGGTGAGCAAGACCACTGAGCATCGTGACGAGCCCTCCGCCATGCCGGCCAACGAACGGGCATCCTCTGGCGCGGACTTGTCCGGCGGGCTGGGCACTTCGTAGGGGAACGCGGGGCGCGGCGCAGGAGGACCTGCGCCGTACCTGTCAACATTGACAGTAGCCTCGATTTTCGTTCGGTTATTTCATGGGCGCTACACCCTTCCCAGGAGGCAGCGCATGAAACGTCAGATCCCGTTCACAGGCCATCTGATTTTCATCGGCTTCGGTTCCATCGCCCGGGCCACGTTGCCCCTGCTGCTGGGGCAGGATCACGTCGTGGTCAAGCAGATCACCGTCATCGCACCGGTGATCGACCAGAACATCTGGTTCAAGGAGCGCGGAATTCGCTTCGTTCGCAAGGCCTTGACCAGGCCAACCTACGTGCAAACGCTGGATCGCGTCGTCAAGCGCGGGGATTTCATCGTCAACCTGTCGGTCGAAGTCAGCTCCCTGGACCTCATGGCCTATGCCTTCGAGAAAGGCGCATTGTACCTCGACACCTGCGTAGAACCGTGGGCTGGGGGCTACGACGATCCGCACCTGGATCTTTCCCATCGCACCAATTACGCCTTGCGCTATCAGGTGCTGGACCTGCAAAAAAAGTTGGGCAAAGGCCCGACGGCGGTGGTGGCCCATGGTGCCAACCCCGGTTTGATCACCCATTTGCTCAAGGCCGGATTGGTTGAATTGGCGATGCAACTCAAGCATCCGTTGCCACAACAACAGGACGGTGTGGATTGGGCCAGACTGAGCATGGCATTGGGCATCAAGGTCATTCATTTTGCCGAACGTGACAGCCAGCGCGCCCGGGCCCCCAAGGGGGACGATGAGTTCGTCAACACCTGGTCGGTGGAGGGCTTCATCAGCGAGGCGCGCCAGCCGGCGGAGTTGGGGTGGGGCACTCATGAGCGGACTTGGCCATCCACTGCCCGGCGCCATCGTTTCGGCAGTCGCAACGCGATCTATCTGGAACGCCCGAGCGCCAGTGTCTTGGTCAAGACCTGGACCCCGGTGGGCGGGCCCTGCCTGGGGCTGATGATTACCCACCACGAAACCGCTTCGACGTCCGACCTGTTGACTTTAAAGGAGCAACGCAGGTTGGTTTATCGACCCACCCTGCATTATGCCTATCACCCGTGCAACGATGCCTGGCTGTCGATCCATGAGCTGATCGGTCGCGGCTGGGAAACCCAGGCCCGACAGCGGATTCTCAACGGCGAAATCGACCCCGGCGGGGTGGATGCCTTGGGCGTGTTGCTGATGGGCCATGAAATGAACGCCTACTGGTTCGGCTCGGTGCTGAGCATTGACGAGGCGAGGGCCTTGGTGCCCTTCAATAACGCCACCAGCCTGCAAGTGGCGGCAGGTGTACTGGCGGGGATCGTCTGGGCCATCGAACATCCGGATCGCGGTATCGTCGAGCCGGAACAGATGGACTACGAACGGGTATTGGAGGTCGCCAGGCCTTACCTGGGGACCTTGGTGGGCAAGCGTACCGATTGGACACCGACGGGTGCCCTTCACAAAGCATCCGGCGACGCAGCGGCCGACGCCTGGCAGTTCGAGCATTTCACCCGGTTTTGAGAATCCTTGTAGGAGCGAGGCGACCTATACTCAACTCCGTGGATGACCTGGATCCGGGGGGGCGCGACTGTGCTGCGTTCGCTGATGTTGGCCGTTATGCTCGTTCTGGCGGGGTGCGCCACGTCACAGCGCGGTCAACAGGCTGCCACGGTGACGATTGACCAGGCCACTTGGCGACAGGTGGACCAGCAGATCATCGCCGCCTCGAAAAGCGCTATCGAACAGGCCGGGCTTTATGCCCGCGGGTCGATGGAGCATTGGCGTGTGTTGGTCTATGAGCGTACCGAGGCCGAGTTCATCCCCTGGTTCAGCAGCTACTGGACCCAGGAATGGCTGGCGGTGAAGGTCAGTTGGTACGCCGCCAGCGCCGAGGGCGAGGCGGATTCCTCGGCCAGGCGCCTGGCGGTCTACCTGCAAGAGCAATACCGCGAACAGGTGCTGGAGCCGGTGGCCGTGGAAATCGATCCCGAGGCAATCAGGGCCACCGCGACGAACTACTACATACGCCAGCTCAATCAACAGGTCCAAGTCATCGCCCAGCGGCATCGAATCCCGAACGAACTGATGAACCGTCGCCTGCACGGCATTCCTGCCGTCAACCTGGGGCCGCCGGCGGCGCGTAACGCGTCATTGTACGAGATGATCCATACCGAACCGCTGAACACACTGCCGGCTTATACGGCCCTGATCGATCACGTCAACAAGGCCGCTGCCACAGGTGCCGGGCCATCGGAGGCGGTGATCGCAACGGTGGCGCAACGCACCAGCGAGAAAATCGAGGCGCAATTTGCCACCCGTGGGGCGACCGGCGCGGCGGCAGCAGTAGCCGGGAAGGCCGCCGGCGCATTGATCTCGGTGGGCGTGGCGGGTATTCGCGCGATCATCCACGAAGGCGAGCGGCCGGAAATGGAGGCGCAGATCCGCAAAAGCCTGAGCGCCGCGTTCGATGAGGCGTGGTCCAAGTCGCTCAAGCATCCCCTCAGCGGGGTGATGGCGCCGGTGTACTACCTGGACGAGGAAATAGAAGGCAACCTGGTGGAGGCGGACCTGGCCAATCGCGCGGTGGCATTGCCGGACATCAAGCCGTGACGGGCTGGCTCATTCCGATCCGAGGGTGACACGACAACCTTTGCGTCGGCGGATCTGCTCGTCCGATGGGCGCTCCTTGATGAACTCGAAGCGCGGTTCGCCTTCGCTGTAGATCACCAGCCAGCCCCATTCCAGCTCGTTTTCATCCTGCCCGGGCTTGGGCGGTGAGGCCCACCAGGGTTCTTTTTGCATGATCTGGCGCATCGTCTACTCCTGCCGATTGATCCTTTGAACTATAGACCGCTCGATTTGACGCCCGGCGCCCCCGAAAAATGTTGAAGAGCATGAGGCAAACACATTTTGTGGCGAGGGGATTTATCCCCGTTGGGCTGCGAAGCAGCCCTTCGAATGCCTGGACACGATAAATCTGATACATCCAGAAGGCAGATTGGGGCCGCTTCGCGACCCAGCGGGGATAAATCCCCTCGCCACAGGATGTGTTTACGCAGTTTGATGAAACAGTGTGCTCTGACCCCGCCCACCAGCGTCTAGCGTCTGTATCCCCGCACTCGAACGGGGAATGACTGGACCCCGCGCATATGCAAGCACTGTTGAACGAGATCCTCGATGCGGTTCGCCCCCTGATTGGTCAGGGCAAGGTGGCCGACTACATACCGGCCCTGGGCACTGTGGCGCCCAACCAGTTGGGCATTGCCGTGTATGGCAACGACGGCGAGTTGTATTGCGCCGGCGACGCCGAAACAGCGTTTTCGGTGCAGAGTATTTCCAAGGTGTTCAGCCTGGTGCAGGCCATCGGGCATTCCGGCGAAGCGATCTGGGAGCGCCTGGGCCATGAGCCGTCCGGCCAACCGTTCAATTCCCTGGTGCAACTGGAATTCGAACGCGGTCGACCACGCAACCCGTTCATCAACGCCGGCGCGTTGGTGATCTGCGATATCAACCAGTCGCGCTTCGCCGCCCCGGCGTTGTCGATGCGCGATTTCGTGCGCCGCCTGTCGGGCAACCCGCAGGTAATGGTGGACGGCAAGGTCGCCGAATCGGAATACCAGCACCGCGCGCGCAACGCGGCGATGGCGTACCTGATGCAATCGTTCGGCAATTTCCATAACGACGTGGAAGCGGTGCTGCGCAGTTATTTCAGCCACTGCGCCCTGCGGATGAGCTGCATCGACCTGGCGCGGGCGTTCTGCTTCCTGGCCAACGACGGGTTCTGCAAGCACAGCGGCGAACAGATCCTCAGCGCCCGGCAGACCCAGCAGGTCAATTCCATCATGGCCACCAGCGGCCTGTACGATGAGGCCGGCAACTTCGCTTATCGCGTCGGCCTGCCGGGCAAGAGCGGGGTCGGTGGCGGGATTGTCGCCGTGGTGCCGGGGCGCTTCACGGTGTGCGTCTGGTCGCCTGAACTCAACGTCGCCGGCAATTCCCTGGCCGGCATGGCGGCGCTGGAATTGATGAGTCAGCGGATTGGCTGGTCGGTGTTCTAGGGGCTTGTCCCACAAACAAAAGGGCCCGCTCCTGGATCAGGAGCGGGCCCTTTTGTTCAGGACGTATCAGCAGAGGCGGTCGATGACCCGGACCTCGGAAGTGTTCTGCATCGACTGCCAGGCCTGGGTCAGCGTCTGCAACACGCGACCGATGAAGTCTTTGTCGGCCGCGGCCTTCTTGCCAACGTAGCCCTGGCCACGGCGGTACATCTTCAGCCGGGCACCCAGCTCTTGCGTGTTCTTTTCGAACTCGTCTTCGCGGGTGTAGGGCGACAGGCAGTCCATATGCACCTGGCCAGTCTTGCTGATCCACAGGATATGGCTGTCGAGCGTGTCCTTGTGTGCTGCGAATATGCGAGCCAGTTCATCAATAGATGGTTGATTATTCAGATTCATGTGTAAGCCCCTTGACCATTTGGTTGATCTGTCTGGTGGTTCGCAAAAACTTCGCTACTCGGTAAGTACGTGCCTGCTACCGAAACCAGGCCGTCAGCATTCTTCCGCCTGACTTCGACGGGGTCGTGCATCGGTTGTGTAGTGTTATCGAAGGGCTGCTACGCAAATGCGCTACAACGAGGAGAAACAGCGAAGAATCTTCAGGCAGTGTCAACTTTCGAGGGTCGACCACGCGCGTCATGAGGATTGATCGCCGGCGTTTCTCGTCCTTGTTACCGGACGGTCAGGCCAGGTCAGCACCTTCAATCTGCCTTGTGGGCAGTCCCTTATCCAAAAAACAGCTCGGCGGTCAGACGAGCTTGCTCAAACAGTTGCCTGTACTCCCGATCGGGGAGACGTCTGCATCATGCAAGGGCAAATCGGAGGCGTCAACGGTTTTGTAGTGATTATTTTTGGTCACTACATGTTGTCGGACAAAACGGTTTGGGTATGAGGATTTCCAGCCGGACCCCATTCAATGTGGGAGCGAGCTTGCTCGCGATGGCGGCGTATCAGCCAACATTTTTTTAGC